>JBBSRO010000001.1:0-136277 GCA_038242955.1 Lysobacterales bacterium
GGCAAACCCACCGTGATCGATACCGTTGCCGGTGCCGAGGTGCCGCCGGGATTAGTAGCGGTATAGGTAAAGCTGTCGCTGCCACCGTAGTAGGTCGACGACGGCGTGTAGGTCACCGTCATGCCAGAGACCGACACCGTGCCGTGCGTCGGCGCGGTACCAATCGTGACGCCGGTGATACCGGCACCCGTGATCGAGCTGGTCAGATCAATCGCCGCCGCCGTGTTGTACGGGGTACTCACCGCTTTCGCAGCGGCTGTCGGAGCAGCAGGCAAACCCACCGTGATCGATACCGTTGCCGGTGCCGACGTACCACCGGCATTGGTCGCGGTGTAGGTAAAGCTGTCGCTGCCACCGTAGTAGGTGGCCGAAGGCGTATACGTCACCGTTTCGCCAGCCACCGATACCGTGCCGTGCGTCGGTGCGGTACCAATCGTGACGCTGGTGATACCGGCACCCGTGATCGAGCTGGTCAGATCAATCGTAGCAGCGGTGTTGTACGGCGTGTTTACCGCTTTCGGAGCGGCTGTCGGAGCAGCAGGCAAACCCACCGTGATCGATACCGTTGCCGGTGCCGAGGTGCCGCCGGGATTAGTAGCGGTATAGGTAAAGCTGTCGCTGCCACCGTAGTAGGTCGACGACGGCGTGTAGGTCACCGTCTCGCCGGAGACGGAAACCGTGCCATGCGCAGGTGCGGTACCGATGGTCACGGCGGTAATGCCGGCACCGGTGATCGAGCCAGACAAGTCGATAGCGGCGGAGGTGTTGTACGCCGTACTGACCGATTTGGCGGCCACCGTCGGTGCGGCCGGCGCAACGACCGTAATTGTGACTGTCGCCGGTGACGATGTGCCGCTGGCATTGGTTGCCGTGTAGGTGAACGTATCGCCTCCGGTGTAACCCGCGGTTGGCGTGTAGCTGATGCTGGTACCGCTTGCAGTGGCGGTTCCGTGCGCCGCTGCCGAGGCAATGGCGACCGAGGTCGGCGTTCCGCCGCTGATGTTGAGCGTGATCGGATTGCTGCTGCTGTTGAACGCCACGCTGGCCGATACCGCACCGACGACGGGCACCGTGTCAGCGACCGTGAGGGTGTAAGTCTGGGTCGCGCTGAATGGACCAGAGCCGGCCGTGCTGTCAGTAGCGGTGACCGTGAAGTTGAATGTGCCAGCCGCGGTCGGGGTACCGCTCAGTGCGCCGGTGGTTGCCAGCGTGATGCCTGCCGGCAACGCACCAGCCGTAACCGCGTACGTGTAGGGTGCCGTACCGCCGCTGGCGGCATTGAGCGAGGCGCTATAGCTGCTGTTGCGCGTACCGTTGGCCAGGCTTGTAACGGGCAAGACGATAGTCGGAGCGCTCACGTTCAGGGCATAGAATCTGTGGCCGGTGTACGGGCCAGTACCAGTACTGCTGTCAGTGCCTGTGATCGCGAAATTAAAGCTGCCGCTCGCAGTCGGGGTGCCGCTGAGCATGCCGTTGCTGGCCAAGCTCAAGCCAGCGGGTAGCGCGCCAGCACTGCTGGCGAAGGTGTGAGGTGCCGTGCCACCGCTGGCTGCCGTCATTTGGCTGTAAGCCACACCTGCCGTCGCTGCTGGCAGCGTGGTGGGGCTGATGCTGATGGTGGGCCCTGCCACAAACAGTCTCACCACCTCATAGCCGCTTACACTGTTGGCATCGGTAGCTCGTATGGTGAAGTTGTAGAGGCCAATAGCGGTCGGTGTTCCGCTGAGTTGACCACTGCCAGACAAGCTAAAGCCTGCCGGCAGGCTGCTAAAGGCTATTGCGTAGGTATACGGTGCGGTACCGCCGCTGGCAGTAAAGGCTTGGCTGTATGCCGAAAAAACCCTTGCACTCGGTGGTGTCGTTGGTGCGATGGTGATGACCACCGGCGCCAATGGCGTCACGCTGTTTGACGCGGCCGAGGCGAGGCCGCTACCGGCCGAGTTGGCGGCGGTGACGGTGAATGTATAGGCGGTGCCGTTGGTCAGGCCGGTTACCGTCAGCGGGCTGGTACTGCCGCTGGCGGTAATGCCGCCGGGGCTGGATGTGGCGGTGTAGCTGCTGATAGCCGTACCACCGGTGTTGGCCGGTGCGGTGAAGCTCACGCTCGCTTGGCCATTGCCGGCGGTCGCAGTACCGATGGTCGGTGCTGCAGGAACGACCGTATTGACCGTAAACGACCGGCCAACCGGGGCTGCCGCCAGAAACGTGCCGTTGCCGGCCTGGTTTGCATTGATGGTGCAGGTGCCGGCACTGACGAAGGTCAGCGCGCCGCCCGTGGTGATCGTGCACACGCCGGTGGTGCTGGAGCTGAAGCTGGGCGTGAGACTGGAGGACGCGGTGGCAGTCAGCGTCGGTGTGGTGCCGAAGTTCTGCGGCCCGGGATTGCCAAAGGTGATTGTCTGGCTGGCTTTGGGCGTGACGCGGTTTGACGCGGCCGAGCCGACGCCAGTACCGACAGAATTAGTCGCAGTGACGGTGAATGTATAGGCGGTGCCATTGGTCAGGCCGGTTACGGTCAGCGGGCTGCCGCTGCCGCTGCCTGTGATGCCGCCGGGGCTGGATGTGACGGTGTAGCCGGTGATCGCCGCGCCACCGTTGCTGGCGGGCGCCGCGAAAGTCACGCTGGCTTGGCCATTGCCGGTGGTCGCGGTGCCGATGGTCGGTGCTGCAGGAGTGACGGCATTGACCGTAAACGATCGGCTGAGCGGAGGGGCCGCCAGATACGAGCCGTTGCCTGCTTGGTAGGCGTCGATGGTGCAGGTGCCGGCCGTCACGAAGGTCAGGGTGCCACTGCTGGTGATGGTGCAGACGCCAGTGGTGCTGGAGCTAAATGTCGGTGTCAGGCCGGAGCTCGCGGTCGCGCTAAGGGTCGGTGTAGTGGCGAAATTCTGTGTGCCAGGGTTGGCAAAGGTAAGGGTCTGGCTATCCTTGGGCGTGACGCTGTTGGATGCCGCTGACGCCGCGCTAGTACCGACCGCATTGGTCGCTTTTACGGTGAAGGTATAGGCGATGCCGTTGGTGAGGCCGGTCACAGTACACGGCGAGGTGGGGCAGATACCGGTCTTGCCGCCCGGGGTGCTGGTCGCGGTGTAGCCGGTAATCGGCGAACCACCGTTGCTGGCCGGAGCAGTGAAGCTGACGCTGGCCTGGGTGTTGCCGGCGGTGGCTGTACCAATGCTCGGTGCACCAGGTGCTGTCGTCGGCGGCACGTACGTGACGACTTGCTGATTGGAAATACCGCCACTGCGCGGGGTGTTGCTCGGATCCAGAGCGGTGTAGGAGCCAAGCTCGGTGATGTCGAAGGTATTCGCTGCCGTGGTCGTATACGTGAATGTGCAGGTGGTGCTGCCGTTAGGCGCCAGCGGCAGGCCCGCGCACGCGAAGTTGGAGGCCGCGTAGTTCATGCCATTCAAGCTGATCGATTGGGTAACCGCGTTAGATTGATCAAATTTCAACGAGAACGTAATTACTTGGCCCGGACCACTGAAAGTAGAAGGCGACGCGCCAGTAAAGATCATGACCTGCGCGAACGCGGGCGTGGCGACCGCCATCTGAAGCAAGAGCGCCGCGGCGAGCTGCCATAGGCGGTAGGTTGCTGGCCGGCGGCGGGTTCCCCGCGTGGCGTCAGAGCCGTTGCTCGCGCGTATGCGCCCGCCGCTGATCACACCCCAGAGGGTGAGCAGTATGTTTCCGATCATTCAAAAGCCCCTGAGAAATCCCACTACACAGCCGATGGCCTGTTGAAAAAGCCAACCCGAATCGTTCATCAATATTAACAGAAAATTTGCCGATGAGGATTTTTTCTTGACGAAGCCACGCCCATAACGTATTGGGGCGTTCCGCTACCCTATCGTCAGCACAACCCTATCCTGAGTACTATTGAATATAGCGGCGGGCAGCGCGCTTTAACCTGGATGCACCGCCATTGAGAACAGCATCAGTGCCCGGTAAATACAGCGACCATCGCTCTGGAGCACAGGCTTGCGCTGATCGGTATGTCTGGACTGCACTCCGAATCAGCAACTGTCACGCAAGCCGCCAATCCGGCGCACAGGGGTTTCTAGGGCGGTCGCAAGCGCACCCTCGCCGCTCCATAGCTCGATCCGTTTGCGGGCACGAGAGAGTCCCGTGTAAACCAGTTGCCTGGTCAGCACCTGATGTTGGGGGTTGGGTGGCAACAACAACGCCACATGCGCGTATTCGGAACCCTGGCTCTTGTGCACGGTGATCGCGAACGCGCTTTCATGCGCGGGCAGGGCGGCGGGCGTGAACGCGCGTGCGCGACGCGCGCCATCATCCACGCCACCCACACCGGCACTGGCTTCGAACCAGACGCGCAGGCCACCGTCGGCATCGGCCAGGCAGATGCCGACATCGCCATTGAAGAGTTTCGAGGCGTAATCATTGCGCGTGACCATGACCGCACGCCCTGGATACCAGACAGTCTGCGCGGGCTGTTGCCACTGCAGGCGCAGTTGGCGCTCGATGGTGGCATTGGCATGGACCGCGCCATAGCCTCCCTCGCGCAGTGCACAGAGCAATTGATACGACGCCAGCGCGTCCAGTGCGGCAAGCGCGTCTGCCTCATTGACGCCGCGTCCTTCCCGCAGCGGTGGCAAATCGGCCAACCGTTCGGCCCACGCGTGCAATCTGGCATCGAGCTGCATCGCGGATGCCACGCGATGCCAAACGGCATCAGCGCCATCAAATGCGGACGTGAATTCTGCGACATCGCCCATGCGTGCGGCAGTCAGCAAACGCGGTAATTCCGGCGATTGCGTACGGAAGCCATGCTGCAAGCGCACCAGGTCATCGCTGCCTTCCATCGCCGCGACCAGATCCAGCAACACCGATCCGGTGCCGATTGACGTGAGTTGATCGGCATCGCCAACCAAGAACAATTGCGCGGCATCGGGAAGCGCCTGTAGCAAGGCATCCAGCATGCTCAGGTCGAGCATCGAAGCTTCATCGACGACCACGATGTCCGCATCCAGCGGCAAGTCGCGACCGCGGGTGAAGCGGCCATCGTAGGGCCGGTAACCAAGCAGGCTGTGCAGGGTCAGCGCATCGCTTGCCGGCAGCTGGGCCAACTCCGCGCTCCAATCATTTGCGTCGGTGCCCGAATCCGGCAGCCGTGATTGAAGCTGTCGCTTGCCGTCTTGCAACGATGCCAGCAAGCGCTGCGCGGCCTTGCCGGTGGTGGCCGCAATCGCAATGCGTGCAGGTGACAAGCCGTTCTGATGGCGATGGCGTTGCGCCATTAACAACATGCGCAGCACGGTGGTGGTCTTGCCGGTGCCGGGTCCGCCAGTCAGCACGCCGAAGCGGCGATGGGAGAGTTGCCGAACTGCTGCGCGTTGCGCGCTGTCATCACCGGTTGCGGCATCGCCAAACAGCATGGCAAGTGAGGTTTCATCGACTGCACTGGCATCGGTCAAAGATACGTTTCGAAGCTCGCGTAATTCGCGACCGATGTCACGTTCGCGATTGAAATTTCGCCACAGATAGAACCGCGCCTGCGCATCGATGACGAATGCGGTTGGTGCATCACCGCTGCCATCGCCGACCATTGGCTCGCTGCGCAATGCATCGATCTCGTCATCGCCAAGTGCTGGCATCCCTTGCAAGCCGGCGCCCACGCCGGCCAATGCCAATGCAGCGTCCGCGCGCGCATCGGCAAGGCTGGCCCAAGCCGCAGTGCGCGCAAGCAACGGCGAGCCACCATGGGCAATCACCCAACGATGCAGTGCACGTTGCAATGGCCCCAATGCTTCTTCCTGAAGTTCGCCGCGACTGCGCTGGAAACCGAATGCGGTCATGCGGCGAACTCCGGTTTACCCGCTAGTGCGGCATCCACGGACGCAATCAATTCTGGAGAGAACGGTTGCATCCAGACGCCCGCACCGGGCGCAAGTCCGACTGCGCGCAGGAACAGATAGATCGGATCGCCCAAATGTTCTGCCGGACGAAATGCAGCGCCCAACCGCGTGCGCAAATAGCGATGCAGGGCGACCGTATACAACAGGGCTTGCAGGCGATAGTGATGCACATCCATCGCGGCGGGCAGCACAGCCGGCGCATAATTTTCAAGCTGGTCACCGAGCCAGTTGCCCTTCCAGTCCAGTACATGGAAGCGACCGGCGTGCTCGAACACCAGATCAATCTTGCCGTTCATCAGGCCGCGCAAGGTGTGCATCGTTAGCACCGGCATCAGCGTTTCTTCGCCTGCCGCACGGCAGGCCGCGCGCAAACGTTCCGTGGATACATCGCCCAATACATAGTCGAAGGCCATCTCTGCGCGCAACGCATGTGCAGGTAAATCAGACAGGCGCAGGCCGGGTTTCAGTTCCGTATCCAAGGTTGCGTCCAATCGCTGCGCAACGATGTCCAGCACCTGTTCGAGTTCTGGGCCTTCCTGCCACGGCCGCACGCCGTGTTTGCGGAGGCTGTCGCGCACCAGTTGCATCTGCTCGTGGATCGGCACGCCAACGCGGCGTTGCTCCAGCACGTCATGCAGTGCCAGGCCGAATTCGGTGCCGCGCCAATGCGCCAGTGCAGCAAGCGCCGGGTGTGCTTGTGGTGTGGACACAACGCCCTCGATCACACTCGCTTCTTCGGCACTCGCTTCGAAGTTTTCTCCGATGCTCTCTTCAGCGATCTCTTCGACGGCCGTGGGTGCTTCGTCGGTAGCGGCGTGCTCTTCCTGCAAACCATGGCTGCCACGCAGCATCGAACTGAAGCTGTGACGACGCATCAACTGCGCAGGTGGCGGTTCGGGTCGCGCCTGCGCCACTTGCCGTGGCGCGATATCTGATTGATACAGGCCTGATGTTTCAGGCCAGCCGAGCTGCCACGCGATGTGCTGGCTCGCATCCTGCAGGCTGGATTCTTTGCCCAGCGAAGTTTCTGCACGTAGCAACAAGGCATCCAGCGGCGAACGCTCCGGATCCGCGAGCGCGCTACTTCCCTTGCGTCCATCCCGCGGTCGATCCGTCGGTAGCGCATACACATGGCAGGCATATTCGGCGCGGGTGAGCGCGACATACAACAGGCGGAAGCGTTCCTCCTGATCCTCCCGCTGCGCCTGTTCACCTGCACTGGCGCCGTTGCGAAGCTGGCGTGTGCCGGTGTCCTGATCAGTGACGACCACGAAGCCATGATGGCCAGGTAATTGGTGGCTGGCGTTGTCCCACATCAGTGGCAGCAGCACCACGGGAAACTCTAGCCCCTTGGCGGCGTGCAGGGTCATCAACTGCACGCGCTTGGCATCGGATTCGATGCGTAGTTCGCGGCCATTTGCGGCGTCTTCGCTATCACTGCCGTCGCCAGCGCGTTGTGCCGACAACCATGCCAGCAACTGCGCGTGGCCGGGCTGGCGCACTTCCTGTACTTGCAGCAATTCGCCGAGATGGCGCAAGTCGGTCAAGGCGCGTTCGCCATCTTGCGCGGCCACCAGACGCGGCGCGGCACTGTCGATGATCGCGCTCACCACAGCCAGCACACCCGATGATTGCCAAAGCGCATGCAGGGCGGCGAAGCGGTCCAGCGATTGCTGCCACGCAGCCTCATGCGCGGCGTCAGCCAGTGCACGCAGTCCTTCGTAATCCAGGCCGCCGATGCGTGTGGCCAATGCAGCACGTATCAGGCCAGGATCTGCAGGTTGCGCGGCGGCATGCAGCAACAACTGCAACTCATGCGCCCAGTCGGTGGCGAACACGCTGCTGCGCCCGCCGCCCACGCAAGGCACGTTGCGTGCTTGCAGCCGCGCTCGCAGTGCGCTGACGTACTTGTTCTTCGGCAACAGCACGGCGATGTCGCCCGGTTGCAATGGTTTAGCCCCGATCGCGTGACTGCCCGAGAGCAGTTGCAGGATGTGGTCCGCGCAGGCATCGAGTGCCGCGGCGCGCCGTGCGTCTGCGTTCGCTGGTGCTTCCTCCAGATAATGGAACACCAGTGGCCGCACGACGGGAACGCCATTCATCCGGTAGGGCGCGTCATCGCGGCGCGCGCTGGCTTGCACCTGCCGATACCTGATGTCGTGGACGCTGTCAGCGGATAGCGCGGGACCTGCAATGTCGAACAACGCGTTACACGCTTCAACATAACGACGCGCCGAACGGTGGTTGGTATCCAGATGCATGACGTCGCCGGGATCGACATGACCTGCGGCGCGTCGGTAAGCGTCAATGTCACCGCCACGGAAACGGTAGATCGCCTGCTTGGGGTCGCCGATCATGACCAGTCGCCCACGCGGCTCGCCCGAAGCATCGCGATGGATACGGTCAAGGATTTCGTATTGCAGGCTGTCGGTGTCCTGGAACTCATCAACCAGTGCGATCGGCCACTGCGCATGCAGTGCATCAGCCAAGGCGGACGATGCCTGCAATGCGGTGTGCACCCGCGCGATTACCGCATCGAAGCTGAGCTGTCCGCGTGCCTGCATGCGCGCATCACGAAGGTCGCGCAACGTGGGTGCGAATTGCGCCAGGCCGCGCGCGCGCAAGATTGCAGGCGCCGACGAGAGCACATCGGCAGCATGCATGGCGAACGCGAACGCATCGTCGGTCTCCGCTTCAGCCAGGCGTCCGGCCTTGATCTGGGTCTCGATTGACTTGCCCAAGTCGTCCAGCGTTTTTCTATCTGGACAACTACTTGGATTCCCTGCATCAATCCAATCCGCCAAGCCAAGCAGCCCGCGTATCCAGACACTCTTGGCTGACTTGAACCAGCTGGCGTCATCGACGTGTTCGCGTAGTGCAATCGCCATCCCTGGCTGCAACAGCGCAGCGATGTCTGGCGCCGGCGCAGAAGGCACTTGGACACCTGGCTTCAGCACTTCACTCAATGCGCGCGTGAGTTGCGCACGGCCAGCATCGAACCAGACCTGCTGTTCCGCCGACAGCGATCCCGGTGACTGGGCAAGTTGCCGCCACAGGTCATCGGCAAGTTCAGTATCCAGCTCGCTGCCGGCCACCAGTTCGACCTGGCCGAAACCCATGCCACTGGCGAATGGCTGTTCACGCAGGATGCGATGACACAGCGCGTGCAGGGTGCCGATGGGCGCCTGGTCCAGTTCGGCCAATGCCAGTTGCAGGCGCAGATGGAAGAATTCGACCTTGCCGCTATCGACGCTGCCGTCGGTGGCCATGCAGCATGTGCGCAACCATTGCAGGACTTCGTCGTCATGTAGATCGCGACTCAGGAGTTCATCGGGTGCGCGGCGTGCACCCGCCAGTAATTCCTGAGCTCCCTGCAAACGTGCCCGGATGCGTTGGCGAAGCTCTTGCGCAGCGGCATCGGTAAATGTTGAAACTACGATGCCGCGTGCGCCGATTGGCCCGCCCTCGCGCGGCTCCAGCAACAACCGCAGGTACAACGCGGCAATCGTCCAGGTCTTGCCTGTACCTGCACTGGCCTCGATCAGGCTGCGACCGCCGGGGGTCAGGTTCAATGCGCGCCAGTCCGATGTGGTCATTTGGCATCCCCCAGCGGCAACGCGAGTGCGGCCTCGATGCGATCAACGACGGCTTGTAGCGCGGCCTGTTCGGCGTCATCAGCAAACGTCACTTCGCCCGCAAGCAACCGTGCGTAGCCGGGCGCGTAATCGCGTTCACCCACGTTCAAAAAACCGCTGAGCCAGGCTTTGGTGGGTTCACGTGAGGATGCGGTCTTCGGGAAATAGGCCGATGGCTGTTCTTGCGCCTGCATGAAGAGGGCAAGCAAGTCGATGACGCTCGCGATGAGCTGCGCGCGCATTGATGCGCGATGACTGGCATCGGCCTGCTGCCACGCCTGTTCCCATGCCTGCCACGGTACGTCATCGCCTGGCGGTTCCTTCAGCAGCCAGGCGATATCAAGGGCACGATCCACGAGTGCAGGATCAAGCCGCAGCAATGCCCATTGCAGGAACAGCGGAATGCGCTTGCCGTAGTCCAGTTCCTTGATTTTTTTGCCGGGGTGCAGCGCAAGCACGCAAGGCGCGCCATCAGGCCCGATGACGACATCCGGCAACCTTCCTGCAAGTTGCCAGCCATTGATGGAAGCCTCGAGAATTGGCCACGGCTTCGGCCAGCCGTCTTTGAACACCGGTAGTACAGCCGCTTGCTGCAACGTGGCGTTGCTCTTTTCACGCAAATCCAACCATGCAGCCTCGCCCGGTCGTCCGCTGGCTAGCAAGCCGGTGCCGGCCAGCCATGCGGGCGGATGTTCCGGCATCGTCGTCAGTCGTTTTTCAATCGCCATTCGCAGCAGGCGCTGCGGAAGCCGGGCCATGGACGGGACCGTGGCGTCCAGCGGTTCCTCGACGTCGAACTGATCGGCCACGTCCAACCGCAGTCCGAGGCCATCACGCAGCAGTTGCCGGGCCGGATCGCGGAAGTAGCTCAGCACCTTGGCAATCGGCAGTGGTTCCAATGGCGGTGTCACTGCGCTTGCATCGCGCAATGGCTTCAACAGATCGGCGAACACGGGTGGGCTTTCCTGCCCGGGATTCGAGGCCGCCGCGAACGCGTCACGATGACTGAACAGCGCCGGGTCGGCGTCGTTCCCGCCATCGAAATAACGTGGGTCAAATGGCTGCAACGGATGCTGCACCAGCCACGGTCGCTGCAGTTTCGGCGCCTCCCCTTCAAGCCCGGGTTGCGACGATGCATGCTGGTCGAATGCCGCCATCAGTTCCGCCAATGGCGCAGCCGGATTGCGCGGCTTGCCGTCGCGCACGCCTTCGCCGATGTAACTCAAGTGCAGCCGTTCGCGCGCGGCCATCATGGTTTCGAGAAACAACCAGCGGTCGTCATCGCGCAAACCGCGATCACCACTGCGGCGATGCCGCGCCATCAGGTCCAGGCCGTCGCTGCGGTCGGGCCGCGGGAACGCGCCCTCGTCCAGCCCAAGCACCGCAATCACCCGGAACGGAATGGCACGCTGCGGGACCATGCCGCACACCGTCATGCTGCCGGACAGGAACCGTTGCCGCGCAGGCACCGCTTGCAGACCCTGCTGCAACACTTCGCGAATCACCGCGTAATCCAGCTCTGGATCCACGCCAGCTCTGCCCGGCACATCAGCCACGTCACGCACCAGGCTACGCAGCACGCCCAGCGCCTCGTTGCCGGCCGCATCCTGCAGCGGCACCCGGAACAGTGCGTCGAGATGCACCTCCATGCGCTTGGCCCATGTACTGGCCAGTCGCGGTTGGAGGGCGTCGCGTTGCCACTCGGCCAGCAATGTCAGCAAACCGTCCAATGCTCCCAGCTCACTTGCTTGCGGCCCTTCGATGGCGGCCTCGGCCGGCAACAACGCGTCACCTTCGGGCAACTGCACAGCGTCATCGACCTGGCCGAATACATGCGCCGCCAGCAGCCGGTCCACGCCCCAGGCGAAACTATGCGTGGCGGTGTCGGGCAAGCCTTCGCGAACACGTTGCGCCGCATCCAGCGCCCATACGATATTGGCCTGCCGCAACCAACCTTCGATGCGGGTGACGCCACCTACGTCCAGTCCGAACCGAAACATCACTTCCGGCGTGCGCAGCAGGTCCAGCACTTCGGCGACCGGTAACCGAGACAGCGGCAAGTCCAGCAGGCGCGCGTACGCCTGCAACAGCGGATGCGCGGCGGTGAGCGGAATGTCGGCGAGGTGATAAGGCAGTACCGCCGTGGCGACGCCAGGTTCGCCGAACACTGCCGGTAGCAGCGGTGCATAAGCGGTGATATCGGGCGCCATCACCACGATGTCGGCGGCGGTCAGGTCTGGCGACTGCGCCAACGCGTCCAGCAAGGCATCGCGCAGTACTTCCAGTTCCCGCAAGCGGGTGTGGCAGGCATGCACGCGCAAGCTGGCATCGCGGCGCTCCCCTTGCGTGTCCGTTGCGGGCGCCAGCAGCGCGACATCGCGACGACGCAGGCTGTCCTGCAGCCGCTGCAAGCGGTTGCCGGCTTCGACATTGGAATCTTCGGCATCGCTGGCATCACGCACATCTGCCAGCAAATGGTGGTTTTCCAGCGCCAGCAGGAACTCCTGCCCCATCCGGCCCCACGCCGCCAACAATGGGTGCGGCTGCGCCAGGAAGGCAGCATCGGCCTGCTCGGGCTCTTCACTTGCCCAAGCGGCGTGCAGCCAGCTGCGGTCAGCTGGAAGGCCCAACACCCAGTCACGCTCGCGGCAGGGATCAGGCAGGTATAGCGCCACAGGGCGATGTGCCGACAGCGCCGCGAACACCGACAGTTCGCCGGGCGCCAGATGGCTGATGCCAAACAGGTGCAGCGCCGAGCCGTCTCCGCCCGCGGCCGGATGACCGTCAGCCAACGCTTCAGCGAGCTGATGCAGGCGCTCGCCACGATGCGGTTGGTCGATGTCGGCGCGTAATTTTTTCCACAACCAGGGCAGTGGCGAAGCTCGGGCTTCGGCCGGGATACGGTCGTTGCCGCGCGCCCATGCCGCCAACCAGTCCGGCCGGTACACGCTGTAGCGGCCGAATAACCCGGCCAGGTGGTCTGCCAGCTGGAACCGGCGCCGCGCCGCATCGCTACCCGCCAGATACGCCTGCACGTCCGGCAACGGCACGTGTGGCAGCAACGCATGGATCCGCCAGCGCAGGATTTCGCGCCGATACGGAGCCAACGCCACCGCTGACTCACCCAATACATCCTGGGCGAGTCGCTCCAGCCAGGTGCTGGGCAACATCACTTCGATGTTGGCGGCAATGCCTTCTGAGCCGGCATCACGAGCCAGCCTACCCAGCAGCCATGGGCGCAAGCCGGCATGACCCACCACCACCTGGACTGGCGCCAAGGGGTGCTCCGGCCCTTGCATCTGCAGCAGGGATTGCATCGGCATTAGCAGGCGTTCCACCCGGCTGGCACGGAATACTGCAAGCTGCTCGACGGGCGGGATGGGCATGGTTGGCATTGCCCGAAGTGTGCCGGGTCTGGGTCGCAGTTGCTGCGACCTTGCATGCCATTCGCCCGATCCGGCTCATTTCTGGGATAATCCGCGGTTTGAAGGCCCCCGCTGGCCACACACGCAAGGTGGATCGTGCGCAACTACGACCTGGATTTTCTGAAGCGCTTCTCGATGGTGATCGCATTCCTGTCGTTCCTGACTCTGTGCTTGATCTTGTTCGCGCACTATTTGAACGGGAAGGCGCAGCGTGACGTGGATCCCGGCGTGCAGCAGCGCGTGCTGGCCCGCATCGCACCCATTGGCCAGGTATATGCCGGCGCCACCGGTGCTGCGGCGCAGGCTGAGGCACTGAAGACAGCAGCGGCAGCGGCAACTGCAAGTGTTGCTTACGGCGGCACCATGGATGGCAGCGTAGTATTCGGCAACCTGTGCACTGGCTGCCATACCTCTGGCGCTGGCGGCGCTCCCAAGCTGGATGCGGCCGGAATCGGCGCACGCGTTGCCGCTCAGGGCTTGGACATGTTGATCACCAATGCAATCACCGGCTACACCGGCAGCGCTGGCATGATGCCGGCCAAGGGCGGCAACCCCGCGCTGACCGACGACCAGGTCAAGGCCACGGTCGAGTGGATGGTTGCGCAAAGCAAGTAACACTCAACACTCGTCGCACTGACGCCGCCTACGGGCGGCGTTCTTGTTTCAGGGGGCTGCAACGGGCTGCCAACATTGATTGCGGCATCATGGCGATATGACCAACCCCTCTATTCCATTGATCACCCCAGCATCTGGCACCGGCGATCCACCCCTGTACATCAAGGGCCCCGCCGGCCGCATCGAAGCCCTGCTGGACGAGCCAGATGCCGAGCCGCGTCCGCTGCTGGCGATCATCTGCCACCCGCTGCCGACCGAGGGCGGCAGCATGCACAACAAAGTGGTGACGATGACCGCGCGCGCGCTGCGCGAAAGCGGCGCGACGACGCTGCGTTTCAACTTCCGCGGTGTCGGCGAGTCCGCCGGCACGTTCGACGATGGCGGTGGCGAGCTCAACGACCTGCGGGCAGTGGCGGCCTGGGCAAACGCACAGCATCCGGACAAGGTGCTGTGGTTGGCCGGCTTCAGCTTCGGTGCGTGGATCAGCATTCGCGCTGCCGACGAACTCAAGGCGCAACTGGTGCTCTCGATCGCGCCGCCGGTCGGGCGCAGCTGGTCATTCGATGACATCGCCCTGCCCGCCTGCCCGTGGCTGGTGATCCAGGGAGACGATGACGAAATCGTCGATGCGAACGCGGTGCAGGCATGGATCGAGTCACTGCCAATGCCGCCTCAACTGGTGCAGATGCCCGGCGCCGGCCACTTCTTCCATCGCAAGCTGATCGACCTGCGCGGCGCGGTGAAGCATGGCGTCGCAACCTGGCTGCCGCCTATCCCGCTTGCTGATGTCTGATCCGATGTTGCCCTCGCAACGCTACGCCGCCGGCGTGGCGCGCGGTGACTGGCTGCAGGACCCGGCGCAGTTACCGGCGCTGGTCGAACTCGATCGCATCCATGCCGCCGTCACCACGCCAGAACCTGCGCGCGGCCTGTTTTCGCGCATGCTCGGCCGGGAGCACGCCGCACCTGTCGCCGGCCTGTATCTGTGGGGCGGGGTGGGCCGCGGCAAGACATTCCTGATTGACTTGTTCCATGAAGGCCTGCCGATCAAGGCCAAGCGCCGTACCCATTTCCATCGCTTCATGCGCGAAGTGCATGCGGACCTGCATGAACACGCAGGCGAGCGTGATCCGCTGGCAGCGATTGCCCAGCAGTGGCGTCAGAGCGTGCGTGTGTTGGTGCTGGATGAATTCTTCGTCAGCGACATCGGCGACGCCATGCTGCTAGGGCGCCTGCTGGAGCGCATGTTCGCGGAGGGCATCATTCTGATCACCAGTTCCAATGCAGCGCCTTCGCAGCTTTACAAGGACGGCCTGCAACGCGTTCGCTTCTTACCGGCAATCGCGCTGATCGAACAGCAATGCCATGTCGTCCACCTCGACAGCGAAGAGGACTATCGGCTGCGCGCACTGAGCCGCTCAACGTTGTATCGCGCGCCGCTGGATGCGCAGTCCGATGAGTGGCTGCAGGAACGATGGCGTGCACTGGGCGCTGACGATGCCCATCGCGATGCCGGCATCGACATCGACGGCCGCCGCATCCCGGTGCGCGCGCGCGGCAAGGGTATGTGCTGGTTTGATTTTGCGGCACTGTGCGAAGGACCACGCGGCAGTGCCGACTACATCCAGGTCGCATGCGAGTTCCATACCGTGCTGATAGGCGGCATCCCGCGCATGGACGGTGAACGTGACGATGCCGCCCGCCGCTTCGTGACCCTGATCGATGAGCTCTACGATCGCCACGTCAATCTGGTTTGCACCGCGGATGCGGAACCACCGGCGCTGTACAGCGGCGAACGGCTGTTGGGCGCATTCGAGCGCACCGCATCACGCCTGATCGAGATGCGCTCGGCAGAGTATCTGGCACGGGAACATCGCAGCTGATTAAATCGGAGCTGATCAGGCCAAATGCCATCGGCCAATCACACGAATAGAAATCCACCTTGAACAGGAGTGCAAGGCATGTCCGCACACGAATCTACGCGATCACCAGGGCACTCCTTGCTTGGACGCGAGGCACCGTATCCCAGGGAGTTCGATGCTGGCCTGCTATACCCGATCCCGCGGGTGCTTGGCCGTCAATCACTCGGGCTTGCCGACGACACGCTGCCCTTCATGGGCATCGATCGCTGGCATGCATATGAGTTGTCGTGGCTAGACACGCGTGGCAAGCCGCAAGTCGCCACTGCAACCTTGCAGGTGCCTGCCGACTCACCGAGCCTGATCGAATCCAAGTCGCTCAAGCTGTACCTCAACTCTTGCAACGCCACGGCATTCGAGTCGGCCGACGCGTTCCATGCCCAAGTAGAAGCCGACCTCACCGCCGCTGCGGGTGCCGCCGTCACCATGGTGTTTGGCTTGTCGCCATTCGATGCGCCAGATGCCATCACCATTGATGCGCTTGACCTCGATATTTTTACCCATGGCCCACCCGAAGCCTCGCTGCTGGTGGCCGATACCGCCAACGTGGTCGAAGAACGGCTGCACAGCGCGCTACTGAAATCCAATTGCCCCGTGACCGGGCAGCCGGACTGGGCAGATGTTTTCATCGGCTATCGCGGACCCCGCATCGACGGCGCGTCATTGCTGCGTTACATCCTCAGCTTCCGCAATCATGCTGGTTTCCACGAGCAATGCGTGGAACGCATGTTCAACGACCTCTCTGAACAATGCCTACCGGAGTGGCTGTCGGTGGAAGCGCGCTACACGCGGCGGGGCGGGCTGGACATCAACCCTTGGCGGGCCACGCCAGGTTCAACGCCACCGTCACCAGGTCGCTGCGCGCGACAGTAAATTTCATCGGCTCAGCATGCTGCCTTCACGTGCGGCATGGCAAATTCTCCGCACCTCACGTCGCACGCCAAGGACTCAACCATGAAACTTTCCGACACATCCAATCGATTGCACATGGCGGTACTCGCCGCATTGCTTGGCAGCGTTGCACTGGTGGGCTGCAAGAAAAATGAAGCACCTGCGGCGATGCCGCCGGCCGCAAGCGAACCAGCGTCGATGCCGCAAGCGAATACCAACATGGCAACAGCCACCGTCAAAGGTGTTGACCTTGGCAATGCGGTTGGCGCTGACCAGCGAGTGACGGCGCCAATGACCACCTTCGCACCCACCGACACCATCTATGCTGCAGTCAGCACAGGCACCAGCGATCCTGCCGCATCCGTTGCCAGCACGCTGGGCGCCAAGTGGACCCACATCGACAGCAATCAGACTGTCCATGAGGAAAGCAAGGAGATGGTGCTGGCAGGTGATGGCATCACGGATTTCCCGATCAGCCGCCCCGATCCATGGCCGGCCGGCAGCTACAAGGTCGAGATCATGCTGGATGGCGCCTTGGTACAGACCCGCGAGTTCGAGGTGAAGTAACCCGAGCAACGCTGGAGCGTTTGCGAAAGGGCGTAGCGAAAGCTGCGCCCTTTTTTGATGGGGGTCATGTTTCTAGTGCCATGCCCCGCCATGAAGCCTATCCAGTCGCACGCCGCACCGTGTCCTTTGCCCCCACTCCGGCCAGCGGCGACAATGGTGTTCTTCCGAACAAGACGGCCGCCATGACTTCCAAGATCCTTTACACCCTGACCGATGAAGCGCCATTGCTGGCCACTGCGTCCTTCCTGCCGATCGTGCAAGCCTATGCGCGCACTGCCGACGTCACGGTGGAGACCCGCGACATCTCGCTGGCGGCGCGGATCATTGCGCAGTTCAACGACATGCTGCCGGAAGCCCAGCGCAACAGCGACGACCTGACCGAACTCGGCAAACTGGCTACAACGCCGGAAGCCAACATCATCAAGCTGCCCAACATCAGCGCCTCGGTGCCACAGCTGAAGACGGCCATTGCCGAACTTCAAGGCAATGGATATGCGTTACCGGAGTATCCGGAAGACCCACAAAATGAGCGCGAAAAGGACATCAAGGCGCGTTACGGAAAATCCATGGGCAGCGCCGTCAATCCTGTCTTGCGTGAAGGCAACTCCGACCGCCGCGCGCCCGCATCGGTCAAGGCATATGCGCGCAAGCATCCGCACCGGATGGGCGCATGGTCGGGTGATTCGAAGTCTCATGTTGCACATATGGAGTCCGGCGATTTCTACGGCAGCGAGCAATCGTTCACCGTCAGTGCCGCCGGCAGCGTGCGCATTGAGTACACAAGCGTCACCGGCAGCAGCGTTCCGTTACGCGCGCCGGTCAATCTGAAGGCTGACGAGATCATTGATGCTGCCGTGTTGTCGGCGCAGGCATTGGCCGATTTCATCGATGCGCAGATCGATGATGCGCAAGCCGGCGGGGTGCTGTTCTCGCTGCACCTGAAGGCGACGATGATGAAAGTCAGCGATCCCATCATGTTTGGCATCGTGGTCTCGCGCTTCTATCGCGACGTGCTGGAAAAGCATTCCAAGACTCTGGCCGAAATTGGTTTTGACCCCAATAACGGCATCGGCGACCTGTACGCCAAACTTGGCCAGCTGGACGCGACCAAACGCGCCGAAATCGAGGACGAGATCACCGCGTTGTATGCCAAGCGTCCCGGCCTGGCAATGGTCAATTCCGACAAGGGCATCACTAACCTGCACGTGCCCAGCGACATCATCGTGGACGCCTCGATGCCGGCGATGATCCGCGACAGCGGCAAGATGTGGAACGCGGCTGGCGATCTACAGGACACCAAGGCGGTGATCCCCGATCGCAATTACGCCGGCATTTACCAGGTCGTCCTTGATGACTGCCGCACCAATGGCGCGTTCAACCCGGCGACGATGGGCAGCGTGCCCAATGTCGGCCTGATGGCGCAGAAAGCCGAGGAATACGGCAGCCACGACAAGACCTTCAAGATCAGCGGCGACGGCGTGGTCAAGGTGATCGACGATAGCGGCACGGTGTTGATGGAGCACCCGGTCAAAGCCGGTGACATCTGGCGCATGTGCCAGACCAAGGATGCCCCGATCCGCGACTGGGTGAAGTTGGCGGTCAATCGCGCGCGCCTGTCGCACACGCCGGTCGTGTTCTGGCTGGACCCGCAACGCGACCACGACCGCGGCCTGATCGCGAAGGTCGAGGTCTACCTGCAGGACCATGACACCAACGGCCTGGACATCCGGATCATGAGCCCGGTCGAGGCCATGAAGCACGCGCTCAAACGCATCCGCGTCGGCAAAGACACCATCAGTGCGACGGGAAATGTATTGCGCGACTACCTGACCGACCTGTTTCCGATCATGGAACTGGGCACCAGCGCGAAGATGCTCTCGATCGTGCCGCTGATGGCTGGGGGCGGCCTGTTTGAAACCGGCGCCGGTGGTAGTGCGCCCAAGCATGTGCAGCAGTTCGTTGCCGAGGATTACCTGCGCTGGGATTCGCTGGGCGAATTCCTGGCGCTGGCCGCTTCGCTGGAACACCTGGCCAACACCACCGGCAATGCCCGCGCGCAGGTGCTGGCCGATGCACTGGACGCGGCGAATGCCAAGTTTCTGGATAACGACCGCTCGCCGGGCCGCAAGCTAGGCACGATTGATAATCGCGGTAGCCATTTCTACATCGCGATGTATTGGGCGCAGGCAATGGCTGAGCAAACTGCGGATAGCGAACTCGCCACACGCTTCAAGCCACTTGCGGAAGCACTGGCCGCGAGTGAAACAAAGATCATCGAAGAGCTCATTTCAGTGCAGGGCAAGCCGGTGGATATTGGCGGTTACTACCAGCCGGACCTTGGCAAGCTCCAACCAGCCATGCGACCGAGCCCAACCTTCAATGCGGCGCTCGCAACACTGGGCTGATTTTTCCACTGGGATTCCCAGCTTCTCTGCTCAAAAAAAGAACGGCCCGCAATGCGGGCCGTTCTTTTTTAATCAGCAAGCTCTACTTACGATTTGCGTCGCTGGCGCATGGATTAATGCTTGGCGGATGCCTGCATATCCCATTTGCGGTCGCGCATCATATCGTGATGGCTGCGGATGGTCGGCAAGTAGCTGCTGACCGACTCCTTGACCGCTGCAGATACGTCCTTATCGGCGACCACTTCATTGAAGGCCTTCATCAGGCGATCTTCAGAGGATTCCAGCTGGCTGACATAACCATAATTGGCATCGCCAAACTGGCTACGCACCTCGCCATACAGTTTGTCCCATGTACCGCGCACGGTACCGGTGGTAGCGGGCTTGGCGCCCTCGCTGCGAACTTCACGGCTCATCGCGCCGACCAGGCCCTGCTTGGAGCTGGCCATCTCGCCGAACAGCGACTTCAACGCCGGATTCGGAACTGCCTTGGCGGCATCGTTGTAAAAGGTCGCGCTGTCGCGGGTGATCTCGATCAGGTCGTTGAGCGTGTCGATCTTCTCGGTCTTGATGGATTCGATGTTGGTCATGGTGTTCATTGGGACTCCTTGTCCTTGATCATCGGCAGCGGTCCGGTCATTCGATACGCCAGTACCCGATGATGTAGTGCGTCGATCATTGCACCCGAGTTTCGCATGCACTGCGTTAATAACTGGATGTCGCTTCGACCTGGCTAACTTCGCATAATCACCGTTAAATTAATGTGTATTTAATTGATTTTCAAAGATATTTTGTTCAGAAGTCATTCGCAGTCATCCGTGCATGAGATACCCTATGCGTCCTATCTGGATGGAGTTTCCAATGCAGCGGACCACTATTTTCCTGGCACTCGTCTTGTCGACATGTGCCTGCGCCTCCACCATCTCGCCCGCGGGGCAACATGCCAACACGGCGCCTGCCACTACGAGTGCTGCCTTGCAAGCCGCGATCGATGCGCCTAGCCGTGATGCCGCTAACAGCGCGCGTGACGGCTACCGCCATCCGTTGCAAACCCTGCAATTCTTCGGTGTGCAGCCCACCCAAACCGTCATCGAAATTACCCCGGGCGGCGGCTGGTACAGCGAGATCCTGGCGCCTTACCTCAATGCCGATGGCCACTACATTGGTGCGGTTCCCGCGGCTGCGCCCGACAGTAAAGGCGGTCTGCGAAACACGGCATTCCTCGACAAGCTGACAGGCAATACTGCCAGCGCCAATGCCACCTTGCTTCAACTCGACGCCAAAGCGCCAGTACTTGCAGACGGCACGGCGGATGTCGTGCTGACCTTCCGCAATGTCCATAACTGGGTCGCCGCCGGTAATGCCGAGGCATATTTCGGTGCGTTCTTCGCCGGGCTAAAGCCTGGTGGCGTGCTGGGCGTTGTCGAGCACCGCGCCAAACCTGGCACCGACCTCGAGAAAATGAAGTCCTCCGGCTACCTGACCGAGGCACTGGTCACCAAGTACGCGACCGATGCCGGCTTCGTTCTGGAGGCGCGCAGTCAGGTCAACGCAAACAGCAAGGACGGAGCAAACCATCCGAACGGCGTGTGGACCTTGCCCCCGATCAACCGCCACGACGCTGCTGATGATGCGAAGTACAAGGCGATTGGCGAAAGTGACCGCATGACGTTGCGCTTCCGCAAGCCGAGCTGATCAAACCCTCGACTAGCGGAATTAGACAAGCGGCATGTTGATCGCCTTCAACAAACCGTACGGCGTGCTGTGCCAGTTCACCGACCGCAGCACGCCACCGCGGCCGACCCTGGCAGGCTTCGGCCTGCCACCAGCGGTATACGCCGCCGGGCGACTGGATTTCGACAGCGAGGGCCTGTTGCTGCTGACCGATGACGGCACGTTGGCGCATCGGCTGACCGCTCCCCGCCACAAACAGCCAAAGACCTACTGGGTGCAAGTGGAAGGTACACACGAGCACGCGCAGTTGATGGCCTTGAGTTGTGGTGTGGTCCTGAATGACGGGCTCACGTTGCCTGCGCAAGTGCGGCAAATCGACCCGCCCACGCTATGGCCGCGTGATCCGCCGGTGCGATTTCGCAAAACCGTGCCGGATGCATGGCTTGAACTGACCATCCACGAAGGTCGCAACCGACAGGTGCGGAGGATGACGGCAGCCGTGGGGTTACCCACCCTGAGGCTCATCCGCGTCAGCATCGGCGCTCACCGGCTGGGCGACCTGCAAACGGGGCAGTGGCAGATTCTTTCGAGTCAATAACTCGATGAAAATGAACAGTTCAGGTGATTGTTGCGGTACCACTTGGAAATTTCCCTGCATTTGCTAACGTCCGCAATGCTGCGGCTCCATGCTGCGGCACTGGGCGCGGGGACGCCCTCCGATGACGCAAGCAAGTGGCACTAATAGTGGAACCATTCTTGTAGTGGATGACCAGGCGGCCAACGTGCGCGTGGTTGGCACGCTGCTGGGACGCAAGGGCTATACCGTCATCCCCGCGCATAGTGGTCCCGAAGCGCTGGCCGCCGTTGCAAAACACGCACCGGACCTGATCCTGCTCGACATGATGATGCCGGGCATGGATGGCTTCGAATTGCTGGCTGCGCTACGCGAAATCCCCGGCCTGCACAAAGTGCCAGCGGTGTTCCTGACCGCCGCGCAGGACCGCGAGCTCTTGCTGCGCGCCTTCGATGCTGGCGCAGTGGACTACGTCACCAAACCCTTCCTGCCCGAAGAGCTATTAGCGCGCGTGGATGCGCATATCGGACTGAAACTCACGCGTGACCGGCTGGAGCGCGTTGCACGCGAACGCCAAGAGCTGGTCAACCTGGTCGCGCATGATCTAAAAAATCCCTTGAGCAGCGTCTTGTTCGCGACAGAAATGTTGCAGCTTCCTGACTGCAAGCCAGAGCGCGTCCCGCGCTACGTGCAGATCATCCACGAGAGCGCGAATGATGCGATCGGGTATATCCGCACGTACCTTGAAAGCCAATCCCAAGCGACGCGTCAACCAACGACCCAATCCGCCGACCTGCGCAATGCGCTGGACTGGGTCGCGGAGCGCTACGAACTTCAGCTGGAAGCGCGCGGCATGACGTTGTCGGTACACGCACCTGACAACCCAAGACAGGTAGCCATTTCTTCAATGGTGTTGCGCCAGGTCGTCGAAAACCTCGTCAGCAATGCCATGAAATACGCACCGGACGGCGGCGAGCTGGAACTCAGGGCGCAAGCATCATCACCGGGCTACTCGCAAATACGCGCGCTTGATCGTGGACCAGGAATCCCTGCCCCGCTGCAACGTGAGCTATTCAAGCCATTCCGGCGCTTGACCGAGGTCGATCCTACGGCAGGCCTGTCCAGTGGCCTTGGACTTTCACTTGCGAAGCAGATCATCGCCAATGCCGGCGGAGATCTCTGGTATGAAGATCGAGAAGGCGGTGGCGCTTGCTTCGTGATCGAGCTTCCAGAAGCGCTCGGCTGATGCAGGATGCTTTTGGTGCCCAGAACTTCGGCTGAAACAACAAAAGAACGCCGGTTGCCCGGCGCTCTTCATATCAGCCTGCTTGGTGCTGGCTAATCAGGATTCGCTTTCTGCCGCAGTCGTTTTTCGCGTAGACGCCTTGCGCGTTCCGCGTTTAGCCTCTATCCGCTTCGCAGTGCCCTCGATCGGACCTTCCGCGATGCGCTTGGCGCGGTGTCGCGCTGCAAACCACAGCAGCCCAGCACCCGCAATTGCGGCACCCGCAAGCACCGGGTTGCGGCGCACGAACTTGCTAGCCACTTTTCCACCCGTACGCATGACGCCTAGGGCGGCACCGGTTTCCACCCACTTCACTGCACGCTCGGGAACCGCCTTGCGTAGGCCGTGGCCAATTTCGCCGATCAGCTCCAAGGTGCGGTCTTGCACATTGTCGAGTTTGCTCATGATGTGTTCCTCAGAAAATTGCGATGTCATTCACGGTGACGCTGACCACTGCGCCAAGTCTGTGCAGGACCGCGTTTACGAGGCGTGAGCATGCAAAGACGCGATTCAGGTCTGGCGCGGCTTGGCGCGATGCGTTGCCGTTGCGTTCCATGGATCTTGCGGCCACGGGTGGCGCGGGTAACGCCCTTTCATTTCCTTGCGCACTTCCGGATAGGTGCGTGCCCAGAACCCGGCCAGGTCCTGGGTCATCTGCAGCGGCCGGCCTGCGGGCGACAGCAGGTGGATCGTCAACGGCACGCGCCCATCGGCGATCCGCGGCGTTTCGGCAAGGCCGAACAATTCCTGCAGCTTCACCGCCAGTACCGGCGATGAAGGATTGCCCTCGTCATTGATCGCGTACTCGATGCGGCGTTCCATGCCCGATGGCACGCTAATCCGCGGCGGTGCCAGCGTGTCGATGCGCTGCCGCAGCGCCCAATCGGCCCGTGATTTCACGGCTTCGGCAAACTCTTCTTCGCCTAGCGCATCGAGCCGGGTCTTGCCGGTGAATGCGGGTAACAACCAATCGTCCAACGACGCCAGCAAGGCGGCATCGGACACGTCCGGCAAGCCGAGTTCCGCCATCCATGCACGCAGGCATTGCACACGGTTGCGCCATTGCTGCGCAGCTTCAGTCCATGGCAAGGCATCGAGCCCGAGTGCCAATACGGCATCGGTCAATGCGCGTGCAGCCTGTGCAGGATGGACACGTCCGGATGATCGACTGGACAACACGATGCCATCGAAACGTTCAATGCGTTCACTGACAAGCGCGCGCTTGCCGGCGTCCCAGCGGATTTCATCGCCTTCCTCGAAATGACTACGGAAGACACCACGCAGGTAACGCTCATCAACCGGCGCACCACGCAGTAACAGCGCATCCTTTGCCTCGAAACGCAATTCGCTGGCCACCAGCCAAGGCTCGCCATATAGCGCACTGTCATCGAACAACCGCGCCATTCGCCCATTCGCCAACTGATAGCGCTTGGGGTCGCTTGGATGCTGGCGCGCGATGCGGTCGGGAAATGCATGCGCAAGCAGATCCCCCACTGCGTGTGCCGGCGCGGTGCGTGGCGGCTTGGTGTCGCAACGCAGGCGTCGCCGCCATTGAGCAGCTGCGGCATCGATCACCTGCAGGCCACCGCGATGTGCATCAACAGGTGGCTTGCCTTGGCGAAACGCCGTGAGCGCCCGCCAACGTTCGGCCACGGCATCGCTACGCGTGCGCAGTGGATCGCGCGCCTCGATCAACGCGGCAACATCGCAGGCCAATGCTTGCTCTTGCGGATCGTTCGCGCACAGCAACATTGCCGCCATGCGTGGATGCGTACCGAGCGCCAGCATGCGTCGGCCCAATGCGGTAATGGTGTTGCTGGGATCCAGCCCACCCAGCCTGCGCAATAGCTCACGCCCGGCAGCCAATGCACCTGGTGGTGGCGCATCGACGAAGCGCACGGCATCGCTGCCCCAGGCCGCAAGCTCCAATGCCAACGAAGCCAGCTCGACCTGCGCAATTTCCGGTCGACGTTGCGGTTCAAGTCGTTGCGATTGCGGCCACAGCCGATACGCCCAGCCTTCGGCCACCCGACCGGCACGGCCCGCGCGCTGGTCAGCTGACGCCTGCGCGATTGAAACGACTTCAAGCCGCGAAAATCCGCTGTTGGGCTCGAACCGTGGTTCACGCGCCAGCCCGCTGTCGATCACCACGCGCACGCCGGGCAAGGTCACTGAAGATTCGGCGACATTGGTCGCCAGCACCACGCGACGCACGCCATCAGGTGATGGCTGCAATACCCGCGATTGCTGCTCGACCGGCAGGTCGCCATGCAGTTGCAGGATTTCGACGCTGGGATTCACCGCATCAGCAAGTAAACGTTGTGCGCGTTCGATCTCACGACGCCCCTGCAAGAACACCAGTACATCGCCCGGATGCGTGATCAAGGCGTGTTCAACAGCACGTCGCAGTTGGTGTTCAAGCGCTTCGTCGCGACGCGCGGGAAAATGTTCGACCGTCACCGGAAACGCGCGGCCCTCGCTCGACAGGCGGGGCGCATCCAGAAAGCTGGCAAGTTTTTCGCCGTCCAGCGTGGCCGACATCGCCACGATGCGAAGGTCTTCGCGCAGACCCGCCTGCACATCGAGCGCCAGCGCGAGTCCGAGATCACCAGCAAGATGGCGTTCGTGGAATTCGTCGAACAGCAACGCGCCGACGCCGCCAAGTTCCGGGTCGTCCTGAAGCATGCGGGTCAGGATGCCCTCGGTCACCACCAGGATCCGCGTTTTGGCGGACACCTTGTTCTCGAAACGAATGCGGTATCCAACGGTCTCGCCGACTGCTTCGCCCAACTGCTTCGCCATGAAACCGGCTGCCGCGCGTGCAGCCACGCGTCGCGGCTCAAGCATCACAATCTGGCGACCACCTAGCCACGGCGAGTCCAGCAGCGCCAGCGGCACCTGTGTGGTCTTGCCGGCACCCGGTGGCGCTTCCAGCACCAGGCGCGGATGCACCGCCAGCGATTCGTGGATCGTTGGCAGCAGGTCGTGAATGGGGAACGTCAACGTGTGCACTCCGCAAGGATACGGGGCGAAAGTGATTGCCGCGGTGCGCTGTCAATGCGGTGTGGCGTCTTGCCGCGGCAAGCGCACCACAAAGGCGCGCGTCCGAATCGGCACATGGATGTACCGACTGAGCGAAAGCGGCATGCGCCACCTGGCGGCGGTAGCGCCGGTAAACTTCACGCATGCAACTTATCGATATCGGCGCGAACCTTACCCACGACAGCTTTGATCACGACCGCGATGCAGTGCTGCAACGTGCTCGCGATGCGGGCGTGGCGCGGATGATCATCACCGGAGCCAGCCGCGAACATTCACCGCAGGCGCTGGCGCTGGCGCAACAGCACCCTGGCGAATTATTCGCCACTGCCGGTGTGCACCCGCACCACGCGGTCGAATACACCGAAGAATGCGATGCAGAGATGCGCGCGTTGCACGCAAATCCTGAAGTCGTCGCCGTGGGCGAATGCGGGCTGGATTTTAACCGCGATTTTTCGCCGCGGCCGGCGCAACGTAAGGCCTTCGAACGTCAATTGCAGCTTGCATCAGAAAACAGCAAGCCGTTGTTCCTGCATCAGCGCGACGCGCATGAAGATTTCATGGCGATGATGAAGAATTTCGACGGCCGCCTCGGGCCGGCGGTGGTGCATTGCTTCACCGGCACCCGCGAGGAACTGTTCGCTTACCTCGATCAAGACTGGCATATCGGCATCACCGGCTGGTTATGCGACGAGCGCCGCGGGCTGCACCTGCGCGAGCTTGTACAACACATCCCGGCCAACCGGTTGATGATTGAAACCGATGCGCCGTACCTGTTGCCCCGCTCGGTCAAGCCGCAACCATCGCATCGACGCAACGAGCCTATGTACCTGGCGCACATCGTCCAGGAACTGGCGCGCGACCGCGGGCAGGACGTGGCGGACGTGGCTGCTGTAACCACCGCCACGGCGACCGCGTTTTTCCGCTTGCCCAGCGCCTGATACACGTACTTCCACTTATTGTACTGGTCGGTACAAGATCAGGTTAGACTGTTCGCCCGCTTGACTTACAAGATGCCAGCGCATGCGCCGCCAACTCTCTGCCCTCACCATGATTCTCTTCCTTGCGGCGGCAACCACGGCCTGCAGCAAGGACGACAAAGCTGCTGACACGGCGCCGACAGGGGCGATGGCGGTCACCGTGGTTCCCGCAACATCGCGCCAGATCCAGCGCAGTGTGCTGGTCTCCGGCCCGGTCACCGCGTGGGAGGAAATGCAGCTGGGAGTTGAAGTCAGCGGCCTGCGCGTCACTGCATTGAATGTCGATGTTGGCCAGCACGTCCGCAAGGGCGAATTGTTGGTGCAGCTCGATCACCGCAGTCTTGACAGCGATCTGGCGCAAGCCAATGCATCGCTGCGTGAAACCGAAGCAGGCGCATCGCTGGCGCGCTCGCAATTGGCGCGCGGCGAATTGCTGGTCAAGGACAAATACATCAGTGCGACGCAACTGGATGAGCTGCGCGCTGGCCGCGTACAAGGCGAGGCCCGTGTTGGCACTGCACGCGCGATGCGCGACAGCGCCGCGCTGCGTCGTAGTTTTGCCGACCTGCGCGCACCTGATGCGGGTGTGATTTCCAAGCGGCTGATACAGCCCGGCCAAGTGGTCTCGGGTGGCAGTGAACTGCTGCGCCTGATTCGCCAGGGTCGGCTGGAATGGCGCGCAGAACTGGCCGAGACCGAACTGGCCCGGGTCAAGCCCGGCGACCGCATCGAGCTGACCACCCGTGACGGCAAGACCGTGATTGGCAGCGTGCGCGCGGTCAGTCCCGGCGTGGATGCCAGCACCCGCACCGGCACCATTCATGCAGACCTGCCGCAACCTGATGGTTTGCAACCGGGTACGTTCCTGCAGGGTCGCATCGATACCGGCAGCGCGCAGGCAATCACCGTCCCCACCGCTGCCGTTGTGCAGCGCGATGGCCATCCCAATGTCTTTACCGTCGATGCAAAAGGCATCGTGCATCGCCTGCGTATCCGCACGGGTGGCACTTACGAGGGCCGCGTCGAGATCCTTGAAGGATTGAAGACTGGTGACCAGGTCGTTGACCAAGGCTCGGGCTTCCTTGGCGACGGCGACACCGTGCGCATCGTCGAAGCAGGCAGCGCAGCGAGCGGGCCCGCTTCAAACGCAGAGGCAGCGACGCGATGAGTGGCGGCGGCAGTCTTTCCACTTGGGGCATCCGCAACCCCATTCCCGCGATGATGTTGTTTTTCGTGTTGTGCGTGGCCGGCCTGTGGGGCTTCCATCAATTGCCGGTGGCGCGCTTCCCCGATATCGCTTTCCCGATGACGATCGTGACGATCACCCAGCCGGGTGCATCGCCATCGCAGCTGGAGACCGAAGTCACTCGCAAGGTCGAGGATTCGGTGGCCACCCTGGATAACGTCAAGCGCGTGGTGTCGACGGTGGTCGAGGGCACGTCGACGACCCAGGTTGAGTTCAATCTCGAAGCGAACCTGATGACCGCGCTCAACGACACCAAGGATGCGGTCACCCGAATCCGGATGAACCTGCCTCAGGACATCCAGGAGCCGATCATCTCTAAGGTCGAGATTGGCGGTTCGTTATTGACCTACGCAGTGAGCGCACCAGGCATGGCGCCCGACGAATTGTCATGGTTCGTGGACCGCCACGTCATGCGCGCGCTGTACGGCGTGGAAGGCGTGGCCGCGGTCAGCCGCATTGGCGGCGTCGAACGCCAGGTGCGCGTGGACCTGGATCCGCAGGCCCTGCAAGCGCATGGCGTCACCGCCGGCGACATCAGCCAGCAACTGGCCGCGACCCAAGTCGAACGGGCCGGCGGCAAAACCGAGCTGGATGGCGGGCAGCAGACCGTACGCACGATTGGCACGGTCAACGATGCACAGTCGCTGCGGGATTACTCGATTGCGCTGGGCAATGGGCAAGACGTGCGCTTGTCGGCATTGGCGAACGTCACTGATGGCGCCGCCGACCCATCCCAGCTCGCGTTGTTGGATGGCAAGCCCGTGGTCGGCTTCACCTTGTCGCGTACGCGCGGCGCGGATGAGCTGAAGGTGCGCGACGGCGTGAAAGCTGCGCTTGACGAACTGGCGAAGACACAGCCCGGGACCAGCTTCAGCCTGATCACCGACATGTCCGAAGAGACCGAGCGTTCGTATAGCTCGTCGATGACGATGCTGTGGGAGGGCGCACTGCTCGCGCTGGCCGTGGTGTTCTGGTTCCTGCGCGACTGGCGCGCGACCTGGGTCAGCGCAATTGCGTTGCCCTTGTCGATCATCCCGACCTTTGCAGTCATGCAACTGTTTGGCTTCAGCCTCAACATCATCACGCTGCTGGCACTAAGCGTGGTGGTCGGCATCCTGGTAGATGACGCGATCGTGGAGATCGAGAACATCGTCCGTCATCTGGGCATGGGCAAGAAACCCATGGACGCAGCGCGCGATGCCGCCGACGAAATCGGCACAGCGGTCATCGCGACATCGATCACGCTGGCAGCGGTCTTCGTGCCGGTCGCATTCATGCCTGGTATTCCCGGCAAGTTCTTCCGCGAGTTCGGCTGGACCGCAGCGACCGCGGTGATGTTCTCACTACTTGTGGCGCGTCTGCTGACACCGATGATGGCGGCGAACCTGCTCAAGCCAAAGGCTGAGCACCCCGTGGATAGCAAGCTGATGACGCGCTACCTGGGCTGGGTTGATACCGCGCTACGCAATCGCTGGAAGACACTCGGCATCGCGACGCTGTTGTTCATCGGCTCGCTGGCGATGATCCCGTTCATCCCGACCACGTTCATCCCGGTCTCCGACCAGGGCCGCAGCATGTTGTCGATCGAATTGCCGCCAGGTACACCAATCGAAGACACCGCAAAGGTCTCCGAGCGCGCACGTGCATTGCTCGGCAAGATCCCCGAACTCAAGCAGGTCTTCACCCAGATCGGCAGCGTTCCTGATCTTGGTGATCCCGGCAAGAGTGGCGGCGCTGATGCACGCAAGGCCGTACTGACGCTGGACTGGGGCAATGAACACGACCGCGACCGCAGCCAGAAACAACTGGAACAGGTCGTGCGCGAAACACTGGCCGACCTTCCTGGTGCGCGCACCAGCTTCATCAGCAGCGAACCCGGCGAGCAGTTGATGCTTGTGCTGGCCGGCGACGACCCCGAAAAACTGGACGCCGCAGCCAGCGCACTGGAACGCGACCTGCGCAGGATCAAGGGACTGGGCAGCGTGTCCTCCTCGGCTTCACTGTTGCGGCCAGAACTGCAAATCCTGCCGGATCCCGCGCGTGCGGCGGATCTTGGCGTGTCGACATCAGCCATTGCCGAAGCCGCGCGCGTGGCTACTTCGGGTGACTACACGCAGCGCTTGGCGAAGCTCAACTTGCCTGACCGGCAGATCCCGATCCGTGTCGGCTTCGACCGCGAAACCCTGCGTGACCCGGCCACGCTAGGACAGCTGCAGGTACGCGGCAAATCCGGAGCGGTGCCCCTTGATGCCGTCGCAGACATCCGCGATGGCAGCGGACCGTCGGTAATCAGCCGCTACAAGCGCCAGCGCAACATCACCCTGACCGCCGAGCTCAACGGACGCCCACTGGGCGATGTGATGCAGGAAGTCGAGGCCTTGCCGTCGGTGAAAAATGTGCCGGTCGGCGTGTCCTTCATCAACACCGGTGATGCCGAGATTTTCGTCGAGCTGTTCCTCGGCTTCGTGCTGGCAATGATCGCCGGCATCGTCTGCATTTACATGGTGCTGTTGTTGCTGTTCCGGCACCCGATGCAGCCACTGACCATTCTCACGGCGATTCCGCTGTGTGCCGGGGGCGCATTCGGCGCATTGCTGGTGACCCAGAATGCGTTGTCGTTGCCGGCATTGATCGGCTTGTTGATGCTGATTGGCATTGCCACGAAGAACTCGATCTTGTTGGTCGACTATGCGGTGATGGCAGAAGACAAGCACGGCATGAGCCAGCACGATGCATTGATCGATGCCTGCCACAAGCGCGCGCGCCCGGTGGTAATGACCACCATTGCGATGGGCGCTGGCATGATGCCGTTGGCGCTTGGATTCTCCGGCGATGCCAGCTTCCGCGCACCGATGGCATGGGCGGTGATCGGCGGATTGATCACCTCCACCGCACTCAGCCTGATCGTGATCCCGGCGACCTACACCGTGCTGCATGACTTGGGTGACTGGATACGCGCCAAGTTCTCCAGCAAGCCATCTGCGCACGGCAACACACACGCCGCCTGATACCACCATCAGGATTACTCCAATGAAAACGCCCGGCATTGCCGGGCGTTTTCATTGGAGCCTACAACGACTACTTCTTGGCTAGTTCCGGCAGCGGACCCTCGGACACCATCAATCCGGCATCGCTGTTGCTGAATTCAGCGACGATCCAGATGGCTTTGTCCGCGCGTCGGATCAGATAGGTATCAGCATCTTTGTCATACCAATAAGCATCACGAACCTTGCTGAACTCTTGGCGGAAATCATCCACCGCCTTTTCGTTGGCTTTATACGTTTCTTCGTCGAACGACCGCTCCGACAGCCGCACACCGCCCAACGCCTCGACCGCTTGCTGCAGGTTCTTGCGCACCTCGAACTTCGAGAAGCTCTTGCCTTCAACGTTGTCGATACCATCGCTGAACGTCTTGCCCTCCACCCACAGCAATTCGCCACCGGTCCAGACCGGAACACGTGCAAGATCCTTGCTTTGCTTGGCAATGTGGTCTGCGCCTTCAAACTCGTAACCGGCAGGCAGTGCGACATAAGGCCACTCCGGCAAGGGCTTGTCGCTGACCGCGATCTTGCTGATGTCAAATTGCGCTGCGGCAGCGCCAGATGCTTGCGCAGGCTGGCTTGATACCGCATCCGCAGGCGCTGCAACGGGCGCTGTAGCGACAGCATCGCTTGCGGGTGGCGATGCCGGCGCCGTTTCAGTCTCTGCCGGCTTGCTGCACCCGGCGATCAGCGCAGTAGCCATTGAAATCATCAACAGGGTCTTGCGAGTCTGCATCCTGCATCTCCGTCTTGGGGGAGCAAGGATTCTACCTGCGGCACGTGTAAAGCCCGTTATCCGTCAGCTACGCATCCCCGTCCCACGCTTCAGCAACCATAACGACAGTCCGCCAAGCACCGCCACGAAACCGAGCATCAATGCATAGGCCACCCACAACGGCACATCGCTCTTGCCCAACAGGCCATAGCGGAACGCGTTGACCATATAGAAAATCGGATTCAGGTAGGTGCCGGCTCGCGCCCAATCCGGTAGCAGCGTGATCGAATAGAACACGCCGCCGAGATACGTAAGCGGGGTCAGGATGAAGGTCGGGACGATGGCCACATCGTCGAACTTCTTGGCGAACACCGCATTGATGAACCCGGCCAGCGAGAAGATCACTGCACCAAGCAATACCGAGCTCAGTGTCACCAGCGGATGTGGAACCTGCACTTTGGTGAAGAACATCGCGATGACCAACACAATTGCGCCGACCATGACGCCGCGCAGCACAGCGCCTGACACGTAGCCGCCCAGGATCACCCAATTCGGCATCGGGCTGACCAGCAGTTCCTCGATGTGGCGACCAAACTTCGCGCCGAAGAACGAGCTGGAGATATTGCCGTAACTGTTCTGGATCACGCTCATCATCACCAGCCCGGGGACAATGAAGTCCATGTAGCTGATCCCGTCCATCTTGCCCACGCGCGAGCCGATCAGCCCGCCGAAGATGAGGAAGTACAGGGTCATGGTGATCGCCGGCGGTATCAGCGTCTGCGTCCAGATTCGCAGGATTCGCATGATCTCGCGGCGGGCGACCGTGCCCAGTGCAACCAGGTTCTTGTTGGCGATGGTCTGCTCACTCATGCCGCCACCTCCTGTTTGCTGGTCATCCGCACGAACAGTTCTTCCAGTCGGTTGGACTTCGTGCGCATCGAGCGTACCCGGATCCCCGCTTCATCGAATGCAGTAAACACGCGATTTAGGTCCATCGCGCGCGGCTTGTCGACGTCGATGGTGTGGCCATCGAATGCGATCACACGCGCACCTTCGATCTGTGGCAATGCCTGTGGCAACTCGCCCTCGATATCGAACAGGAACCCTTCGACGTCAAGTTTCGAAAGCAGCGTTCGCATCGGACCTTCCTCGACAATGCGGCCATGGTCGATGATCGCCAGGTTACGGCACAGGTTTTCGGCTTCTTCCAGATAATGCGTGGTCAGGATGATGGTTGTCCCGGCCTCGTTGATCGCTCTCAGCGTGTGCCACATGCCGCGGCGGATCTCGATGTCCACGCCCGCAGTCGGCTCATCAAGGATCAGCAGGCGCGGCCGGGTCATCATCGCCCGGGCAATCATTAGTCGGCGCTTCATGCCACCCGACAACGTGCGGCTCATCTTGTCGGCCTTGTCCCATAGCTGCGCACGCTTGAGTTCTTCTTCGGCCCGCACCAGCGCCTGCGCACGTGGAATACCGTAGAACCCCGCGTAATTGACACAAATGTCCAGCGGCTTTTCGAACATGTTGAAGTTCAGTTCCTGCGGCACCAGGCCGATCAGGCGCATCGCGCCATCGCGGTCGGCGTCCATGCTGGTGCCGAAGATCTCCACCGTGCCGCTGGTCTTGTTGACCAGCGAACTGACGATGCCGATCAGGGTCGACTTGCCGGCGCCATTCGGGCCGAGCAGGGCGTAAAAATCGCCCGGCGCCACATCCAGCGAGATGCCCTTGAGGGCCTCTACGCCGGTGTCATAGGTTTTACGCAGGTCGCTGACGCGCAGCGCGGGCACAATAGAGTCGATCTGGACAGGCATAGTCAACGCGCTTCTGGTTACGGCTAGCTGACGATTCTAGCGATACCGGCCCACATCAAGCACTCAGCGTCGAGACACTGCGTTGCAGGCAACGGCGGCGGCGCGCTAACTCGGCGGTGTGAATGAGCAGTGGTGCCGCGCGCGCGCGGGCTTATCACGCTACCGTGCGCAGAGCAGCGAATCGCGCGTCGCCCGCGCTGCGTCCGGACCAGCGCTCAAGGCGCGCCTAGTGTCAGTATTTTCCTGACCTGGTCGCAGGCCTGAGCGCGCTCGGCTACCGATCCGCTCTGGAGTCGGTTCCACGTAGCGTCATAGGACGCCTTGAACAGGAGATCAAATGCATTCGCGTCAAAGCCCCCGGCCACCAGCTTTGCGCGCAGACTGGCAAGTAGGCGGTCACGCTCGCTCTGTGGCGCCATCTTGCATCCCTTTGAGATGGCGTGAAAATTGCCCGCGCTGCGGATGATGTCCCCGTCGTAGTCGCGATTCGGCGTGCCGTCCGGCTCGGCTGGTATGGCTGCGATTTCCCACGTGCCGACAGCTTCGCTTCCGGCTTCCGAGGTTTTGGGGGCCGCGGCGTTACCGCAGGCGCTACCGGTGCCAACAAGAAATAATGCGCTGACAAGAAGTAGCAAAAACGGACAATTCATGCGAATGCCTAGATTTAGGTAACCGTAAAATAAAGCGGCGCGTCACGTTGCGATTTCAAGGTCTTGTAACATGGCGACCTATCCTGTCTGCAGCACTCTGAGCATTTCTTTTGGCAATTTCCCATTTTCCTGTGAAGCTGGTTGCGCGGCGGATGATCGCCCCCAGCGTGGCCCATCTGTCCTTTGTCCGCGACGACGGCCTGCCGTTGGATTACATCCCCGGCCAATTTATCCAGATCCATTTCGATTACGCGGACGGCACCCAGGCACGGCGCAGCTATTCCCTGGCAACCCAGCACAACCACGCACTGAGTCCAGGCGAAGCCGTTGAAATCGCGGTCAGTTATGTCCCCGGCGGTGCAGCGACGGCCCTGTTCGAAAGCTTGGCCGAGGGCGGTCAGATCAATGCCAGCGGGCCATTCGGGCGCTTCTGCCTGATGCCGAGCGATGCCAACAAGCGCTATTTGCTGATCGGCACCGGCACCGGCATCACGCCGTATCGGGCGATGCTGCCGCAGCTGGCGGCGTTGATGGAGATGCGTGGCGTCGAAATCGTGCTGCTGCAAGGCGCACGCACACCCCAAGAACTTCTATACGGCGATGAGTTCCGTGCGTTCGCCGAAGCGCATCCCGGGTTCCGCTTCGTGCCGTGTTTCTCGCGTGAACTGCCGGAACCGGGCTCGCTGCAGTCGCATGCGGACATGCGCCATGGCTATGTGCAGAACGCGCTGGCCGAATTTGCGCCGAATGCCGACGGCGACATCGCGTACTTGTGCGGCAACCCGAACATGGTGGATGCGTGCTTCGAGTCGCTCAAGGCAGCCGGGCTGCCAATCCCGCACGTGCGCCGCGAGAAATACGTCAGCAACAAGTAGGTGGGCAGCGTTCTGCGGTGACAGCACCGTGCGATCACGCACCCTCGCCCCATGATTACCTGCCCAAACGCAATAGTGTGTCAAGGTCACTTGACAAGCGTTTTGTGACTTCGGTATCGTCCCTGTCAAGCGTGCTTGACACGCATCCGGGGTAACCGACATGGACGACATCGAAAAGCGGAAGAAAATGCTGGGTCCGGGGATCGCCTTCCTCGGGTGCGGCATCACCTTCACAGCCATCGGGGTAAGCGGGCAATCCGTATTCCTGACGATGGGCCCTGCCTTTCTTGCGCTAGGCGTGATTTTCATCGCCCTGTCGCGACGACGCTGAAGCGTGGCGATACCTAAAATCACTGTGTACCTGTTTTCTGCTGCGGTGATGTTCGCCGCAGTGGCGTTGGTGCTGCCCCAAGTGTCGCCATGGCCCCTGACGGAAACAGCATCCGGCTTCCTGTACGGCATCTCCGCGGGCTGTTTGTTCGGTGCCTTGCTGCGCTGGCGTATGCCAGATCCATGCGACAGCGGCACTCCCGCGCTGCGCAGTCGTTATATGCGGGAATTCGTGCCAGCAATGGTTGGCTATGTCATCACCTTGTTTCTGTCCGTTTGGCTACTCAAGCGCATCGACGAACCTGGCCTGCGCGCGCTCGTGGCGCTACTGCCGGTGCCAGCCATTGGCATGGCGCTGCGCGCGATCATCCGCTATATCCGCGACGTGGATGAATTGCAGCAACGCATCGAGCTTCAAGCAGTGAGTTTTTCCGCTGCGTTCGTATCGATGGCGTACGTCACCGGCGGTTTCCTGCAAATGGCCAAGGTCATCGACATCCCTTCGGGCGTGGCGATGATCTGGGTATTCCCGTTGATCTGCGTGAGTTACGGCCTGGCCAAGATGGTCGTCGCAAGGCGCTATCTGTGAAGGGCCTGCTGGTCCGCTATTGGAAAAGCTTGAGTCCGGCGCTGCAGCGTTACTACCGGGCGGGGATCGTACCGAGCGTGGCGTTCCTGTGCCTGGCAGCGACGCATGAAATCGTGTCGCGACAATCGGACGTCGCGATGGCATGGCGCGTCGGATTTGCGTTGGCACCAGTGCTTGCATTGGCATGGATGTTCGGCAAATACCTGCGCTTTCTTCACGAATGCGACGAGCTTGAACGCCGCATTGAACTGGGCGCGCTGGCCTGGGCCGCAGGGATTTCCCTTAATGCAGCGATGACCGCGCTATACCTGCTGGATGCACGCGTGGTCGATTGGCTTTCAAAGGATGTCGCCGCAGGTCTCGGCTTGATTCTGCTCTGCAGCTACGCGCTCATCCGCGGCTGGCTGCACCGCAGGTACGCATGAACAATCGCCTGCGAGAACTACGCGACGCCAAAAGCTGGTCGCAAGGCGAACTGGCCGAACACCTGGATGTATCCCGACAAACCATCAACGCGCTTGAAACCGGCAAGTACGACCCGAGCCTGCCACTCGCGTTCCGCATCGCCCGCCTGTTTGGCGGACGGATTGAAGATATTTTCCTTTTTGAGGACCAATGACGATGTCCCGCAAGATTCGAATCATCCTGGCACTGTTGGTACTGGCCGCGTACTTCGGCTACCAGCAACTGAAGCCAACAGTCGCTGCAGATGGCGATACCGCGAAGGCCGAAGACGCTCCGGTCAAGACCGCTCCTGCCAAACCACGCATGCTCGGCAAGATCGCCTTCAAGGCCTGCAGCCTTACCTCGCCAATGAGCAACGACAACATCGAGGCGCAGTGCGCCCAATTTGCTGTCCCGGAAGATCGCAGCCAGCCTGAAGGCCGCAAGATCCAGCTCAATGTCGCTTGGCTACCAGCCACCAAGGATGGCGATCAAGCACCTGATCCGGTGTTTTTCCTCGCCGGGGGTCCCGGCCAGGCTGCGGTTGCGACCTATCCGCAGTTGGACCCAGTGTTCAAGGAAGTGCGCAAGCACCGGGATGTGATCCTGGTTGACCAACGCGGCACCGGTAAATCCAATCTGCTGACGTGCAAATTTGACGACGCGGCTGAATCCTCTGCGCCTGATATCGCCGCCGCCCAAGCCGCTGCCGAGAAATGTGCCGCTGAACTCGCCGCCAAGGCCGACCTGCGCCACTACACCACCAGCGATGCCATCGCGGACCTGGAAGCGGTGCACCAGGCGATTGGGGCGCCGCAGATCAACCTGGTCGGGGTTAGCTACGGCACCCGCGTTGCCCAGCAATATGCGATGCATCACCCGGACAGCACCCGCAGCATCGTGCTGGACTCGGTGGTCCCCAACACGCTGCAGCTCGGCAACATCTTCGCCCGCAATCTTGACGATGCTCTGGCCCTTCAATTCGCGCTTTGCAGCAAGGCGCCTGCGTGCAAGGGCAAGCTGGGCGATCCGCGCGCCGAACTGGATCAACTGCTCACCAAGCTGCGCGCAGCACCGGTCGAAGTAACTTACCGCGATGCCACCACCGGCGAGCAGGCACAGGCCACGTTGAGTGCCGACATGCTGGCCGGGTTGGTACGCATGTATGCCTATATGCCGGCCGCAGGTTCGCTGCTGCCAAAGCTCATCCATGAAGCCAACAACGAGCGCTATGCGGGGCTCGTCGCACTGGCCAAAATGATGAGTGGCGACCTGCAGGACTCGATGGCCATGGGCATGCAGTTTTCGGTCATCTGCAGCGAAGACAACGAAAGCATGGTTGCCCGCAGCGAGGACGCCAACACCGTGCTCGGTAACCGCATGGCCGAGGGAATGGCCGCGATGTGCAAGGTCTGGCCGAAGGGCAATGTGCCTGCCGACTTCCACAAGGCGCTGGCCACCAATGTGCCGGCACTGATCCTGGAAGGCGAGTTCGACCCGGTGACCCCGCCGCGCTACGGCGAGGAAGTCGTCAAGACACTTCCGAATGGCCGCCTGTTCACCTTGCGCGGGCAAGGCCACAACGTGATCGGCGCCGGCTGCATGCCAAAGCTGTTCACCCAGTTCATCGAAAAGGCCGACGCCAAGGCGCTCGATGGCGCCTGCCTGGAAAAGCTCAACTACGTGCCGCCCTTCACCAGCTTCAACGGCTGGGAGCCGTGAGCCCCCTGCCCAACAAGGACCGCAACCCATGATCGTCGCAGAACAACTCCGAAAGACCTTTCCCGGCAAGGGCAAGGACAAAAGCCGTGTCATCGCGGTGGACAACGTCGGCTTCACCGCGCGTGACGGTGAAATCACCGGCTTGCTCGGCCCGAACGGCGCCGGCAAGACCACCACGTTGCGCATGCTTTACACGCTGATGACCCCCGAAACCGGACGGGTACTGGTGGATGGCATCGATGTCGCCGCCGATCCCAACCGCGTGCGCCGCAGCCTCGGCGTGTTGCCGGATGCACGCGGCGTGTACAAGCGCCTCACCGCACGCGAGAACATCGCCTACTTCGGCGAACTACACGGAATGCCGGCCAATCTCATTGCCCAGCGCACGGCCAAGCTTGCCGCCGCGTTGCAGATGGAAGACTTCCTGGACCGCGCCACCGAGGGCTTCAGCCAAGGCCAGCGCACCAAGACCGCCATTGCGCGCGCACTGATCCACGACCCGAAGAACGTGATCCTGGACGAACCCACCAATGGCCTGGACGTGATGACCACGCGCGGCCTGCGTGCCTTCCTGATGGAGCTGCGTGCCGAGGGCCGCTGCGTCATCTTCTCCAGCCACATCATGCAAGAAGTCGCCGCGCTATGTGACCGAATTGTCGTCATCGCACAAGGCAAGGTGGCCGCACAAGGCACCACCGACGAGCTGCGCGAACAGGCCGGCGAGGCCAATCTCGAGGACGCCTTCGTGCGCCTGATCGGCTCAGAGGAGGGCCTGCACGCATGAACAACTCCACTTTCCTGGGCTGCACGCTCACGGTGATGCGCAAGGAATTGCGCGATTTCGCGCGCGACCGGCGCACGTTCCTGCTCACCCTGCTGATGGCACCACTGCTGTACCCACTACTGATCCTGGGCATGGGCAAGCTGGCGCAGATGCGAGCCGATACCCAGCTCGAAAAGACCCTGGAAATATCGGTGCAAGGCATTGATCGCGCGCCGAACCTGATCGCCTTCCTGGCCAGCCGCGGGATTGACGCCAAGGCCGCACCGGCCGATTTTGAAGCTCGAATCAGCACCCAGCACGAGGACGTGGCACTGGTGATCGGCAAGAACTTTGCTGACGATTGGCGCGCCGGTAAGCCGGCCCAAGTCGAGATGGTGATGGACAGCACCCGCCGCGATGCCGACGTACCAGCCGGGCGCGTGCGTGCGGCGCTGGAACAGTACGGTCAGTCGGTTGGCGCGTTGAGATTGCTGGCGCGTGGGGTCAACCCGATGGTGGCATCGCCAGTGAACCTGGGCACCCGTGACCTGGCCACACCGGAAGCCAAACGCGGGCTGATGCTGTCGCTCATCCTGCCGCTGATCATGACCTTGTTCGCCTTCATCGGCGGCTCGCATCTGGCCATGGATACCACTGCCGGCGAGCGCGAACGGCAATCGCTGGAGCCGCTGCTGGCCACGCCTGCCTCGCGCGGGGCGCTGGTCAGCGGCAAGATGGCCGCGGCCTGCATCATGGGTATCGCGTCGATGCTGCTGATCCTGCTGTCGTTCAAGCTCAGCGCGGCGCTGGCATCGGGCGAGGCCAGTGCGCTGGATGTAAGCTTCGCGGCGATCGGCAAAATGCTGGTGATCCTGCTGCCGTTGGTGCTGATCGGCACGGCATTGCTGACTGCACTGGCAGCAGCAGCCAAGAGCATGAAGGAGGCGCAGAGCCATATCGTCTGGCTGATGATGCTGCCGATGCTGCCAGCCTATGCACTGATGGCTTACCCGCTGAAGGACACTGCACTGTGGCAATACGCGGTGCCGTTCCTGTCCCAGAACCAGTTGCTGGTGAAGGTCAACCGAGGCGAAACCCCGACCGCCGAGCAATGGGCGATCTACCTGGTCGCCTCGCTTTCACTGGCGCTGGTGTTGTGGCTGGTTGCGGTCTGGCGTTACCGTCAGGAGAAGCTGGCAATCTCGGCCTGATCCACTGCGGCACCCAAGAAAAAGCCCGGCGATTGCCGGGCTTTTTTTGTTAACTTGGAAGCTGCAACCAATCACTATTGCTGGAAGCTGATCGTCCGTCGGCTGGTTGTTGCCTGGCCAATCGGCTGGAACCGCCAGCGCTTCACTGCAGAGACCGCTTCTTTCTCGAAGTCGCGCTGGAACTGACGCGGCGCGTTCGCCGAGACCACCCTCGCATCAGACACACTGCCATCGGTGGCCACGGTGAATTCCACCTGGACCGACCCGGTCGCGCCGGCGCGCTGGGCAGCCGGCGGGTAACGGGGCTCCCCTTGGGACATCGCACGCAGCTCGGTCGACGCACGCGCCGGTTGCGCTGGCGCCGGGTTGCTGGCGGCGGTCGGCGGGCGCTGCTGTTCTGCAGCGGCGGCGGCGCGCTGACGCTCGGCAGCAGCGACCTGCTGGCGCTGTGCTTCTGCTGCCGCGGCGGCTAGTTCTGCAGCACTTGGCTGGGCCGGTGCTGGTGGGGCGGCGACCTGCTGGCGTTGCAATTCCTGCTGCTTACGCTGGTCCTCTTCGCGCTTTTTAACCACCTCTTCCTGGCGCTTGGCTTCCTGTTCGGTTGTCAGTTTCTGCGCTTCGACCCGTTTTGCGGCGGTGGTTTCACTGCTGGCGATACTCGATTTCAGGCGTACCAATGCCGGATGCTTGGCGTCGGATTTCTCGATCAGCGCCGACAGCCGCTTGGCTTCGTCGAAGTCCTCGCGAGCAATGGCCTGCTCGGTCGCGATCACCGTCATCGGCATCAGGTCGGTCAATGCACTGGAGGCGCCGGCATCTGCAGGTGCCTTGTCGCGCAGTGCCAGGTAATACTCCATGGCATTGTTGCCGGCCGGTGCATACAGGCGGTTCTCGTCGTAGGCCTTGGAGGCCTCGGTGCGAAGTTGATCCGCTGACATCGCATGGACCGATTCCGAGACCACTGATTGAGCGGTCGGCGCAGGTGCCTGTGGTTTCGTGGGCGCTGCCACGGCGGCATCGGCAGCCGCTGGTTCCTTTTTGCAGGCGCCAAGTGCGCATGCTACGGCCAGCGCTAACGCGACCGGCGCCATACCACGGCGCACGTTATTCATTGAATACATCTGAAACTCCCCCTAGTTGATGCTGGGCGCACCCGGTGCTAGCACGCGACAGATACGGCCAATTGTCAAGCATCATGAGGCTGCGGTATCTATTTGCCAACGCAGAACGCGCTGAAAATGTGACCTAGTAGATCATCTGCAGCGACCTTACCACCGACGCCACCCAACGCTGAATGCGCTTCGGACAACGCTTCGGCTGCAAGTTCCAGGCGTTCGTGTTGCAACTCCAGACTGGCCGCATGCAGGTGTCCAGCCCCAACTGCCAGTGCGTGCACATGGCGTTCGCGGGCACTGAACGCACCACTTCCAGCATCGCCGGCACTGGCGCCTGCACCGGACAACGCCAGCAGGCGCTGGTGCAGGACCTCGAGCCCAAAACCAGTGCGTGCGGACACATGCAGCGTGTCTGGATGGTCGATTTCGGGCATCTGCGCCAGCAAGTCGGTCTTGTTGTGCACCCACACGCATTGCGCAGCCGACTGAAGTGCTTCAACCAAGGCCGCGCTGCCTGCCTGTGGGTCACGCGCATCCACGACCACCAGCGCCAAGTCGGCACGCGCCAACTCGGCCCAGGCGCGGCGAATCCCTTCCGCTTCGATCGCATCGCCCGCTTCACGCAAGCCAGCGGTATCGACCAGGGTCAGTTCCACGCCATCCAGCCGGATGGTCTCGCGCAGCAGGTCGCGGGTAGTACCGGCGATCTCGGTGACGATGGCGCGGTCGCTGCCGGCCAGTGCATTGAGTAGTGAGCTCTTGCCGGCATTTGGGGGCCCGACCAGCACTACGTGCAGCCCATCACGCAGCTTTTGTCCGCGTTCGGCGTCGCCTTGCAGGCGCGTGAGATCGCTGCGCACCCCCGCAAGTTGCTCACGCAGCCCCGCACCACCGAGGGTGTCCAGCGACTCGTCGGCAAAATCAATGGCGGCCTCCACATGCACCCGGATTGCCAGCACCCGCCCCATCACTGCGTCGACCTGCTGCGAAAATACACCGTCCAGCGAACGCCGGGCAGCGCGGGCCGCGCGTTCGTCACTGGCTGCAATCAGGTCGGCGACCGCTTCGGCTTGGGCCAAGTCAAGCTTGCCATTGAGGAAGGCGCGCTCGCTGAACTCGCCCGGCCTGGCTTGGCGGGCCCCCAGCTGAATGCAGCGGGCGGTCAATTGCCGTAGCAACACCGGGCTGCCGTGCGCCTGTAACTCCACCACGTGCTCACCGGTATAGCTGGCCGGTCCAGAAAAATACAGGGCGATTCCATCATCGATGACTTCGCCATCGGCGGCCAAGAAACGGGCATACGTCGCAATGCGGGGACGTAGCGACTTACCGCTGATCGCACTTGCAATGTGCCGGGCGCGTGGTCCAGACAGACGTACGATACCGACGCCGCCTGCTCCCGGCGCCGTAGCGATCGCGACGATAGTCTCTACGTCATCGTTCATTCGTGCATGGTCTCAGAAACAACGAAGCCCGCCTCTCGGCAGGCTTCGTGCGTCAGTGTGACGTGGCGTCAGGCTTTTTCTGGAACCTCGGCATAGCGCTTGGTGTTCCACCATTGCTGCAGCAGGCCCAGCGCACCATTGGTCACCCAGTAAAGCACCAGTCCGGCCGGGAACAACGCGAACATCACCACCATCACCAGCGGCATCAGCTGCATCATTTTCTTCTGCATCGGATCCATGCCGCCCATTGGCGACAGCCGCTGGGTCAGCAGCATGATCGCGCCATTCAGCACGGGCAGGATGAAATAGGGATCGCGCGCGGTGAGATCACCCACCCAGCCCATGATCCACGGCGCCTGGCGCAATTCCACCGCCTCCAACAAGACATAGTAGAGCGACAGGAACACTGGCATCTGGATCAGGACCGGCAGACAGCCACCGGCGGGATTGATCTTCTCCTTCTTGTAGAGCTCCAACATTGCCATCTGGAACTTTTGCTTATCTTCGCCGTAGCGTTCCTTGAGCTGCTCGATGCGTGGCTGGAACCTGCGCATCTTGGCCATCGATTTGTATTGCGCCGCCGACAATGGATACAGGGCCAGCTTGATCAGCACGACCAGCAGCACGATCGCCCAACCCCAGTTCTGGGTGAACTTGTGCAACTGGGTCAATAGCCAGTGGATGGGTTTTGACAGCACGGTAAACATGCCGTAATCCAGCGCGAGATCAAGACCAGCCGCGATTGGTTCCAGTTTGTCGGTCAGCTTCGGGCCGATCCACAAGGTGGCATCGCTGGAATAACGCTGTCCAGGAGCCAACGTGACTTGCGGCCCACGTGCTTCGATACGGTGAGTCGCGCCGCTGACGCCCAGCGAGAACAAGGCGCGCTGGTCTTTCTGCGGTACCCACGCGGTCAAAAAGTAGTGCTGGGACAGGGCGACCCAGCCACCACCCACTTCCTGGTCCAGCGGGCCATCGTCAATGAAATTCGGATACTTGCGCTTCTTGTACTTGTTTTCGGGGCTGTACCAAGCCGCACCACTGAGGCTGAAGGCCTCCGGGTTGGTGAACCCGCCCTTTGCCGGCGGTGGGTTGCGCAGCAGCTGGCGGTACACGGTGCCCGTCCACGGCGCGTTACCGGCGTTAGTCACCTCGTCATGAACGCGTAGCGCATAACTGCCACGTGCCAGCGAATAGGTTCTGCGCACCTGTACGCCATCAGCTGCCTGAGCGATGAAGCTGGTGCTTACTTCACTGGCACCTGCCGGCAAGTCAGCCGAGCGCGTGGCCGTTTCCGGCATGAAGGTGGCATCGATGCTATTGCCGTCCAACCAGCCATTGCGTGCGACGAACTCGGTGTTGGGGTTGTCGTTGAACAGGACCACCGGCGGACTGCCGGATGCGGTGCTTTGGTGATATTTCAGCAACTTCGCGCCGGTGATGCTGCGACCATCCAGTTCCAGCGCCAGCATGTCGTTGCGCAGGCTGATGCGCGGCGCCTGAGCGGGCGTCGCTACTTGCACCGCTGCGGTTCCCGGCACGCTGGCCGAGGGAATTTTCGCTGAAGGGATGTTCGTGGGCGCCACGGCGCCAGCCGCCGAAACCACACCCGTCGGAGTCTGCGTGACTGGCTGTGGTTGCTGTTCCTTGTTCCACTCCATCCACAAAAAGGCCGCCACCATCAACCAGGCGAAAATCAGGAACGTACGGGTCTGGGTCATCGGGCAGGCAAGCTCGGCCGGCGCGTGGGCGCGGCGCTTTTTGAGGGAAGGGAAGATATCGCTGGGGGCATTGTGCCGCCCATGGACGGCACGGGCAACGCACCGGCACGTTGCAGCAAGCGCAAGAACGCCGATCGCAGGTCCGCATTCGCGGCTTTTCCGGCTGGCACTCGCGCAACAAGTACATATGCGCCAGGCGCCAGTTGACCACGGGTTTGGCGGAATGCATCACGCATGACGCGTTTGATCCGGTTGCGGCCAACAGCGTCCGGATCCACTTTTCGCGAAACCGCCAATCCAAGCCGGGCAGGTTGTTGATCCCCAAGCAGATGCAGGCTCAACAGTGGATCAGACACACGTCGCCCCTCGCCGAAGACACGATCAAACTCGGCCTTGGCACGCACCCGCGCCAAACGCGGAAAGCCAGCAGTCGCTGGCTTTTGCGGTGGTGATGTTGCAATCACGCAGACGTCCGGCAACGGGGCCGGCGCCGGGTCAGACTGTGAGGCGACGACGACCCTTGGCGCGACGACGGGCCAGGATCTTGCGACCATCGGCGGTCGCCATGCGTGCGCGGAAGCCGTGATCACGCTTGCGCTTGAGGTTGCTTGGTTGGTAAGTGCGCTTGGTCGCCATGGCGGGTCTGCGTTGTTTTCAGCGGAATAGACTCGCAAGGATAGCCAGCTTTCTGACCTCGGTCAAGCTGGTCTTGAAGTTGATTCCGATGGGAGCAGCCACCGCCGTTCGCTGGTGGCTGCTCGGCGGAGCCGGTGATACGCTCGCGGTCTCCCGATTTATCCACAGGCGGCCAGCACGGCGCCCGCTCTGTCGTCGGCGGTTCCCGGCGCACGTTTTGATGAGGTCGCGCACTACCATGGATGTCTGGCCTCTTTGCCTGCAACGCCTTGAAACAGAACTACCGCAGGAGGACGTGCAGACTTGGTTACGCCCACTGCAGGCTGAGCGCCGCGACCGCGACTTGGTGCTTTACGCGCCCAATCCCTACGTTTTGGCCGAAGTTAGGAGCCGTTACCTACCAAGAATCCGTGAATTGGCGTCGCACTTTGGCGCTCAGGGCGACGTCAGTCTTGATATCGGCACGCTGCGCCGAACATCGGTTTCAACCGCGGCGGCGAGCACAGCAGCGCCTGCCATGCGGCCTCTTGAACCCTTCCAGGGGAATCTGGACAGCCACTACTGCTTCGACAATTTCGTCGAGGGGCGTAGCAACCAACTGGGCCGTGCTGCAGCGTGGCAGGTCGCACTAAAACCCGGCGACCGCTCCCATAATCCGCTGCTGCTGTACGGCGGCACCGGACTGGGCAAGACCCATCTGATGATGGCTGCTGGCAACCAGATGCGCGCACTGAATCCCGCTGCACGGGTGATGTACTTGCGCTCGGAACAGTTCATGAATGCCTTCACTAAGGCGCTGTACGACAAGACGAGCGGTGGCATGGATGCGTTCAAAAGGCAGTTTCAGGGTATCGATGCGCTGCTGATTGACGATATCCAGTTCTTCGCCGGCAAGGATCGGACCCAGGAAGAGTTTTTCCATACCTTCAATGCCCTGTTCGACGGCCGCCAGCAAATCATCCTGACCTGCGACCGTTATCCACGCGAGGTCGAGGGACTGGAGCCGCGGCTCAAGTCACGTCTGGGTTGGGGTTTGTCGGTGGCAATCGACCCGCCCGATTTCGAAACCCGAGCCCAGATCGTGCTGGCAAAGGCGCGCGAACGCGGCGCCGAAATACCGGATGAAGTCGCACAACTGATCGCCAAGAAGATGCGCAGCAATGTCCGCGAACTTGAAGGCGCCATCAACAAATTGATCGCCGAAGCCGGCATGGCCGGACGCGAGGTTACCCTCGCGTTTGCCCAAGAAAGCTTGCGTGACTTGCTGCGCGCGCAGCAGCAGGCGATCAGCATCGCCAATATCCAGAAGGTCGTGGCAGACTACTACGGCCTGCAGATCAAGGATTTGTTGTCCAAGCGCAGGACCCGATCACTGGCGCGGCCACGTCAGGTCGCCATGGCCTTGGCCAAGGAATTGACCGAACACAGCCTGCCGGAGATCGGAGACGCGTTTGCCGGGCGTGACCACACCACGGTATTGCACGGCTGTCGCCAGATCCGGCACCTGATGGAGACCGATGGCAAGTTGCACGAAGATTGGGAAAAGCTGATCAGGAAGTTGAGCGAATGATCTGCCTTGCATGACGGAACCCGCTAGCCGTGGATGATGTCGGTATAAAGTGTGGATAACCTGATCAAGTGCGCGCAGCCGGAAAGTTATCCACACGTTGTACGCAGTCTGGAGGTTCTTTCCACACCGCAGTAAATTCAATTAAAGTTATATAGAATCAAATACTTAACTATGTTATCCCGCTATTTCAGCCACACTACCACCACCAGCATTTTAGTTTTATACAATTCTTTAGAAGCAGGTCTTCCTGTCCACGCACCAATTTCCTCGCAATATCCTTGAAGGGGTCAACATGCGGTTCTCCCTGCAACGCGAAGTCCTGCTGAAGCCCCTGGCTCAAGTCGTCAACGTGGTCGAACGCAGGCAAACGCTGCCTGTATTGGCAAACCTGCTTGTAAAGGTACGTGCAGGGGAGTTGTCGCTGACGGGTACCGATCTTGAAGTCGAGATGATCGCGCGCACCTCGGTGGATGATGCTCAGGACGGCGAAATCACGATCCCGGCACGTAAGTTATTCGAGATCGTTCGCGCCCTGCCTGATGGCAGCAAGGTCACCGTCAGCCAGTCTGGCGACAAGGTCACCGTGCAAGCTGGCCGTAGCCGTTTCAGCTTGGCCAGCTTGCCAGCCAATGACTTCCCCTCCGTGGATGAAGCCGAGGCGACAGAACGAGTCAGCGTGCCGGAAGCCGCGCTCAAGGAGTTGATCGAGCGCACCGCGTTTGCCATGGCGCAGCAGGATGTTCGCTATTACCTAAACGGCTTGCTTTTCGACTTGCGTGACGGGGTGTTGCGTTGCGTTGCTACAGACGGCCACCGTTTGGCATTGTGCGAAGCAACCCTTGAGGATGCGTCAGGCAGCAAACGGCAGATCATCGTCCCGCGCAAAGGCGTACAGGAACTTCAGCGATTACTGGAGGGTGGTGATCGCAGCTTGGAGCTTGAGCTCGGCCGCAGCCACATCCGGGTCAAGCGCGACGATGTGACGTTCACCAGCAAGTTGATCGACGGCAAGTTCCCGGACTACGAAGCGGTGATTCCAATCGGTGCTGACCGCGAGGTCAAGATCGAGCGCGAGGTGTTCCGCGCCGCTCTGCAGCGCGCATCGATCCTGTCCAATGAAAAGTATCGCGGCGTTCGGGTCGAGGTCTCACCGGGCCAGTTGAAGATCAGCGCACACAATCCAGAACAGGAAGAAGCCCAGGAAGAAATCGAAGTCGAGACCCACGTTGATGGGTTGGCGATCGGTTTTAACGTCAATTACCTCTTAGATGCGCTGACCGCATTGCGCGATGAGCACGTTGTGCTGTTGTTGCGCGATGCCAATTCGTCAGCGTTGCTGCATGGTGCAGACAGCGTGCATTGTCGCCATGTCGTGATGCCGCTCCGACTCTGATGGATTTGTTCCACGTGGAACAATTATGACAACGCCCGGTCCCGTCCGGGCGTTGTCGCATTCGCCGGCAGTGCAGATCGGGCGGTTACGATTGCGCGGATTTCGCTGTTTCGACGAACAGGAATTTCAGCCCTCCCCGGGCTTCAACCTGATCGTTGGTGAGAACGGCAGTGGCAAGACCAGCGTTCTCGAGGCCATGCACTTGATGGCGCATGGCCGTAGTTTTCGTGGTCGCGTGCGTGATGGGTTGATTCGCCATGGTGATGCGTCCCTAGAGGTGTATCTCGAGTGGCAGCAGGCTACTAGTCAGCATCGTGCCGGCCTTCGCCATACCGGATCGGCATGGGAGGCGCGGCTTGATGGTGTCAACGTCAGTCATTTGGGTGAGTTATGCGCTGCATTGGCGGTGGTCAGCTTTGAACCGGGCAGTCATATCCTCATACACGGCAGTAGTGAAGCGCGCCGTCGTTACTTGGATTGGGGGTTGTTCCACGTGGAACACGACTTCCTGCCGCAATGGCGTCGCTACGCGAGAGCACTTAAACAGCGAAATGCCTTACTGCGTTCCCAGCGCTCGGATACCCAGCTGGATGCGTGGGAGCACGAACTTTCACAATCAGGCGAGTTGTTGAGCGGCTACCGGAATTCTTATGTCGCCACATTGCAGCCACATCTGGATCGTTTGGTGGCAGCTGTGTTTCCATCGGCCGGACAGATGGTGCTGAGCCTGCAGCCCGGCTGGAAGTGGCAAGAGTTGAACTTGGCGGATGCACTTTTGTTGACGCGCGAGCGCGACCAGGCCCAGGGCCACACTACGATCGGACCGCATCGAGCGGATCTTCGGCTTGAATTCAACAGCTTTGCGGGGCGCGAGAGCCTGTCGCGCGGTCAAGCCAAGCTGGCAGCACTTTCACTCTTGCTCGCGCAGGCAGCCCAGCTGGGCCAGCACGATGGCGCCTGGCCTGTATTACAGCTTGATGATCTGGCATCGGAACTGGATCGCCATCATCAGCAGCGGTTGCTCGAATACCTGCACAGATGTGGCGCACAGGTCTTCGTCACTGGTACTGAAGCGCCTGCCGGCTTGACGGAGGCAGGTATTGAGCACGCCATGTTCCACGTGGAACATGGCGTGCTCAAAACTGGCAAATAGCCTGTTCAATAGCAGGGAAATGCTGCGGTTGCTATACTGCATGCCTCTATAGCTAATGTGTCTCGGCGCGCCGGACGGTGTGCCGACGGAGACAAACGCGCCGATGCCCCAAAATCAGAACGAAACGGGCCAAACGCCTGAAAGCACCCCCAACGCGCCTGCCAATAGCGGTAATTACGACTCCAGCAAAATCACGGTCTTGCGTGGGCTTGATGCCGTGCGAAAGCGCCCCGGCATGTACATCGGCGATGTACACGACGGCACCGGTTTGCACCATATGGTGTTCGAGGTCGTGGACAACGCGGTCGACGAGGCCCTTGCGGGCCATGCCGACGACATCGTTGTCACCATCCATGATGATGGCTCGGTCGGTGTCAGCGATAACGGGCGCGGCATCCCGGTCGACATCCACAAGGAAGAGGGTATCTCCGCAGCGGAGGTAATCCTTACTGTGTTGCATGCGGGCGGCAAGTTCGACGACAACAGCTACAAGGTGTCAGGTGGCCTGCACGGCGTGGGCGTGAGCGTGGTCAACGCGCTGTCATCCAAGCTGATGCTGGATGTCTGGCGCGATGGCGCGCATTACCAGCAGGAATACGCCTTGGGCGTCTCGGTCTATCCGCTCAAGCGTCTGGATGACTCCACCCGGCGCGGGACGCTGCTGCGTTTCTGGCCAGCGCAGGAAATTTTCAGTGATACCGAATTCCATTACGACATCCTGGCCAAGCGCCTGCGAGAGCTGAGCTTCCTCAATTCCGGAGTCAAGATCGTCCTGCAGGACGAGCGCGGCGAAGGTCGGCGTGATGTTTTCCAGTACGAAGGCGGCATTGCAAGCTTCGTCGAGCATCTCGCCAAGCTGAAGACCCCATTACACCCCAACGTGATTTCGGTTTCGGGTGAGCAGAACGGAATTACCGTGGACGTGGCCCTGCAATGGACCGATTCGTATCAGGAAACGATGTTTTGCTTCACCAATAACATTCCGCAGAAGGACGGTGGCACCCACCTGATCGGGTTCCGCTCTGCGCTGACCCGCACGCTCAGCAACTACATCGAACAAAGCGGGATCGCAAAGCAAGCCAAGATCACGCTGTCTGGCGATGACATGCGCGAAGGCATGATCGCGGTGTTGTCTGTGAAAGTACCGGATCCGAGTTTCTCCAGCCAGACCAAGGAAAAGCTCGTCTCATCCGATGTGAGACCGGTCGTTGACAGCACGTTCGCCGCGCGTTTGGAGGAATTCCTCCAGGAACACCCCCTGGAGGCCCGCGCGATTTCCGGCAAGATCGTCGACGCAGCGCGTGCCCGTGAGGCCGCGCGCAAGGCTCGCGACCTGACCCGCCGCAAGGGTGCACTGGATATCGCTGGCTTGCCCGGCAAGCTGGCGGACTGTCAGGAAAAAGATCCTGCACTATCAGAACTGTTCATCGTAGAAGGTGACTCTGCGGGTGGCTCTGCCAAGCAGGGTCGCAACCGCAAGACCCAGGCGATCCTGCCGCTGAAGGGCAAGATCCTGAATGTCGAGCGCGCCCGCTTCGACCGCATGCTGGCCAGCGCCGAGGTTGGTACCCTGATCACTGCGCTCGGTACCGGCATCGGCAAGGATGAGTACAACCCGGACAAGTTGCGCTATCACCGCATCATCCTGATGACCGACGCCGACGTTGACGGCAGCCATATCCGTACCTTGCTGCTGACGTTTTTTTACCGGCAGATGCCGGAGTTGATCGAACGCGGGCATATTTATATCGGCCTGCCGCCGTTGTACAAGATCAAGCAGGGCAAGAACGAGTTGTACTTGAAGGACGACGCGGCGCTGGATGCGTATCTCGCCAACAACGCGGTGGATGGGGCATCTTTGATACCTGCAACGGGCGAGCCTGCGATCGAAGGCGCGGCGCTTGAGGCATTGCTACTGGCGTTCGCCAATGCGCGTGGTGCGATCACCCGTAATGCACATCGCTTCGATCCAAACGTGATGGATGCGCTGATGGACTTCACGCCGCTGGATGCGGCATCGCTGGCATCGCACAAGGACTTGGCGGGTGAACTCAAGGTGCTGGCAAGCCGATTGAACGAAAGTGGCTTGGGCAAGCCGCGTTACGCGCTGACCCTGCAAGAAGCAAATGAAAGCCGGGCAAGTGCACTGCTGATCACCCGCCAGCACATGGGTGAGGAGATGATCCAGGTGCTGCCGTTGTCAGCGTTCGAGCATGGTGAGCTGCGTCCGTTGCGGGAAGCGGCCGCCGTGTTGCACGGACTTATTCGTGACGGCGCCACGATTCAACGCGGCAGCAAGTCGCAGCCAGTCGAGCGCTTCGCACAGGCACAGGCGTGGTTGCTTGACGAAGCCAAGAAGGGCCGGCAAATCCAGCGCTTCAAAGGCTTGGGCGAGATGAACCCGGAGCAGTTGTGGGACACCACGGTAAATCCGGATACGCGCCGCCTGCTGCAGGTGCGGATCGAGGACGCGGTGGCAGCCGATGCCATCTTCACTACATTGATGGGTGATGTGGTGGAGCCACGTCGGGAATTCATCGAAGAAAACGCCTTGCGGGTATCCAATCTCGATGTGTGATCGAACGTTGGATTGACGCTTTCTTCAGGTGGCCTGTACTAATAAGGAAACCTGTTTCCCACGGATACCGCCATGAAAGCCAAGGCCCTGTTATTGAGTGTCGCGATTAGCCTCGCGATTACTTCCTGCGCCACGACCACCTCACCCACGGGAAGGACGCAGGTCGTGGGTGCTGTATCGGAAGCGCAGCTCGCGGAATTGGGCGCCAAGGCGTTCGAGGAAGCCAAGGCGAAAACACCCCAAAGCCGTGACAGCAGGCAGACCGCCTACGTGCGCTGCGTGGTGACCAGCATTGTTCGGGAGTTGCCGACCGACTGGCAGCGCATTGGGTGGGATGTCGCTTTGTTCGAAGACAACGAAGCGAATGCATTCGCTCTGCCTGGCGGAAAAGTTGGCGTCTACACAGGCATCTTCAAGGTGGCGCGCACCCAGGATCAATTGGCGGGCGTGATCGCCCACGAGATCGGGCACGTGGTGTCACACCACCACAGCGAACGGATTACCCGGCAAATGGGTGCGTCAGGCGTGCTGCAGATATTGTCCGGGCTCGCCGGGGCGCGTTATGGCGAAGGAATAGGCAACGCAGTTGGCCAGGGCGGAAGTATCATTGCCCAGACTGGTCTGCTACTTCCAGGCTCCCGTGTTCAGGAAAGCGAAGCTGATGTCGTTGGCCAGCAGTTGATGGCCAAGGCTGGTTATGATCCGCAAGGGGCAGTCGTGTTGTGGCAGAACATGGCTGCAGCTGGCGGCTCGAGGCCGCCCGAATGGCTATCGACCCACCCTGACCCAGCGTCGCGCTTGCGCGAATTACAACAGCGCGCAGATGGCTTGCGACCCACCATGTTGGCCGCACGCGACACAGGCCGAAATCCTAGATGCAATTAAACTGACATCGCATGACGTAAAGCGTGGCACGATCCACGAAGCGCGCTTTCTGTTACGTTTGTTTTCCGTCCATGTGGCGGGAGATCCCATTGATCCGAGGTGCCTCATGACCCCTACCCATATCCGTCCACTCCATTTCGCCATAGCCGCCGTCCTGATGTGTTCCGTTGTCGTGCCGCAGTCAGCCAATGCATGGCAACAAGCCGATACTAAGACCAGCCGACCAATGACGACGAAGGAGAAACGCGCTCAGCGTTTGGCTGAGATCCAGGGTGAATCGCGTGAGGACGACAAGAGCAAGCAAGCTAAAGAGGACACGAAGCCGGCGATGTATCCGAATGCCACACGGATTGCACCGGAAGCGCGCGCTACAACCAAGTTGATGAAGCATTTGCAGAGTCTGCAAGACCTTTATGACAAACAGGATTGGGCTGGCGTGATAGCCAAGGCCGAAGAAATCGCTGCCATGCCAAGCGCAAGCGATTACGACAAATCCTATGTTTACTCGATTGCTGCCAATGCGGCCTCAGATATGGACGACCAGGCAAAAGCTGAGAATTATTTCAGCAAGTCAGTACAGAGCAATGGCCTGGATAACGACAGTCACTACAACATCATGTTCAACCTGGCGGTGATCCAGTATCAGCAGGAGAAATACCAGGAAGCCTTGGTAACGATTGATCGCTTCTTGAGCGAGAGCAAGTCGGAAAAAGCGGAACACCTGAGTTTTAAGGCGAGCTTGCTTGCCAGCCTTGGCAGGAATGAAGAGGCCGCTGCTGCGTACAAGGCATTGATTGCCAAAAGCCCAGATGACAAGCGGCTGTTGATGAACGCTGTGGCTACCCTGCAGGGTGCGGGTAAACTCGACGAGGCCAATGTGCTGCTTGAGAGCGCGTACAAGCGCGGGATGCTGACTGAAGGCAAGGAGCTGCGCGTTCTTTACGTGGGTTATATCAACTCTGGACGCTGGAACGATGCCAAGGAAGTGATGGAGGCAGGTAGCAGCAAGGGCATCCTCGAAACTGGCCCGCAATTGGCGAAGGACTACATGGTGTTGGCGCAAAATGCCTACGCCGAGGACAATCTTCCCTTCGCGGTTGAGATGTACAGCAAAGCAGCACCGATGGCAGCCGATGGCGAGGCCTATCTAAACCTCGCCAAGGTACTGGACATGAGTGGCAAGAAAGCCGATTCAAAGGCAGCGGCACAGAAAGCGCTTGAGAAGGGCGTGAAAAAACCCGAGGAAGCAAAGCGGCTCTTGTCGCTCTGAGACCCGCTTCGCAAAAACCGTCTGTATCACGATCCTAACTTGGAACAAGTCTAAGAGATTGGTATAGACTTGGAGGTTCCGGCAGCCCTAGGGCTGCAGGTTTTCTAGCCCCGGCGTAAAAGCGCAGGGCCCCACATCCAGAGCCGTGCGCATGACGCTAGATGTTGACCAACCCGAGAAGAACGATGGCCGCGGAATCGTGCTGAGCTGGCCGCGTATCACCGGCATCAGCTTCGCAGTTGCGTTGCACGCTGCGGCTTTGCTGCTGCTGTTGGCGCCGTTGTCCCCACCTACGCCAGACGTGGACAAGGACGACGTGGTCAGCGTCACCTTCATCGAGCCACCACCGCCGCCACCGCCGCCGCCGCCACCGCCACCGCCGACTGACAAGCCGCCGCCGCCGATCAAGACCTTGGCGCCGCCGACCAAAGCGCCTGTGCCGCCGCCGCCGGAAGATCCACCGATAATTCTTGATACGCCGCGCGCGGTTGACGTACAGGCACCACCACCGGCACCACCGGCACCACCGGCGGCGGTTTCGAACATCAGTTCGGGCGTGGATGCATCTTCGCGGGCGATGAATCCGCCAAACTATCCGCAGGAAGAAAATCGCCGCGGCATCCAGGGCACTACCGTACTGATCGTTAGCATTGACGCATCAGGTGGTGTGCTTGACGTGCAGGTTGAAAAATCCAGCGGTAACCGTAATCTCGACCGCGAGGCGGTCAAGGCAGCCAAGCGTTGGCGGTTCAATCCGGAAGTACGTGACGGTCAAAAAGTTGCAAGCCGAGTACGCGTTCCCGTTGACTTCGTGCTGGGCCGCTAGCCAGATATGCTCCACCCGTACCAACTGTTGAATTTGTTTTGCGTTAAAACCTCCTTCCACGACATTCAAAGGTAAGCGTATGTTCCTCGAATCGACTGCTGTCGCCCCTGACGCCGCCGGAGGCAACAACGCCGCCGCGCTGCAGCAGATGGGTTTTGAATCCCTCATCCAGAATTTCGATCCTGTTGGTTGGATCGTGTTCGTCACGCTCGCCGTCATGTCGGTGATGTCCTGGTACTGGATCATCATCAACTTCCTCAAGAACATGCGCTTGCGTGGTCGTGGCGACCGCGTGACCGGCACGTTCTGGGATACCCCGAACGCGCAGGATGCGATCCGCTTCATGGAAGAGCAGCCCAAGTCCGAGCCGTTCTCGAAGATCGCCCTGGACGCCGCACAGGCAGCCGCACATCACCAGCGTAGTGACGGTTCGCGTCTTTCCGAATCGCTGAACCGTTCCGAGTTCGTGGACCGAGCCCTTCGCCAAGGCGTGACTCGCGAATCGATGCGTCTTGAAAGCGGCCTGACCGTGCTGGCAACCGTTGGTGCTTCCGCGCCGTTCGTCGGCCTGCTGGGTACTGTTTGGGGCATCTATCACGCACTGATCGCCATTGGTTCTTCCGGCGATGCATCCATCTCTGCAGTGGCAGGACCCGTTGGCGAGGCGCTGATCATGACCGCGCTGGGCTTGTTCGTGGCGATTCCGGCGGTGCTGGCTTACAACTTCTACGTCAGCTCGAACCGTGTCACCAACAACCAGTTCGACACCTTCGCGCACGACCTGCACGACTTCTTCGCCACCGGCTCACGCGTCGGCGAAGTGGCCGGCAAGCGCTGATTGACGAACGACGCCTCAACGGAGCCCCAAGATGGCCTTCAGTTCCGGTAATGCAAGCGGCGGCCCCATGGCCGAAATCAATGTCACGCCCCTAGTGGACGTGATGTTGGTGCTGCTGATCATCTTCATGATCACCACGCCCCTGATGAACCACAAGGTCAAGGTGAAGCTGCCGGAAGCCGTGCTTGATAAGAAGCCGGAAAAAGCGAAGTCGCCACCCGTCACCATCTCGGTGACGGAGACCGGCGCGTTCTTCTGGAATGACGAGCCTGCGACGCGTCAGTTCATCGAAAGCAAGCTTTCGGTTGAAGCCCAGAAGACGCCGCAACCTGCTGTGCAGATTCGAGCCGACAAAACCACGCCGTATCGCATGATCAGTGAAGTGGTCAAGGTGGCCCAAGCCCAAGGTATCGCCAAAGTCGGCTTCATCACCACACCGCCCAAGAAAGGCTAGTAAGGAAAACCTCCTATGTCGATGAGCTCCAATTCATCCGGCGGTGCGATGTCCGATATCAACGTCACGCCGTTGGTCGACGTGATGTTGGTGTTGCTGATCATCTTCATGGTGACCATGCCTATTCAGTCGATTCCGGTTGACGTGGATCTGCCACAAAAGACTGACAAGCCACCGGAAAATCCGAAAGAACCGCCGGAGCCTATCAAGCTTCGAATAGACGCCAGTGGTATGGTCACTTGGAATGACACACCGACGCCTGTTTCGTCTCTCGTCACCATGATGAAGAACGAAGTCGAGCGTGATCCGGCCAACCAGCCGGAACTGCAGATCGAAACCAATGACAACGCCGAGTATGGTGTTCTAGCCAAGGTGCTGACTGCCGCGAAAAATGCCGACATGGTAAAGATTGGTTTCGTCCAGAACTGAACCAGAACGTACGGATGCGACGCATCGGGAAACCGGTCGCGCCAGTCAGTGAATGAAACGCCGCCTACAAGGGCGGCTTTTTTTTATGTGTGGTTGCCGAGAGCAGTAATTCACGGGTTGGCGGCAGGTATCCGACGGGAGCGGCATAGGCCCATGCGAGGAGCACATGAGCGTTTCTAGCGCTCTAAAAGTCCCGTTGCCAGCATCGCGACAGGAGTGGCATGAACATCTCGCTGCTGGTAGATGCCATGTGGGCACTGCTGAGTTGCAGTCCGTCCCTCAGGCGCATGCTATCGAGGTGAATCTGTCGCAGGCCGCGCCAATCCGAATGACCACGCCACCGTCGCGCTTCCTTCTCGCGATAGGCATGGATGATCGGGTCAGGATGGAAAGTGCGATTTTCGCGGCGGCAGACCTGGGTGGCGAGCTGGCGTTTTGTAAACGCTAGCATCCGAGACAACGCTGACCTTGGACACGAGAGAAGGTGCCCATTAGGGCTTGTTTGCGCGGGTACTAGCGAATGCCCTAAACGCCGCCTGGTCACGGCGTGGCGCTCAGGCAGTAGCGGACGCATCCACGATGCGACGGTAAGCACGCACCGTCGCATCGAGGCCGGCATAGAGCGCCTCACCGATCAACGCATGGCCAATGGAGACTTCCTGCACGTTGGGGACGTTCGAAAGGAAAGCGACTAGGTTTGCTTGGTCCAGGTCGTGGCCGGCATTGACGGCCAGGCCTGCTATCTGGGCGTGCCGTGCAGTATCTGCCGCGGCAGATAGTGCCAAAGAGGCATCACCGCTTGCGAAAGCTTCGGCGAATGGTCCCGTAAAAAGCTCCACCCTATCGGCATCCAACAAGGATGCCATGGCAATATTTGGGTCGCCAACGTCCACGAATACGCTGACGCGGCAACCAACTGCTTTGAATGACGCGATGAGCGGCTCGAGTAACGCGCCATCGCGGACGAAATCAAAACCATGATCTGAAGTGAGCTGGCCATCGCCATCAGGCACCAAAGTGACCTGTGCGGGTCGCGTTGCCTCGCACAGTGCAAGAAGGCCCGGATAACCGTTTCGAGGCGGGGCGAACGGATTGCCTTCGATGTTAAGTTCCACGCTGCGCTGATTGCATAGCGTCGCCAGTGCGTAAACGTCGTCGCGACGGATATGGCGCGCATCTGGTCGCGGATGTACAGTCAGGCCGTGTGCACCAGCATCCAGGCACGTGCGCCCTGCCTGCAGCACATCGGGCATCTGGCCACCGCGCGAATTGCGCAGGATCGCGATCTTGTTGAGGTTGACGCTGAGTACGGTCAAAGCTGATCGTCCTCGGATTGGGCATCGTCTGCCGCAGCAGACTTGCGTGCTTCGGCTTCTTTGCGGAGGCGATACAGTTCAGCCGGATCAATGATCATCGACTCATCACGGCTGCGACCGGCCATCCGCGCCGCGTAGAGACCCGCCAACCACATCACGAAAAGCACGAGTGCGACGAGCAAGAACAATGCCATCAGGCCACTTGAGGTGGTCTTGAACGCGACCATCAGGGCGGCGAACGCAAGCAGGAGAAACAGCCAGTGCATGTGGGGGGCTCCGCGCAGGACTATGCCCAGTTTAGCCGGACATGCTGGTTGGGCGTGTGCTGGGTTAGAGCAATGGTGACAGCAAGCGCGCGAATGCTTCAGGCAAGCGCGCCCTTAGTAGCGGACGGGGTCGATCCTCGCGCACCCGTGGTGCGCTGGCGAACTCGTGCTCTATCAACCGGGCCAAGCTTGCGGCGACTGTGGCGTCGCGAAACAACAGGCAAATTTCGAAATTAAGGCGGAAGCTGCGCGAGTCAAAGTTCGCGCTGCCAATCAGGCAAACATCCTCGTCCACCAGCAATGCCTTGGTGTGCAACATGCGCGGGCCGTATTCGTAGACCTTGACCCCCGCGGCGAGCAGCGTGTCGAAGTAGGAACGCGCGGCAAATGTGACCAAGCGCGAATCGCTTTGGCGCGGGACCAGCAGGCGCACGTCAATACCGGCGAACGCTGCGGAAGTAAGCGCCATCTTCGCCGCCTCTCCGGGCACGAAATACGGGGTAACCAGCCAAACCCGGCGGCGCGCGGCGTGGATGGCGCTAACGTGCAGGCGGTGGATCGCTTCCCAGTCCGAATCCGGGCCAGAGGTGATGATTTGTGCAGCAACCGGTCCGGGGCAGCGCGTCGGCATGGACTGCGCAAGCTCACCGAGGAACTCGCGCTTGCCGGTTGCGTAAGCCCAATCTTCAACGAAAACCAGTTGCAGGCCGCGCACTACGTCGCCATCCAGGCGCAGGTGCAGGTCGCGGTACGCATCGCTGCGCAGTCCTTCGTTTTCCTCATCGGTGATGTTGATGCCGCCCGCGAACCCTATCCGGCCATCGACCACCACGATCTTTCGATGGGTGCGCAAGTTCAGCCACGGTCGCTCCCAGATGCGGCCGAAACGCATCGGGTGGAACCAGCTCAGCTCGCCGCCGGCCTCGATCAATTCGCTAAAGAATGACGACGGTGTTTTCGAACTGCCTACTGCATCAAGCAGCAGCCGGACCTTCACGCCGGCGCGTGCACGTTCTACCAATGCATCGCGCAAGGCCCGGCCGGTCTGGTCGGGCTGGTAAATGTAGTACTCAAGATGTACATGGTGGCGCGCACCGCGCACAGCATCGATCAGCGCGGCGTACGTGGCTTGACCATCCACCAACAGCTCGACGCGATGTGCGGTGCCGGGTGGCAATCCGGTGATCGCATGCCCCAGTCGTGCCAGTTCGGCGCTGTCTGGATCATGGTCGGGCTCAGTGCCGGGTAGTTCGACCTTGGCGCGCGCACGACGCAACCGATGGCGAGTGATTTTTTGCGGCCCGAACACGTGGTAAATCAGGAAACCTATGTAAGGCAATGCGGCCAAGCTGACCAACCAGCTCAGGGTGGCTGCAGGTTCACGCTTCTCCAGCACGATCCACACGCCAAGCCATATCAGGTAAGCGATCCAGCCAACCGTGAGCCATGCGCGGATGTGTGGTATCGACCACAACGTATTCCAAGCCTGCAGGAGGAAGTCGAACATCGGCACTCCATTGTCGCGAGCTTTGCGACAAGCACAGGGTAGGGTGCGTGGATGCAAAAGTCGCCTGACCCAAACAGCTGGTGGCGCGTCGGTCCTACTAGCAACGGATCTTAGTAGTGGGTCTTGATTCGGATCCCGATCAGCCGCCCAGCGCCGGAAAGAGCGGTCCACCCAACCACAACCCACGGGCCATCCAGGCACTGACTAGCGCAATCAGTACCGTCAGCGGGAAGCCGACCCGCAGGAAATCGCTGAAGCGATATTGACCGGGCCCCAAGATCAGCAGGTTGCCGTGGTGGCCGATTGGCGTGAGGAACGCCACCACCGCGCCTAGTGCCGTGCAGACCACGAACGGCGTGGGAGGCAGGTCAAGTACCTGCGCCAGCGAGATGGCGACCGGCCCCAGCAGCACGGTAGTCGCGGCATCGGACATGACCTGTGTCAGCAGCGCAGCCACGCAGAACATCACCAGCAGAATTGCCAGTACTGGCCAGTGCGCCAGCATCACTGCCAACCCTTTTGCCAGCAGGTCGGCAGTACCGGTTTGTTCCATCGCGATGCCGAGCGGAATCACGCCCGCGATCATCACGAAGATGCGCACGTCAATGCCGCGATATGCCTGTTTCACGTCAAGGCAGCCGGTCGCGACCATGGCCACCGCGCCCAGCAGGAAGGCCAGCGGCGGCGCCAGCCAGTCGGTTGCCGCGGCGAAAATACTTGCCCCCAGGATCATGAGGGCGATTGGCGCGCGAAGCCGGCGCTTGGCTTCCCCTGCAAATGGCACCAACATCAGGAAACCGTGGTGCGCCGCCAGTTCCGAGAACCGCGATGGCCGGCCGTACAGCACGAGGAGGTCGCCTTCGCGCAGGCGCGCATCGGACAGGCGGTCGGCCATTTCACCCTCGCGACGCCATAGGCCGGCGATGACGGCTTGAAACTGGTTGGAGAAATCCAGTTCGCGGATGCTGCGGCCAATGAACTCTGATCCCGGCGCGACCACCGCCTGCACCAACTGCGGTTCGCCCTCGCCGCCAAGCTTGTTGCCGAAGCGGGTGATTGCATTGAGATCAAGTCCGGAGTCGTCGTGCAGCGACAACAATTCATCGGCGGCTGCCTCGACCAACAGGATGTCGTCGGCGAGTAGTGGGCTGGTTGCGGTCAGGTCGTCGCGGCGCTTGCCGTCGCGCAACCAGCCAAGCACGCGCACGTGTTTGCCGATTGCCTTCTGCATATCGCCCAGCGATCGCGTCGCCCACTGCCCGCCCTTCACCACGACCAGCTCAGTCCGGTAGCGATCCAGGCGCAAATAGTCGTCATCGCCACTTTCACCGCTGTGCTTGGGTAGCAGCCAGCGTGCCAGCAGCATGTAGCCCGTGCCCACCACGACCAGTGCGATGCCGATTGGCGTGATCGAGAAGATGCCCAACGGTTTGGCACCCGCGCGATACAACATGTCGCTGGCCAGCAGGAACGCGGGGGCGCTAACCAAAGTCAGGGTGGTACCCAATGACGCCGCCAACGACATCGGCATCAACAGGCGTGAAGCAGGCATTTGTCGGTCGCGTGCATGCCGCAACAACAGCGGCAACATCATTGCGGTGACCATCACATGGTGGGTGAATGCCGCCAGCAGCGCGACGGTGGGCATCACGACTGCAATTGTCCGCGCCTCGCCACGGCCCGCCGCACGGCCAATCCACAGCCCCAAGCGTTCGCTGATGCCGGTGGCCGCCAGGCCACCTGAAATCACGAAGACCGCGGCAACAATGATTGCTGGCTCGCTGGCAAAGCCAGACAGGGCTTGCTTGCTGTCCAGCACGCCAGTCAACACCAATGCCAGCAGGATCAACATGGCGGTGACGTCGACGCGCAGCTTTTCGGTGATGAAAAGATACAAGCCACCGGTCAGGATCAGGCCGAACGTAAGCTGCTCAATCAACTGGGGAGGCAAGTTCATCACGGTCATTGTGCACGACGCCCCGCCTTTGGCGCGTGCGCCGGGCGTGACCACTTGCACACGCTGTTTACGCCGGGGCCACCTACACTGTCTGCATGACCCGCACGCTCACCATCCATCGTGACCACTACGGCAACAGTTGACGCCCGCTTCCGCCTTGCCATGGATTCGGCCGGCATCGGCATGGCGATCGTTTCCACGCAAGGTCGCTGGATCGAGGTCAACCCGGCGCTGTGCAAGCTTCTCGGATATCAAGCCGGCGACTTGGTCGGCCGACAAGTGCATGAGTTATCGCATCCAGACGACCTGCCGCTAACCGAACGCTTGCTGGAGCGACTTCTGGGCGGCGAAGAGGATGCAGTGGAAGTCGAGAAGCGCTATGTGTGCGCCGACGGACGGGTCATCGAGGTGGTGGTCAATTCGGCACCAATGCGTGATGAGCGTGGCCATGCGGAATACCTCATCTCGCAAATCCGCGACGTCACCGCGCAGCGGCAGGCAGAGCGGGCCTTGCAGGATCTCAACGCCTCGCTGGAAGAGCGAGTGCATGCACGCACGCTGGAACTGGAGGCTGCCAATCACCGCCTCGAATCCTTCGTCCATGGGGTATCGCATGACTTGCGCGCGCCCTTGCGCGCGATTGACGGGTTCGCTGCACAACTTGAGCGGAGTACCGCGGGTCAACTTGAAACACCCGCGCAGGACCAGCTGAAGCGTATCCGCGCAGCGTCCCTGCGCATGGGCAGCCTGATTGATGGGTTGCTTGAACTATCGCGGATCAATCGCGCGGTGCTGCGGCCAAGCGTGGTCGATGCCAGCATGCTGGCGGAATGGACCTTGGCGGAATTGCAGGATGCCGATCCGCACCGTAGTGCTGAGGTGCAGGTGCAGGCGGGCCTGGAAGTGGTCGGTGATGAGCGCCTGCTGAAAATCATGCTTGGACAATTATTGGCCAATGCTTGGCAATTCTCGGCGAGTCGGCCTCAAGCGTGGATACATGTGGAGGGCGAGCGCACTGGGGACCGGTTGCGCATGTCCGTCCGTGATCACGGCATTGGCTTCGACATGGCGTATTCGGCGAAACTCTTTGAGCCGTTCCAACGCTTGCACGGCATCGACGAAGGCGCCGGTAATGGCATAGGGCTGACTATCGCGCAACAGGTCGCGATGCGGCATGGTGGCAGTATTAGCGCGGAGGCCGAGCCTGACCGCGGGGCTTGTTTCCACGTGGAACTAGTGGACCTGCAGACGCAAGACAACCAACCAATGGAAGCATGATGGTCAATCAGAATAAGGAAATCCTGTTGGTCGAGGACAACCCGGATGATGTCGAACTGACCCGGATCGCCTTTGCCGAAGCCGGCAGCGGATACGAAATCCGGGTGGTGACCGATGGCGCGCAGGCGGTCGATTACATCCTTGCGCGCGGCGAGTATGCAGGCCGGAATGCCTCGGACCTGCCGGCATTGGTATTGCTCGACCTCAACCTGCCCAAGCTCAACGGCCGCGAGGTGTTGCAGGTAATTCGCGAAAACCCGGCAACGCGTTCGTTACCAGTGGTCGTGCTGACCACCAGCGCCGAACCCATGGACGTTGGCAGCGTATACGAACTGGGCGCCAACAGCTATATCCAGAAGCCTGTCGAATTCGAACGCTTCGTCGATGTCGTGCGCCAGATTGGCCTCTACTGGCTGGTGCTGAACCAGCCGCCAAACCCCGCCTGAGCGATCAACGATCAGCCCGCAGGCTGATCGTGATTCTGGTGGTAGTGCACTGCGTGTTCGACTTCGTTGCGACTGCCCATGAAAACCGGCACCCGCTGGTGAAGCGCCGTAGGTTGTACGTCTAGCATCCGCTCATGGCCGGTGCTGGCCGCGCCACCGGCTTGCTCGACCAATAGCGCCATCGGATTGGCTTCGTACATCAAGCGCAGGCGCCCGCCCTTGTCGCGGCACTTCTCGTCGATCGGGTAAGTGAAGATGCCGCCACGGATCAGAATACGGTGCACGTCAGCCACCATTGCCGCGACCCACCGCATGTTGAAATCCTTGCCGCGTGGCCCGGTCTTGCCCGCCAGCAGGTCGCCTACATAGGCCTGCATCGGCGGTTCCCAATGGCGCTGGTTGGAGGCATTGACGGCGAATTCCTGGGTCTCCTTCGGGATCTCCAGGTCACGACGGGTCAGCACGAAGGAACCCTGTTCACGGTCAAGGGTGAACACGTGGGTCCCATGGCCCAGGGTCAGCACCAACATGGTGCTGGGACCGTACAGGCAATAACCGGCGGCCACCTGCTTGTGGCCCGGCTGGAGGAAGTGCGCGTCTTCCGGCTCGGTCACGCCCTCAGGGCAGTGAAGGACCGAGAAGATGGTGCCAACACTGGCATTGATGTCGATGTTGCTGCTGCCGTCCAGGGGATCAAACAGCAACAGGAAATTGCCGCGCGGATGTGCGTCCGGGATCGGGAAGCAGTGCTCCATCTCTTCCGATGCGCAGGCCGCCAGATGGCCGCCCCAGGCATTGGCTTCCAGCAGGATTTCGTTGCTGAGTACATCGAGTTTCTTCTGTGCTTCGCCCTGCACGTTGCCGCTGCCGGCATCACCCAACACGCCACCCAGAGCGCCCTTGCCAACCGCGACCGAAATCGACTTGCAGGCGCGCGCCACCACTTCGATCAACAAGCGCAAGTCAGGATTGACCCGGCTCGCGCGGCCCTCCTCGATCAGGAAACGGGTCAACGAAACATGGGTCAGCGACATGTGCAGGCTTCCGGCAAAGGAGGGACCTATTGTCGCCGATACCAACCACATGCAGGCCCGTTCAAAATGAACGTGATGCCGACGCACGTATTGGTGCCTGCCGTCGAGTCAGCATGTGCCAACAACAATGGTGCCAATCGCAACCTGCCTGCCGGCATTACGAACCAGGGGCAAAAGCTTCGCCTATTTCCAGGCGCACCGTGCGCGCTGCTTGCGGCCCTTCGTCGCGTACGCGTGCGCGTACCGACGCCGTATCGTCCAGGCTCACGATTGCCTCCAAGCCACTTGCACGCAGTGCGACGGCGACGGCATCAGCGCGTTTTTGCGCAAGCGCCTCGGTGCCGCCTACGCCGATCACGCGAATACCATTGCCGTGCCAGCGCTGCACTGCCCAGCCAATGGTCGCCAGGGTGCGTGCCGAGGCGGCATCCAGCTCAGCGCTGTCATCGGTAAACACGATGCCGGGCAAGGATTGTAGTGCCGGCAATACGGTGATGCTGGTGCCTTTGTCAGCCAATCCGGTATTGATTTCGCGTTCGATCTGGTGAGCGCGCAGCAGTGGAGTGCGTGATTCGGGCGCGATCTGCAGGGTCCACTGGCGGCCATCCACGCTTGGCGTCAAGTTGCCGAGATAACCGAGCAACGCCGTCTGCAGGCGAACCTGCTCAGCTTGTTTGGCGAGTTGCGCCGACGTGCGTCCGCTTTCGGCACTCTGCAGGGCGTCCACGCTGCGCCGCAATTCCGCAAGCGTGCCCTGCTGCAGTGCGAAGCTGGCGTCGTCGGCAGTCAGCACTTCACGTACCTGCACATTGACCGGACGCGCAAGCTGGGCTGAAAGCGCATCCTCCAGCGAGGATTCCAGGCCGTTGACGTGGTGCGGCAGGATCATCACTGCGTCCACGTTGACGCCGTTCTTGGCGACATCCACGCGCAGCCCGGAGACCCGACCGGAGGCGCGCGCAGCGGCATCGTCAGTGGCGGCCCGCACGCTCAGTTCGACCTGCGATTTCAGTGCGATGCGCCCGAGTGCCAAGCCCAGCGGGATCGACAGCAGGACGAAACTGCCGACAATCAGGCCCGCCTGCCACGCTGTCTGCTTGGGCGAGTCGGTGCCGCCGAAGCCGTACCAGCGGGCCACAATCGTGACCGACAGCGCGATCGCCAACAGGTTGGTCATGAACAGGAACGCGGCGCCACCGGCGATGCTCCAGTTCAGTACCGCGATGCCGTAGCCAACCACCGCCAGTGGAGGCATCAACGCGGTGGCGATGGCCACGCCAACAATCATTTCGCCCTTGCGGCTAACGGTGGCGTAAGCACCGGCAAGGCCGGAGAAAATCGCGATCAGCAAGTCGAAGAACGTGGGTTCCGTTCGTGCCAGGATTTCTGATGTGGCGTCCTGCAGCGGCGAAAAATACACGATGCCAGCCGCGACCAGCAAAGACAGCAACACGCCGATCGCTAGCGTCTTCAATGCATCGCGAATAGTGCGCAAGTCGAACGTGGCCAAGCCCATGCCCAGCTCGATGATCGGGCCCATGAGCGGGGAGATCAGCATCGCGCCGATGATCACCGCGGCGGAATTCTGCAGCAGGCCCAGCATAGCGATGCCAGCCGACATCACGGTCATGAAGGCGTAGCGCGGCCCCAGGTGGCCGGCATCGTCCACGTGTTCCAGTACCGATATGCGGTCGGTGGTCGCCACCAACTGGTTCTGCCGCCACTGGTTGAACCAGCGCCAGAGTACGCGTGGGGTGGGTAAATCGAAGAAGCGTGTGGCCATGGGCGTCAGGATACCGACTGCCGTGGCATTGCGATTCTCAGATATCGCCGTCGGTCGCCCAGCCTTCGCCGCTGCCACGCTGGAATACCGCATCGGTGGCCAGCACGTTGCCGGCCGGGATCGATTCCTGCGCTGCCAGTTGGTCGTAAATCGGGGTGAAATCGGGGAACGTGGCCTCGATCAACTGCTGGAAGCTTTCGATCACGAAATAGGTCTTCTGGTAACTATCGATGCGGTAGCGGGTGCACATGATCCGCTCCAGGTCGAAGCCGATCCGATTGGGCGCCGCCGATTCCAGGCTGTGGATCGACTCGCCTTTCGAACTGACAATCCCACTGCCGTAAATGCGCAGCCCATCGGCCTGCTGGATCAGGCCAAATTCGACCGTGTACCAATACAGCCGAGTCAGGTTCTGCAGCGCGTCGGCTCCGATCGCGTGCGCTTTGACCCCGCCGCGGCCATAAGCCTCCATGTAATCGGCGAACAACGGGTTCATCAGCAGCGGCACGTGGCCGAACAGATCGTGGAACAGATCAGGTTCTTCGATGTAGTCGATCTGGTCTGGGCGCCGGATCCACCAGGTCACCGGGAAGCGCCGGTTGGCCAGGTGATCAAAGAAATCCAGTTCCGGCAGCAAGCCTTCGACGCCCATCAGGGTCCAGCCGGTCGCAGCGGTGAGCACCTCGTTTAATTCACTGAACTTGGGAATCTGGTCCGGGGTCATGCCCATCGCGTCTTGCGCCTGCAGGAACTCGTCGCAGGCGCGTCCGATCAGCACCTCGCGCTGGCGTTCGTACAGCTGCCGCCAGACGTCGTGGTCGGTGGCGCTGTAGTCGTTCCAGGGCTGCTCCACGATGCCGGTGGCATAGACCGGCACCTTGCCCTTGTCGGTGTGCAGGTTTTCAACGCGGCGGGGAGTCGAAGGAATAGTGTTCATGGCCTGATAGTAACGCCACCGCCTGGATCGCCACCTTGATTTGACACAAACCCGCGACAAGGCAGCTTCAGTGGGACATTTCCTCCTCGATTTCCAGCAGCGCTTTGTCACGCCCGATCGTGGCAGCGGCGATCAGGGTGTCGTCCTTGAAGTAGCGCACCAGGCAGTCGCCATCGGCGGGCGATCCTTCGACTTTCACTGCATTCCAGCCGCGTCCGTGTCCCACATAGCGCAGGTCGGTGCCGAAGTGGTGGGTCCAGAAAAACGGCGGCACGTTGAATGGCTGGCTTGCCCCCAGCATGTTCTCCGCCGCCAGCTGCCCCTGGCGCTCCGCGTGCACCCAATGCTCGACGCGCGCCAAACCATCGGCATGGGGGTAGCTGGCGATGTCGCCCGCTGCGAACACACCACGCGCGGATGCGCGCAGGCATTCATCGACAACCACACCATCATCCACGGCAAGACCGGCAGCCTTGGCGAGCGCCGTGCGTGGCTTCACACCAATCCCCACCAGTACCGCGTCAACGCGCAAGTGCGCCCCATCGGAAAGCAGCAGTTCGCCATCCTTGAACTCTTTGGCCTCGCAGTTCGTATGGAAGACCACGCCGTGCTGGCGATGCAATCCCACGATGTGCGCGGCGAGCGCCTCGCCCAGCAGCTTGCCCAGCGGCAGTTCTTCGCGTGCGATTACGTGTACGTCCAGACCGCGCCCCCGCAGTGCGGACGCAGCCTCCATGCCGATGAAGCCGGCACCGATCACCGCTACGGATTTAGCATCGGTAATGCCTGCAATGAGGGTCCGCGCATCCTCGAGCGAGCGCAACACATGGACGTTCGGGCCGTCAAAGCCCGGCAGCTTGAGCCGCACCGGTTCGCCGCCCTGCGCAAGCAGGAGCGCGTCATATTCGAACACCTTGCCATCGCCGGTGGTGACGCATTGCGCATCGGTATCGAGGGAAGTGACTTCGCAGCCGAGATGCAGGTCAATGGCGTGCTCTTTATAGAAGTCTGCGGACTGCAGTGGAATCCAGTCCTCCTGCGCAGTTCCGGCCAGATAGTCCTTGGACAGGTTCGGGCGGTCATAGGGACCATCCTTGTCTGCGCTGAGCATGGTTAGCGTTCCCTCGAAACCGCGGCTGCGCAGTCGCTTGGCAGCGGCAAAAGCGGCCGCGCCGCCACCCACCATCACGATGCGTCCCGGCGCGTTCTCGCACTGGTGCGCGTGTTTGCCAGCATCTTCGCCGAGCGCGTCGGAACCGGGACGCACGAACACCTGCCCGTCACTGGTTTCAACTCGCCAAACTGCGAGGGCCGCGAATGCAGGCGCATGCAGCGCCGCACCCGTGCGCAGGCTGAAACATGCGTGGTGCCACGGACAGCGAATTTGATCACCTACGCGCAAGCCTTCGCCCAGCGGCGCGCCGTAGTGAGTGCAGGTGGCGGACACCGCATGCAACTCGCCATCTACGCGTGACAGTAATACCGGGGTGTCATCGACATGGCCTGCGAGCACACCGTCGCCCGGAATACTGGATAGCGGGACGCCCTTGCCGAAGTCGGGACCTGAAATGGTGGTTGGCTCACTCATGCTGCCTCCTCATGCCGCGCGTTGCGTGGCTTGTCGATGATTGGATGCGGCTGGAGGCAAGCAGGTTCCCGTGGGCGGTCGGCGAGAACTTCATCGAGGACGACATCAAGAAGTGGGAACCTTTCGTGCACTGCTGCATCTGCTGCTATGAGACCGAACGAAAAGAGCCCGCCATGCTCGATCCCCATCTGCAACCGATCGTATCCCTTCCCGCGCAAGAACCTGTGTACGACGACCCGCGGCCCAGCCGCGAGCAGGCGGAAGCGGCGGTCAGGACCCTGATCCGCTGGGCTGGGGATTCACCCACGCGCGAGGGCCTGCGCGACACCCCGGCGCGGGTGGTGCGCGCCTACGAGGAGTGGTTTTCCGGGTATGCGCGTGATCCCGCCCGCATCCTTGGTCGTCGCTTTGAGCGCGCGGGTTACGACGACCTCGTCCTGTTGCGCGACATCCCGGTGCGTTCGGTCTGCGAACACCACATGGCGGCGATTGAAGGTGTCGCCCACGTGGCCTACCTGCCCGGCGATCGCGTGGTCGGCATCTCAAAACTCGCGCGGCTGGTCGATGCATATGCGCGCCGGTTGCAGATCCAGGAACGCTTGACCGTCGAAATCGCCACAACCCTGCAACATGAACTGCAGGCGCGCGGAGTGGCGGTGGTGATCCATGCCAGCCATGGCTGCATGACGACGCGTGGCGTCTCCATCCACGGCACCACGTTGGTGACCCGATCACTGCTTGGCGAATGCGCAGTCGAGCCGCATCGGCGTGAGATTCTCGCGGCATTGTCTGCGTGATGAAGGCAAGCACGAAGCCATGAATACGACACTCACAAATGCCGCACCCGATTACGCGGTACTCGACGATGGGGCGCTGGTCGCGTTAGTCCAAGGCGGCGACCGACATGCGTTTCGGCAGATCATGCAGCGCTGTAACCAGCGGCTGTATCGCGTCGTTCGCGGAGTGGTGGACAACGATGCGGAGGCCGAGGACGTTGTGCAGGAAGCCTATGTGCACGCGTTCGAGAAGATCGACAGCTTCCGTGGCCAGGCATCGGTCGCGACATGGCTCACCCGCATCGTACTTAACGAAGCTTATGGTCGCCTGCGCAAACGGCGGCAGGCGGTGGATATCGAGCACATTGATGCCTTGGCGCAGATGCCGGGCAAGGTGGTGATGTTTCCGAATCGCTTCGGTGGCGAAGATCCCGCCGCCGCCGCCGCGCGGGGACAGCTCCGGCACATGCTCGAATGCGCGGTAGACGGTTTGCCGGAGGCATTCCGCATCGTCTTTGTACTGCGCGAAATCGAAGGGTGTTCGGTCGAAGAAACGGCGACTGCGCTGGACCTGCTCCCGGAAACCGTGAAGACCCGCTTGCATCGTGCGCGACGATTGTTGCGCAAGGCATTGCAGGACAACGTATCGACCGCATTGACCGACGCTTTCCCGTTCCTGGGGCCGCGTTGCGCGCACATGACCGAAAACGTGATGGCACGCATTGAACGGGATGCAGGGCCGGATTCACCGTGACCTGATGCTCCAAGTCACCCCACTTTTCCTTTCAGGAGACCGACATGTTGACGTATGCACTGCTCGTATTTTTTATCGGCGCGTTGGGCGGCCTGGTGCTGGCATCGTTTGTATTGCGCGGCAAATTCACCCCATGGGTGATCTCGCTGTTGCACGCCTTACTCGGCGCCAGCGGATTGATCCTGCTATTGCTGACTGTCTTGCAGGGCGCAGGTACGCGCGCAACGGTTGCACTGGTGGTGCTGGTGATGGCGGCACTGGGCGGGTTCTATCTCGCTTCGCTGCATTTGCAGAGCAAGCTGGCGGTGAAAAAGGTCGTCATCGCACACGCCGGCGCAGCGGTCACCGGTGTGCTGATCCTGCTTAGCGCCGTGTTGATGCAATGAAGCACCCGCTGCACCCGGCGCTCGTGCATTTCCCGATTGCGTGCTGGTCGCTGGCCACGCTGGCCGATATCGCCGGCTTGTGGTCGACCCGCTGGCCGTTTTGGCAGTGGTCGCTGGGACTGCTCATTGTTGCTTGCGCGATGGGACTGGTAGCCGCAGTAGCGGGTTTTCTGGATCTGCTAAACCTGTCACCTGAGCATCCAGCGAACAAGGATGCCAACCGCCATATGGTGATGGCGCTGACGACGTGGGGCCTATACGCGTTCAGCTTGGTAGCGCGCATGGAAGGCATGCAGCCCGTGCCTCCCAACGTCATTGCCTTGGTGCTGAGCGGACTCGGCCTGCTTGCCCTTTGCGCGACGGGCTGGCTGGGCGGCAAGCTGGTGTATGTTCATGGCGTGGGCGGAGTCAGCCCCCGAAGCTAGCCAGTTCCAAAGCTGGTTTCGAAGTTCGTTTTAGCGGCAATCCGGGTCGCGCCGCAGGATGTCCATCCAGCCCTGCTGTTTCGCACAGCGCGTTATGCGTTCTGCTTCGAGCTTGCGAGCCGTTTCAGCATCGGCAGCCTGTTGCGCCTTGGCCACACGCTGCGCCAGCAACTTCGCCAAGTTGGCCTTGATCTGGGGCAAAGCGGCCAGCGCCGCACGTTCACCTTCCAGGATGGCGCGATTCTTCTGCTCGAAATCCACCGGGCCAATATCGTTGACCTTCGGACGGATCACGCTGTCCGCGCGCTCCAATTCCAGGGCGCCCAGTTTCTGGCCCATGATCCGGAAGCTCTGGTTGAGGTTGCCCAGCATGCTGGTGCTCGACGCGATGCCATTGGCCTTGCTGGAGATGTCGACCGCGATCACGAACTCGGCGCCCAGTTGGCGTGCGGCATCGACCGGCACCGGACTGGTCAAGCCGCCATCCACGTAATGCACCTTCCCGATTTTCACCGCTTCGAACACGCCCGGAATCGAACTGGATGCGCGCACCGCCTGGCCGGTATTGCCGCGTACGAATACGGTACGCTCCCCGGTTTCGAGTTGGGTTGCTACTGCGGCGAAGGGCTTCCGCATTTTTTCGATTGAACGTCCGCCGACCAGTTCGTTGACGTAGTCCTGCAGTTTCTGGCCCTTCACCACGCCGCCGGAGAAGAGGCTGACATCGCGAATTTTCGACTCGTCCAGGGCGAATGCATTTTCCTGCATTGCGAACGCATCCATGCCGCTGGCGTACAGCGCGCCAACCACGCTGCCGGCGCTGGTGCCCGCAACCGCCATCGGTACGATGCCGTTAGCTTCAAGCATCTTGATCACGCCGATGTGGGCGAAGCCCTTGGCTGCGCCACCACCGAGTGCGATGCCGACCTTGATTGGCGCAACCTTGATCGGCAGCGTGGTGGCGCCTGCTGGCTCAGGTGCACGCACGTCAGGCGTGCTGGCACAGGCGGCCAACAGGCATACAGACAAGGTAGTAGCAAAGACGCGCATGGCTAGCGGCCATTCAAGAGGGTTGTGCATCTTAGTCGTCGGCAACGGAACACTGGCCAAACTGCGAGCCCGTCAAACCGATAGCATGCGGGGCATGCACACGAGCTCGAACATGAAACTGCCTGCGCCTGCACGCATCCCGGCTCGCGGTGAGCGCTGGTTCTTAGTTGCTGCCACCGTGGCTGCGTTGGTCATTTCCGGTGTGGTTGCCGGCGATCGCCTGACCTGGCTTCTGGAAACGATCTGGGCGATGGCCGGGTTGATCGTCATCGCTTGGTATTGGGATCGTTTCCCGCTGACCCGACTGCTGTGCTGGCTGCTGGTGCTGCATGCGCTGGTCCTGATTCATGGGGGTACCTATACGTACTCGCTAACGCCGGGTGGTTTCTGGTTGCAGGACCTGTTGGGAACTACGCGTAATCCGTGGGATCGGCTCGGCCATCTGATGCAGGGATTCGTGCCGGCGATCCTGGCGCGTGAATTGTTCCTGCGCCGCAGTCCACTGCGCCGTGGTGGCTGGCTGAACTACACGGTGCTAGCCGCGTGCTTGAGCTTCTCGGCGTTCTTCGAGTTCATCGAATGGTGGGCGGCGTTGATCTATGGCGCCGATGCAGACGCATTCCTGGCCACCCAAGGCGACCCGTGGGACACCCAATGGGACATGTTCCTGTGCCTGTGCGGCGCGATTACATCCTTGCTGTTGCTGTCGCGTTGGCATGACCGCCAGCTGGGACTAGCGATCCTGGCCGACAAGTAGCTCAGTCCTCGCGAGGCTCGCTGACGGAAGGGATGTCACTGCGAGCTGCGCTGCGCGGACGGAACGGCAATACCTTGCCGCGCTCTTCATAGTCGTCGCGGGATGCGTCGCGATTCCACAGCACCGGCACGTCCTCCGGTGCGCGTGGCTCGAACGTATCGTGGACGGCTGCAGCTTGTTCGCGTTCCAGCTCCTCCTCGATTTCCCAGCTGTACTTGCGCCGCGCTGGCATCGGATCGCTGCGGCGAAACAGGAACGCGGCCAGTACCCCTGAAATCGCGCCGCCCAGATGCGACTCCCAAGACACACCGACTTCTTGCGGGAAGATCGTCAGCAGCATGCCGCCATAAAAGAAGAAGGCCATCATCCCGGCCGCAATCGCCGCGCGGTCGCGACGCAGCAGGCCAAGCACGAATACCAGGAAGCCTAAGCCATGGGTAACGCCACTTGCCCCGAGATGGTGTGATCCGGGCTCGCCCAGCAGCCATGCGCACAGTCCGGAGCCCAGCCACAGCAGCGGCAGCGCGCGCACGGTTGCACGTGGGTACACCGTCATCGCCAAAGTGCCCAGCATCAGCAGGGCGGTGCCATTGGCCAGCAGGTGGCCGGGCGAGCCGTGCAACAGAGGCGCGGTCAAAACACCAAGCAGGCCGGCGGCGCTGCCGGGATTCACCGTCAATGCCTGCAGCGGCAGCAAACCCTGCAGGGCATACACAACGCACAGCACCAGCACGCTAGCCAGGCTGTATTGCACGCCGCGGCGTACGCGGTGGGCATCTTGCTGGCGTTGGGTGCTGGTACTCGAAGAGGAAGATCGCGCAGTCATCAGATACAGATGGCGACGCCGCGCCCGGGTTCAAGCCGGACGCGGCGTTCGCGCGAGTCCTTCGCGTTACTCGTTAGCTATGGGCCTGTCGATTGTGGTCGCAGCAGGCTCAGAGCCACCGTCGCGCCGATGATGACCGCGACGACCAGCAGCGCCACCAGCACCGGAATCTTGTAAACCCCCATCACCAGCATCTTGCCGCCGATGAAGACCAACACCAGCGCCAGTCCGTATGGCAGTAGATGGAAGCGGTCGACCATGCCCTGCAGCAGGAAGAACATCGCGCGCAGGCCCAGTACCGCGAACACGTTCGAGGTCAGCACGATGAAGGGATCTTCGGTGATCGCGAAGATCGCCGGGATCGAATCCACCGCGAAGATCACGTCGGTGATCGCGATCATCACCAGCACGATGAACAGCGGGGTGAACTTCCGTCGCTTCCCTTCGCCGAGCCACAGTGCACTGCCGTGATAGCGGCGCACGAACGGCAGATGCCCCGTGACCCAGCGCAAGACCGGGTTCCCGTCCAAACTCGGCGGTGTGCCTGCCGCGCGCCACATCTTCACGCCGGTGAACAGCAGGAATGCGCCGAATACATAGAGGATCCAGTGGTAGCGCGCGAGCAGCAGCGCGCCGGCAAAGATCAGGATCGCGCGCAGGAAAATCGCCCCGACAATCCCGATGATCAGCACCCGCTGGCGCTGTTGTTCCGGCACTGCGAAATAGCTGAACAACATCAGGAACACGAAGATGTTGTCGATCGCCAGGGCTTTTTCGACCAGGTAACCAGTCAAAAACTCCATGCCGATCCTTTGGCCCGCATCCGCGCCGTATTGCTGGCCGGCGTACCACCACAGCCACCCGTTGAAGGCCAGCGCCAGCGCCACCCAGCCAAGGCTCCACCAGGTGGCTTCCTTGAACGTCACTTTATGCGGGCCGCCGTGGCGCATCAGCACCAAGTCAACCAACAGCGCGCCAATCACCACCAGCGCGAACACGCCCCACAACATCGGAGATCCGATCGTTTGCATGCACAACTCCACAACAACGAGGCCTAGCGGCGGTTGTGGCTATGACGGTGCAGTATCCAAGAGTGGAAGGGCACAGCTTCGCCACGATGGGCGAAGGTCTCACTCACAGGCTTGAGGCCTGCCACGGTGCCGGGGCGGATGCTGTATCAACAGCGTGCCCGTATTGACGACGGCCGTGCGCGGAGTTACTCCCCTTCTTCGGCGACAATGGTGCATTGGGTCCAGATAGCCCGTCAACAAGATTCGCGAACATGAATGAGCCGTTGCCCGTCGTCCGCCTGAAGAACGCCTGGAACTCCACCCACCCGTGGATCTTCCAGCGTCTGGTCGAAAAGCCCGCCGTACGTCCGAAACCCGGCAGCGTGGTCGATGTGGTCGGCGTCGATAACGTCTGGATGGGTCGCGGTTTCTACAACGGCCATTCGCGGATCGCGCTACGGATGTTGGAGGGCGACCCGGACGTGGAGGTCGATGCGTCTTGGTTCTCGCGCAAGATCGCCGAAGCAGTCGCCATGCGCCGCGATCTGCTCAAGCTGGACGAAGTGGGCAACGCTTGGCGCGTATTGCATTCCGAAGGCGACGGCATCAGCGGGTTAGTCGTGGATCGCTATGACGACTTGCTGGTGGTCGGGTTCTTCAGTGCCGGTGCGTTCCGGTATCGCGAATGGATCTTCAACGCATTGCGCGAACAGTTCCCTGGCTGCCGCTTCCACAGCTTTGCCGATGAACACGTGCAGAAGCAGGAAAGCTTCGATTACAAGGACAGCATGGGCACCCAAGCGGCGTTGATCCATGAGCACGGCATCCACTTTCGCGCCGATCCCGCCGGCGCGCACAAGACCGGCTTCTTCGCCGACCAGCGCGAGAACCGCCAATGGCTGTCGCAGTTATGCGCTGGCAAGCGCGTGCTGGACCTTTGCTGCAACACCGGCGGCTTCGGCGTGTACGCAGCGGTGCGCGGCGCCAGTGAAGTGGTCGGTATCGACATCGATGCGGATGTGCTCGAGATCGCTCGTGGCAACGCAAAGCTCAATCACGTCAAACCGAAATTCATCCAGGCCGATATCTTCCCGTGGCTGCGCGACGCGGCGATGAATGGCGATCAGTACGACGTGGTGATCCTGGATCCGGCCAAGATGACCCGCGACCGCGAGCAGGTCATTCCAGCGCTCAAGAAATACCTGGACATGAACAAGCTGGCGCTCGGCGTAGTGAAGCCGGGTGGCTTGTTTGCGACCTTCAGCTGTACGGGTCTTGTCAGCGAAGAACAATTCACCGACATGATTCGCCGCGCTGCGTTCTACGCCGGGCGCACGGTGCAGGTACTCAAGGTTTCCGGTGCCGGCCCGGATCACCCGTGGCTGGCGCAGGTGCCGGAGTCGCGTTACTTGAAGGCAGTGTTCTGCCGGGTGCTGGATTGATCGACGGGCGTGCTGCCGTCTAAACCTTTGTAGCGGTTCGCACATCCAGCAAGTTCAGTTCCTTGACTTGAGGTGTTGTGTGAAAACGCGAATCAAGACGGTGTCCTTATTACTGGTTTTGGCATGTACCGGCGTTGCCAACGCGCAAACGCAGGTTGACTTGTCTGTGCTTGATCGGGACATGACCGGTTCGCGCGCGCAGGTGCTGGTGCTGGGTTCGGTGCATCTGTCGCAGCTGCCCGACAGCTTCAAGACTGAGTCGCTGCAACCGGTGATTGATCGCCTGCTTGCCTTCAAGCCGGACGTGATTACCATCGAGGGAATTTCCGGTGAGCAATGTGACATCGCCCAGCGTTATCCAGCGGTGTACGGTCCCAAGGGACTGGACAGTTATTGCTTTGATCCCGCCGGCGCCAAGGCCACGACCGGCCTGGACGTGCCGGCGGCAGTCGGTGAGATGCGCAAGTTGCTGGCGGACTGGCCGACCAGTCCCACCCCCGCCCAGCGCCGACATCTTGCAGCCGTGTTCCTGGCCGCTAACGAAAGCGCTTCCGCGTTGGTGCAGTGGCTGCAGCTCACACCCACCGAGCGCCATGTAGGCGATGCATTGGATGGCGGATTGGTAGCGCACTTGGAGATGCTGCGTACCCGCAAGAACGAGAATTACCTGATCGCCGCGCGTGTTGCTGCAGACCTGGGCCTGCAGCGTGTGTTCGCGGTGGATGATCACAGCGGTGACAACGTCGATATTCCTGATGCGGAATCTGACGAATTCGGCAAATCAGTGCAGGGCGTATGGGACAGCGGCCGTGTCCAAGGTCAGGCGATGATGGACCGGCAAGACGCGCTCAGCAAAGACGGTGACATGCTGGCGCTATATCGCTACATCAATCAGCCAGACACCTTGCGCGTGGTGGTCGATACCGACTTCGGCGCATCGATGCGCTATGCATCACCACTACGCTACCCGCAAATGTATGTCGCCGGCTGGGAAACCCGCAACCTGCGCATGGTGGCCAACATCCGCGCAGCGTTCCGCGAACACCCTGGCGCGCGCGTGTTGTCGATTGTCGGTAGTTCTCACAAACCCTGGTTTGACAGCCTGCTCGGGCAGATGCAGGGCGTAGATATCATTAATGCGGAGCAAGTGCTGAAGTAGCGCAGCGCGAGCTTTCAACGCGACACTATCTTTCACCACGATGCGGTAACGTTCGCGCGACGCCTTTGGGCACAACACGCGATACGAATCCGAACATGGTCAAACTTCCCAAACCGCATCACGAGCGACATCGCAGCGCACACATTGGCTGGATGCGTGCATCGGTGCTTGGTGCCAATGATGGCCTGATCTCGACCAGCTCCCTGCTGATCGGCATGGCGGCCGCCAGTTCCACGCCGCAAGTCATCCTGATCACGGGCATTGCCGGCCTGACCGCAGGCGCGTTGTCGATGGCGGCCGGCGAATATGTCTCGGTCAGCTCGCAAGCTGACACCGAGGCCGCCGACAGGGCCAAAGAGCTCCATGAGCTGGAGCACTCACCGGAAGCAGAACTTCTCGAGCTGGCCCACATCTATGTGCAACGCGGACTGGACAAGGGGTTGGCGCATCAAGTTGCCGAACAATTGACGGCACACGATGCAATTGGTGCGCACATGCGTGATGAGCTTGGCATCACCGAAGCGCTGGCTGCGCGGCCGCTACAGGCCGCGCTGTCATCGGCAGTGGCATTCTCGGTCGGCGCACTGCCGCCGATCCTGTTGGCTTGGTTGTGGCGTAGCACCAGCCTATCGGTCGCCATCAGTGTCGTGACCCTGGTGCTGTTGGCTGGATTGGGTGCGATAGCGGGACGCTTGGGTGGTGCCTCCATGGCCAAGGGTGCTGTGCGCGTCCTGTTCTGGGGTGCAATGGCGATGGCTGCAACGGGTTTGATTGGCCGCCTGTTCGGGGTCGCTACTGCGTGACTCAACACGGCCTGCCCGAATCCCATCGCCGCAGGAGAAACCCGCAAGCTGGACATCGAGACCAGCATCAGCGCTTCTTTCCCACAACATCAGCGCACGGGCTGTGGATCCTTGGCATCCCGCACACGCGAATGCGATGCGCGAACCTTGTTGCTGTGTGCAGTTGCTGCACGAGCCATGGCAGTTGACGGTTGGGCATTTGAAAAAATCGAACATTTAGCGTTGACGGAATGACGCAGGCACAATATGTTGTGCTTCGTCGGTACCCGCCCTTGCGACAGCAAGGATCGGGTTGAAAAGGGAATCCGGTGGAAATCCGGAACTGCCCCGCAGCGGTAAGTGGAAACGAACGGCTTCAAATGCACTGGGCCATGTGCCTGGGAAGCGAAGCCAAATAGGTGGGCGCATCGTCTGGATGCCCCGGGTCCACGAAGTCCGAAGACCTGCCGACACACCGGGAAACCGGTCGCAGCCGTTGCGACGGCGATGACCAACGGTCTCGGTGCGGGTGGCCGCTTCCGCGGGGATGCGCGTTGCGTACCGGACCAATGGTCTGGGCGTGCGCGTTTGTCGTGCGAGTGAAAACCCCTTGGCCCTGCGCGCGGGAGCAGGTATCTGGTCAAGGAACCGCGTGCGCGCGGTTTCCCTGCGGGGACTCACACATGTTGCAAACCATCCTTAAGCGCGACGGCCACGTCGAGACGTTTACGCCCTCCAAACTCAACCAGTGGGGCGAATGGGCCGCCACCAGTCTTGGGGACGCCGTTGATTGGCCGTCAGCCGTGCTGGAAACGGTGTCGATCATGGCTGAGACCGTCACTTCGCGCGAACTGCAGCTGCAGCTGATCCGTACCTGCCTGAACTTCGATTCCTGGTCGTACAACCGCATGGCTGGACGGCTGTATGCGACCTTGATTCGCAAGGACCTGTACCGCAACGACCGCCCCACGGTGCAACAGCTGCATCGCAAGTTGCAGTCGCAAGGCTTCATGGAGGTGCTGGCCTATTCCGATGCCGATTACGCGCAGGTGGAGGCGCTGATCAACCATGAGCGCGACTTCGAATACGCCCACTACCAATTGCATACGCATCTGACCAAATACGCGATCGCTGATCGCGTGAATGGCGTGTATTTCGAATCACCGCAATTCATCTACATGCGCATGGCGATGGCGCTTGCCGTGGATCAACCGTGCGAGCGGCGCATGCGCGATGTCACTTGCTTCTACGAACATCTGTCGATGAACCGCATCAATGCGCCCACGCCGAACCACGTCAATCTGGGTACGTCACTCCGCGGCTATGCCAGTTGCTGCCTTTACACGGTGGATGACAACGCGCGCTCGATCGCGGTAGGCAACCACATCGCCAATACCATGACCTACATGAGCGCTGGCATCGGCGCACACATGCAGACGCGTTCGTTGAACGACCCGGTGCGCGGTGGTGTCATCCGCCATCAGGGCAAGCTGCCCTACTACCGGGCGCTGGTGGCCGAGGTCAAGTCCAACTTGCAGAACGGCCGCGGCGGCGCCTGCACGACCTACTTCCCGATCTTCGATCCGGAAGTGGATATCTTGCTGCGCCTGAAGAACCCGATGTCCACTGCCGACCGCAAGATCCGCGGCATGGATTATTCCTGGGGCGGCAACCGCTTCTTCGCGCGCAAAGTGGCGCGAAACGAAGATATTTTCCTGTTCAACTGCCATACCGCGCCCGATTTGCAGGCCGCGTTGTACAGCGCGGAAGAAGCGAAATTCGAGACGTTGTATGTTCGCTACGAACAGGATGAATCCTTCGCCAAGACCTGGATCAACGCGCGCGAGCTTTTGATCACCGCCAGCAACGAATGGAACGAAACCGGGCGCATCTACGAGCACAACATCGCCGAAATGAATCGGCACACGCCATTCAAGGACACCATCTACAGCTCTAACCTGTGCGCGGAAATCGCGCTGCCCACCGCGCCCTACAATCACATCACCGAGCTGTATGGCGAACATGACATTTCGTTCGTCGAGGTCGAACTGATCGACGGCACGCGGCGAACATTGACCGGTGCAGAACAGGTGGCGACGCAGCGCGGCATGCAGTGGCCGGACGATCTGCAGGCCTGCGACGTGCTGGATGGCGTGCCGATCGAACGCATCGTGCGCCGCTCCTCGCCGGAGGTGGCTACCTGCAACCTGGCCGGTATCGTGGTTTCCAACATCGAGTCAGACGAGCAATACGCGGAGGTGGCTTACTACGCGCTGCTGATGATCGATAAGTGCATCCATCTGGCGCACTACGAGTTGCCGCAGGTGGGCGTGACTTCGCGCAATCGGCTCAACGCCGGTGTAGGCATTCTCGGCCTGGCCCATTCGATGGCCAGCAAAGGCCAGTACTACACAGATGCTGCGGGCAAGCAGTTCATCCATGAAGTGGCCGAGCGGCACTACTACCACCTGCTGCGCGCCAGCCTGCAGTTGGGCAAAGAACTTGGCAACGCGCCGTGGATGCACAAGACCCACTGGCCCAAAGGCTGGCTACCGCTGGATAGCTACAACCGCAACGTGGACAAGATCACCACGTTTGCCAACCGCTACGACTGGGAAACGCTGCGCGCACAGGTCATTGAAAACGGCGGCATCCGCAATTCGGTGCTGGTGGCGCACATGCCCACCGAAACCAGCGCCAATGCGTCGGGCACGACCAACGGCCTATATCCCATTCGCGAACTCACCCTGATCAAGACCGACAACCACCGCGTCAATTACTGGGCCGCGCCCGAGGGCGACACACTGGCAGCGCATTACCAGTCGGCCTGGGATATCCCCGCGCGTGACATGACCGAGCTGTACGCGATCGTGCAGAAGTGGACCGACCAAGGCATCTCCGCCGACTTCTATCGGCGCGTGATCGGGGATGCCTGCATCGAATCGACCGAGCTGATCGAGAGCTATCTGTATCGCGTGAAGCTGGGATTGAAGTCCAAGTACTACATGAACCAGAAGACCTCCAATGGCATGAAGGAAGTGGCGCACATCGCGGCTGCCGAACTCGACACTGCCGAGCAGGACGCCGAGTGCGAAGCCTGCACCCTTTGAGAGCCTATGCAATGACTGACGCCACAATCGATACCGTTTTCAATTACGCCAAGGCCGACTACGCCAAGCCGCTGCTGCTGTTGGGCGAGCGCCCGGGCTTGTTCGATACCGTCAATCGCCATTACCCGGAAATCTGGGCGCTCTACAAGGCGCAGAAATCGCTGGACTGGGACGAGAACGAGTTCGATTACTCCTCCTGCAATGCCGAGTTCAAGTCCTGTTCGCGTTCCACCTACGACATGATGATCAAAACGCTCGCCTGGCAGTGGGAGGCCGACTCCGTGGCTTCGCGTGCAATCGCGCCGGTGCTGGCACCGTTCATCACCTCCAGTGAGCTGTGGGCCGCGTGGCAGCGTGTTTCCGATAACGAGGTGGTGCACGCAGCCACCTACTCGGAGATCGTACGCAATTCCTTCGACGATCCATCGGTGATCCTCGGTGAAATCCTGCGGGTGCAGCAGGCGCATGACCGCTTGGGCGAAGTAGCGCGCGCCTTCGCCGAGGGTTACGACGCATCGCACAAATATGCGCTTGGACAACTGTCCAACGACCAAGGCACCTACAACGCGGTCTTCATGACGGTGATCGCTCTGTTCTGCATGGAGCGAATCCAATTCCTGGCCAGCTTCGCGGTGACCTTCGCGATCTGCGATACGGGACTGTTCCAGCCCATCGGCAAGGCCATCCAGAAGATTGCCCAGGACGAACTGGAAATCCACGCCGAACTGGATCGAATGGTGCTGATTAACGAACTGCAGACCGAACGCGGGCAAGTCGCGCTTGCCCAGTGCCGCGTGCAGATCGAAACGATGATCGAAGAGGTCATCGACAGCGAGCTGCGCTGGATTGACTACCTGTTTTCCGAAGGCCGTGAATTGGTGGGCATGAACGCCGAGCGCCTGTCGACCTGGACGCTGTACTGCGCCAAGGATGTTTACCAAACCTTGGGAATCACGGCGGGCAAGTACCAGTTGCCGATCGCCAATCCGCTCAAGTTCATGGAGAAGTGGCTGAATATTTCCAAGACTCAGGCTTCGCCGCAGGAGCAGGACATCGCCGCCTACAAGGTAGGCGTGATGCGCCGCACCGACCAGGACGTGGTGTTCGACGACGACTTCTGAAATACAAAAACGCAGCCCGACCACACCACCCTCAGGACATCCCCATGCAAGTGATCATCTACGGCAAAGACAACTGCATCAATTGCGACAAGAGCAAAATGCTGTGCCAGATCCAGTCCATCGATTTTCTGTACCAGAGCGTTGGCTCCGACATCAGCGTTGATGAACTGCACGCCAAGGTGGGCGGCGTAGTGCGAAGCCTGCCGCAAATCTTCATTCAGCGCGATGCAGGTATCACGCTTGTTGGCGGCTATGAACAATTGCGCAGCGCCTTGAAGCAAAGTCATTGATCGTGCTGCGATTACCGGGTAGCCAGGCTCGCGTTGCCGACGCGACGAGGTGCAGCCGAACGCCTACAATCGCTTTCGATTTCGACATTCTGCATCTGCAGTTGCGACAGTGGAGGGTGCCCCATGCACGAACGCCAAGACAAGCACGAACTTCATCCAACCATGACTGAGACTGGCCCCAAGCCAAATCTTGCACGGATGAATTCATTGAAGCGTATCGGGTTGCTGACGGTCTTGCTGCCTCTGCTTGGCGGTTGCGCGACCTACGCCAGCATCGACAACAAGCCGATCCATGGCAGTCCGAAACAGCATGAAGAAAGTGCTTACGGCATAGAACGACAGCGTCCCGACCAAGAGCACGACAACATCACGTTGGCCTTGGCGTTCTCGGGTGGCGGATCACGCGCAGCCGCGCTTGCCTACGGCGTGTTGCTGGAACTTCGCGACACCAAGTTGCCTGCGACCAAGGGCAACGCGCGCTTGCTGGATGAAGTGGACGCGATCAGTGCCGTGTCGGGCGGCAGCTTCACCGCGGCGTATTACGGACTGCATGGCGATGCCACGTTTCCGGCATTCGAGCAGCAAGTCCTGCGCCGCAACCTCAACGCAGACCTGCTCCGGCGCCTGCTCAACCCGTTGCGTTGGTTCACGCCGGAAGGCCGCAGTGCTGCGGCCGCTGAACTGTACGGCCGCACAATCTTCCAGGACGCGCGTTTCGTCGACCTGCAGAAGCGCGATGGCCCGTTGGTCATCATCAATGCATCGGACCTGGAAAGCGGTAATCGTTTTGCTTTCTTGCAGGGCCAATTCGACTTGTTGTGTTCGGACCTGTTGAGCTTTCCCATTGCCGATGCCGTCGCCGCATCGTCAGCGGTGCCGGTGTTGTTTGAGCCGGTCGTGCTCCAAAATTACGACACCTGCAGCCCGGTAAAACTGGTCTCGAAGCCCAAGGACGATGAATCACCGCAGCTGCAGCAGGCGATCGATGGCCTGCAGGGCTATCGCGACAAACAGGCGCGCCGCTACATTCATCTAGCCGATGGCGGCCTGACCGACAACCTCGGTTTGCGTGCGTTCCAGGAAGCAATCGACCTGTCGGGTGGCATGTCGGCGTTCTTGCGCCGTTTCGACCGCGCGCGCGCCTCACGCCTGGTGGTGATTTCGGTGGATTCTTCGGGTAATGCTGGTGCCGGTCTGGGGCTAAGTCCGCGTGCGCCTTCCATCGCCCGTTCCATCGATGCGATGACCGACATCCAGTTGCAGCGCTACAGTGCTGCCACCCTCGAACTGATGCAGGACAGCCTGAAAAAATGGACGGCGGACGTGTCCACGCCACTCCATCCGGTGCAAGGGCATCTGGTCGTGGTGTCCCTGCGCGACCTGCCAGATCCAGAATTGCGCGCGCGCCTGGAGGCGGTTCCAACTGGCTTCAGTCTCAGCCCGCGGCAAGTCGATGAACTGGTCGATGCCGGCCGCCGGCTGTTGCGTGACAACCCGGAATTCAAATCCCTGTTGCAAGCCCTGAAGCCTTAGCGTTGGCCAAGTCGCAGCCACTGCGACGGCTGCCGCTACACTGGCACGATGCCTGACTCATCCCTGTTGTTGATCCTGTTGCTGCTGGCGGTGGCCATCGCCATTGTTCTGCTGGTCGTGTTGTTGCTGCGCAAGCCGGATGCGGCAATGGCGCGACTGCGCGAGCCATTGGAACAAGCCCTGCGCAGCGAGCAGCGCGATGGTCGCAGCGAGCTGCGCGCGCAGCTGGACAGCATGGGAACGGCACAGGAGCAGCGCATCGAAACCTTCGGTCTACGCCTGAACGACCTCACCGAACGCACCGACCAGCGCCTCGACGTGCTGCGTGCAAGTCTCAGCGACGATGCGCACAAGGGCCGCCAAGATGCGGCAATTCGTCAACAGCAATTCGCTGAAGGGCTGGGAGCGCAACTGCGTGACCTGACCCAACGCAACGAGCAGCGTATTGGCGAGATGCGCGACACGCTTGAAGCACGCTTGAAGGAACTCCAAGCGGACAACGCAGCAAAACTGGAAACAATGCGCGCCACCGTGGACGAGAAATTGCAGACTACGCTCGAGGCGCGTTTGGGCGCATCGTTCAAAATGGTGTCCGAACGACTGGAACAAGTGCAGCGCGGCCTGGGTGAGATGCAGTCACTGGCGACGGGCGTGGGCGACCTGAAACGTGTGTTGACCAACGTCAAGGATCGTGGCGGTTGGGGTGAGATGCAGCTTGAGACGCTGCTGGAACAGGTACTGACGGCTGAGCAGTTCTCAAGGGGAGTGAAGGTAAGGCCCGATAGCGGCGAAATAGTTGATTTCGCGATTCGTCTTCCAGGTCGCGGCGATGGACAGACACCGGTCTGGTTGCCGATCGATGCCAAGTTCCCGCGAGAAGACTACGAGCGACTACTCGATGCCCAGGAACGCGGCGACGTCGAGGCGATGCGCAATGCGGGCAACCAGCTGGAACGCGCGATCAAGGTCCAGGCCAAGTCGATCAGCGAAAAATACGTCGTGCCGCCGCACACCACCGATTTCGCAGTGCTGTTCCTCGCCACTGAGGGCCTGTACGCGGAGACCCTCCGTCGCCCCGGACTGACCGATGTCTTGCAACGGGAATATCGCATCGTTGTTGCGGGTCCAACCACGATTGCGGCCTTGATCAATAGTCTGCAGATGGGGTTCCGCACGTTGGCCATCGAACAGCGCACCAGCGAGGTGCGGCAGTTGCTGGGGTCGGTGAAAACTGAATTCGGCAAGTTCGCGACCGTGCTTGAGAGAGCCCATACCCAGCTTGATACCGTGCAAAACAGTATCAAGCAGGCCGGCGTGCGAACGCGCGCCATCGAGCGCCAGTTACGCAACGTGGAGTCGTTGGAAACAGGTGCCGTCCAGCCACTGCTGGATGATGCCGATGACGCGTCGGACTATGAGGGTTAGCGAGAAAACCCGTATGGATCAGACACTTGATCCCTCCCGCTGCTTTTCTACGCTTCCATCGCCCCATTTCCAAATTCGTCACATTCCGCTTGCGGATTTAGGCCTGATTTAAGACGCTTTAAATTGCTGCATGTGCAGTGTTGCGAGATGGAGTTCCAATCGTGAGGTCCTTGATCGCCTTGATGCTGTGGTGCGTGCTGCTGGTGATGTGCTGGCCGTTGGCACTCCTGGCCCTGGTGCTGTGGCCAATCGTCTGGTTGCTGTCGCTACCGTTTCGCTTGGTTGGCATCACTTTCTCGGCGTTGTTCGCATTCCTCTACGCAGTGCTGACCTTGCCAGCACGCCTGCTCGGCTGGAAGCCGAATAGCAACGCCCAGCTAGTGGCCTCCATATCTGCGTGATTGCATCGTCACTTAGCTGATTACCCCATGACCGGGAATGGGCCGACAACATATTTTTCATCTCGCCTTGATGCTTCACCGTCGAAGCTGCTCCCGTCGGCACAGGAATCCAAGCCGGCTTCTCACACCAAGGAGCACAACCTCATGAATGACATTAAAAAAGACCACAGCATTGGCGAAGGCACTGGCGCGGTAGCAGGCGCTGTAACCGGCGCGGTGGTGGGTTCGGTAGCCGGCCCGATCGGTACGGTTGTTGGCGCGATCGCCGGCGGCGCCTTGGGTGCGAAGGGCGGCGGCGCAGTTGCCGAAGCAGTTAATCCGACTACGTACAACACGCACTTCGAAAATAGCTACAAGTCTGCACCGAACTACGTAAGCGGCCGTGAGTGGGGCGATTACCAGCCGGCCTACAAATATGGTTATGACACCTATGGCCAGTACCAGGGCAAGAAGTTTGATGACGTGCAGGACAGCCTGGAGCGCAACTGGGACGCCACCAAGGGCCAGTCTCGTTTGGCTTGGGGCGAGGCCAAGAGCGCCGTGCGCGATGGTTGGCATCACATCGAACGTGCGATGCCGGGCGATGCAGATGGCGACGGTCGATAAGACCTGAGATATCGCAGACCTTGCGACGTAATACCGAAGGCCGCCGAAAGGCGGCCTTTTTTATGTGTCGGCGCACAGGTAGCGGTGAAAGGTTGTATCGGCGAAGGCTGAGCAAAACCAGAGAATCCCACCTGCGTGCTGGCCTACCTCAAAACTCGCGCGATCACATCGACGACATGCTCCAGTTCGTTGCGATCCACGTGCAGGTGTGGCGCGATTCGCACGCAGCTGTTGCGTACAGTGCTGACGATGCCGGCCTCGATCAACGCGCGAGCAACCGCAGCGGTTCGCTCCGGCGGCAGATGCACCCCGCAAATGTGCGGCGCATGATTCTGCGTGCGCTGGGCACCCAGGCCATGTCGTTCAAGTGCTTTGTCCAAGAAAGCAGTCAGTCGCTGCAGATGCGCCGCGATATCCGCAACACCCCAATCCAGAAGTTGGCGGAATCCTGCTTCGGCCATCGCCAGTCTCATGGCATCGCAAACGCCATCAGCGTCGTAACGGCGTGCCCCAGTCAGTGGCAACACCTCGCGGCCGCCAGTCGGATGCCATAGCGCATCACGGTCGTTGGCCATCCACCCTTTCTCCAAGGGCTGGCCGCGGTCGCGCCATGGCGGTGCTGCCCAAAGCCAGGCCAAACCGTAACCACCGAGCAACCACTTGTAGCCGACCGCAACCACGAAGTCAGGCTTCCAGGCGTCCAGAGCTACCGGCATGGCACCAAGACTCTGGCTAAGGTCGAGCACCAGGCAGGCCCTACGTGCACGGGCTTGATCAGAAATCGAGGCAAGGTCCAGCAAGCTTCCGTCGTGCCAGTGCGCTTGGGGCAGCGCAAGGACTGCGACATCGGGGTTGGCGTCAAGCGTCTCCAGTACGGCGTTGGTCCAGTCCTGGCCGGTACGGCGTCGGGCATATACAAGACGTGCACCGACCTCTGCACAGCGGCTGCGCCACGGTAGGAGGTTGGACGGAAACTGACCTTCCAGTACCAGCACTGATTGCTTCGCGCGCAGGGGCACATTGCGGGCTGCAACGCTCAGGCCATAGGCGGCAGACGGGACCATCGCGATGGCATCGGCATCGTGGTCGAAAAGTTGCGCTGCCAGCGCGCGCAAGCGCTCCACGTCATCGCGCCAGCTATGGCCACCCAGCCAGCTGGTCGTGCTCTGCTGCAGCGCCGCCTGGGCTGCAGCCCGGACGATCTTCAAAGGCGGCCCGTGCGCGGCGCTATCGAGGTAAAGCATGTCTGCGGGCAAGGCGAACATTGCACGCACGCTTGTCCGATCAATGTCACGCTGAATCGCCATCATTGAACTCTAGCGCTCATGAGCCCCCATGCGTGCACGCGGTCATCACTGGCGCTGAATAAAAGTAATTGATCGTGCCTCAGAAACGTGCCGCGCCCTGCGTGCCTTCGATGACCAATTCCCAAGAGCCTTCAAGAAGCGCCCCTTCGTTGAACTCCATCGTTGATGGCGCCGCGTTGGCTTCGCACTATCGCAGCGTTCGGTCGCGTACCAGTGCGCTGGTGGCGCCGTTGTCACCAGAAGACGCGACGGTGCAAAGCATGGGCGATACCAGCCCGAGCAAATGGCACTTGGCGCATACCACCTGGTTTTTCGAACAGTTCGTGCTCGGCATGCGTAGAGACTACCGTTCGGTAAACAAGGACTGGAATTACCTGTTCAACAGTTACTACAACAGCGTCGGTCCGATGCATGCGCGCCTGCAACGCGGACACTTGACCAGGCCGGGATTGGCTCAAGTGGGTGCCTATCGCGATGAAGTAGATGCGCGGATGGCGCGTGCGTTTGAGCGTGGTGACTTTGATGAAGACGTCCTCCAAACGATCACGCTGGGCCTGCATCACGAACAACAGCACCAGGAACTTCTGCTAACGGATATCAAGCACGCACTCTTTTGCAATCCCTTGCGCCCCGCGTATCGCGAGGATTTGAAACAGTTCGGTGGTGGCGTATCCGCGTCATCATCGAATTCCCTGTGCTGGATTACAGGCAGCGAAGATGTTGTCGAGATAGGGGCTCATCCGTGGCCCGCGCACCGCGCGTTCGCCTTCGACAGCGAAACACCGAGGCATCGGGTTTTGCTGCACCCACACGCCTTGGCCAGCCGACCGGTCAGCAACGCCGAGTATCGCCAGTTCATCGACGATGGCGGTTATCGCGACGCGAATTTGTGGATGAGCGAAGGCTGGGCGAAGGTGCAGGACGATGCCTGGACCCATCCGCTTTACTGGGATGACGACTGCGATCGCGAGTTCACGCTGGCTGGCATGCGTGCGATCGATCCGGGTTCGCCGGTCAGCCACCTCAGCTATTACGAAGCCGACGCATTCGCGCGCTGGGCCGGCGCGCGTCTGCCGACCGAAGCCGAATGGGAACACGCGGCTGAAGCGCTGCCGGTACGCGGGAACTTTGCCGATGACGATGCATTGCATCCGCAGGCGGGCGAAGCGGACAGCGGGCTGCAACAGATGTTCGGTGACGTCTGGGAATGGACGTCGAGCGCCTACATGCCGTATCCAAAATTTCGCACGCTACCCGGCGCGCTGGGCGAGTACAACGGCAAATTCATGTGCGGGCAATGGGTACTGCGTGGCGGTAGCTGCGCCAGCCCGGCAGACCATCTGCGCGCCAGTTACCGCAACTTCTTCCATCCACCGGCGCGCTGGCAATTCTCCGGCCTGCGCTTGGCCAAGGACTTGCCGTGAACGCCGTGGCGAAGCTCACTGATTTGCGCCCAAGCCCGGATGACATCACGGGCGACGTGCTCGCGGGGCTAGCGGGCGTGCCCAAGAGTTTGCCGTCCAAGTATTTCTACGACCAGCGCGGCTCCGAGCTGTTCGAGCAGATCACCCAGCAGCCCGAGTACTACCTGACGCGGGTTGAACTGGCGTTGCTGCAAGCCAGCGGCGCCGAGATCGCGGAAGCGGTTGGGCCGCACGCGCACGTCGTCGAGTACGGCAGCGGCAGTGGCCGCAAGACGCGAATCCTGCTCGAAGCGCTAGATGACCCGGTTGCCTATACCCCGATCGAGATCTCACGTTCCGCATTGCTTGATAGTGTTGAACGACTGGACCGCGAGTTTCGCGATGTCGAGGTGCTGCCGGTACTTGCCGACTTCACCCAGCCGGTGCCGCTGCCGGTGCCGTCGCGCCAGGCTGACCACGCACTGGTGTTCTTTCCTGGTTCGACGCTGGGCAACTTTACCCATCCGCAGGCGCTGCGGCTGTTGCGCGCGATGCACCAGACCATGGGAGAACGCGGCGGTGCGCTGCTGGGTATTGACCTGCAGAAAGCACCTGACATTCTGGAAGCCGCCTACAACGATTCTGCCGGTGTCACCGCAGAGTTCACCCTCAACTTGCTGGCGCGGCTCAATCGTGACATCGGCAGCGATTTCGACCTTGGCGGTTTCGTCCATCGCGCGCATTACGCGGGTGAGCGAGGATGTATCGAAACGTTCCTGGTCAGCCAGAAGCAGCAAACCGTGCAAGTCAACGACAGTAGTTTCGAATTCGCCGATGGCGAGGCGATGCAGGTCGAATACAGCCATAAGTACACGGACGCTGGATTCGCAGCGCTGGCCGCTCAGGCCGGATTGAAAGTCGTGCGCGGCTGGAACGATCCGCAAGACTGGTTCGGCCTGCGGCTGTTGCAGCGCGCCTGAAGACTCATTGCGTCCACCCAGTGACCGGTGACGATCGATGGGGCGTCGCGCAGCTGCTGGTCTAATATGGATGGTTCAACTTACCCTTTCGCCGGAGCCCCCATGAGCGACAGTCGTAATGATGTCAGCCGCGATGAAGCCGAAGCCGCCGTGCGCACACTGTTGCGTTGGGCCGGCGAGGATCCTGCACGCGAAGGCCTGCTGGATACGCCCAAGCGCGTGGCAAAGGCCTACGAAGAGTGGTTCAAAGGCTACGACCTGGACCCGGATGAATACATGGCGCGCACCTTCGAAGAAGTGTGCGGCTACGACGAACTAATCGTGTTGCGCGATATTGAGTACGAATCGCATTGCGAGCACCACATGGCGCCGATCATCGGCAAGGTCCACGTGGGTTACCTGCCGAACGGCAAGGTGGTTGGCATCAGCAAGCTGGCGCGCGTGGTTGAAGCGTATGCCAAGCGCTTCCAGGTCCAGGAAAAGATGACCGCGCAGATTGCCGGCTGCATCCAGCGTGCGCTGCAACCGCTGGGCGTTGGCGTGGTGGTGGTGGGTTCGCACGAGTGCATGACGACCCGTGGCGTGCATAAGCGTGGGGTGTCGATGATCACCTCCAAGATGCTCGGCAGCTTCCGTGATGATGCGCGGACCCGCGCCGAGTTCCTGCGATTCATCGATGTCGGCCCTGGGCGCTGACGCGCCAGCGTTGGACGACGGTCCGCTGCTGGACTGTTTGATCGTGGGCGCCGGGCCAGCCGGACTGACCGCAGCCACCTATCTGGCGCGCTACCACCGGAACTTCATGGTGGTGGATGGCGGCAAGAGCCGTGCGCGCTGGATTCCGGCGAGTCATAACTGCCCTGGGTTTCCGTTCGGCGTCGGCGGCCCGGATTTGCTGGCGAAGCTGCGCGTGCAGGCGACTGGCTACGACGCATGCATCGAGCAAGGCCACGTGGCCCGCCTTGAAAGGGATGGCGAAAATTTCGTAGCGACGGCCGATGATGGTCGTCATTGGCGCGCGCGACTTGTGTTGTTGGCTACCGGCGTGGTTGATGTGATGCCGGCGATGGCCGGACTGGAAGCGGGAATCGAGAACCACCGGGTGCGGTTGTGTGCCGTCTGCGATGGTTACGAGGCCAGCGACGAGAACATCGCGATCGTGGGGCCGGCGGATGACGCAATCGGCCACGCGCTGTTCCTGCGCACATTCTCACAGCGCGTCACCGCCATCTGTAGTGATGCATCAGAACCTTCACCGGAATGTGCCGCGCAGGCAGTCAAGGCAGGCGTCCGCGTGTTACGGGCAGTAACCGCCATGCGCTGCGATGCTGATGGCTGTGTGGTGGAGACGGACGCAGGCGAGCATCGTTTCGATACGTTGTATCCGGCGCTGGGCAGCGATGCCCAATCCGGGTTGGCGCGCGCCTTCGACGCGGACGTTGATGACAACGGCGAGTTGCTGGTGGATGCGCACATGCAAACCACGGTGGACGGCTTGTACGCGATCGGCGATGTGGTGAGCGCGCTCAACCAGATCAGCGTGGCGGTCGGACACGCGGCGATTGCCGCGACTGCGATTCACAATCGGCTGCCGCGCAATTGGCGGGAACAGCAGCCAGATTGATGACTTGATTTAACCCGGGTAATATATTCCTCCGCAACGGAGACCTGCCATGCCCACGCCCGCCCTGCGCTGTACTGCGTTTGCCGGCACCAACCGTATTGCCAGCGGCGAGTTGCGGCATGTGGCCCTGAAAGCCAAGCAGGTGTTCGACAGCGAACCCGGTCAACCGATCCTGGTGTTCGAGGATGCCAGCGGCGTCTTGGTGGAGTTGCCGCTTGAGCTGCCCGCGGCCGAGCTGTTGCGTACCCTCAACGCCGCGCCCGCAGAGCCCGAAGTAGCGCTGCCAACTGCCGCGCGCGGTCCGGGACGCCCGCGCATGGGCGTTGTGGCGCGCGAGATCACCTTGCTGCCTCGCCATTGGGACTGGTTGTCCGCACAACCGGGCGGTGCCTCGGTGACATTGCGGCGGCTGGTCGAGGACGCGCGGAAGGTGAACGCCGACGGCAACCGCAACCGTGTGGCGCAGGAAGCCGCTTATCGGTTCATGCATGCGCTGGGCGGCAACTTGCCGGGGTATGAAGACGCCACCCGTGCGCTGTTCGCCGGGAATTTCGCGCGCTTCGAAGAAGTGCTGGCGGGGTGGCCCGAAGACGTCCGCGAGCATGCATCATTGCTGGCCGCTGATGCCTTCGCGCACTGATCGTCCTGCGAAAGCTGCACCGGCTGCCTTGATCGTTCTTCGCATTGCGCGCGCGACCTCATCCATCGAGACCACCATTTGAACGCACCCGTTGCGCCCGGCGCCCGCAAGGCGGCACTGGCGTTTATTTTCATCACCGTGCTGATCGACGTGCTGGCCTTCGGGGTGATCATTCCGGTGCTACCGCACCTGGTCCAGCAGATGACGGGCGGCGACTTCACCACGGCTGCGTGGTGGGTCGGCGGCTTCGCGCTGACGTTCTCGTTGATCCAGTTCGTGTGCTCGCCGATCCAGGGCAGCCTGTCAGATCGCTACGGCCGTCGGCCAGTGATCCTGATCTCCTGCCTGGGCCTAGGCCTGGACTTCATTTTCATGGCATTGGCGCCGACATTGGCATGGCTGTTCGTGGGGAGGATCATCTCGGCGGCCACCGCTGCGAGTTTCACGACGGCCAATGCCTACATCGCCGATGTGACCACTCCGGAGGGTCGTGCTAGGGGTTTCGGGATGATTGGCGCGGCATTTGGCGTGGGGTTCGTGGTGGGCCCGCTCATCGGCGGCGTACTGGGCGACATCGACCTGCGCCTGCCGTTCTGGTTCTCGGCCGGATTGGCGCTGCTGAACTTCTGTTACGGCCTGTTCGTCTTGCCCGAGTCGCTGCCAGTGGAGAAACGCACCAAGCGCTTTGACTGGTCGCATGCCAACCCGATCGGTTCGCTGAAATTGCTGCGCAGCTATCCACAAGTGTTCGGATTGGCGGCAGTGATCTTCATTGCCGACATGGCGCACTACTCGTATTCCAGCGTATTCGTGTTGTACGGCGACTACCGCTACGGCTGGGGGCAGAAGGACGTGGGTTACGTACTTGCCGTGGTCGGCGTGCTCAGCGTGATCGTGAACGTATTCCTGGTGGGCCGCTTGGTGAAAGCCATGGGCGAACGCCGCGCGGTGCTGCTGGGCCTGGCCTGTGGCGCGGTTGGCTTTGCGGTGTATGGCGTTGCCGGTGTGGGTTGGGTGTTCTTGCTGGGCCTGCCGATCAGTGCCTTGTGGGCGATCGTCGCACCCGCCATCCAGTCACTGATCACCCGCCAGGTGGGCAGTGATGAGCAGGGTCGGGTGCAGGGCGCGTTGACTAGCCTGGTCGCGCTGGCCGGCATCGTCGCACCGGTTATTTTTGCGGGTTCTTTCGGCTACTTCGTCAGCGATGCCGCGCCAGTGACGATGCCGGGCATCCCATTCCTGATCGCCGCCGCGTTGTTGGTCATTGCGTGGTTGGTGACATGGCGGTTCACCGACATCGCGCACATTCCCGAGAAGCCTGACGCGGAGCCAATCTCCTGAGTTGCACGCGCTGGAATTCAGCTGCTTCACTTGGTGTGGCCACGGCGATGGGCACACTTGAAGTCACTTTCGACGTGTCTGGAGGAATTCAACATGGCAGTCTGCGCGGTGTGCGGTAACGACTACGACAAGGCCTTCACGATCACCAGCGCGGATGGCAAGCAGCAGTCATTCGATTCGTTCGAATGCGCCATCCACTTGCTTGCGCCCACCTGCGCACACTGCGGGTGCAAGGTGATCGGCCACGGCGCCGAACATGCGGGCGTCTTTTATTGCTGCGCGCACTGCGCGAAGCGGTCAGGCGTCAGCGGCCTCGACGACAGGGTCTGACGCCGGCGACTCTAACCACAACGCCGGACTTGCGGCATCAGCCGCAGGTGGCGCTGACAATCATGTTGGCGTCATCGACCATGATGTTGATGCGCTCGACGCGGTAATCCATCGTCGCCGCATCGTTTGGCTTGAGCGCACGCACCAGCTCTGCGCCGGCCGCCTTGCGCGCGGCTTTGACAACTGTTGGCGTGGCAACTTGGCCCACATAGGGCTGGATGGCATCGGCATTACACGCACTGGCAGACGGCTGCGTGGCTGGGGCTGCGCATGCAGCCAGCAACAGCGCAGAGGCCGACAGGCCCAACAAACGGGTAGACATCGACATGAAAGGTTCCTTTGATCTGGGGTTTAGCGCGGAATTTGGCAGAAAAACTCAGTGTTTGAAGAGCCGCTTGAAGACATGAGGTCGAAAAGCGAAACACTTGAACGCCATCACAGGTTGCAATTGTGATGCTTAACGTGGCGTCCATGCCTTTCGGCAGGCGCGCCGCGTGGATGAACGGGTAGGATCCAAGGTTTGTCCGTTTCGGGAGTTGTTGATGCTACGTCCAAGCCTGTTGTGCCTCGCCCTTGCCTCCCTGCTTGCTGCAACAACGGCATCGGCCCAGGAAATTCCGCCGCCGCGTGATGTGCCCTATCCCGGCACCATCAAGCTGGAAGTGGATGCCACCAACCTTTCCCAGCGTATTTTCCGGGTCAAGCAGACTATTCCGGTGCAGTCCGGTGCGTTGACACTGCTCTATCCGATGTGGGTCCCGGGCGGGCATTCGCCGAAGAATTCGATCGACAAGATCGCCGGCATCACGTTCATGGCCAACGGGCAGAAGCTGGACTGGAAACGGGACACGCTGGATGTGGCCGCGTTCCACATCGACGTGCCTGCAGGCGTGACCGAGATGACCGCCGAGTTCGACTTCCTGACGCCCACCAACGGCTCGCAGGGGCGTGTGGTGATGACGCCGAACATGCTCAACCTGCAGTTCCTGTCGGCCGCGCTGTACCCGGCCGGCTTTTACACGCACCAGATCATGTTCGATACACATGTCACTTATCCCGAAGGCTGGACCGCGTTCACCGCGCTGCACGAAGACAATCGCAGCGGCAACACCGTGGACTACGAGGACGTGCCGTTCGACATCCTGGTCGACTCGCCGATTTACGCCGGCCGCTATACCAAGAACATCGACCTGACGCCGGCTGGCAGCAACGTGCCGGTCAAGCTGGGCGTGGTGGCCGATGCCGCCAAATACCTGGAGACAAAGCCCGAACAGGTACAGGTCCACAAGGCGATGGTCGAGCAAGCGTTGAAGCTGTTTGGCTCACAGCATTATGACCACTACCAGTTCCTGTTCTCGTTGTCCGGGCAGATGGGCGGTAACGGCTTGGAGCACCAGCGTTCCAGTGAGAACGGCGTGGGTACTGACTACTTCACCGACTGGAAGGAAAAGATCGGCTTTACTGATCTGCTGGCGCACGAATACACGCACTCCTGGAACGGCAAGTACCGCCGCGGCAAGGATCTGTTGACGCCCAACTTCAATGTGCCGATGCAGGACAGCCTGCTGTGGGTCTATGAGGGCCAAACTCAGTATTGGGGCAATGTGCTGGCTGCGCGTAGCGGACTGCGTCCGCTGCCGGCGTCGCTTGACGCGCTGGCGCTGGTTGCGGCGACCTATTCCGAAAACCGCACAGGTCAGTCCTGGCGCAACGTGCAGGACACCACCAACGACCCGATCATCGCCACGCGCGCGCCGCGTGCGTATCGCAATTACCAGATGAGCGAGGACTACTATCAGGCCGGTCAAATGATCTGGCTGGAGGCCGATGCGCTGATCCGGGCCAAGACCGGCAACAAGAAGTCGCTGGATAATTTTGCGCGCGCGTTCTTCGGTGTTAACGATGGCGAATGGAAGGTGCAGAACACCTACACCTTCGATGACGTAGTGGCGACGCTCAACGGCGTTTATCCGCATGACTGGGCGACGTTCCTGCGCAGCCGCCTCGACGGCAAGACCGGCTTGACTGGCGGCATCGAAGCCAGCGGCTGGAAGCTGGTATTCAAGGACAAACCCACTGCCTACGCGAAGGCGAACACGCGTTGGGGCGGCGCTGACTTCGTGTATTCGCTCGGGTTGGCGGTCGCCAAAGACGGCAGTGTTGGTGATGTGCGCTGGGACGGCCCCGCATTCAATGCTGGTATTGGCAGTGGCGCGACGATTATCGCGGTCAATGGCCAAGCCTATGAGACCGAGGTGCTGGAGGATGCGGTGAAGGCGGCCAAGGACGGCACGATGCCGATCGAATTGATGCTCAAGGAATTCGACCGCTACCGCACAGTGAAGGTCGATTACCACGGTGGCCCGCGTTATCCGCACCTGGAGCGGATCGAAGGCAAGCCGGATTACCTGACCCCGATCCTGACCAAGCGCAAGTAATCGCAGCGGCTGGTGCGTGCGCGCGACATTCAGGTTCGCCGCACGCATTCAGCGACATCAAGACGTCATGCCGGTTAAGGTCACGGCATGCGTCGTTTTCAGCTCTTTATTACAATGGCCACGATCAGCCTGCTCGCCGGGTGCGCAGGCCCTGATCGTCGTTCCGAACCCGTCGGCAATGCCGCGGTAGTCGTGGCGCCCAGCCGTGCATCCGCGGGTGCGCCAGCGAACACCGTTGATTCGTCGATCCAATTGAAACGGCCTAGCGAGTTGCAGCGCGCGTTGCGGCGGATGAGTGGGCTCGCACCTGATGTAGATCCGGGTGTGCTTGCACTTGCGCTGGAAGCGCGCAGTTGCGCCGTGCGCAATGGCGATGTTGCCGCTGACGCCCGGCTTGCGGTCATCGATTATTCCAGACCGTCGACCGAACGACGGTTATGGGTGTTCGACATGTCGAGCGAGCGCCTGCTGCATCACGAATATGTCGCGCATGGTTCCGGCAGTGGCGAGAATTTCGCCAAGCATTTTTCCAACAACGAAGGCAGCTACCAGACAAGCCTGGGGCTGTACCGCACCGCTGAAACCTACATCGGCAAGAACGGTTATTCGTTGCGGATGGATGGGTTGGATCCGGGTTTCAATGACAACGCCCGGCCGCGCGCAATCGTCATGCATGGCGCGTGGTACGCAAACCCCGACCTGATCCGAACGCAAGGTCGACTCGGCCGCAGCCAGGGCTGTCCGGCGCTGCGCGAGCAGGTGGCCAAGGTGGTGATCGACGAGCTCAAGCAGCGCAATCTCGTCTTTGCTTATGCCAACGATGCTGCATGGCTGCGCGACGGTAGCAGCTTCGCCTGCGATGGCCGCAGCGCTGCGCAGATCCTCGCAATGGGGCGTGCTTCAGGTTCTGACGCCGATCATCGCGTCGCGGTCGCAGCGTCCTGACTCAAACGATTGCTGCGCACTTCTTTCTGCAGAAGCTTGCACTCAGCTCAGCCCTCTTCGGTCACCGGCTGCGGTGTCATTAGCATCCCCGTGTCGGCCACCGGCGAGGTCGCACACGCAGGTATCTCTGAGGGTGTCGCAGTTTCGCGGGGATCTACCCGCATCATGCTGGCCTTGCGCCAGCCACCCCAGCGGTAGTAGGCGGCCGACAGCACCATTGAAACCACGGCGCTGACCGGGAAACTCCACCAGATTGCATCCACGCCAATCCGGGGCTGCAGAACGTCGGCAAACGGCACGCGCACGCCCCACAGCGCAAATCCAAGAATCAGCAGCGGCGGCATCACCGCACCGGTTGCGCGGATCACGCCTGCCAGTACGAACGTCACCCCGAAGAACAGGAACGACCACACGGCGATGTGATTCAGGTGGCGGGCGATCTCCAATGACGGGCTGCCAACGGGAAGGAACAGCGCAAGCGTGTATTGGTCGAGCAAGATCAGCGGTGCGATCAGCGTGCCGGTCAGCAGGAAGTTGAAACCGACGCCGCGCGTCGTGATGGCCTGCACGCGATCCCATCGTGCCGCGCCCACGTTTTGCGCCGCCATCGAAGAACACGCTGCGCCAATCGCCATCGCCGGCATCTGCACATAGGTCCACAACTGCAACGCCGCGCCGTAAGCGGCCGTGGTGTCGGTTCCATGTTCGTTGACCATCGTCATCATCGCGATCATGGCGGCCGAGATCAGCACCATCTGCAGGCTCATTGGCACGCCTTTGGTCACCAGCGCGCGCACGATTTGCCAGTCCGGGCGATACAAGTGCCGCTCTTCGCGGCTGATCCACAACGGATGTTTCTTGTATCGCAACCACTGCACCAGGGCCGCAAGCCCAAGCAGGTTTGCTATCAACGTTGCAGTAGCGGCGCCGGCGATGCCCATCTTCGGGAACGGGCCGATGCCGAACAACAGCAACGGGTTGAACAGGATGTCCAGCAGTACGACCAGCAGAAGGAAGCGGAACGGCGTACGCGCATCGCCGGCGCCGCGCAGGATCGCTGAAATGAAAGTGAACGCGTACAAGAACGGCACGGCCAGGAAAATGATCTTGAGGTACGCATCCGCGAACGGCAGCGCCGTGGGCGGCGTTCCCATCCACGAGAGGATGTGGCGTGACAACGGCAATCCGGCAACTGCGACGGAAATTGAAATCGCCAGAAATACGGTTGCGCTGGTGCCGATGATGCGGCGTGCTTCCGATTGATCTGCACGCCCGATCGCCTGTCCAACCAGGATGGTGGCGGCCATGCCCAGCCCGAACACCGCGCCCAGCAGGAAGAACAGGATGTTGTTGGCGTTGGCGACCGCGGTCAGCGCTTCTTCGCCCAGGAAACGACCCACCCACATGGCGTTGACCGAACCATTGAGCGACTGCATCACATTGCCGCCGAGGATCGGCAGTGCGAACAGCAGTAACGTTCGCGCGATTGGGCCCTCAGTCAGGTTTTTTTGCTGCATGGGCGTGGTGCGGTAGGTGTGGGCGAGACAGCCTACCGATGATTTGCTGCAGCGCGCGTGAGCACGCCCGGTTCTGCTGGCGTCAGGCTGCTTGAACGATCCGCAACGGATTGGCCCATTCATCCAGCAATGTCGCTTCGCGCGCCTTGGCGCTGACAAGGTGTGCGTGCTTGACGTGCCCATAGCCGCGGATGTGCTCTGGAATGCTGGCGATGGCAGCAGCCAAGTCGGCGTTGCCGCCGTCCAGTTTGTCCAGAAGCCCCGACACTGTCTTTTCGTAGTCGCCGATCAGGCGACGCTCGCCGCGTCGTTCCGATGTGTAGCCGAACACGTCCAGCGGCGTGCCGCGCAGGCCACGCAGCTTCGCCAGCACGCCGAACACGTGATAAACCCACGGCCCGAATTCGCGCTTGATCAGTTCACCCTTGGCATTTTTCTTCGCCAGCAACGGCGGTGCAAGATGGAAGCGCAGCGTGTAATCGCCTTCGAACTGCTGGGCCAGGCGGCGCTTGAAATCGCCGCTGGTGTACAGGCGCGCGACTTCGTATTCGTCCTTGTAGGCCATCAGCTTGAAGAAGTAGCGAGCCACCGCTTCCGACAGGTCGGTGCTGCCGGGTGCCCTGGCAGTTTCGGCAGTTCGCACCTTGGCCACGAAGTCCGAATAGCGTTTCGCATAGCCCACATTCTGGTAGTCGGTCAGGAAAGCGACGCGGCGCGCGATCACTTCGTCCAGCGAACGCGACAGGCGCACATCGTCCAGCGGCAGGTACGCGACATCGCTGCCGCCATTGGCCGGCACGTGGCGCAATTGGTCCTCGCTGCGCAGGTCCGCATCGAGCGGCGACAGGCCGGACTCGTGCGCTTCGTTGGACGTCGCGCCAAGTAGCGGCAACACATGCGCAGTGGCTTCGGCCTTGGTCGGCTTGTTTTGCACGATGCCAGCGGCTTCGATCACCACCGGCATATCGATGGCGGCCAGCCGGCCCCAGCCGAATGCAGTCTTGTTCATTTCGATGGCGGCGCCGTTGAGCTCGACCGCGCGCATCAATGCATCGAACGACACCGGCACCAGCCCCTGCTGCCAGGCATGGCCGAGCATGAACAAATTTGCGGCGATCACATCGCCCATCAGCGCCATCGCAATTTGCGTGGCATCGACCTGCTGCGGCGCGCCACCGTCCAGCGCGGTGCTGACTGCCTTGACGATGTCAGCGGCCGGGAACTGCATGTCCGGATGCGTGGTGAACGTGCCCGGCATCGCTTCATAAGAATTGAGCAGCACGGTGGTGCGGCCGGCGCGGATCTTCGATAGCGCCCAGTAGTCGTTGACCACGACCATGTCGCAACCGAGCACCAGGTCAGCCTCGCCCGCGGCAATTCGCACGGCGTGGATGTCGGCGGGTATTTTCGCAATACGAATGTGCGTGGTGACCGCGCCGCCCTTCTGGGCCAGGCCGGTCTGGTCGAGTACGGTCGAGCCTTTGTTCTCCAGATGACCCGCCATGCCGATCAGCGCGCCGATCGTGACTACACCGGTGCCGCCGACGCCGGTAATCAGGATGTTCCAGGGCTGGCTGAGGTCACTGGCGAATAGAGGCGTCGGTAGATCGGTGAGGCGCTCTGCAGCCGTCAGCCTGCTCGGACCCGGCACGCTGCCCTTGCGCGGCTTGCCACCGTGCACGGTGACGAAGCTTGGGCAGAAGCCTTCGACGCAGCTGTAATCCTTGTTGCAGTTGGACTGGTCGATGTCGCGCTTGCGCCCGAACTCGGTGTCCTTCGGCAGCACGCTGACGCAGAAACTCTTCTTGCCGCAATCTCCGCAGCCTTCGCAGACCAGCGAGTTCACCACGACGCGCTTTTGCGGATCCACGATCTTGCCGCGCTTGCGGCGGCGGCGTTTTTCGGTGGCGCAGGTCTGGTCGAAGATCAGGATGCTGGTGCCCTTCACTTCGCGCAGCCTTTTCTGCACATCTTCCAGCAGGCGACGGTCGTGGAAGCTCACTCCGCTCGGAAAGATCGTCGGGTCGGTCCACTTTTCGATGTCGTCGCTGACCACCGCAATCGTCTGTACGCCTTCGGCGCGCATTTGGTGCGCGATCTGCGGCACGCTCAGGGTGCCGTCGACCGGCTGGCCACCGGTCATCGCGACTGCATCGTTGTAGAGAATTTTGTAAGTGATGTTGACGCCGGCCGAAACCGCCTGGCGGATTGCCAGCGAACCGCTGTGGAAATAGGTGCCGTCGCCAAGGTTCTGGAAAACGTGCGGGGTTTCGGTGAATGACGCTTGCCCGGCCCACGTCACGCCTTCGCCGCCCATGTGGGTGAAGGTGTCGGTGTCGCGGTTCATCCACGTCACCATGTAGTGGCAGCCGATGCCTGCCAGCGCACGCGAGCCTTCCGGCACCTGGGTCGACGTGTTGTGCGGACAGCCGCTGCAGTAATGCGGCACGCGCGGAAAGTTGGCACGCGGCAGCGCAAGTTCGCTTTCCTTTGCTTCTATCCATGCCAATACGTTGCGCATCTGTTCGCTGTCATGGAAACGCTGGATGCGCTTGGCGATGACGGTGGCGATGCGCGCAGGCGTGAGTTCGCCCGTCGAGGGCAGGATCCACTCGCCGGATTCGTCGTACTTGCCGACGATGCTGGGACGCACGCCGTTGCCCAAGTCGAAATCGAAGTTATAGAACAACTCCTTCATCTGCGACTCGATGAAGCTGTGCTTTTCCTCGACAACCAGGATGTCTTGCAGCCCGCGTGCGAACGCGCGAATGCCGACTGGCTCCAGCGGCCAGGTCATGCCGACCTTGTACACGCGGATACCAAGATCAAAGCAGGCGCGCTCGTCTAGGCCGAGGTATTCCAATGCCTGCAATACATCGAGATAACTCTTGCCGGTCGTCACGATGCCCAGGCGTGCGCTCGGCGCATCGACCACGATGCGGTCGATCTTGTTGGCGCGTGCAAATGCTTGCGCTGCCTTCACTGCATAGCGATGCAGGCGCATTTCCTGGTCCAGTGGCGGATCCGGCCAGCGGATGTTGAGGCCGCCTTCCGGGATTTCGAATTCGTCATCGCCGGGCAACACGATCTGTATTGCGAATGGATCCACATCGACCGAGGCGGAGGTCTCCACGGTTTCGGCAATCGTCTTGAAACCGACCCAGCGGCCTGTGAAACGCGACATCGCGAAACCTAGGACGCCCATGTCGAGGATGTCCTGCACGCCAGCCGGATTGAGTACCGGCATCATCGCGCTGACGAATTCCTGTTCGCTGCCATGCGGCAACGTCGAGCTGCGGCAGTTGTGGTCGTCGGCGGCCAGCGCCAACACACCACCAAGTTTTGATGTGCCGGCAGCATTGGCGTGCTTGAACACGTCGCCGCAGCGATCCACGCCCGGCCCCTTGCCGTACCACATGCCGAACACGCCCTCGACCTTGGCGCCTTCGAAGAGATTGGTTTGCTGCGTGCCCCAGACCATGGTCGCGCCGAGATCCTCGTTGAGGCCCGGCTGGAACTTCACCTGCGCCGCTTCCAGTTGCTTTCGTGCTTTCCACAGCTCCAGGTCGAAGCCGCCCAGCGGCGAACCGCGATAGCCGCTGACGAAACCGGCTGTGTTGAGGGCGGCGCGTTCGTCACGCAGCTTTTGCATCAACGGCAAGCGCACCAATGCCTGCACGCCGCTCAGGTAGATACGCCCTTGGATGCGGCGATATTTGTCATCCAATGCGTACGTACTGTCCAAGGGCGGGGTATCCACCACGCCCGCTTGCACACCCGAATGAGTGAGCGTGGTGTTGGCCGAGGCCGGGGACGAGAGTTCGGCGGTGCTGGTCATGACGAGGTTCCGGACAGGCGAAAAACGCCGCGAAAGCGGCGTTCGGGCTCAAAGAATCGCCATTTTAGCAGTCGACCCTGGTCGTAACGTCGGCGTAGCGTTGTCCGTCTCGATCGGCGGCGACATGGACGTGCTCCGTATCGAGTCGCCTTGTGGCCCCCATTGACGCTGGGTGAGGACTGATGGTCAGCGTGGTCACCCATGGTTGCTCCAAGCTGAAGCATCCCGATTGCCACCATCCGAAAAATGCGGGGAGTCCGACCTTGTAGCGACCCGGGCCGTGACGTGAGCTGCTACATCGCGTCTTGGCTGGAGGAGGCTGGCTGTCCGCAGCATGCGCCACTGGACACCGAGCAAGGGCATTCGCTGAATGTGTTGCAGGCGCCCGCGCTAGCGTTGCTGCGGATTATTGGCGACATCCTGGATTTTTCGAAGATCGAGGCGGGCCGGCTGGAAAAAGATCCGGTGGCAATTTCCCTGCCCGAGCGGTTGTGCAGCGCGGTGGCAAACCATGCAGGCTCGGCATCAAGCAAGGACTTGTCGCTGGAATGCCGGCTTGACCCGAGTGTGGGACAAGCACATTTGGCCGGTCCAGTCCGGCTACGCCAGATGGTCGGCAATTTTCTTTCAAATGCGATCAACTTCGCCGATAGCGGGCGTGTCGTGGACGTACTTGAAATCGCCAGCAGCGATCCGCACGACGGCCCGCATGGCAGCGATGAACTGGTGTTCCGGGTCACCGATACCGGCATCGGCGTCAGTCCGCGCCGCCTGCCAACCACGATTGCGGCGGAAGACGGGCGCAGCCTGGTGCTGCTGGTCGATGACCACCCGACCAACTGCCAGATGATCCAGCGTCAGCTGGCGTATCCGCCGAGACTGGACGCTACGATACTAGCGGAATTGAACGGGGGTGATCCGTCCGATGCGCGCGATTTGCTGGGCAAGTTCCTTGACAGCACCCGTGACGACATTGCGCAGCCGAACGCCTGCGGCTGGACGTGGCGGAGCGCTACCCGGCGTGAGCCGACGGCCACGCAGCGTGCGTGTACGCTTGGACCAGGCAAGCCGAAGGAGTGCAGCGATGAAGACATGGCTGGTGGCATGTTCCAAGGGCGGCGTGGGCAAGACCACGATCGCGACCCATCTGGCTGCCGAAGCGGCGGTGGCCGGGCATAACGTGGTGCTGGTCGATGCCGACCCGCAGGGCTCGGCCACACGCTGGTGCCAGCGCCGGGCGGGCATGGCCTCTGCCGTGCTGCCGATCGATGGCAGCCGCAAGTCGTGGCAAAAGCACATCCCTGACGGCACCCAGCGCGTGATCGTCGATGCACCGGCCGGGGCGATGGGCAAGGAACTCGAAGGCTTCCTGGATGTTGCAGACGCGCTGATCGTGCCGATCCAGCCGTCGGCGCTGGACATCGAAGCCAGCGTCCGCTTCCTGGAATCACTCGCCAAGCATCCGCGCGTGCGCAAGGGACAGCTGCGGGTGGGCTTGGTCGGCAATCGCCTGAAGCCGCATACGAATGCATCGCAACAAGCGTTGGAGGTGCTGCGGAGCTGGCCGTTCCCGCTGGTAGCTGAATTGCGTGACAGCCAGGCCTATGTCGTGCTGACCGGGCTGGGCAAAAGCCTGTTCGACTATCACTCCACGCAGGTTCGCGAACACCAGGGCGATTGGCAGCCTTTGTTGCAATGGCTGCGCAAGAGTTAGCGGTTGCAGCGTAAGCTGGAGAAAACGCCACGAGGAGATGCAATGAGGGAATTGATCCTGCTGCGCCACGCCCACGCCGAACCCGCCACTGCGGGGCAAGATGATCGCCAGCGCGGGTTGTCTGCTACTGGCATTGAAGAGGCGCGTGCAGCCGGCGAATGGTTGCGGACTCATGGGTTTCTGCCGGATCGCGTTCTGTATTCCAGCGCAGAGCGGACCCGTCAGACACTGGAAGCACTGGGTGATATTGGTGGTGTGCAAGGCCGTGAAGAGGCATCGATCTACGAAGCCAGTCCCGGCACGTTGGCCGCGCTGGCCGACGCAAACCGCGATGCCGAACGGCTGATGCTGGTCGGCCATAACCCAGGTTTGGAACAACTCGCCGCGCTCATGCATAGCGGCCAGACCGGCGATTACCGCGGGATGCCACCAGGCGGCATCGCGGTGCTGGGCCTGCCTACGGATAGCTCCATCGAACCCGGAATTGGAACCCTGACCCAGTTCTGGTGGCCGTGAACCGATGATGCTCCGCCGCGCCCGCCCTTGGCTGGCGCTGGTCGCGTTGTTGGTGCTGGGCGGCTGTGCAACCTTTTCCACGCCCCAGCGTGAGGATGCACAGAGGATTGCTGGCAGTGCACGTTCGAGCCAGGTTGATTGCCAGGATGTCGATGCCTGCGCGTTGCCTTCGCCGTTGCATGACATCGCGGATCGCTTGCTTGCCGAATCCACTCCTGAAGCCCCGCGGCACCATGCCGTGCTACTGGACAAGGGTCCCGATGCGCTGTTGGCGCGGATCCACCTGATCCGCAGCGCGCGCCACAGCATTGACTTGCAAACCTACATCTTCGATGAGGACGATTCCGCGCAGCTGGTGCTCGATGAACTGCAGGCGGCGGCGTTTCGCGGGGTAAAGGTACGCCTGTTACTGGACCAGTTGTCGGCACTGGAGAAAGTCTCGACGCTTGCCGCGTTGTCCGGCCTGCATGTCAATTTCGAATTGCGTCTCTACAACCCTGTGCTTGATCGAGCGCGTTTGTCCTTGCCGATGTATGCAGTGGCATCCGCGTGCTGCTGGCGCACGCTCAACCGGCGCATGCACACCAAACTGTTGCTGGTGGACGATGCTATCGGCATTACTGGCGGGCGCAACTACCAGGATGACTATTACGACTGGGACGCGTCGTATAACTTTCGCGATCGTGACCTGATGATCGCGGGCCCGGTGGCTCGAGAAATGGCCACCAATTTCGCAGCGTTCTGGAATTCCCGGCGTAGCATCCAGGCCGAGCGCCTGGGTGATGTCGCGCGCTACTTGCGCACTCGTGGGGTGCCGCCTGCACCGCACCAGCCGTACCGCAAACCCGGGCGCGTGCGGGCGTTGCTGGCTGATGTCAGTGATGCCGAGGTGATCCGTCAGCGGTTCGTGGCACCTGGACTGGCCGTGCGGGGCGTGCAGTTCATCGCCGACCTGCCGGCCAAGCATCGCGACAATGCGATTCACGAGAATGCCGCGCCTGCGTCAGAGATACTGCAGCAACTCATTGCCTCCGCGCAGGACGAAGTGCTGCTGCAGACCCCGTACCTGGTGATGTCCAAATCCGCGCAGCAAGTGTTCCGGACCCTGCATCGCCAGCCAGATCCGCCGCGAGTGTTGGTCTCGACCAATAGCCTGGCTTCGACTGACGCCTTCATCGCCTACGCCATTTCCTACAAATACAAGCGACGTTACCTGCGTGATTTCGGATTCGAGATCCATGAATTCAAGCCGTTCCCGGAGGATGCCCCGTTCGAACTGGGCCCCACTGGCGCCGACCTCGATGACGTTGTGGATAGCCCGCCTGTGCTGGACCACAAGTTGACGCGGCGCGAGCGGCGACTGGCGGAGCGTGGCTTGCAGAACGACCCGCGCGCGGAAGGCAGTGCACTACGCGGCTTGTTGGGCTCTTCCGGCACGTTGCCGGTCCGGCTGAAGCGTGCCGGCATCCGCATGGGCCTGCATGCCAAGTCGCTGGTTGTGGACCAGCGCGTGGGCGTGGTCGGCACTCATAACTTCGACCCGCGTGGTGATACCTACAACACGGAAAGTGCGGTGGTCATCACCGATCCGGCATTTGCAGCATTGCTGGCAGCCAGCATCCGCCGCGACATGGAACCTGGCAACGCCTGGGTGATTGGCCGGCGCGATTCCTCCCCGGTGTTGCCCGGCATCGAATACACCCTTGCGCGGGTGTCCGAGCGCATGCCGATCTTCGACCTGTGGCCGATCAAGTACGCCACCAGTTACGAGTTCGTGCCCGGCCCCGGCTGCATGCCACCGCCCTCGCCATTCGCTGCTAATTTCCGTTCCTGCCATAAGCCTGTCGGCGACTTCCCGCAGGTTGATCTGGGCCTGAAGTGGCTGGGCGTGCGACTTTTCACGGCGTTCGGGTCCGGATTGGCGCCGATTCTTTAAGCCTGTGGGTATTGGCCGAGGGCGGACCCATTTGCCGTCGGATTGACGAGACGCGGTGTGCGTCCTAGTCTGCGCTTCTCACTGCGCGCGTCTGGAAGCCCCATGTCGATCACCCTGAACTTCGAACTCAACGATCAAGATCTTGCCCATTTCAAGAAGGCAGCCGAGCGCTCTAAAGAAGCTGCTGCTGGCAAGAGCACCGAGGAGGTCGTGGCCTGTGCAGTCGCCATGCTCGCCGATGCGCAGAAAGTGCACATTCCGGATTTCATCAAGGAGCGCCTGTTGCGCCTTGACGACATGATCGCCATGGTCCGCGATGAAGGCTGGGCCTTGCCGGAGGAAGACAAGCAACGCGTGCTGACGGCGCTGATGTATTTCTGCGACCCCGATGACGTGATCCCGGACAACGTCGAAGTGCTGGGTTTCCTCGACGATGCGGTGATGATCGAACTGTCGGTGCGCGAACTGAAGCATGAGCTAGACGCTTACGACGATTTCTGCGATTACCGGTCGAGCGAAGCAACCCGCCGCGGCGTGCAACCAGCGACGTTGGGCCGCACCGACTGGCTGGATGGCCGTCGTGAGGAGTTGATCGACCGCATGCACCAGCGCCGCGAGCGCGATGTGGGCACCGGTTACGGCGCCAGTAGCGGTTACGCCTCCACCGGCCGCAGCTCCTACGTGCGCGGCTGGCGTCCGGGCGTGTTCAAAGTCAGTTGATCCGCGCGTGAGCCGGACCCCGTTCGCCTGGCCCGAAGGGGCCACCGTGGAGGCGTTGAACGCGCGTTCTGCGGGCACCCTGATGCAGGCACTGGGCATCGAGTTCACAGAGCTCGGGCCAGACTACTTGCGCGGCACCATGCCGGTGGATGCACGAACCCACCAGCCGTATGGCTTGCTTCATGGCGGCGCATCGGTGGCGTTGGCAGAAACCTTAGGCAGCAGTGCCGGTGCCTTGATGGCAGGCGACAACGCCGTGGTGGGTTTGGAGATCAATGCCAACCATTTGCGCGCAGTGCGCTCCGGCGTGGTTACCGGCACGGCGCGGCCGGTGCACATCGGCCGCAGTACCCAAGTCTGGGAAATCCGCATTGAAGACGAGGCGGCCAAGCCGGTTTGCATCAGTCGGATCACGCTCGCGGTATTGCCGCAACCGCCCGGTTGACGTGATTTTGATGTGCGGCACTAGTCGCATCGAATAAGGTTCGGCCATGCACACGACGTCCCCCGCCGTCGAATCCATCCTTCGCGCGTGCCGCTACGTGTATCGGCTGCCGTTGCTTGCCTGGCATTTGCTGGTGCACTTGCCTGTCTTGTTACTGTTGCTGGCCGTGGGCGAAGTCGGCGGTTGGCACGTCGGTCACGCCGCGCTGCGCTGGTGGGCACGCTGGTTCTTGCGAATCTTCGGCATGCGCGTGATCCGCGAAGGCCTGCCATTGGCTGGCGGCACCATGTTCGTGGCCAACCATGTCAGCTGGGTCGACATCGTCGCGCTGCATTCGCAGCACATGATGGGCTTCATCGCCAAGCACGAAATCCGCAGCTGGCCATTGATCGGCTGGCTGAGTACACAGACCGAAACCATCTACCTGCGACGGGGCAATGCCGATTCGCTGGGGGATGTAATGGATGAAATGGCCACCCGACTGCGTGCTGGGCGCGCGGTGGCCGCGTTTCCAGAAGGAGGTACCCGCCCTGGTATCGCGCTGGGTCCGTTCCATGCGCGCATTTTCACCGCGGCAGTTGCCGCCGACGCACCGGTGCAACCGGTAGCGCTCTGTTACGGCACGCGCTGCCAAGCGCAGTCGATCGTGGCGTACGCCCCGCGCGAGAATTTCGTGGCTAATCTGTTACGCCTGCTCGGCGAGCCATCGCGCCCGGCGCGGGTGTGCTTCCTGGAACCGATCCTGCACGCTGACCAGCAAGGGCGCCGCGGCATCGCGCAACTGGCACGCAGCCGGATCGAGCACGCGATGCAGGCGTCGTGAGTATTGATTGCACCAGTGCCTATCGCGCGCCGCGCTGGTTGCGCAATCCACATGTGCAGACCTTGCTGGGCAGCAGCGGCGTGCGCATGGTGCGTGGTGCGCGCGAGTTGCGCACGCTGGGTGCCGTGCATGAAGAGCATCTGGTCGATGCCGGCAGTGGCATCCGCCTGCATGGCGTGCACAGCACGCTGCCTGGGCGCCCATCACGCGGCTTGGCCTTGCTGCTGCATGGCTGGGAGGGCAGTGCCGAATCCGGTTACATGCGCCTGACCTGCGCACGCCTGCTGGAGCGCGGCTTTGATGTGTTCCGGCTGAACTTTCGTGACCACGGCGACACCCATCACCTCAACGAAGACCTGTTCCATTCCAACCGGCTGGATGAAGTGCTGCAGGCGGCGTTGACGGTCTCACGCCGCTGGGCTTCGGCGCCGATGCTCCCGATGGTGCTTGCCGGCTATTCGCTGGGCGGCAACTTCGCATTGCGCGTCGCCCTGCACGCCCCGCGCGTGGGGCTGGATCTGGCACGGGTGGCGGCCGTGTGTCCTGCGCTGGATCCTGAGCACACCACCACCGTGATGGAGCAGGGGCTGTCACTGTACGAGCGCTACTTCCTGCGCAAATGGACGCGTTCGTTACGGCGCAAGCAGGTTTTGTTTCCTGAGCAGCATGCGATCGGAGAAGAACAGCTGCGTAGCCGGCGCCTGCGTGGACTGACGGCCTGGCTGGTCGCGCGGCACACGGATTTTGCCGATGTCGATGCCTACTTCGATGGCTACCGGATCAGCGGTGACCGCATGGCCGGATTGCAGGTGCCGGCGGACATCCTGACCTCTGCCGATGATCCGGTGATTCCGGTTGGCGATTTTGAGGGTTGGCAACTTCCAGCCAGTGCCACGGTGGAAATCGCCGCGCACGGGGGCCACTGCGCGTTCCTGCACGATGCGAGCCTGCGCGGCTATGCCGAGGACTGGGTGGCGCGGCAACTGTCCACGGCGCTTGAACCTGTAGCGGTGCAAAATTCCGATAACGCTCTCGGAGAACGAGCATGAGGAAAGCCGGCATGAAGATCCACAGCAATAGCTTCGAACACGGCAAGCCGATCCCAGCCGAATTCGCGATGGGTACGCCGGAGGGGCTCGGTGGTAACCGCAATCCGCAACTAGCATGGCAGCATGTCCCCGAAGGCACCAAATCCTTCGCGCTGCTATGCATCGACCCCGATGCACCGACCGATGGCGCGCTGGTAGTCGACGGAGCCACGCCGATCCCGGTTGCACACCCGCGCGGGGAATTCGTGCATTGGGTGCTCGCCGACATTCCCGCCAGCACGTCTGGAATCCCGGCCGGTAGTTGCAGCGACGGCGTCACCAACGGTGGCAAGGGTGCCGGCGTGGATGCCGGCTGCCGACGCGGCCTGAATGATTACACCGGCTGGTTTTCCGGTGATGCCACGATGGGTGGCCAGTACTTCGGTTATGACGGTCCGTACCCGCCCGCGCACGACCTGCGCGAGCATCGCTACTTTTTCCGCTTGTTTGCGCTTGATGTCGAAACGCTGGCGTTGCCGGAGGCCTTCACCGCCGGTGATGTGTTCAAGGCCATGCACGGCCATGTGCTTTCGGAAGCGGCGACCTACGGCACCTACACGTTGAACCCGAACGCCGGTTGAGGCTTGGCGCTTGAGGCGTGGCGGTTGAGAGCTAGGCAGCCGCCGGCAGCCACAACAGCAAGGCGATGCCGAAGATCACCCGGTACACCGCGAAGGCTGTGAACCGGTGGTTCTGGATGTAATGAAGCAGCCATTTCACCGCTACGAAGGCGGTGAGCGCCGATGCCACGAAGGCCACGCCCAACGCGCTCCAGTCTTCGTTGCCGATGCCGTCATGGCGGATCAAGGACAGCAGTTCGTAGGCGGTGGCGGCAAACATGGTCGGGATGCCAACCAGGAACGCGAATTCAGTGGCCGCGGCGCGGCTGGTGGTGCCGGTCAGCAGGGCGACGAAAATGGTTGCAGCACTACGTGACGTGCCCGGGAACACGCCGGCTACGACCTGAGCCACACCGACAAGCACTGCCGTTGTCCATGAGATCTCGATGCGCTCGCCGTCGCGTGCCGCGCGCTTGGCCGCGAAGTATTCAGCCGCCACCATCCAGACCGCGCCGATAACCAGCGCCCATGCAATCGGCCGCACCGTGTCCGGCAATTCCCAGCCCATCGCTTTGACCAGCAGGCCGAGCACGGCAGTGACCATGAACGACAAGCCCAGTTTCAGCGCGTAGTTGCGCGATTGCGCGGGCGTGGTGCTGATTCCTAGTGGGTCATGGGCCGCAGGCGCGTCACGACCGCCGAATGCGAGCAGCATCCCCCACAGGCGCTTCCAGTAGATTGCCACGACCGCAAGGATTGCACCGGCCTGGATCGCGATGTTGAACAGGTCGCTGCGATGGCCCAGCCAGCGCTCGGCAATCAGCAAATGACCGGTGCTGGAGATCGGCAGGAATTCGGTGATGCCTTCGATGATGCCGAGCAGCAATGCAGCCAACAGATCGTTCATTCGAAACCGGGGGTAGGCGGGTGCGCAATTATCGCAGAGCGCCACTTGCGGAGCAGGAAGCCGCAGCATAGTCTGCAAAATCACCATGTCTTCACATCATCGAGGGGAATGGCATGGCGTCCACTTACAAGCTCAAACTCTACGAGCGTGCCGAGCCGGCGACCTATTCTTCAAGTGAGCGCTTCACCAACGCGCTGCTGACCCTGACGCACACCGTCTGGCATGCCGACTGCACGTTTGAGACCGCGATCGGTGCCATCTGCAAGGCCGCCGCGAAGGCCATGGAGGTCGAGCGGGCCAGTGTCTGGCAATACGATCCGGGCGCGAAACTGCTGCGTTGCCTTCAAGCGTATTCGCCATCGCGTGGCGCCGACACTCTGAGCGAAGACCTGGACACGCTTGCGCTGGAGGGCGACGACTATATTGCGGCCTTGAAATACGTTCGCGCGCTGGACGTATCCGATGTTGAACTCGGCGCCGCCGACTCGTCCGGCCTGATGCAGTTGCGGGACTACCTGCACAAGCATCGAATCCATACACGGCTCGACGCGCCTGCCTGCGTCGATGGTGAGTTGCTCGGCGTTCTGTGCCTGGAAAGCGTTGATCAAGCGCGTGAATGGAGCCAGGAGGAGGTCACGTTCGCCGCGAGCGTGGGCGACTACGTGGCGATGGCGTACCAGATTTCCCGTCGCCGCGAGGCTGAGCAGGAGATGCGCCACCTCCGGTTGCATGACGCTACTACCGGGCTTCCCAACCGTGATTTCATGGTGGAAATGGTGTCGCAGCGCTTGTCACTACAGGCATCGAGCAGGGACACGCTGGCGGTCGTGCATCTGCGCATCGATCCCACCAGCGGGGTGGCGTCGCCGGCCACAGCGCCGACGGCCGAAGAGATCATGGCGCAGGTTGGGCAGTGCCTGATGACATTCACGGACGTCGACATCGCACTTTCACGTGTTCGCTCGGACGCTTTCGCGCTCGTAATCGCAGGTCGGGCTTCCGCTCGCGGTGCGGTCAGCCTGGCCGAACGGTGCCTGGCTGCCGTAAGTTCGATGCAATGGCAACACGAGGAGGTCAGCCCGGGCGCCTCCGTTGGCGTGGCTTTCGCTGAGGCTGAATCGCCGGTCGATGCGCGGGTGCTGCTGCGGCAGGCAGAGGAAGCATCGGGACGCGCCCGCGAGATCGACAAATTCGCCTACCAGGTATTTGATCCTGACCGACACACCGCGCTGGTGGAGGCCTTGAAGTTCGAGCGGGTGCTGCGCGATGCGTTCCTCGCCGAACAGTTCGAGCTTTTCTACCAACCCGAGTACGACCCGACGCAACGTGAGTGGGTGGCGGCCGAGGCCCTGCTGCGCTGGCGCAACGGCGATCGCGTGGTGCCGGCTGGCGAATTCATCGAAGTGATCGAGTCTTCCGGTCTGATATTGCCGGTCGGCAAGTGGGTGCTGCACCGGGCCTGCCGGGATGCTGCGCAATGGTCGCCCCTGCTCGACGGAACCCTGCCCGCAGTCAGGGTGAACGTTTCGGGCCGTCAGTTCGACGAGAGCGACCTGGTGGGGGATGTGATGGCCGCGCTGGAGGCTTCGGGCCTTGCGCCAGCCCGTCTCTGTCTGGAGTTGACCGAGACGACGCTGATGAGCGACTTAGTGAGGGCGCTGGATGTGCTGGTGAAACTGAAATCGGTGGGGATTTCGGTCGCGATCGACGACTTCGGAACCGGCTACGCATCGCTGGTGTATCTCAAGCGCCTGCCGATCGACGTGCTTAAGATCGATCGCAGTTTCGTCGAAGGCATCCCCGGATCGCCCGTCGACTCCGCGATCGTGCAAGCCGTGGTCGGTTTGGCGACGGCGCTCGGTATTGATGTCATTGCCGAAGGCGTCGAGCAGCTGGTGCAGCAGCAAGCCCTGCAAGCGATCGGGGTGCGGCGGATGCAGGGTTGGCTCTACGCACGGGCGATGGACCAGAACGCGATACGCAATATATTTGGTGTGCAGATGAGCGAAGTGACGCACTAGATTGGTGAAAAATATCGCGAAAGCTGCACTAAATTGGTGCATTGACGTCACAATGCTTTAGAAATAATCATTTATATCAACGGCTTGGATAGCAAGACCGGTTGGCATGCGACTTGCGGTAGTAGGGTATCCGTCACAAGACCCTGGAGTTCCCATGTCGCTCGAACACGTCGAAAAACTGATCAAGGACCACAAGATCGAATTCGTGGACTTGCGCTTCACCGATATGCGCGGCGTCCAGCATCACGTAACTTTTCCGAAATCCATCGTCGATGCCGCCCTGTTCGAAGACGGCAAGATGTTCGATGCCAGCTCGATGGGTGGCTGGCGCGGCATCCACCAGTCCGACATGGTGCTGCTGCCAGATCCGTCCACCGCCGTGCTGGATCCGTTCACTGCTGATCCGACCTTGATCCTGGTATGCGACGTGCTGGACCCGACTACTATGCAGGCTTATGAGCGCGACCCGCGCGGCATCGCCAAGCGCGCCGAGGCATATCTGAAGGCAAGCGGCATCGCCGAACAGGCTTTCTTCGGTCCCGAGCCAGAATTCTTCATCTTCGATTCCGTGCGCTACGCGAACGAAATGGGCCACACCTTCTTCCACGTCGATTCCGAGGAAGCGGCCTGGAACTCCGGCAAAGAATACGAAGGCGGCAACACCGGCTATCGCCCGGGGGTGAAGGGCGGCTATTTCCCGGTCGCACCGCTGGACTCGCTGCACGACATCCGCGCCGAGATGTGCAAGACGCTGGAAGCAGCCGGCATCGAAGTGGAAGTGCACCACCATGAAGTCGCCAACGCCGGCCAGTGCGAGATCGGCACCAAGTTCAACACACTGGTGCACAAAGCAGATGAAGTGCTCACGATGAAGTACATCATCAAGAACGTGGCCCATCGCAATGGCAAGACCGCCACCTTCATGCCCAAGCCCCTGGTAGGCGATAACGGCAGTGGCATGCACGTGCACCAGAGCCTGGCCAAAGGTGGCACCAACCTGTTCTCAGGCGACGGGTACGGCGGTTTGTCGCAGATGGCGCTCTGGTACATCGGCGGCGTGTTCAAGCATGCACGCGCCATCAATGCGTTCGCCAACTCGACCACCAATAGCTACAAGCGCCTTGTGCCGGGCTTTGAAGCACCGGTGATGCTGGCGTATTCGGCGTCCAACCGCTCCGCTAGCTGCCGCATCCCGTATGTGTCCAATCCGAAGGCGCGCCGCATCGAGTTCCGATTCCCGGATCCGATGAATTCCGGCTACCTGACCTTCACCGCATTGATGATGGCTGGGCTGGACGGCATCAAGAACCAGATCGACCCGGGTGGCCCGAGCGACAAAGATCTTTACGACTTGCCGCCGGAAGAGGAAAAAAACATCCCGACCGTCTGCCATTCGCTCGACCAAGCACTGGACGCACTCGATCAGGATCGTGAGTTCCTGAAGGCTGGCGGAGTGATGAGCGACGACTTCATCGATGCTTACATCAAGCTCAAGATGAAGGAAGTCACTGCCTTCCGCGCGGCGACGCATCCGCTGGAATACCAAATGTATTACGCAATTTGAGTGTTTAGAGCGATGCACGCCCCGGTACGCAATCCGGGGCGTGGGGCTAGCCGTCGCGAGGTGCATGCATCGACTTTGGAGCGACTTCTTGCAATGCAGGGCCGCCACCGCTTCAATGCAGCGATGAACAGATCCTTGGCGATTGGCTTTCTGCTGTGCGTTGCATGGTTGGGTGGTTGCGCGCATGCGCCGTCCACCCACAACCCGATAGCGACGTGGGTGCCTTCGCAGAACTTCAACGAGCGCAAGGCAGTGATCATTGTCTTGCACGCCACCGAGCAGAAATCGGTGCAGCAAAGCCTTGATACCCTGCGCAGCGCTAATCGTGGCGGCAGGGTGAGTTCGCATTACCTGATTGGCGACGACGGCCACATCTATCAATTGGTCGATGACGACAAGCGCGCCTGGCATGCAGGTGGTGGGTCGTGGGGCACGATCACGGATCTCAATTCCACGTCGATCGGCATCGAGATCGACAACGAACGCGGCGAGCCCTACACCGACGCGCAGATCGCTTCTGTCATTCGACTACTGGACGACTTGTGCACGCGTCTGCATATCCCGCACACCCAAGTCATTGGGCATTCGGATCTGGCACCGACCCGCAAGGTCGATCCAGGCGCACGGTTCCCGTGGAAAACACTTGCCGATGCCGGCTTCGGTCGTTGGCCGCAAGGGGCATTGGTCGATCCACCCGCCGGCTTTGATCCATGGCTGGCAATGGCTACGGTTGGCTATTCACTGACTGATCGTGCCGCCGCGGTGCGCGCGTTCCACCAGCACTATCGCGCGCAGGACGATGGCGACAGTCCGCAGGCGATGTTTGATGCACAAGACATGCGCATCCTGCATGCATTGGCTACCCCGGTGGTTGCGGCTTCGCCGTGATCAGCGCGGGCTAGCGCCCAACTGCGAATACGGATTGAGCGCATCGCCTTTCCACCATTGCTTTTCCGGCCCGAGCTCGAAGATCGCGAAGTGCAGGTGCGGTGCTTCCGGACTGGCATTCCCGGTGGAACCGACATAGCCGATCACTTCACCACGCTTGATCGGCTGCTGCTCAGCCAGTCCGTCTGCATAGCGCTCCAGGTGCGCGTAGTAATACGCCAGCGTGCCATCGCCATTAAATTCATAGATGGTCAGCCCGCCCAGCTTGCTGGTGAAAAGTTTTTCGACATGGCCATCGGCCACTGCCAGCACCGGCGTGCCGGCCGGCGCCATGATGTCGATGGCGTCATGCACCCGGTCAGCACTGCGCGAGTCGGTAAACGTGTCGCTCAGTTGCGAAGCCGTGACACCTTGCACCGGGATCAGCAAACCGCTGGTTGATGCGGCTGGCGTGGTTCTGGAGTTCGGCGCAATGCCGCGCATGGCTGGAACGGGTGGTGGCAAGATCGGGACGTTGTGGTGTTGAGTTAGATCCGCTTCGGCTGGTTCACTATGCGAACTTGATGGCGATGACGTGTTGGTTGGCCGCTTGGACACATCCGGATAACCGCCAGAGACCGCTTCCGTCGTTGCAGGACCCACTGTCCTCGGGCTATTACGACTCATCAAGAAGTACGTCGCATTCGCGCCGACCAGACAGCCCAACAAGAACAGCAGCAGTCCGCGTATGGGTGACGCTGGTCGCGAGGGCTGCATCGTTATTCCTGCATGCTCACGACCATGCCTACGCTCACTGCCTGGGCGACCGCATTGGCACTCCAGTTAGTCAGGCGCACGCAGCCGCTGGATTGGCTGCGGCCAATGCGTGCAGGATCTGGTGTGCCGTGGATGCCGTAATGTGGTTTGGATATCCCCATCCACATCGTGCCGACGGGACCATTGGGGCCGGGCGGCAGCAAGGCCTTGGGATCGTTCTTGTTGGCACCAGCGATCAGGGCAGGGTCATAGCTGTACGACGGATCAGGCGTGACCGTTTCGATTGACCAATCACCGATCGGAAGCGGGAATTCCGAAGAACCACTGGTGATCGGGAATTGCGCGTAGACACTCCCTGCGGCATCAACCAAGCGCAGGGCGGCGTCGGACTTATCGACGATGATCTTCGCGGCCATTGCCAACGGTGCCATGTCCAGCACGTTCGGAACCATCAACGTGCCCCCCGCCGCGTCCAGCGCCACACCCGGATTCAACTTGCGTAGCAACGCTGGACTGACGTGAAATTTTTCACCCAATGCCTCGGCTGCAGATTGGTAGGCAATGGACTTCATTTTTGACTTGGCAAGCGTGCTGGACGGAGTCTTGATGAATGGGCCGGCAACGTCGGCATCGGTAATCGTGTAGCTCATCAATGCTGATGCGCCGTCGGTGTCCAGCGCCGCCAGGCTGGGGTCATCCAGTTCGCCGGTGACAGTCAGCCCCTTGGCCTGCTGGAAGGCGGCAAGCGCACTGCGGCTTTTGCCACCCCATTGGCCGTCGATCTCGCCCGGCGAAAACCATGCGCGCTCCAGTAGCACCTGTGCGCGAAGTTCCTTCGGTGCCTCTGATTGCTGCGTTTCGGCTTGCACCACACGCGTCGCTGGAATGGCCGGCTCCACGGTGGCCGGCACGTCTTTGACCTGTGCATCCTGTGCAAACGCCTGCGAGGCTGGCAAGGCAGCGATGGCAATGACGATGGCAGTGCTTAAACGGACGGTGCGCAAACGCAGGCTCATGAAAATCCCCCGATATAGTTGCCAACAGGCTGCATGGGGCGGGATCGCTGCGATGTGAATGTGGCGACCCCTTTACTCCCGGCATTCAGTCAGCAATTGCACTAAATTAGTGCAATGCAACCTGCAATCACCCAAGAACCAGACCTGATGCTCGACGCCCTAGCTACGCCGGTGTTGCGACTGGATGCGAGCGGCACCATCCGCAATGCCAACCGGGCGGCAGGCCAATGGCTAGGGGTAGGCCGCCGACGCTTGGTGGGCCTGCCGGCATCTGCGTTGGAACGCGACAGTCAGCAATTGGCATCGGTGCTGGAACAACTAACAGGCGATGCGCTGCGCCTGCGCCGAATGCCGATGGCCTTTCCAGGCCACGCCGACCTGCATTTCGCCGATCTGCTGTTGAGTCCAATCGTGGATGTTGAGGACTCTGGCTATTGGCTGGAAGCACATCCGGTCGATGAATTTCCGGGTGATGATCCTGCGCGGTTGCTACCCTCGGCGCTGTCGGCCTCGCTCAAGGGTCTGGCGCATGAGCTGCGCAATCCATTAGCCGGGATCAAGGGTGCAGCGCAGCTGCTCGCGCGCCGTTGCGATGGCGAGGCACTGGAACTCACCGAGCTGATCGAAACCGAAGTCGAGCGCCTGGCAGCCTTGGTTGATCAATTGCTGTCACCGGCACCGCCGCGCGCGTTCGAACTGCTCAACATCCATGCCGTACTGGAACGCGTGCTGCGCCTGGCCGAAAGCGATGCCGGCTGGGCGACCCGTTTGCAGCGCGACTACGATCCATCCCTGCCCGAGTTCCCAGGCGATGCTGATCGACTGAGCCAGGCGTTATGGAATTTGGTGCGTAACGCGATTGAATCCGGTGCCACCAACGTACAACTTCGAACGCGTGCCGAGCATCACATCTTGATTGGCGATACGCCGCATCGGCTGGCCTTGCGGATCGAAATCGCCGATGACGGTCGCGGCGTGCCAGAGGACCTGGCCGAACGCATCTTCCTGCCGCTGGTATCAGGTCGCGCCGAAGGCAGTGGCCTCGGCTTGGCGCTGGCCCAGCAGATCTCGCGTGAGCACGGCGGCTCGCTGAGTTATCGCTCGCGGCCGGGGCACACAGTGTTCACCTTGTTGCTGCCGTTGCCCCTAAATGAGATGGATGAAGCCAATGGCGGTAGCGACATGCAAGGCGGTAACGATGACTGAAGCAACCCGAATCTGGGTGGTCGACGATGATCGCAGCGTGCGTTTCGTATTGGCGCAAGCGCTTCGCGATGCCGGCTATGCAGTGCTCGCTTTCGATGGTGCGGCAAAGGCATTGCAGGCGCTGGAAGACGAGGCGCATCCAGTATTGGTATTCACCGACGTGCGCATGCCGGACATGGATGGGTTTGGATTCCTGGATGCGCTCAAGGCACGATATCCACAGTTGCAGGTGGTGGTGATGTCGGCCTATACCGACGTGGCAAGCACCGCTGCTGCGTTCCGTGGCGGCGCGCATGATTTCCTGTCCAAGCCCTTTGACCTGGATGAAGCCGTCGCGATCGCGCAGCGCGCATTGCCGCAACCAGAAACCAAGACCATCGCATTGCCCGAAGAAACTTCGAGTGTTGGTGATTCGCGGTTGCTAGGTGATGCGCCAGCGATGCGCGCGCTGTTCCGTGCAATCGGGCGACTGGCGCAGGCGCCGCTATCAGTGTTGATCACCGGTGAAACCGGAACCGGAAAGGAGTTGGTAGCGCGCGCACTGCATCGCGAATCGCCGCGTGCATCACGTCCGTTCATTGCACTGAATACTGCGGCGATTCCTTCGGAACTGCTGGAGTCGGAATTATTCGGCCACGAGGCCGGCGCATTCACTGGAGCGAACAAACGCCACATCGGCCGCTTCGAACAAGCCAATGGCGGCACATTGTTCCTGGACGAGATCGGCGACATGCCGCTGGCGTTGCAGACACGCCTATTGCGCGTGCTGGCCGAAGCCGAATTTTTCCGTGTCGGCGGCCGCGAGTTGATCCGCGTCGATGTGCGTGTGATCGCCGCGACCCACCAGCCGTTGCAGGCGCTGGTCGAGCAAGGTCGCTTTCGCGCTGACCTGTTGCATCGGTTGGACGTGGTGCGCTTGCCTTTGCCGCCGCTGCGCGAGCGGCGCGAAGACATCCCGCAACTAGCCGCGCGATTCCTCGCCAATGCGGCGGCGCGCCTGCAAGTTCCTGTGAAGGCATTCGGCAAGGCCGCGCTGGAGCGCCTGCGCATGCACGACTGGCCGGGCAATGTGCGCGAGCTGGAAAATATCTGCTGGCGGCTGGCCGCGCTGGCCCCGGGCGACACCATTGGTTTGGCAGATCTTGGCGATGCGTTGCCAACCTCGAACAAGGCCGCTGGCGATGCAGGGACTTGGCAACGCGAACTGGATAGATGGGCGCGCGCGCGGCTGGCTGATGGCGCGCAGAACCTGCATGCCGATGCCAAGCATGAGTTCGAACAGGTAGTGCTGCAGGCGGCGCTGGATCATTGCGATGGCCATCGAGGCGATGCAGCAGTATTGCTAGGACTGGGCCGCAATACATTGAGCCGCAAGCTGGGCGCATCTCGCAAACGCAGCTGAGCCGGGCGCTTTCATCCGCAGTGAACTGCCCACCGCGCAAAATTGCTAGAACCGTTACAAGGAAATTCAGATGAACACGAATGCGACGCGCCGTTTTTCAATCCTTACCGCTTCAGTGGTATTCGCTCTGGCCGGCTGCGCCAGTACCGCGCCGACCACGAAGTCGGCGGCCACACCTCCGGTGAAGCCGATGACAGGCCCGAGTACTGCGCAACAAGCTGAGGCCAACCTTGCCAGTGCCTCGGGAAGCATTGTCAGCGGCAAACTGAAGTTGGTCCCAATGAAGGATGGCGTGCATGTCACCGGTGAGCTAGGTGGTTTTAGCCCCGGCAGCAGCCACGGCTTCCACATCCATGAGAAAGGCGATTGCAGTGCGGCCGATGCCTCCAGCGCGGGCGGCCACTTCAATCCGGCTGGGAAACCGCATGGCCGCGCGATGCAGGGCGCACACCATGCCGGCGACCACGACAATATCGTTGCAGGCGCCGATGGCGTGGCGAAGATCAACACGCATATTAATGGCGTCAGCCTGGGCGGTGGTGCAGGCAACGACATCGCCGGCCGTGCGTTCGTGGTGCACGCCGCGCCGGACGATTACAGTAGTCAGCCTGCCGGTAATGCCGGTGCACGGGTGGCGTGCGGGGTGATCAAGGTGATTCGCTAACGCAGGCAGTGTGCATTGCTTCCATCAGCGCAATGTACGAACTGCACGGGCACGTCGTGTGCTTCGAGTACTGCCGCAAACTGGCGCTGGCGGGCCTGGAACATGGCGAAGCCACGTTCGAGTTTCGCCTCGTCCTTCACGTTGGCTGCATAGCGCGCGCACCACGCAGCTGGATCGAACAGGGCGATGCGCACTTCGCCGTCCGCATAGCGTGAGAGTGGCTCCTGCCCTGCATCCAGCCAAGCTTCCGCATCTGGCTCCAGCAACGCGGTTTCAAGCAATGTCCACAGTGGCTCAAGGCCGACGTTGGCGTATTGCATCGCACTCATCGCCAGTAGATCGTGCAGGCTGAGATAGCGCAAGTGTTCGATGCGCGCGCCCAAGCCATCTTGCAGCGCAAGGGCGGCATCAGCAGCAGTCATGCCGAGGTCAATAAGCACATTTTCAAGTTCGGCACCGGCGCTTGCGGAAGCTGCGCCACGCAAGATGAATGGCATCACGCGCAATCCACCTCCGATCAATGCAGCATCGCAACGCAGCGGTTGCGGCACGTCGCCTGCTGCATCCGCCCCGAAGCCGACGATGCGGGGACCCACTTCCTGCCCAGAGATGGACCGTCGCGGCGCAAGCTGCAGCAATTCCGTGATCCGGCGATGTAGCGGCCAACCCGGACGCAGCGCTTCGGCAGGATCGAAGTGGGCAGCGAATAGCGCCAAGTCACATTCGCCTGCAGCTGGGACTAGCTTGGCAAGATCCCGGCCAAGCTGGGTCGCCAGCTCACCCGCGGCATGAGCCCGCAACGCGGACTGCTTCGGCGGATCACCATCGCGGAGTTCGAGCGCGATCACGCCATGGAAGTCAGTTTGCTGAAGTGTGTTCATGCAGTATCGAGTTATCGCTCAGCGCAGCGGCGCTACACTGACCCATTATGCCCGCGCGGCGGGTAAAGCCCGAGGTGTCCGATGTTGCATGGTCGTCCTGTTGCCATTCTTGGCGGCGTACGCATTCCGTTCTGCAGGCAGAACTCGGCGTATGCCGATGTTGGCAATCTCGGCATGTCGGTGCGCACGCTGGGCGCGCTGGTCGAGAAATTCGGCCTGCACGGACAGCAACTCGGCGAAGTGGCGATGGGTGCGGTGATAAAGCATTCCGCAGACTGGAACCTGGGCCGCGAGGCAGCGCTGTCTTCCGGGCTGTCGCCGCTGACCCCCGGCATCACCTTGCAACGCGCCTGTGGCACCTCGCTGGACACGATCGTGCATATCGCCGGCAAGATTGCGACGGGGCAGATTCAGGTCGGCATCGGTGGCGGTTCGGACAGTACGTCCGACGTGCCGATTGTCTACGGCAAGTCGCTGCGCCGGCGCCTGCTGAAGGCCGCCGCGGCAAAGACCTTCGGCCAGAAGCTCGCTGCGTTCAAAGGTTTTTCCCTGCGTGAACTGAAGCCGGATTTTCCCGGCGTAGCCGAGCCGCGCACTGGCAAGTCGATGGGGCAGCACTGCGAGGACATGGCGCGGCAGTGGCACATCGCGCGCGAATCGCAGGACGAATTGGCGGTTGCGTCGCACCACAAGCTTGCCGCCGCCTACGAGCGCGGCTTCTTCGACGACTTGGTGGTGAGCTTTCGCGGCGTGGCACGCGACAACATCATGCGTCCGGATTCCAGCCTCGAGAAACTCGCCACGTTGAAGCCGGCATTCGACAAGACCTCGGGTAAGGGCACGCTGACCGCCGGTAATTCCACGCCGCTAACCGATGGCGCATCGGCCTGCCTGCTGTCCACTGACGAATGGGCGGCCGAGCACGGCCATGAAGTGCTCTGCCACCTGCGCGACGCGCAATCTGCTGCGGTTGACTTCGTGCATGGCGAAGGCCTGCTGATGGCGCCGGCCGTGGCTGTCGCCGAGATGCTCAAACGCAACAAGCTGTCATTGCAGGATTTCGATCTTTACGAGATCCACGAAGCGTTCGCGGCGCAAGTACTTTGCACGTTGCGGGCCTGGGAGAGTGAGGACTACTGCAAAAACCGGCTGGGCCTGGACGCACCACTGGGTCGTATCGACCCGGCCAAGATCAACATCAATGGCTCGTCGCTGGCCACCGGTCATCCGTTCGCCGCGACTGGTGCACGCATCGTCGCTACTGCGGCAAAAGAATTGAAACAGCGTGGCGGTGGCCGTTGTCTTGTCAGTATTTGCACCGCTGGGGGTATGGGCGTAGTGGCGATTCTTGAGCGCTGATCCGACGCGTCAATCCAACCGTTCGTGCAACGCGTGTTCGGCAGCGGCATGGATGGCCGGCCAGTTGCGTTGCCCATCCGGCCGCGTAACATCGTCTTTCGGCATCTTCGTGAAGAACAACTCTGCTTGCCGCCATGAGCGCGCAGGTGATGGCACGAACACACCGGCGATCTCGCCGTTGAAGCCGGCACTCTTGTCCACTCGACCCTGATCATCTAGTCGGCCGTACAAAGGCTTTGCTGTGTAATAGCCAAGCAGTTGCTCGTCGGGCACGGTGCGTAACGGCTGGAAATCATGGCGATGCAGCGGATAACGAAACCAGTGACGGAACCGTGGCAGGTCGCGCGGCAGGTCCACAGGGTCAAGTGATTGCGGCAGCGTCGCGGCTTTCATGTTTATCCCGCAAGAATACTGCGTGCCACCGCTTCAGCAGCCTTGATCCCATCCACGCCGGCCGACAGGATGCCGCCCGCATAACCCGCGCCTTCGCCAGCGGGAAACAGGCCACGCGTATTGCAACTATGACCGTCTTGGCCACGGGTGATGCGCAATGGCGACGAGGTGCGCGTCTCTACTCCGGTGAGCAGCGCATCGTGCATGGAGAAACCGCGAATCTGCTTCTCAAAGGCGGGCAATGCTTCGCGAATTGCATCGATGGCGTAGCGCGGCAGGGCATCGTCCAGCGTTCCAAGTGTGATTCCCGGCGTGTACGACGGCAGCACCGCGCCGAGCTGGGTGGATGCGCGATTGCCGATGAAATCCCCGACCAGTTGCGCCGGCGCCGAATAGTCGCCACCACCGAGTGCGAATGCCTGCGATTCCCAATGCCGTTGCAGTGCGATGCCGGCGAGCGGGCCTTCACCATAAGGCGCGAAATCCTCAGGGGTAATTCCCACCACGATCGCCGCATTGGCGTTGCGTTCGTTGCGCGAGTACTGGCTCATGCCGTTGGTGACCACGCGGCCGGGCTCGCTGGCCGCAGCGACCACGGTGCCGCCCGGGCACATGCAGAAGCTGTACACCGAACGACCATTACTGGCGTGATGCACCAGCTTGTAGTCAGCCGCACCCAACATGCTGTGGCCGGCCTGCTGACCGAAGCGCGCCTGATCGATCAGCGATTGCGGATGCTCAACGCGGAAGCCGACAGAAAACGGTTTTGCTTCGACAAACACGCCGCGTGCGTGCAGCATCTCGAAGGTATCGCGCGCACTATGGCCTAGCGCCAGCACCACGTGGTCGGCGCGCAATTGTTCGCCGCTGGCAAGGGTCACCCCGCGCATGTGACGCATGCCGTCGGCATCGGTATCGATCAACACGTCATCGACACGACTGCTGAAGCGGATTTCGCCGCCCAGCGATTCGATGGTCGCGCGCATGTGTTCGACCATCGACACCAGTCGGAACGTGCCGATGTGCGGCTTGTTGACGTAGAGGATTTCCTCGGGCGCACCGGCGGCGACGAACTCGGCCAGCACCTTGCGTCCGTGGTGCAGCTTGTCGCTGATCTGGCTATACAGTTTTCCGTCAGAGAACGTGCCCGCGCCGCCTTCGCCGAACTGCACGTTGGACTCCGGATCCAGCACCTTCTTTCGCCACAGGCCGAACGTGTCCACGGTTCGTTCGCGTACCGCTTTGCCACGCTCCAGGATGATGGGCCGAAAACCCATTTGCGCCAGCACTAACCCGGCAAACAACCCGCACGGACCGATGCCGATCACCAGTGGGCGGAGCGCCAATTGCGCCGGCGCTTTGGTGACGAATTTGTACGTCGTATCGGGCGTTGGCCCGATCTTGCCGCCGAGCGTTGCCGGATCCTGCTGGAGCTGGTGCAGGATGTCCGCTTCGCATGACGCATCTACGTCGAGTGAATAGATCAACACGATAGCCGTGCGCTTGCGCGCGTCGTAGCTGCGCTTGGCAACGGTGTAGCCGGTCAACTCACCGGCAGTGATACCAAGCCGCTCCACGATCGCCGCGGCGAGCGCAGCCTCGTCGTGATCCAGAGGTAGCTTGATGTCCGTGATGCGAAGCATGGGCAGGCGTCCGCGCGATACTTACTTCAACGTCCGTTCGAACAATTCGTTGATGCGCCGGTATTCGTCATACCAGCTGTCGGAATGGGTGAAGCCGTGGCGCTCCAGCGGATACGGCGCGAGCTCCCATTTGTCCTTGCGCAGTTCAATGAGCTTCTGGGTCATCATCACCGAGTCCTTGAAAAACACGTTGTCATCGATCATGCCGTGTGCGATCAGCAGGTTGTCCTGCAGGCCATCCGCATACTCCAGCGGCGACGAACGCTTGTAGGCCTCCGGGTCGAGCTCCGGCGTGTTGAGGATGTTGGAGGTGTATTCGTGGTTGTACTGCGACCAGTCGCTGACCGGACGCAGCGCGGCGCCGGCCTTGAATACGCCGGGCTTCTTGAACAGCGCGACAAAAGTCATGTAGCCGCCGTAGCTGCCGCCATAGATGCCGACGTGGTCGCGGTCGCCCTGCTTGTTGTCGACCACCCAATCCAAGCCGTCCAGATAGTCCTCAAGCTCGGGTTTGCCCATCCAGCGGTAGATCGCGGTGCGCCAGTCGCGGCCGTAGCCCTCGCTTGCGCGATAATCCAGGTCCAGCACGATATAGCCCTGCTGCACCAGCAGGTTGTGGAACATCTGTTCGCGGAAATAATTCGGATAGCGCGCGCTGACGTTCTGCAGGTAACCGGCGCCGTGCACGAACATCACGACTGGATATTTCTTGCCGGCATCCATTGTCGTCGGCGTGTAGAGCTTGCCCCAGATGGTGCCAGCGCCATGCTTGCTTGGGACCTGCACCGTCTGCGGCTGGATCCAGGTGCGCGCCTTGAAGGCAGCGGTGCGCGTATCGGTAAGTTCGCGTGCCGTGCCTCCGGCGGCATCGACGACAGCAAGTTGCGGTGGCACGTAGGCAGAGGAATGCCGGATCAGCAACTTCGAGCCATCGGGCGAAAGCGCAAAGTTTTCGACGCCGTCCAGTGCGGTGACTTCGCGCACATCACCTCCGCTGACAGGTACGCGACAGACTTCATAGTCGCCGGGTTGCGCCTTGTTGCACATGAAGTAGAACGCACGGCCATCGCGCGAGAGTTGTACTTCCGATGTTTCCCAACGGCCATCGGTGAGCTGACTGCGATTGCTGCCGTCTAGCGTGTACAGATGCGAGTAGCCGCTTTCCTCGGACAGGTACCAGAGTGTCTTGTTGTCGGGCAGCCAACCGAAGTCGTTGAAACCCCAGTTGATCCAGGCATCGTCATGCAGGCGATGGCGCGATTGCAGCGTCGCCTTGTTCAAGTCAACGTTGACGATCCAGCGGTCCTTGTTATCGACCGCGCGCAGCATCACCGCAACGTTGTTGCTGTCGCTAGTCCATTGCAGGGCCGCAACCTGCAGCGTGCGGTTGCCTTTCAACTGATCTTTGCCGGCAGCCTTGCGCATCGCGGCCAGCGGGTCATCCTTGATCCCGGGCAATGCGTCATACGTAATTTCGCGGAGCTTGCCCGTGGAAATCTCCGCAAGCCAGAGTTTGTGCGGCAGCGGATCATTGCGGCCAACGCGGGTGCGCGCGTCTTCGAATTCCTCGTAGCCGGATTCGGTCACGTATTTCGGCATTTTGCCGGCGGTGCCGGTGTCCGCGCCCTTCTCGGTGGTGGCGACCAGCAGCCAGCGACCATCAGGTGACAACGCGCTATCGGCGATCTCGACGCCCTTGCCGAGCCAGATCGGTTCAGGTGCGCGGGTTTTGTCGGCGGCGCGCCAGGCTTCGTCTTGTTCGCGCGCAGCCTCGCGGCGGGCGCGGTCATCGCGCAGGGTGTCGATCAGGCGTAGCTGGCGCTCGCGCAGGTCGTCGGCCTTTGGCGCCTTGCTGGGAGCATCTTCGGCCTTGAGCAGTGCGGCCTGCGCCACAGTGCGACCATCCCAGCGATACCAGGCATCGCCGACGCGCCAGACCAGGCCGCCATCGCGGCTCCACTGTGGGCGCGTTTCGCGATCGGTGGTGCGCGTGAGCTGGGTGAGTGCGCCGCTGCGAAGATCGCGCACGAAGACATCGCCATTGCGCACGAACGCGCTGCGTGTGGCCGCCATATCGAACACCGGATCATCACTGTCGATGTCCGCCAGCGCGTTGCCATCCAAACGTACTGGCGTGCCGCCGTCGATGCCGACCTGCCAGCGGTCGAGGATGCTGGCACCCTCGCGCTTGAGCACGTACTGCGCGGCCTGGCTATCCCAGCGCCACCACACAGCCTCTACCGGCGGACCGATCCAGTCGGGGTCGGCCATTGCTTGGGTGAGTGTGATGGGTTCCGCAGCGGCGGCGGACAAGCTGGTCAACAACAGGGCTGCGAGCAGCGGAGCAGTGCGCATAGGACTTTCCCGGCAAACGATAGCAGAAGGTTAGCAGCCGCTGCCGCGCGCGCTTGTGCCGAAGGTCCCGGCACTGGTTGCGCGGGGCGGGTACCAGCAAGGCAGGCGGAACTCCATTGCCGCAGCGCGGTTCCGTCGATGCACGCTTTGCCGCACAATCAATGCATCCCCCGGAGTGACCCGCGTAACGCGATGCATGCATTTGTCTACAAGAGCCTGAAAAAAGCCGATACCTACCTATACCTCGCTGCTCGCGATGACTTTGCTCGCCTGCCCGAGCCGGTTCGACTGCAGTTGGGCAAGCTGCAATTCGTGCTCGATGTCGACTTGGTGCCGGGCCGCAAGCTGGCGCTGGAAGATCCGGACGTGGTCCGCACCAACCTGGTGTCTGCTGGTTTCCATGTGCAGTTCCCGCCAACCATGGCCGATCCGATGACCGAGGACTGGGGCACCGATGCTTGATCGTCGGCCCGGACTTGCGGCCGCCCTGATTGCCGTCTCATTGCTGCTAGCGACGGGTTGCTGGTTGGATGTCGGTAGTGCCGGTCCGGTGGCGTGGCTCGCGCAGGCGCCGATGGCGCTCGGCATCGCGTTGTTGCGCGGCACCCAGCGTGGGTCGAGGTTGGCTCGCGACGCCGCAGCGCTGGCGCTCGCTTGGGGGGGCGGCTTCGTGCTTGCCATGGTGCTTGTTGCGTGGCCGTTGCACGCACTGCGGGTTGCGCCGGGCCTGCTTCCGGTGCTGGCCATGAGCACCGCGGCGGCATTCTTACTGATGACACTTTGGCGTTACTGGCCGCTTTGGCATGGACTGGAACGACAGGGTGGCACGATCGGCAAAAATCTCGCGTCGCTTGAAACGCACCAGCGCAGTGCCTGGAGCGGCCTTCAAGTCGCAGTGCCAGTGTGGTTGATGCTGATTGGCGGCATTGCCCTCGGCTGGCCTGGTCTTCTAACGGGTGACGCGCGCCTGATCGCAGCAATCGCCTACGTTGTCGCGCTGCCGTTGTCGCATGCGCTGCTACAGACCGCGCCATCGCGTGTAGTGGCGCATGGTTTGCCGGTGCTGGACATGGATGAGGATGCAGGCGAGCAAGACAGCGAGGACGTGCTGCCGCTCATGCCCCTTGCCGCCAGCGCGTCAGGTGCCGATGTCGATGTCGAGGCATTGACGCGTGATCTCTATATCGCTGCCCGCAGCGGTCGTGTCGAGCGTGCACTCACGTTGCTGGATGCCGGTGCTGATGCGGGCGCCGAAGCGCCGGCCGGTGAACGTGATCGTCGCGGCCTGACGGTATTGGCGTCAGTGCTGCCTGACCTGCGTCTGTTGCGCGGACTCATCGAACGCGGTGTCGACATCAATACTGTGCATCCATCGTCAATGACACCGTTGGTGGCCGCTACCCGCGACAGTTGGCATGGACGGCCGGAAGCCGTGATGACCTTGCTCGCTAACGGAGCCGACCCGCGCATCGCCGACGCCGACGGCAATACGCCGTTGCACCACGCCGCGCGCAGTTCGGATCCTGGGGTGGCCGCATTACTGCGTGATGCCGGCGCAGAGATTGACGCAGTGAACGCGGAGGGCGTGTCGCCATTGGGTATTGCTTGTTCGGCCGGCAACTGGCGATTGGCGCGGTTCCTGCTGGAACGTGGCGCCAAGGCCGATCCTGCCGAAGGTCAGCCGGCCCTGCACGCCGCCGCCGGCACCGAAGAGGACGATCCGGCAGGCGTACAACTCCTTCTTCGGCACAAGGCAAAAGTGGATGCGCGTGATCGCCGCGAGCGCACCGCCCTGCACGAGGCCGCGTTCGCCGGCCATCCTGATGTTTGCAGTGCACTGCTGGATGCCGGCGCCGATGTGCATGCGCAGGATGGTCAAGGTCGCACCCCGTTATTGGAAAGTGCACGGGTCGCCGCGCTGCCAGCGCTGGACGTGTTGATCACGGCCGGCGCAGATGCGTGCGCGTGTGACAGTGCTGGCGAAAATGCCTTGCATCTGGCGTGCATGGCCGAAGCGCCATCCATTGCGTTGGTCCAGCGCTTGCTCACGCTAGGGGTAGGCGCGCAGATGCTGGATGCCGACAACCGCAGCGCGGTGGATCTTGCCGCCACGGCAGGACGATGGACGCTGGTCAATGTGCTGGATCCGGCGCGCGCCTTGCCGGTGTCAATGGACGTTGATGACAACGGCGCATCGCCGGATCGTCCACCCGTGCTGCTACTGCGCGAACGCCTGCTGGACGCCGGTCCCTCGCGTGAATTGCTGCCGCTGGCCGCGCTGCTGGGCATGGCAGAGCTCAATGGCCTGTTGACCGATGCCGAGATCGTGCAGGACGTGGAACGCGTCGAATGGCTACTGCGTCGTGGCGCGCAGCCAGAGGCGCGCGTGCCGGGCATGCCGATGCCGGTGGACGCAGCCTTGCAACGTGGCAGCCAAGGCATCGGTGTCTTGCGCGTGCTCTTCGTGCACGGGGCATCACCAGCGGGTAGCGGCGGATTGGCACGTTTCATGGCGGCTTGCCTTGCCGGCAGTTCTGATGCCGGCGCTGGTGCCGAGCGCTTCGCGATCGAGTTGCTGGAACGCGGTGCGGATCCTTACGGAGTTTCGCCGGCAGGCGATCCCCCGGTGGCGATTGCAGTACGACTGCATTGGCCGAGGCTGCTGCAGCGATTGATTGCGCACGGCGCCGACCTCGACGCATGCGACAGCCGCGGCATGAGCGCGCTGCACCTTGCTGCGGCGCTGGCACACGAGCAAGAACTGAAGCTGCTTGTGGCCGCAGGTGCCGCGCCCGATCGTCGCGCCGCGGATGGCCAGACCGCGCTCGGCGTGGCGCTGGCCAGTGGCCGTCGCGACCTCGCCGACTGGCTGGATTGGCGTGGCTGGCGTTTGCCACGTCGGCCGTTGCAGGCCAGTGATGTGCCGGCTGCGGCCATCGTGGGTGACACCGATGCGGTGCGCCGCCTGCTCGATATCGGCCTGCCGGTGGATGCGGTCGACAGCCAGGGCTGCAGCGCGTTGTTGCGCGCGGCAGGCGGAGGACATCGCGCGTTGGTCGCGTTACTGCTGGCCCGGGGTGCGCAACCGGGACTTGCTGCGAACACTGGTGCCACGCCACTTTCGGCGGCGGTCAGCATGCGCCAGACCGAGATCGTCGAGTGCCTGTTGGAGGCTGGTGCTGGCCTTGAACAGCGCCTGCCCGGTGAAGTGACCGTGCTGATGCTGGCGGCGGCGTTGGGATTACCTGAACTCGTATCGCGCCTGTTGCAGGCCGGCGCCGATCTGCACGCACGTGATGCCCAGGGCCTGACCCCGCTGCACTGCGCCGCGCTTTATGGCTTCACTGCCCGTGAGCGCCCGCGCCTGGTGGCCTTGCTGGATACACTGCTGCTGGCCGGTGCGGATGCGCAACAGGCGGCGAATGGTGGCGCAACACCGTTGCTGCTCCTGCTTGGCGCACGTGCCGAGCCCGGCACGCCCAGCACCGAGGACGTACTGCTGGCTGGCTTGGAACGCCTGCTGGATGAAGAGGTGCGATTGGATGCGCGCGACCAACGCGGATTCGGCCCATTGCACCTGTCGGCCTTGCACGGTTTGTTGCGTGCTTCCCAAGTGCTGCTGCGCGCCGGTGGCGACCTCAACCAGCGCGACGCACTCAACCGCACCCCTCGCGAAGTCGCGCTGATGCGCGGCTATGTCGATGTCGCCGCCGGACTCACGCCCGCCGATGGCAGCAACGCGTCAGTCTCGATGGCGCGATTTCTGCGGGAGTAGCGCCGAAAAAGGAAAAAAGGGACTAGTGAAAAGCGGACGGAGGTCGTTAGGGCGCGCCTTAACCGCCACCCTCCGCGTCCCCCTTTTTCGCACGTTCCCTACTCCCGTGGTGGGTCTACGATCCGCCCTAGCGGGCCCGCGCCGACATCTGCCTCGAACAGCTCAGCCAACTCGCGCCGCGCATCGCGGGCACTTTGCAACAAGGCATCTTCGTCGCCCTGCATTTGCCGCTGTGCATCCATCAGCTTCGCATCGTGCACGCGGAAACGGCGGACGCGCGCGTCCGCTTGTTCCGGTGGCACGCCGAGCTCCACCAATACGTCGCGGCCCATTTCCACGCTGCTGGCAAACAGCTCGCGGAATACCTTCGCGCCCATGTCCATCAATTGCCAGGCATGCCGGCGGTCACGAGCGCGGGCAAGCACCTTGGCGCCCGGATAGTGATGGCGCAGCAGGCGGGTCATTTCCAGGCTGGCATCAATGCCATCGATCGCCACTACGAACACTCGCACATGCGCCGCGCCGGCGGCACGCAGCAGGTCAGGTCGGGTCGGGTCGCCGTAATAGATCTGGTTGCCGAAGCGGCGCACGAAATCGACCTGTTCTACATCCGGGTCGATAGCGATGAACGGGATTTTATGGGCCGCAAGCAAGCGCGCCACGATCTGGCCAAAGCGACCCAAGCCGGCGATCAGCACATGCGGGTGTCCGTCAGGAATCTCGTCGAAGTCGCGCGCACGCTTTTGTGTGGTGCCAGGCCCCAGTCTGGAAATCAGCAGCAACAACAGTGGCGTCATCGCCATCGACAACCCGACCATCGCGACCAGTCGATCCCGCTGCGCGGCATCCAGCAAGCCTACTTTGGCCGCTTCGCCGAACACCACGAACGCGAATTCGCCGCCCAGCGCCAATGTAGCGCCGAGCAGCAGCGCACCACGCCGCTCCAGGCGACCAGGACGCAGCCCAAGCAGCGCGAGCACGGCGAACTTCACCACCAGCAAGACCAGCACGCCGGCGACAATCGTGCCCGGCTCGGCAGCAATTCGTTGCAAGTCGATGCTCATTCCGACTGCCATGAAAAACAGCCCCAGCAGCAGGCCTTCGAATGGCTGGATCTGCGACTCCAGTTCGTGGCGGAACTCGGATTCAGCCAACAGCACGCCGGCCAGGAAGGCGCCCAGGCCTGCACTCAGGCCCGCCAGCTGCATCAGCCATGCGCTGCCCAACACCACCAACAACGCTGCGCCGGTGAACACCTCCGGCATACGCGTGCGCGCGATGACCCGGAATACATGGCGCAATAGATAACGCCCGCCTAGCACCAGCGCCGTGATCGCGGCGATCGCCTTGACTACCGCCATCGCGATGTCGCCATCGCTACCGGCGGCATGCACGCCAAGCAGCGGAATCGCGGCCAGCAAAGGAATTGCCGCTAAGTCCTGGAACAGCAAGATTGCGAACGCCAAGCGGCCGTGTTCGGCGGTAAGTTCCTTGCGTTCGGCTAACAACTGCAGGCCTACCGCAGTGGAGGAAAGCGCGAGCCCCAAGCCGACCACCACCGCCGCCTTCCAGCCCAAGCCGCCATCGGCCGCCACGAATGCGATCACCGCCAACACGCTCCCCGACAGTGCGACCTGTAATCCGCCGACGCCGAAGATGGGCTTGCGCATCACCTTCAAACGCGGCAATGACAGTTCCAGCCCGATTACGAACAGCATCATCACCACGCCGATCTCGCTGGCCGCTAGGACGGGTTCGGCATCGCCGATCACCCGTAAGGCATGCGGACCCAGCAGCGCGCCGGCCGCCAGGTAACCCAACACCGCGCCCAACCCGAAACGCTTGAACACCGGTACTGCGATGACTGCCGCCAGCAGGAAGACCAGTGCAAGTTCAAGTCCGCCACCATGCATGGGAAGTTCCTGTGTTCGGGTGGCTCAGTATCGGGGATTGTGGTGAGTTGCGAGAAGTCGTCTCAACCACTTATGCCGCGCCGGATCTGGGCATAATAAAAAGCCCCGCATCGCGGGGCTTTTTGATGGAACGATGTGAAGGACTCAGCGCTTCATTCCACTGAAGAACTCGTCGTTGGACTTGGTGTTGCGCATCTTGTCCAGCAGGAATTCCATCGCCGCGATCTCGTCCATCGGGTGCAGCAGCTTGCGCAGAATCCAGATTTTCTGCAGCAGCTCGGGTTCGATCAGGTAATCCTCGCGGCGTGTACCGGAGGCGTTGATGTTGATCGCCGGATACACGCGCTTCTCGGCGATGCGGCGGTCCAGGTGCACTTCGCTGTTGCCGGTACCCTTGAACTCTTCGTAGATCACCTTGTCCATCGCACTGCCGGTGTCGACCAGAGCGGTGGCAATGATCGTCAGGCTGCCGCCTTCCTCGACGTTACGGGCCGCGCCGAAGAAACGCTTCGGCCGATGCAGCGCGTTGGCGTCCACGCCACCGGTCAGCACCTTGCCGGAACTTGGCAACACGTTGTTGTAGGCACGGGCGAGGCGGGTGATCGAGTCGAGCAGGATCACCACGTCTTTCTTGTGCTCGACCAAACGCTTTGCGCGCTCGATCACCATTTCGGCGACCTGCACATGACGCGCAGCAGGCTCGTCGAACGTCGAGGAAATTACCTCGCCGCGCACCGTGCGCTGCATCTCGGTGACTTCTTCCGGACGTTCGTCGATCAGCAGCACGATCAGGTGCACGTCCGGATGGTTGCCGGTGATCGCGGTGGCGACCTGCTGCATCAGCATCGTCTTGCCGGCCTTCGGCGGGCTGACGATCAACGCGCGCTGGCCCTTGCCTTGCGGCGCCATCAAATCGAGGATGCGACCGGTGATGTCCTCGCTGCTGCCGTCGCCGCGTTCGAGCTTGAACTTCTTGCGCGGGAACAACGCGGTCAGATTCTCGAACAGGGTCTTGTTCTTGCTGGCCTCGATCGGCTCGCCATTGATGGTGTCCACGACCGACAGCGCGAAATAGCGTTCGCCATCCTTGGGCCAGCGGATGCGGCCGGCCAGGTGGTCGCCAGTGCGCAGGTTGAAGCGGCGGATCTGCGACGGGCTGATGTAGGTGTCGTCCGGCCCAGCCAGGTAGCTGGCCTCGGCCGCGCGCAGGAAGCCGAAACCGTCTGGCAGGATTTCCAGCACGCCATCGCCGGCAACGCCTTCAGCATGCCGCGTGAGCACCTTGAGAATGCCGAAGATGATGTCTTGCTTGCGCGCGCGCGCCACGCCCTCGCTGATCTGGAGTTGATCGGCGATTTCCAGCAATTTGTGCGCGGGCATCCGTTTGAGATCGCCCAACGAGTACTGCGGGAAGCCTTCCGGTACCTGCGGATGCGGGCGCGGTACGAAGGCTTCGCCATTGCCCCCGTCGTCAGGCATGCCGCCCTCGTGGGGACGGTCGCGCTGGCGGTCGCGGCGATTCTTGAACCGGTCACGCCGATTATTGTTATTGCTGTTGTTGCGCTGGCCTTCGCCGCCCTGGTGACTGGCTTGACTACCGCCCTGGTTATCGGCTTGGCCGCTGTGCCGGTTGTCACCGCCGCCGGTATTGCCATCGTTGCGGGGGGCAGCGTCGGTATTGCCGCGCGAAGCTTGTTCACTGGGCGAAGGCGCGGGCGATGCCGCTTCCTGCCTGGACTCTGCTGGCTTGGTGTCAGCCGGTTTGTTCACGGGAGCCCTGTTTTCAGCAGGCATGCCCTCGGGGGCTTTGCTTTCAGCTGGCTTTCTTTCAGCCGGCTTCGGCGCTACGGGCTTCGGCGCGGCAGCAGGTTCGGGCGGGAGCGTGGGCATGCTTGGTGCATCGGCGGCGGTCTTGGCTACGCGGGGTTTGCGCACGCGCTTGACGGCTGGTTCGCCGGCGTCGTTGGTGGGGTCGGACAAGTGGAAATTCCTCGCTTGAGGTTGCGAGCGCCCGCAGGCTGGGGCGTCGTGTGGATGCCAGGCCGGGAGTCCCTCGACCGAAGCAGGAGTTTCAAAAAACTAGATAGTAGGAGCAGAAGGGGTGCGGCGCGCCTTGCGGGCGGTGGTTCAGCGCCGGGTCACACGGAAAACTAGCATTGGGCGCGGGCTGCGGCAAGCGCTCCAGATAAAAAGCGTTCAGGTCGATGCCGCTCTTACGCCGGCTGGCCGCATAAACGTCGCGCAAGGACGCACCCCGAAAATCCCAACGTTGTCCCGGCCGAGGCCGGGCTGACTAACCAGAATCGCAAAGCCCCGAGGGCCACGAACCTCAGAGTGCCTTGTCGATCATTTGCGCCAGTTGGGCCTTGCCCACTGCGCCGATCTGGGTAGCTTGGACCTGGCCACCCTTGAACAGCAGCAGCATCGGGATCGAACGCACGTGGTACTTCAGCGCCGTGGCCTGGTTCTGGTCGACGTCGACCTTGACCACCTTGGCCTTGCCGGCGTATTCGGTCGCCAGCTGGTCCAGCGCGGGGGCGATCATCTTGCACGGGCCGCACCACGGTGCCCAAAAATCCACCAGGACCGGCTGCTCGGAGGCAAGTACGTGGCTGTCAAAATCGGCATCGGTGGCGTGGATCACGGTATCGGTCATGGAAACTCCTGCGGCGGCATGGCAAGCGGCATGGCAAATCCATGCCGGATCAAGGGGATGCGCGGGGATGGCCACGCGAATGCTGTTAAACTGGGGCGTTCCGAGCAGGCTTTCAAGCGTCAGGCGCAATCTTTGGCGCAACCTGCA
>JBBSRO010000002.1:0-95059 GCA_038242955.1 Lysobacterales bacterium
AAGTCACCTGCGCACACTGTCAAAGATCTTGGACTTCGGCCTCAGCGCCTCGTCCGTTTCCCCAATCACCTAAGTGATCAAGGTAGCCGCACATCATACAAGCTTTTCCACTTCCGTCAATACTTCGTGTGGAAGATTTTTTGCTTGCCTCAGTGGGTGGTAAGGGTTCTTACCGATCCACCTCTGCGGGCCGACCAGTCTATCGAGGTTTGCTGCGCTGCCGCAAGAACTTCTTGAAAAATATCCAGGCCTACGGGGCTTGGACGAGAATTACCCGGGCAAAATTTCGCTTGCCAACGGCCAGCACACCCTCAAAGCTAGGCTGGAAAATGCGTGCGACATCTTCGAAGACCTCGCCATCGATACGTACAGCGCGCTCCTTCAGCTTGCGATTTGCCTCCGAGTTGCTGGGCATTAACCCGGCAGCAACCAGTAGCGCTGCTATGCGCAAGCCCTCTGCAGGCACCAGCACTTCCTGCAACGGCAGGTTGCAGAGATCGCCTTCGCCACGGACGGCCGCATGCCAACCCGCTATAGCCTGCTCGGCTGCTGCAACGCCTTGGAAACGCGTCGCCAGCTCGCGCGCAAACCTCAACTTGACGTCCCGTGGGTTAAGGCCTCGCGCATCTATCTCGCGCTTCAATGACGTCACTTCATCAACACCGATATCGAAGCTGAGCAGGTCGATCCAGCGCCACATCAGCTCATCGCCTATCTTCATTGACTTGGTGACGATGTCAATGGCCGTCTCATCGATACCGATGTAGTTGCCCAGCGACTTGCTCATTTTCTGGACGCCGTCCAGTCCCTCCAACAAGGGCATGGTGAGAACGACCTGCGGCGGCTGCCCATGATGTTCCTGTAAGCCACGCCCCATCAGCAGGTTGAACTTCTGGTCGGTGCCACCAAGCTCCACGTCGGCCTTGAGTGCGACCGAGTCATAGCCCTGCACCAGCGGATACAGGAATTCATGGATGGCGATCGACTGCTGCGCAGCGTAGCGCTTGGCAAAATCATCGCGTTCGAGCATCCGCGCCACTGTGTGCTGGCCGGCGAGTTTGATCATGTCGGCAGCGGTCATCGCGCCGAACCACTCACTATTGAAGCGAACTTCGGTTCGCTCGCGGTCGAGCACCTTGAAGACCTGGTTGGAATAGGTTTGTGCGTTGGCCAGCACGTCTTCGCGGGTGAGTGCCTTGCGGGTGACATTCTTGCCGGTAGGGTCGCCAATCATTCCTGTGAAGTCGCCAATCAGGAAGATGACCTGGTGGCCGAGGTCCTGGAATTGCCTCATCTTGTTCAGCAGCACGGTATGGCCGATGTGCAAGTCGGGTGCCGTCGGATCAAAGCCGGCCTTGATCCGCAACGGGCGGCCATCGCTCTTATATGAGTCCGCCAAGCGAGCTTGCAATTCCTCCCGCTTGAGGATCTCGTCACTGCCACGAGCGATGAGGTCGATGGCGTGTTGCAGGTCTGGATCTAGCAGGTCGGTCACGGGTAGTGCTCTCGAGAGGAATGTTCGCTGGTGATACGCGGCGCGAAGGCCGGCTGAGAATGGCGCGTTAAAGTAGCGTTAAAACATGAAGCGACAAAACATTCGATGATTCAATGAGTTGACGCATGTATTTCACACGATTATGGTACCGCTTTGACGCGGCCGTCACGCCGAGAGGGAATCAACCGCATGACGGACTCGAGTCACGACGCCATACGTCGCAGCAACCTGGAACGCGCCAACGCCGCATCGACCACGATTCCGGCGCCCAGCTTGCCGCATGCCTTCAATGGCCGCTGGACCCGACGTCACTGGTTGCATGCCAGTCTGTTTGCGACGATTGGCGCATTGGTAGCAGCCATCGTGCCGGGGTTTTCCACCGCGATGCAATCGCCTGGCCAAGCGCAACGGATGACACTTTCGTTGCCGCTGCCGCAGCTCGGTGTCAAAAACGGTATCACTTCTGATCATTGGCAAAGCGTGTCGTTGAAGCCTGGCCAGACACTCAGTGGCGTGTTTGCCGAGCTGGGGATCCCGCAGCGCCAGCTGAAGGACGTGATGGAGCACCCAAAAATCCAGCCGATGCTGCGGCGCATGCGCCCGGGCACCGAAGTTAGCTTCAATTTGCCGGCAGACGGCAGCGTGCGCGCGATGCGCATCGACATGGGCAAGTACGGCATCAATGGCGAGCCAGTCGAGCTTGAGTTCGATGGCAATGCGCTGCGCGAGCGTGAGGTGGCGCATGAAATCACCACCCGCACGGTAGTGCTGAGCGGCAACGTTGGCGCTTCGCTGTTCAAGTCCGCACGCACGGTTGGACTGGGTAGCAAGCAACTCAGCCAGCTCACCGACGAAATGTTCAAATACGACATCGACTTTGATTCCGACCTGGACCGGAACGACCGCTTCAGCGTCGTGGTTGACCAGACCTGGAAAGATGGGCAGCTGGTCGATACCGGCCCGGTGCTGGCGGCGGCCTTCACCATGGACGGCAAGCTGAAGAGCGCGTTTCGTTATATGCGTAACGGCAAGCCAGAATACTTCACGCCAGATGGGCGTTCGCTCAAGCGTCCCTTCATCCGCATGCCGATTCCTTACGCGCGGATCAGCTCCGGCTTCGGCATGCGCAAGCATCCGGTACTGGGCCGGATGCGCGGTCACATGGGCATCGACTACGCCGCCGGCACAGGGACCCCGATCATGGCTGCAGGCGACGCTCGAGTAGAGTTCGTCGGCTGGAAAGGCGGCTATGGCCGCGCAGTGATCCTCAACCACGGGAACGGCCGCACCACCTTGTATGGCCATATGTCGCGCTTCGCCAATGCAAAAGCAGGCCAGCGCGTCAGCCAAGGCACGACGATTGGCTATGTTGGGTCCAGCGGATTGGCGACCGGCCCGCATCTGCATTACGAATTTCGCGTCAATGGTGTCCACCAGAACCCATTGAAGATGACTCTGCCTCCGCCCCAACCCCTCCAGGGTGCCGCGCTGTTGGCATTCAAGAGCGAGACTCATCGCGCGCTGGACAAGATTCGTGAGGTCGAGGACGTGATCTATGCGCCCGATGACGACACGCGCCTTGCCAGCGCAAGCAAGGCTGCCAAGAGCGAAGGTCGTCACAAGAAGGGCTGATCGACCATCCCAGGTAAGTGCCCGAGAGCACTTTGCCGGGCGATGCGATACTTCGCGCCATGTCGAAGCTCGCATCCCAGCAGTATTTTCTTGGCCTGATTTCAGGCACCAGCGCCGATGGCATTGATGCCGCACTGGTGCGTTTCGCCAATGACGATCCCCACGCAACGCCGGAATTGGTGTTCGGCAAAACCTACGCGTGGGAACCCGTGCTGCGCGCGCGCCTTGTAGAACTTGGCCAGCAGGCAGTGTCAATCACCTTGGACGAAGTAGGCGAGCTGGATGTTCGGGTTGGTCGTGCATTCGCAAAGGCGGCGTGTGCGGCCATGGAGGCATCGGGTATTGATGCCAGCGAACTCGACGCAATCGGCTCACACGGCCAGACGCTGCGGCACCGCCCTCATGGCGATTTTCCGTTCACACTGCAACTGGGGGATGCAGCCACCATGGCCGAGCGCTGCGGAGTGCGCGTGGTGGCCGAGTTCCGCCGCCGAGATGTGGCTGCAGGAGGCCACGGTGCGCCCTTGGTGCCCGCCTTCCACGCCGCCACCCTGCATGCGGATACCGAAGACCGCGCAGTACTCAACCTCGGTGGTATCGCCAATTTCACCCTGCTACCCAAACACAATGTGGTGCGGGGCTTCGACACTGGCCCGGCCAATGGCCTGATGGACGCTTGGTGCTTGCGCCACCTCGGGGATGCCTACGACGTAGGGGGCGCGTTGGCCGCGCAGGGGCGCATCGACCAAGACTTGCTGGAACGCCTTCTGGACGAAGCGTGGTTTTCGCAGCCACCACCCAAATCCACAGGCCGTGACACATTCAATCTTCTCTGGGTCGATGCCCGCCTGAGCGGTGCCGAGTCCCCTGCTGATGTGCAGGCCACCTTGCTGGCATTGAGCGTGCGCACGATCACCGACGCCCTGCGCGCTGCACAGCCCGACACCCAGCGGCTCATTGCCTGTGGCGGCGGTGTACACAACCGAGTGCTGATGGATTCGCTGGCATATGCCTTGCCCGGCGTTGTAGTGGACTCCAGCGCCACGCATGGGCTGGATCCGGATTTTGTCGAGGCGATGGCGTTCGCGTGGCTGGCGCGGGAAACCTTGGCGGGGCGTCCTGGCAACCTGCCGGCAGTGACCGGCGCGGCCGGCCTGCGCGTGTTGGGTGCGGTCTACCCGGCCTGAGCTGTTTCCAGCCTGCGCTATTGCCGCGGCTTCACGCGGCCGATCAGTCCGAACGTCGCGTCCGGAACTTTCTGGATCTGGTCGATCGCATCGTTTAGCGCGACTTGTTCGCGGGTATTCAGCAATTCCTTGCGCTCCCGATCCTCGATCGCCTCAACGCCAATGGCGAGTGCCTCGGAACGGACGGTGTCCAACGACAGACCCTGGAGTTCGGCGAGCCGGCTCAGGCGCTCGGCGAGATTAGACCTGATGTTTTGCAACGTGATTTCGCTCATGGCAGGGGCTTCCTTGCTTGCACGGGGGAATGCATCACTCCTGTCTAACCCGATGAGCGTTGCAAGGCAACCTTAGTGCGGCCTCGCCAGCCTTGTCTGGCGCGACAGCCATATGCATAGCAGCAACGCCGGAATGCCTGCAAGCGCAGTCCCAAGGAAGAACAATGCATAGCCTTCGATCAAGCTGCGACCCAACGCGAGCTGCTCTACAGCCACTCCGGAGAACCCCTTGAGTACTTTGCCGAGCAAGGCATAGAACGAGCTGAGCAGGGCGTACTGGGTCGCCGTATAGCCAATACTGGTCAGGCTGGACATATAGGCCACAAGGGCAGTGCCAGCGAAACCCGTGGAGAAACCATCAATTGCCATCGCGGCGCCAAACACGATGTGATCCCCGTTTGCATACGCGACCCATGCAAAGGCGGCATTCGACCCCGGCCCGAGGATAGCGCCAGCCAGTAGCGTGGGCACGAAGCCGAAGCGGACCGCACTGATACCCGCCGTGGCAATGCCTGCAAGCGCTGCAATCAAACCAATCGATGCCCGCACTTCGCCGACGAATTCCTTGCTGATGCCTATGTCGGCATAAAACGGATTGTTCATCGGTCCCATCACGAAGTCGGGTAGCCGGTACAAGCTGATTGCCGCCAACATCAGCAACGCCAACTTGCCATGGGTCTTGAAGAACATGGTGAAAGGGCCGCCAATGGCGTCCCACAGGCCGGAGAGTGTCCACAGCGGCACATGCGCAGCCACGTCAGGCGCCTGGGATGCGGCCGGCTCGCGCGCAAGGAACAGCGCGGCGAACATGCCGACGCTCATGAGGGCCGCCATCAGCCAGTAGGACGGCGCCCACCCGACGTAAGTGGCCAGTATCAGGATCAACGCATCCGTGACGAGCAACGCCGTGCGGTACCCGAATTGCGTACCCGACGTCAGCAGGCCGAGTTCCTCGGTGTTATCCGCGATTTCGATGCGCCAGGCATCGATCACGATGTCCTGCGTCGCCGAAGCGAATGCTGCGACCAGTGCAAGTACGCCAAAGGTCATCAAACCACCCGTTGGTTGCACGATCGCCATGCCTGCAAGCCCAGCCGCAACAACGATCTGTGACAGCAACATCCAGCCCCGGCGGTGCCCGAGCCGGCCTAAAAACAGCACGTCGGTCTTGTCTATGATGGGTGCCCACAGGAACTTCAGCGTGTAGGCCAACCCAACCCAAGACAGGAAGCCGATCGCCGACAGCTCGCTGCCGTTCTCGCGCATCCAGTACCCCATCGTGTTGCCGACCAGATAGAGCGGCAGACCTGAGGAAAACCCGAGAAGCAGCATCGCCAAAACTTTGGGCTGGCGTAGTGCGCGCAGCACGTCGCCCGCGCCGGTTCCTTTACGCGCGGCAGCATCACTCATTTGGCGTACTCCACCAGGCAGGGCGCGTGATCGGAAAACTTGGGCTCGGGGAAGATCACCGCCGAAGTGATGCGCGCGCCCAGTGCCGGCGTCACCAGTTGATAGTCGATCCGCCAGCCCACGTTGTTGACGCGCGCAGCGCCACGTTGCGACCACCACGAATACTCGATGTCATCGGGCTTGGCCACGCGGAAGCTGTCCTTCCAGCCATGCGCCGGCGGAACGATCAGGCCGTCATGGCAGCCGTCCGCAATCAAGCCGCTCAGCCACGCCCTCTCATGCGGCAAGCAGCCGGAATTTTTTTGGTTGCCGGCCCAGTTCTTGATGTCGTTTCTGGACCTCACTATGTTCCAGTCGCCGCACAAAACATAGTCGCGACCGCTGGCCAACCAGCCGTCAAGGATGGGTTTTAGCCATGCCATCACCTCTTCCTTGAACCCTTGCCGAAGCTCTCCGGAACTACCTGACGGAATATAGAACGACACCACCGACAGGTTGCCGAAGCGCGCTTCGATGTAGCGGCCTTCGTCATCGAAGGGCGCCCAACCAAGCTCGGTACGGACCTCGTCTGGTTCGCGCCGACTATAGATCGCCACGCCGCTGTAGCCCTTCTTAGTGCTAGCGTCCTTGAACCAGGCGCGGTAGCCGTCCGGGCGGAACACGGCATCGTTCAACTGGTGTTCTTGGGCCTTGGTCTCCTGCACGCACATCACATCGATGTCCTGTGCAGCGAACCAGTCGAAGAAGTCCTTGCGGGCCGCAGAACGCAGGCCATTAGCATTGAAACTGAGGATGCGCATGCGCTCTCGGGTGCTGGATCAATGCGGGAGCGTAGCGGAAAAGCCGCCAGATCGTGGACACTAGGGGCATGAACGATCACCGCTCACGCTTCCTCCGGCTGGCCATGCGCGCCGATGCACTGCGCTTTGGGCAATTCACCCTGAAGTCGGGGCGCACCAGCCCTTACTTCTTCAATGCCGGCAGTTTCGATTCGGGCGCATCGCTGGCAGAACTTGCCAGCTGCTATGCCGACGCGCTGGACATGGCCGACAGCGATGGTGCGATGGGGGAGTTCGACCTGCTGTTCGGCCCTGCCTACAAGGGAATCCCATTGGCCACGGCATTGGCGTGCGAATACGCGCGCCGCGGTCGCGATCTGCCGTTGGCGTTCAACCGCAAGGAAGCCAAGGCGCATGGCGAAGGTGGCAACCTGATCGGCGCGTCAATGGCGGGCACGCGCGTGTTGATCGTTGATGACGTGATCACCGCCGGCACCGCGATCCGCGAAGCACTGGCCATCATTTCAGCCGCAGGTGGAACGCCAGCCGGGATTGTCATCGCGCTGGATCGCCAGGAACGCGCGGGTGACGACGACCCACGGTCTGCTGCCCAATCGGTTGCCGCAGAACATGCCATACCGGTGATTTCAGTCGCTGGTTTGGATGACTTGCTTGCGTTTGCGGGTAAAACCACCGAACTTGTGGCCCAACGAGATGCCCTACTCGCGTATCACGCGCGCTATGGCACGACCGCATGAATATTTCGCGACTGCCACAGGGGGCTGTCATGCCGCATTGCAATCGAATGATCCTGGCCGCTACTGCACTGGTGCTCGGCGCCGGGCTGGTCTCGACGGCGCATGCACAGTCGACTCAGAAGAAGGTCTATTGCTGGAACGAGAACGGCCGCAAGATTTGCAGCGATGCGCTACCCGCCGCAGCGGCCGATGCCGCGCGTACCGAAATCAGTGCAAAGAGTGGCCTGGCCACCGGCCAGGTCGCACGTGCGCTGACCGAAAACGAGCGTGCCGATGCAGCGGTATCCGCCGTCGCTGCGCGCAGGCAGGCTGAAGCGGAAGCCATGCAGTTACGCCGGGACCTGGCCATGGTCGAGTCCTATACCGCTGAAGCCGACCTGCGCCGCGCCTACGGCGAACGCACGACGCTCGTGGATGAATCGATCAAAGCCAGTCAACTGGGCTTATCGAACTTGCGATTGAGCCTGATTACATTGCTCCGCCAGGCCGGTGATTGGGAGATGGACAAAAAACCCGTACCAAAGAACCTTGCAGAATCGATCAAGAAGCAGCACAACGACTTGCTTCGCCAGCAACAGATCCTGGCGGACCAGGAGCATGACCGCAAGACATTAGGGGCAGAACTGGACGATGCCGTTGCCCGCTATCGCGAGCTCAAGACATCTGAATCAGGCGATTCCACGGCGGTAGCCACGCAAGCCGCCGCTCCGGCGCGCTGAACTTCCAAAACCGCAGGACGGCGCACCGAAGCGCGCCGCTGGGATCGTCAAAACGGCAGTGTCATCCCGGGCAATACCGCCAGCAGCTGTTCGCGGAATGCCTGCTGGATGCGCGCCATGCCTGCATTGGTGTCGGCATCGAAACGCATCACCAGCACCGGCGTCGTGTTGGATGCACGCACGAGGCCCCAGCCATCTGGCCAATCCACGCGAAGGCCGTCGATAGTGGACAGGCGCGCGCCCTCGAACCGTGCCGTGCTCACGAAGCGCTCGACGAAGGCGTGTGGATCACCATCAGGCGCCTCCACCTTGATTTCCGGCGTCGAGATGCCATCGGGCAGCGCATCGAACACTTCTTCCGGCGTGTAGCCACTGGTGGCAAGGATTTCCAATAGGCGTGCCGCAGCGTAGATTCCGTCATCAAAGCCATACCAGCGTTCGGCGAAGAAGAAGTGCCCGCTCATCTCGCCGGCCAGCTCGGCCTCGGTCTCACGCATCTTCGCCTTGATCAGCGAGTGCCCGGTCTTCCACATCAATGGACTGCCACCATGGCGCAGGATATGCGCTGGCAGGCGTCCGGTGCACTTCACGTCATACACGATCACTGCGCCCGGATTGCGCTCCAGCACATCGGCTGCAAACAGCATGAGCAGGCGGTCGGGGAAAATGGTCTTGCCCTTACGGGTTACCACGCCGAGGCGATCACCATCGCCGTCGAAAGCGATCCCGAGATCAGCATCCAGACGCTCGACCATCTGCACCAAGGCGGCCATGTTCTGCGGATCGCTAGGATCAGGATGGTGATTGGGGAACGTACCGTCGATGTCGCAGAACAGCGGAGTGACCTCGGCGCCGATGGCTTCCAGCACGCGCGGCCCAAGAATGCCAGCCGCGCCGTTGCCAGCATCCACCACCACCTTCAGGCCTTGGCTGATCTGGATGTCACCGGCAATGCGCTCGACATAGTCGTCGCTGATGTCGCGCTCATCCAGGGTGCCGCGCGTATCCGCTTCATGCAGTTGGTCTTCGCCGATGCGCGCGTGTAAATCGGTGATCGCCGTGCCGGAGAGCGTCTGGCCACCGACCACGATCTTGAAGCCGTTGTAGTCGGGCGGATTGTGGCTGCCGGTAATCGCCACGCCACATCCAGTGCGCAGGTGGAAGCAGCCGAAATACACCACCGGAGTCGGCACCAGGCCGATGTCGATGACGTTGCGACCGGCCTTGCGCAGGCCGTTAATGAGACCTTCGGTGAGCTCAGGACCAGACAGGCGCCCATCGCGACCTACCACGATGTCCTCCAGTCCCTGATCGTGCATGAGCGAACCGATGGCCTGGCCAATCAACTCGGCCACGCCAGCATCCAGGGTCTCCCCCATCACGCCGCGAATGTCGTACGCACGGAAGATGCTGCGGTCGATGGCGACGGATGACTTGCTGCTCACGGTTTCGACGATGTCGCGTTGCCGCTTTGGCTTCAATTCTTCCGGTTGGCTCAGCTGCAGCTCTGCGAGGGTCGCGACGTTTTCCTCTTCGGCACCAGCAACAGTGCCCAACAGGCGCGGACGCAAACCTAGCCAGACACCCAAACCGGCCAGCAGCAGGATGCCGCCCGCGCCGATCGCGGCGATCGCGCTCAGGCCCAGGGGCACCATCACGCCATCGGGCACCGCCGCAGCAATACGCAGGTCGCTGTCGGCGACCTTGACCGCCAGCGATTCGGCGGAGTCCTTCAGCGTCAGGTCGCCGCGCTCCAGGACATCGCGCGCGCCTTGGCGCATTGAAAGGTACGTGCTGGATCCCAGGCTGGCCGCGGCAATGCCGTGGGTCACGCGCTCCAGCGGCAACTCCACATAGCCAAGCAACTGCACCTGCTGGCCAGCGGCAGGCCCGGCAATCGCCAATCGTTCGCCACCGGAAGTCGAGATGATGCGTGCCACCGGCTGACCCTCCGCCAAGGCGGCTTCGCCTACGGCCAAGCTGCCATAGCCAGTAGCAGGAAGCTTGTCGTACTGCGCCTGCAGATCGGCCGACCAGACTTCGCTGCGCAGGAGGTCAGGCCATGCGGCAGAAATCGCCTGCGCGGCGGCGGCAGTGTCGCCAGCCTTCAACACGGCCACCACCGCGGGCGAGGCCAACGTCGCGCTGAATTTGCGCCGAAGCGTTTGCAAGTTGCGCTGCGTTTCGGTCACCGCATCGTCGCGCGCAAGCTGCAGGCTATTCAGACGCATGTCTGCCTGCAACTGGCGCCCGCCCGCCACCGCGAACCAAAGCCCCAACACCATCAGGAATATTGTAATTACAGCCAGCAACGTCGCCCATTGCGCCGGGTCGAGTTGCAGCTTGCGCTTGTCTTCGTCGCTCATCCTGCCCCCAGTCAACGCACGCCGGTATGGCCGAATCCGCCGGCCCCGCGTGCGCTCTCTTCGAAAGTATCCACCACTTGCAGGGTCGCGCGCACGATTGGCAGCAACACCAACTGCGCGATGCGGTCACCTGGCGCCACGGTATAGGCCGCATCGCTGCGGTTCCAGGTGCTGATCATCAGGGGCCCTTGGTAGTCCGCATCGATCAGCCCAGTGCCATTTCCCAGCACGATGCCGTGCTTGTGGCCCAGTCCGGAGCGGGGCAGGATCACCGCGCACAGGCGGGGATCCGCGATGTAGATCGAAAGGCCCGACGGGATCAAGGCGACATCACCCGGTTGCAGCACCAGCGCCGATTCCAGCGCCGCGCGCAGGTCGAGCCCGGCACTGTGCTCGGTAGCGTAGGCGGGCAACGGCCACGCATTGCCAAAGCGCGCGTCCAGGATCTTCACTTGCAAGGCGTGGTGCATCAGCGCAATCGCTCCGTGATCAAGTCCATTAATTGTCCAGCAATCTCGGTTTTCGGCGCCGGCCCGAGCCGACGCTCGAACCCTTCTTCGCCCAGCACCAGCAAGTTGTTGTCGTCGCTCTCGAAGCCGGTGGCACCCACGCCAACGCGATTGGCGCAGATCAGGTCGACACGTTTTCGTTGCAGCTTGCCGCGCGCATAGGCAACTACGTCATCTGTTTCCGCGGCAAAACCAACGACCAATCGTGGTCGCGGCGCATGTATCGCAACCTCGGCCAAGATGTCGCGGGTCTTGACCAGCTCAAGGATCAGCGTGTCTTCGCCCGGCGCCTTCTTGAGCTTGCTGCCGGCGAATACCTGCGGGGTGAAATCAGCCACTGCAGCGGCCCCAATGTAAACATCGCACGGCGATTGCTCAATCGACAGCCGCGCCATCACTGCTTCGTGCATCTGCGCAGCGCTGCGCACATCAATGCGCTGCACGCCCAGCGGTGTCGGCAATGAAACCGGCCCAGCCACTAGACACACCAGGGCGCCACGTTCGGCTGCCGCCGCGGCGATTGCGAAGCCCATCTTGCCACTGCTGCGATTGCCCAGGAAACGCACCGGATCGATGTCTTCGAAGGTAGGGCCGGCACTGACCAGCACGCAGCGACCGGCAAGCGTCGTGCTCAAGCGTCGGATCTCTTCAGTGCTGCAATGATCTCGGCTGGTTCTGCCATGCGCCCGGGGCCAGATTCGCCCTCGGCCAGCGGGCCGTCATTCGGGCCGATGACCTGCACCCCGCGCGAACGCAGCGTGGCGATGTTGGCCTGGGTGGCCGGATGGCCCCACATGCGGTGATTCATCGCGGGGGCAATCGCTACCGGCGCGGTCGTGGCCAGGCAAAGGGTCGAGACCAGATCGTCCGCGAAGCCGTGCGCCAATCGAGCGATGCTGTTTGCAGTGGCCGGCGCAATGATGATCTGGTCAGCCCAATGCGCCAGTTCCAGATGGCCCATCGCTGCGTCCGCGCTGGCGTCCCACAGCGAGGTATGCACTGGCTGGCCGGACACGGCCTGGAAGGTCTGCGCGCCGACGAAGCGCTGCGCATTTTCGGTCATCGCCACGATGACCTGAGTCGAAGGGTCATCGCGAAGCCGGCGCACAAGTTCTGCCGACTTGTACGCGGCAATGCCGCCGCACACGCAGAGCAGGATGCGACGCGGGCCGGAGGGGATGGCGGAGACCTGCATGCGACGGGATTTCCTGACCATTCAACGGGCTGCCAGCTTACCCGAAGCCACGCAGTGCCCGGATGTCGCCAAGTCCGCGCTACGCCAACAATGCGGCCATGCACATCCGTGACTGGCCCGCCTGCGAACGCCCCCGCGAGAAGCTCCTCAGCCGCGGTCCCTCCGTATTGTCGGATGCCGAACTGCTGGCGATCTTCCTCGGCTCCGGCACCGCCGGGCGCGATGCTGTCGCCACCGCACGCGACGTGTTGCAAGCGCATGGTCCGTTGCGTTGCCTGCTGGATCGCAGTCCGCAGGCGATGACCGAACTGGCGGGCATCGGACCTGCGCGCGCTTGCACACTCGCCGCTGCGCTGGAGCTTGGGCAACGCCACCTGGCCGCGCAACTCGAACGCGGCGTCACCCTCAGCGATCCGTCCGCCGCCGGCCGATATTTCGCACAGCGCCTGCGCGCGCAGCCACGCGAAGTGTTCGCCGCGTTGTTTCTGGACACTCGGCATCGTGCACTGGGTTTCGAGGCGCTCTTCCACGGCAGCATCGATGGCGCCGAGGTCCACCCACGGGTACTGGTCGAACGCGCGCTGGCGCAAGGTGCAGCCGCGGTCATCGTTGGCCACAACCATCCCAGCGGGAATCCCGAGCCAAGCGCCGCCGATCGCGCCGTCACAGCACGTTTGAAACAGGCGCTCGCCTTGATTGATGTGCGCCTTCTGGATCACTTCGTGATTGGCGATGGCGCGCCGGTGTCGATGGCGGCGCGCGGGATGGTGTGATCGGAGTGGGCCATCCCTACCCTTCATGCGTGCCGTTCAGACGCAGCCAATCGCTCGCGTACAATGCGAAACAATTAATAGCGACTACGTGCCCGTTTTGAAAACCCAGCTTCGCGCCTTGATCGAACAAGGCCTCGACGTCCTGCGTGCCGCCGGCACCCTGCCCGCCGACTTGCCTAGTGCCCCAACTTTGCCGGACTTCGTGATCGAACGTCCCAAAGAGCGTGCGCATGGCGATTTTTCCAGTAATGCCGCGATGCTGCTGGCCAAAGCCGCGCGCAGCAATCCACGTGCGTTGGCACAGCAACTGGTCGCCGCGTTGCCGGCATCGGTTGCAGTCGAGAAGGTCGAGATCGCCGGTCCCGGCTTCATCAATTTCCACCTGACACCCGCCGCATGGCAGCAGCAGGTGCGCGACGTGCTGGACGCGGGTGATGCCTTCGGCCACAACGCCTCCGCTGGCGGCCAGACCGTGGGCGTGGAATACGTCTCGGCCAACCCGACTGGGCCGTTACATGTAGGCCATGGCCGCGCCGCGGTGATCGGCGATTGCATCGCGCGGGTGATGGCAGCCAACGGCTGGAACGTGAAGCGCGAGTTTTATTACAACGATGCCGGCGTGCAGATCGAGAATCTGGCCAAATCAACCCAGGCGCGTGCAAAGGGCTTGAAGCCCGGTGATGCCGACTGGCCGACAGAGGCTTACAACGGGGATTACATCGGCGATGTCGCCGCCGCTTATCTGCGCGGTGAAAGCGTCGAGGTTGACGGCCAGATGATCACCGGCAAAGGCGATGCAGGTGATATCGACGCGATTCGCGCGTTCAGCGTGGCTTGGCTGCGCCGCGAACAAAACGCAGACCTCGCCGCGTATTGCATTTCGTTTGACCGTTACTTCCTTGAATCGTCGCTCTACACCGACGGAAAGGTGGAGGAGACCGTGCGCGAGCTGATCGCCCACGGTCATACCTACGAAGAAGGCGGTGCGCTGTGGCTGCGGACCACCGACTTCGGTGATGACAAAGATCGCGTCATGCGCAAGTCCGACGGCAATTACACCTATTTCGTGCCCGACGTCGCCTATCACCTGAGCAAGTGGCAGCGCGGTTATACCCGCGCGGTGACTGAGCTCGGCGCAGACCACCATGGCTCCTTGGCGCGGGTGAAGGCCGGCCTGCAGGCACTGGATTGCGGGATCCCCGCCGGCTATCCGGATTACGTGCTGCACCAGATGGTCACGGTGATGCGCGGCGGCGAGGAAGTGAAACTGTCCAAGCGCGCCGGCAGCTATCTAACCCTGCGCGACCTGATCGACGAAGTCGGTTGCGATGCCACGCGCTGGTTCCTGATCGCGCGCAAGCCGGATTCGCAGCTCACGTTCGACATCGACCTCGCGCGTACGCAGTCCAACGACAACCCGGTCTACTACGTGCAGTACGCGCATGCGCGGATTTGCAGCCTCCTGCGTCAAGCCGTCGAGAAAGGCATGCCGCACGATGCCGCCAACGGCGAGGCCAACCTGCATCTGCTGGACGATGCACCGGCGCTGGACCTCATGCGCGAACTGTCGCGCTTCACGGAAGTGGTGGAAGTCGCCGGCATCACCTTGGAACCACACTTGGTCGCGCAGTATTTGCGCGAGCTGGCGAATGCCTTCCACGGCTGGTATCACGCCAGCCCGGTGCTGGTCACCGACACCGCCTTGCGCGATGCCCGGCTTGCATTGGCGCGGGCGACACGGCAGGTTCTTGCCAACGGACTGGATTTGCTGGGCGTGAGTGCCCCGGAGAGCATGTGATTCACATTGAGAACGGGAGAGGCAGTTAATGGTGGCACGGCGCAGTAAGTCTCAGGCGCGGCGCAACCCTTCGGGCGGCTTGCCCGGCTGGGCATGGCTGGTGATCGGCGTGCTAGTCACCTTGCTGGTGGTATTGGCTGCTCCCCGACTACTGAAAACCGGCGTCGGCGGCGATGGTTTCCTCCGTATCGGTCCTAAACCCAACCCGGATGCGCAACCAGCAACCAGTGCCAACGATGAAGACACCATCGCGCCCGACGTCGCGATTAATACGCCTGCCAGCGGCAAGACTGGCGACGACAAGCCGAAGCCCACCCAGTACGACTTCTACACCCTGCTGCCAGGCGAGGAAGTTGCGATGAGTGATGCCGAGCTAGCCGCCAGTGCCAAAGCGGAAGCGGCTGCACGGGCCGTGGCACAGACTGCAGCGACCAAAGCGGGCACATCGACATCCCCCGACGGGTTACCGGCGCCGATTTCTGAAAATCCGGATGCTGCCGCGATCGCCGCATCGGTCACCGCAACCAACGTCACGCCCAATCCAGGCACAACGGCTTCCGTCACCAGCACGACGAATCCCGCAGCAACCAGCACCGCAGCACGTTACATCTTGCAGGCCGGCGCTTTCGGCGGTTCCGGCGACGCAGAAACGGTAAAAGCGAAGATTGCGATGCTCGGCCTTAACGCGCGAGTAGAGGCAGCGGAGATAGGCGGCAAAACAGTCTATCGCGTGCGCATGGGACCCTATGGCACGGCATCGGAATTGACTGACGCCAAGGCCAAGCTTGCTAGTGGTGGACTGCCTGCGATGGCAGTCAAAACCAACTGAGCAACACTCAATATGGGTGAGCAGGGCGCGTTGACTGGCAAGTCTTGCGTCGCGCTTGATGAGAACATCTCGGCGCATACTGATTTTCCCATGAGGAAATCCGCATGCCCATCGAATCCGCATTGATCAAACCCGTCGTGGACGCGCTGATGTCGCTGCTCCAGCGCGGCGAGAAAGCCAACCTCAAGCGAAGCGCCGAATCTGCCCTGCGAGAGGCGATCCGCGAGCTGCTGCTGGCCAATCCGGATGAGAACAAGGCACAGGCACGCATCGCGATCGCCAAGGCTGCCGGCATTCTGTCCGAAGATGTGGTGCTGGCCGAGGACATGCTGCAGAAACATCGCGCTAACAAGGCGAAGACGGCAGGCAAGACGGCCTCCGGGCGCAAGCGCAAGCCAGCAACGGATCCGGTAACGCCGCCGCTGATGAAGAAACCTGCAGCCAAGCGAAAGCCCGTAGCAAAGACGCCCGGATGACCCCAACAACAAATCCTCACGTAGCCGGTATCCGATGAACGAATGCGCGCCGCCGGCTCCCCTCGCTAGAATATCGGCATGAACGCAAACTCTCCCCGTACTGCTTTGATCACCGGCGCCACCGCCGGCTTCGGCCGCGCCGCCGCGCGCCGCTTCGTCGCTGCCGGCTGGCAGGTCATCGCCACTGGCCGCCGCGCCGAGCGCCTGGATGCACTGCGCGTCGAACTTGGCGATGCCGTGCACACAGCTTGCTTCGACGTCCGCCACGAAGACGCAATGCGTGCAGCACTGGATTCGCTGCCCGAGCGTTTCCGCCGCATCGACCTGCTGGTCAACAATGCTGGCCTGGCGCAGGGCACAAAGCCTGCGCAGGACGCACTGTTGTCGGACTGGAAGACCATGATCGACACGAATGTCACCGCCCTGGTCACGCTCACCCATGCACTGCTGCCCACGCTGATTGAGCGCAAGGGCGCGATCATCAACATCAGCTCGGTTGCTGGCGTCTATCCGTATTTTGGCGGTAATGCCTATGGCGGCAGCAAGGCATTCGTAAGCCAGTTCTCTCTGGGCCTGCGCTGCGACCTACACGGCACCGGTGTACGCGTCACCACCATCGAACCCGGCATGGCCGAAACCGAATTCACCGTGGTCCGCACCCACGGCGACCAGGTCGCCTCCGACAAGCTCTATGCGGGCGCCAATCCAATCACCGCCGAAGACATTGCCGAGAGCATTTTCTGGGTCGCTACCCAACCGCCGCACCTCAATATCAACCGGCTGGAAATCATGCCGACCTCGCAGTCGTTCGCGGGATTCCAGGTGGCGAAATAAGCGACATCAATCGATGTCTACTTATTTTCCATGGTGACGCCAGCCAAGATCCCGTACCGCAACCTCCTTCGCAAGAAGCGTTTCGCGCTGCTCCTGCTTCTATTGGCTCTCGGCCTTTTCCTGCTGGGGTCGATACTCGGGCATTACAACCCGCACTGGTACTGGCGTGCGCTGGTGGCATTTTCGGAGGCGGCGCTAGTAGGTGGTTTGGCGGACTGGTTCGCGGTAGTCGCGCTATTTCGGCACCCAATGGGAATTCCGATCCCGCACACGGCGATCATCCCGACCAACAAGGACAAGATCGGCGAAGCGCTGGCTGATTTTGTGCGGGATCACTTCCTGACACGCGGCCAACTGGTATCGCGGATTCAGTCCTTTGATCCGGCGGGCCAGCTTGCCAAGGCGCTGGCGTCACCGAAGAACGCCGACTGGATCGCCGCAATGGTCGCCACTCAGGCGCCCCGCTTCATCGACTCCCTGGACAATGCATCCCTGCGAAAGCGCGTGCGGGAAGCACTGATCGAAAAGGGTGAGCGACTTGACGTGGCGACATTCTCGGGCCGCTTGGTTGGCTTTTTATCCGACGACAGCCAACGCCATCAGGACGCATTGAACGGCATGCTGCGCCTGATCGCGGAGGAACTACGCAAGCCAGCGCTGCGTGAAGTGTTGACTGACAGGGTGCGCGATGAGCTTGGCACTTTCATCCGGAGTCTTCGTGTCGATCGCCTGATCGCAGAGCCCGTGGCAAACAAGATCGCGAATGGCGCATTGGGCCAGATCGACGAGATATTGACCGAACCAGACCATCCTCTCCGCGTGCGGTTCGTCGAGCATTTGCGCAGGCTAGCCGTGGACATGGAGCACGATCCTTCGCTGCGTACCGCCCTCGAGCAGGGGCGCGACCAGATCCTGCGAAGCGAGGAACTTGCGACCTATGTGGATGAGTTGTGGCGTGACCTGCTTGGTTGGGCAAGGAACGACCTGGACAGCGAGGCCTCGACGATCAAGGCGCGTATCACTGCAGCAATGCGCGGCATGGGCACGTGGCTTGCGGACAACCAGCCAGCACGAACGCAGATCAATGCGTGGTGCCTAGCGACGGCGGGGCCATTGGTCGATGAGTATCGCGAAGTCGCCCGCGACTACATCGCCGAACGCGTGAAGCAATGGAGCGCCGATGACATGTCCGGACAGATCGAACTGGGCATCGGCGCGGACCTGCAATACATCCGCTACAACGGCACGTTGATTGGCGGGTTGATAGGGCTGCTGCTGTTCGGGAGCCTGCAAGCCATCAAGGCGCTGCTCGGCTGATCTATTCCAGCGGCTCGTCACTCAAATAGGTATAAGCGGTCAGTCCATTTTCCAACGCTTCGTTCAAGCGATCTGCCTCGGCTTTGCCAAGGTCGGCGGCACCTACTTTTGCTTTATAGATGCGACGCAGGTCGTCTAGCTTGTAGCCCACGTAATCCAGCATCACGTCAGTGGTGTCGCCACGACGCTGGTGGACGATGCGGCAGCCATCGCCCTCGGCCCTGACCTCGATCGCATCGGTGTCACCAAACAGGTTATGGATGTCGCCGAGGATTTCCTGATACGCGCCAACCAGGAAAAAACCGATCCGGTAACGCTCGCCCTTGCGCAGCTCATGCAGGGGTAGGGAAGTATCCAGGTCCTCGTTTTCGACGTAGGTGTCGATCTTGCCGTCGGAGTCGCAGGTCAAGTCGGCGATAATCCCGCGTCGGGTCGGTTCTTCGTCCAACCGCTCGATCGGCATGATGGGGAACACCTGATCAATCGCCCACACATCCGGCATCGATTCAAATACGCTGAAATTGGCAAAATACTTGTCGACAAGGCGCTCGTTGAGTTCATCCAGCAAGTCGCGATGACTCTTTTCGTCATAGGTCAGCCGCGCCTTCACTTCATGGGCGATGGCGTAGAAAAGATCATCAATGCGCGCGCGCTGGATCAGATCGATCTGCCCGAGCACGTACAGGCTCAGGCCTTCGGAGTGCGCCTGCACGGCCTCGTGGTAGACCTCGACTGCGGGCCGCTGGGCAAGTTCTTCATGCAGCACGCGCAGCTGCGCGACCGGGTCTGATTCATCGCCATGCACGTCAGGGACACGGCCTTCCGGCGCGCGCTCCACTTCCGAGACGTTGGTCACCAGCACGGCATGGTGTGCCGTCATCGCGCGGCCACATTCGGTGACGATGCGGGGTGGCGTCAGTCCCTCGCGCGCGCACGCCTCGGCGAGCGGTTGGACGATGCTTGATGCGTAATGGTGGATGCCGTAATTGACCGAGTTGAAGGAGCGCGAACGGGTGCCTTCATAGTCGACGCCGAGTCCACCGCCAACATCGACAAGGCTGATGTTCGCACCCAGCTTGCTTAGTTCGACGAAGTAACGGGTGGCCTCGCGCATGCCCTTGGCGATGTCGCGCACATTGCTGATCTGGCTTCCCATGTGGAAGTGCAGCAGTTGCAGGCAATCGCCCATGCCCGCGTCGCGCAAGCGCTTCCAGAGATCGAGCAACTGACGCGGATCGAGTCCGAACTTGGCCTTATCGCCACCGCTGTTTTGCCATTTGCCAGCGCCCAGAGATGCCAGCCGCATGCGCACGCCCAGGCCCGGTTTCACGTCAAGCTTTTTGGCTTCTTCCAGGACGAGGCGAAGTTCCGATGGCTTTTCAATGACGATGTAGGTCTGCATGCCCAGCTTGCGGCCAATCAACGCCAAGCGGATGTATTCGCGGTCTTTGTAACCGTTGCAGATAATCAGCCCGCCCGGTCGGCTCAGTGCCAGCACCGCCATGAGTTCCGGCTTGCTTCCGGCTTCCAGCCCGAAGCCGTCACCATGGTGGCTGGCCAAAACGCCGGCACCGCCGAAGTGCTGGTTGACCTTGATCGGATAGACGGCGGTGTACTCACCGGCATAGTCCCAGTCCTTGCACGCCTGCGCGAATGCACCCTGCAAGCGCTGCAGGCGGTCGCCAAGCACGTCCGGAAAACGCACCAGCATCGGCAACTTCGCGCCCATCGCCATCGCCGAATCCACCACTTCAGGCAAAGCAATCGTGGGGCCAGCGGCGCCTTTCGGGCGGACCACCACCTGTCCGGCGGCGTTAACATCGAAATAGCCTTCCGACCAATGCGGGACTGAATAGGTTTTGCGGGCAAGGTCGAGCGACCAGTTGGTCATCGTGTCGGCATCAGCATGGGCAAAAGGAGTCCATATTGTAGGGCGGGCCCGTTCTCGTCGTGCGAAAATGCCGGCCCAAGCGAGACCTGCAGGTCAATACCCGACCTACACGTCGCCACCAACACAATACGCACCATACATATTGCACGGAGCTACAGATGACCGAACCGACTTGGCTGCACGAGAACTTCGACAAGGCTGGCTCGTCGATCGGTTACCGCATCAACCGGAAGCTCGATGAAGTGCAGTCGCCGTTCCAGTTCATCGAGATCTATGAATCGACTGACTGGGGCAACCTCATGCTGATAGACGGCGCGATGATGCTGACCACGCGCGACAATTTCTTCTATCACGAGATGATGTCGCACCCGGCGCTGTTCACCCATGCTGATCCGAAGCGGGTGGTGATCATTGGCGGCGGCGATTGCGGCACGTTGCGTGAGGTGTTGCGTCACCCGGGTGTCGTCAAGGCAACCCAATGCGATATCGACGAACAAGTCACGCGCATGGCCGAGAAATATTTCCCGGAATTGTGTGAATCCAACCATGATCCACGCGCCGAACTGCTGTTCGACGACGGCATCGCCTACATGGCGAATTGCGAACCCGGCAGCGTGGACATCGTGATCGTGGATTCCACTGATCCGGTCGGTCCGGCCGAAGGGTTGTTCAATGCGTCGTTCTTCGCCAGCTGCCATCGTGCACTTAAAGATGACGGCATCTTGGTGCAGCAGTCCGAATCGCCGCTGGTGCTATTGGACCTGATCAAGGCAATGCGCACTGAAATGGGCAAGGCCGGTTTTGCCAGCTTCCAGACCTTGCCGTTCCCACAGCCTTGCTATCCAACCGGCTGGTGGAGCTGCACGATGGCAAAAAAGGCGGCGGACGCCAGCTTCGATTTCCGCGATACCGATGCACACGCGAAATCGTTCGAAACTCATTACTACAGTGCCGACTTGCACAAGGGTGCGCAGGTGCTGCCGCCGTTCGTGGCCAAGGCACTGGCGGACTGATTCGGCCTTCCCAGGTTCCGACGGATTCGGAACTTGTACCCACGCACGGAAGCTCAGCAGCCCGCCGGCCATGGCCTTGGGATGTTCGTGACGACTGGAGCTACGTGAGCGGTCTTCGACACGTGTGGAGAACTTTGTTGCTCGCCGCGCTATGCGCATGGCCGGTGGCATCGCCTGCCAGCGTGCCGACGCAGGTGGGCGCGAGCAACACCACCGCCACCCGCGAAGCCGCCTTCGATACCACCTTGGAAAAGGTGGTCGGGCCGACTTCGATGGAGGCCAGCAGCACCGCGTATGAGAGCAATCTGGAGCGTTTGCAAGCGTTACTGCCAGCTGGCGATGCGTTGCGCGATGCACAACTTCGCTCCGTGTATTGCGGATCGCGTACCTGGGAGGATGCGAAGCGCGGACTGGTGTATTCCGATGAGGCGTTGAAGCGGGCACGCGACGTGCACGATCTCGCATCCGAAGCACGCTCGAGGCTGTGCCGCGCCACCTTCATTATGTTGACCAGCGGTTCCCAGCGCGGCCTGCCGGAATACAACAAGATAGTGGCCATGCTCGCGGACAGCAAGGAACAGCAGCTGCTGGCCGAAACGCTGGAAATGCGTGCTGACACCCTGTCACTGGTCGGCGAGCAAGCCCGCGCCATGATCGATTTCCAGCGCGCGCGTGCCGCCTATCGTGTTGCCGGCATCACCCATGAAATCGAACCGCTGATGTTCAGCATCGCCGTAGGGTATCGCCGGGTTGGCGACTTCCCGCGGGCGAAGCGCTACTTCACCAACGCCATTGGGCGCATGCAGGACAAGCAGGACTGGGAATCCCTGGCGACCAATTTCATCCAGCTGGGATTCCTGCATCTTGAATCAGGCAGCCCTTACAAAGCACGCGCCTCGTTCCAGCAAGCCATCGATGTGGCAAGCAAGCACAACTATCCCGGTAGTGTGAATGGCGCGCGGCTAGGCTTGGCCGATACCCAGATCACGCTCGGCGAGCCGGAGGCGGCGCTGGATACCCTTGCCGAGGCGCAGGCCGGATTCGTTGCAAGCAAAAATGAATCCAACGAAGACATGCTGCTGATCCTGACCGGCTCGGCGTTGGCCAAGCAGGGCAAGCATGCTGCGGCGCTCGCCCACTACAAACTGGCCTTGCCACTGGTAAAGCGCAATGGCAACAACCGCTATCTGGCGCGGATTTCCAAGCTGCGCGCGGACAGTGAAGAGGCGCTCGGCAACACCGCCGCCGCGCTGGAGGAATACAAGCACTACACCGAACTGCAGATGAAATTGCAGGGCAAGATGCGCTTGGAACAGAGCCGCATGCTGGAATATGAATACGAGATCCGCCGCCGTGATTTCGAGAACAGGCAACTGCGCGCAGATGCGCAGGCCAAGCAACAACAGGTAATCGCGCTGGAACGCGTGCGTCATTGGCAGGCCTTGAGCCTGTTACTTGCGACATTGTTCGCCGCCCTTCTCGGATCTCTGGCATGGCGTCAATGGAATAAGTCGCGGCGCCTGCGTAACCAGGCAATGACCGATCCGCTGACCAGCGTGTCCAGCCGCATCGGCATCGAACACGAGATAGAGCAGGCAATTGCCCACGCGGTTGGCACGCAGGCACCGCTGTCGCTACTGATGCTGGACCTTGATCATTTCAAGTCGATCAACGACCGCTACGGCCACGCCACCGGTGACCGCGTGCTGCGCGACGTCGCCGCAACTTGGCATGCGCAATTGCGTGGCCGTGATCCGCTTGGCCGGATCGGTGGCGAGGAGTTTGTCGTTGTGTGCAAAGACACATCGCTGGAGCGGGCGCTGCTGGTGGCAGCGCGCCTGCACGAAGCACTGCATGCGTTGCGCTTCGACGATATCGATGCGTCCTTGCAAGTTCGCGTCAGTATTGGTGCCGCTAGTTACAAGCAGGGCGAGACCCGCGAGGAGTTGTTGGCGACGGCCGATGCCGCGCTGTACCGCGCCAAACAGCGTGGCCGGGATCGGACCGAAACCTGATAGCGCCTACAGCGCATCTCCGTCCAGTTCACCTGTGCGGATGCGGATGACCCGCTCCAGGTCCCAGACGAAAATCTTGCCATCACCAATCTTTCCGGTGCCGGCGGTACGCATGATCGCCTCTGTCACCACGTCTACCTGGTCGTCGGTGACTGCCACCTCCAGTTTGATCTTTGGCAAGAAATCGACCACATATTCGGCGCCGCGATACAACTCGGTATGCCCTTTCTGGCGCCCGAAGCCCTTGACCTCGGTCGCGGTGATGCCAGCCACGCCGGCTTCGGCGAGAGACTCGCGGACATCGTCGAGCTTGAACGGCTTGATGATCGCCATGACCATTTTCATCGGGCGGCTTCCTGCTGGGTAGCCACGAGCATAGCCCGCCACCATCACCTGCGTGCATACTCATGGCTACGTGGATGCCGATGCGGATGTGTTCAACGGGGTTGTTCTGAATCAGCACTTCGAATCAGCAGTTCCCCTACCCCACAACGCAGCCAGCACCGACAGCGGTTTCGCCTGCTACCGCGCACGCTTGCATCACCTGCAGGAGACCCAGCATGAATCCCAATCGCATGATCGACCTTGCTCAACTCGACGAACTCGCCCGCCGCCTCAGCGGCTTGGTGCCAGCCGGCCTACGTGGCGATGCTTCTTTAGAGCTGCGTGAAGAGCTGCAGCAGAACTTCAAGTCGGTGCTACAAACCGGACTAGGGAAACTTGATCTGGTGACTCGCGAGGAATTCGAAGTCCAGCGTGCCGTGCTGGCGCGAACCCGCGAGAAACTTGAAGCACTTGAGCGCAGCCTGGCCGAGCTGACCGGCGCGCCAGCAGGCGACACCCCCGCCAAAACCTCCTCGCACTGAGGCCGCCGCCATGGGTCTTGCGATCGTGCACACGCGTGCGCGAGTGGGCGTGCATGCGCCTGAAGTCCGGGTCGAGGTGCATTTGGCCGGAGGGTTGCCGGCAATGTCCATTGTCGGATTGCCGGAAGCCGCAGTGCGCGAAGCCAAGGATCGGGTGCGTTCGGCCATCCAGTGCGCCCAGTTTGACTTCCCGGCGCGGCGGATCACGATCAACCTCGCGCCGGCGGACTTGCCGAAGAACGGCGGACGCTTCGACCTCGCCATCGCGCTCGGCATCCTCGCCGCCAGTGGGCAGTTATCGAACGACGCACTGGACGGCTGGGAGTTCGTTGGAGAACTCGCTTTGACCGGAGAAATCCGCGCGGTAGATGGCGTGCTGTCCGCCGCCGTGGCGGCAGGCCACGCAAAGCGAAAACTGCTGGTGGCACCTGCCAACGGGTTTGAGGCGGCGCTTGCCACTGATGTCGAGGTGCGCACCGCGCGGACCTTGCTGGAAGTCTGCGCCGCGCTGGACGGTCGCAAGGAGCTTCCGCGCGCGCAGCCCCTGCAGTGCGTGCCGGCGGGGCAACCAGACCTGGTCGATGTGCGCGGACAAACACAGGCACGCCGCGCGCTGGAGATCGCTGCAGCTGGCGCGCATCACCTACTTTTTGTTGGTCCACCCGGCAGCGGCAAGACTCTGTTGGCGTCTCGCCTGTGCGGCATCTTGCCGGAGGCCGGGGATGCGGAAGCCTTGGAGTCGGCCGTCATTCGGTCCGTCAGCGGTCATGGTCTGGACCCTGCACGCTGGCGCCAGCGCCCGTTCCGCAACCCGCATCACACTGCAAGCGCGGTGGCACTGGTTGGTGGTGGTGCAGATCCACGACCCGGCGAGATTTCATTGGCCCACCACGGCGTGCTGTTCCTCGACGAATTGCCCGAATGGAGCCGGCACGCGCTGGAAGTGCTTCGCGAGCCGCTGGAATCGGGCTGCGTCACGATCTCGCGTGCAGCCCGTCAATGTGAATTCCCGGCGCGCTTCCAACTCGTGGCAGCGATGAATCCCTGCCCCTGCGGGTGGGCAGGTGATCCCTCCGGGCGCTGCCTGTGCAATGACGAGATGATCCGCCGCTACCGAGCACGCATCTCTGGTCCGTTGATGGAGCGCATCGACCTGCATGTGGAGCTGCCACGTTTGGCGCCAAGCTTGCTGCGCAGTGATGCCATCCTCAGCGAGAGCAGTGCGATGGTGCGCGAACGGGTCATCCGTGCACGCGCCCTGCAAGAGGCGCGCGGCGCGACCAACGCACGCATGGACCAGGCGCAGACCTATGCCTGGTGCGTGCTGACATCAAGCGACAGCGCGTTGCTGGAACGTGCGGTGGAAAGCCTGCAATTGTCTGCCCGTTCGCTGCATCGGATCTTGCGTGTGGCGCGCACCATTGCCGATCTTGCCGGCAGCGAGGCCATCCGCACCCAGCACTTGACCGAGGCGATTGGCTACCGGCGGCTGGAGCGCAGCGTGCCGCGCGCAGCTGCTTGAATCGTGGGTGGCGCTTACTAGCGGTAGGCGAGAAGTCGATGTCACCGATGTCGCCGCCGCGTTCAATCGCGTGGCCAGACGCGGCGGTTCGGGTCGAACTCTGACGTGACCAGCTTTGCTGCGCGCGCGCCGAAGCCGCACACGACCATGGGGCTTTCCAGATAGCCGGTCATGCCGAAGGCGCGTTCAAGATCGACCTCGTTGATAGCGCCGGTGACGAACGGCCCCAACCCAGCTTGGGTGGCGCATAGCTGCAGCGTCTGCGACAGATGGCCAGCGTCCAGTACGGTGACCCGGTAGGCCTTCGAGTGGTTGCGGTATTTCCAGAAATTGCGATGGAAACGCGGCGCCAGCACGCACAGTACTGGCGCATCGGCAAACCAATCCTGACCGGCCACGGCGATACGTGCAAACGCGCGCACTTCGTCCGTGGTCCATGCGCGCGGCGCGGCATCGCCCAGCGGTTGCGTGCCAACATCGCCCGGTTGTGGTGGCGCGATACCGGGTATGACTGGTTCGACAGCGTGGCTGTCGATGCGGTAGCGATACAGGCCGGGTGCGATGCCTTCCACCCGCTGCACGATCAGCCAGCATTCGGTCGGATGCAGTGCGCCGCCCGACGGGCTGGTGCGTTTGAATACGTCGAAGCCATCGGCTGGGTGGCCGATCCCGCGTGCACCGAAGACCCGCGCCATCAGCTGCGAAAAAATTGCCAGCGGCACGTGTGCATCGGTGTCGTAATTTCGGCAGGTGGCACGCGTGTCCAGCAGTGCATCAAAGTCGTCGCGTTCGATGCGCGGCAACGCGATGCTGGCGTCGCTTGTAGCACCCGGTCGCAGATGCGATGGCGGCGCCCCGTGCTGGCGCAACAGGCCGACATTGGTATCAACATCGGCCTCAGCCATTTCGCGCGGACCATCGATGCCCTCCCAGCGTGCGGCCATATGCGCGACTGCAGCAGGCGGATGCCAGCCGGCTGCACGGAACGCGTCATCGGCCAATGCATCATCCCCTTCGGGCTTTTCGATCAGCAGGCCGGCTGCCAGCAATGCGTCCACGGCATCGGCATCGAACCTTGCATCCAGCTCCGTGCGAGTGATCCAATCGACGGCACCGAGTGCACCCAACAATAGAACATGCGCGGCGGCGACCTCGATCATTTCCGGCAAGTGTGGCGCATGTGCAAACCACGCCAGCCGGCTGACTACGCCGGTGCCCCCTGCAAGCAGGTCGTCGATTTCGAAATTGGCCACTTCCCGTGGTTCCAGCCATGCCACCGCGCAACGTCGAACCTGCATGCATCCTCCAAACGATACGTCTTGCCGATGTTATCGTCTGTGCACCATTCAAACAGGGGAATGCAACGTGACAGATAGCAAAAAAACGCCACCCGGCGCGCTGTCGCCAAAGCTCGCCAAGGCCTTGCTGGACAAGCTCGAAACCGACAGCGACTTCCGTCTGAAGTTCCAGCAGTCACCCGAAGGAGCGCTACGTTCTTTAGGTCATAACGAAGCGCTGGGTTGTCTGAAGCTCAAGCCAGGTGCAACGCTAGCGTCGCCGGAACAAATCAAGGCGCAACGCGTGAAACTGGAAGCAACATTGGTAAGCGTCCAAGCACAGACATGTCCGCTGTTGGACCAGGAAGGCTGCTAATCCGCAACTGCTGAAGTACATCAGCTAATAACAGACGGCCCGGTCATTTGCGTGACCAGGCCGTCTGTTTTTGATGAGTTCGTTGGCAACGTCTCACTAGCGAGTCACGGCCGCCGGCTTGCCTTTGACTTCGGCCTCCACGGCACCAACCGCGGGATTGCCGATCGCCTTGCTCGCCTCTACCGAGACCGCCGCGTTGAAGAAGCGCAACACTTCTGTGGTTGTGGCTTCAGCGAATACACGCCCTCTATGCGTCGCCAACCAACGCGACTGCACCGATGCTGACTCCAGGTTGCCCGCAGCGCGCTGCGCGCGCATCAAGGCCCAGTGCGCCGCAACCAGCGCGGTATCCTGCTTCACCACCGGCAGCAGGCGCGCCACTGCAACCTGCGGTTTGCCTTGCATTCGCTCTTGTTCGGCCAACACGATCTGCTGGAACTGGCCAACGGTGGGGTAATCCTTGATCGCTGCTTGGCCTCGCACTTGCTGTAACGCCGCCCGCACCAGCGACGCATCATCAAGCCGTGCGGCCAGGAGGCCCGCCAGCAATTCAGCGTCTGCGGACGCAGGCGCATACACATCGTTTGCGGCTGCTCGGTTGGCTGAGACCACCGCTAACAAATCACGCACTTGCTGGACTGCATCAGCATCACCTGCCAGCACAGCCACGCTGGCAATTGCCGCGTGCGCACGCAGGATTTCAATTACGTCCTTGGCCTGCGTCGCAGTTGCAAGCATGTCGCGCGCCGCGACATGCGCCTTCGGCCATTGACCGCGATCAATGGCGGTCACTAATGCGGATTCACCCTTCCAGCCGCCGCGGCCAACGGTGCTTTGGAGATAGATTTTGTCGGCCTGCGAATGCAGGCCTTGAGCATCGAACAAGCGGGCGTAAATCTCGCCTGCACCCGTGTAACCAACCTCACGAGCTTTACGGAACGCCGCCAGCGCATCCGCATAGCGTTCTTGTCCCAATAGATAGATACCAAGGCTATATGTATTGCTTCCCTGCGATGTTGCCGTTGGCACCAATGCGCGCCGGATCAATTTTTCGCTATTGATGAAGTCGTTTCGCTGGTGCCACATATTTGTCGTCGCTCGGGCGATGACACCGAAATCATCCGGGTAGAGCGTCAAGTACTGATCGACTTCCTGGAAGTAAACGCCTGGTCCGTCGTTCTGATGGAGCAACAGTTCGATCCGCATTTTTTCCTGCGGCGACAAACGCATTGGTCTAGTCAAAGCCTGGCGCCATTGCACCTTGGCTTGTGCAATTTCACCCATTGAAGCATGCAATGCGGCGATGTCGGAATACACTAAGGCAAAGTCCGGATCCAGCTCCAACGCACGCATATAGAGGCCGATGGCGGCCTTCTTATCTCGGCTGGTATTAACCACGTTGCGCGCAAGCGCAAATGCCTTCAATGCATCAAGACTTGGCGTGCCGACATTCGGCAGCGCCATCGAGGTCTTCTGCACGTTCTGCATGGCCTCGCCCAATTTCTCGCGAAGCTGGCCAGTCACGTCATCAATCGATGCAAGCGCGGACTCAATGCCCTTGCCATCGGCTGATACCGCGTACACGGTGATCTGCGTGCGCGGATCGATGACTTCGGTGCTGACCCGCAGGCGACCCCCGACTTCGGCCACGGTCGGTAGCAACAGCGCGCGCGCGCCATCGCGCAGGGCGATCTCCGAACCAACTTCACGGTCGATGCGCTCGCCGGGCTTGCGCTGCATGCGCTGCATGGTCTCGCGCATCTTCATGTCGCTGATCAGGTTCACGTAGCGTGACTGTTCCAGGCTGATCCGGAACGCCTGCTCCAGCGAATCGTCCAGGCGCGCATCGCCGGTCAGGTTGCGTAGGTCACCGACCACCACCCAATCGCGTTCGCCAAAGGCAATCGCCGGCTGCGGTTGGGTGACGAACCAGCCACCGACGATCATTGCCGCCAGCACCATTGCTTCGGCGGCCAGCGCCGCCGGCCGCCGCCACAACGGCAGGTCGCGCCAGGCCTTGGGCGTGTGCGTCGGCATGCGCAACGGGGCCAGGCCAGGCTCGCCGACCTCGTAGACTTCCTGACCTTCCGGCACACCCTTGAAGCGCCAGCGTCCGTAGGACTTCCAGACCAGTAATTCGCCTCGCTCGCCCAGCTCGCGTGCGGCGCGGTGCGCCAGTGGTTCGGCAGTCGCCGACAGCAGGATCTGGCCCGGCCTTGCCAGCCCCATCAAACGGCCAGCGAGTGGTTTTGCCAGGCCTTCGACTTCCAGCGACTTGGCACCGACGCGGATAGCGTCCGCGCTGTTTTCCCACACCAGCACTTCGCCCACGTGCAAGCCGGCCCGCGCCTGCAACGTCTGGTTGTGTTCGCGGCCGAGGTCGCGAAGGCCACGCACGTAATCAAGCGCGAAACCAAGCCCGTCGATGGGCCGCTCGAAGATCAGCAGCAGGCCATCGCTGCGATCGATCAGCCGGCCGCGCCAGCGCTGCTGCAGTTCCAGCACCATGCGGTCATGTGCGCGAAACAGCTCCGCCGCAGCGCTGTCGCCAATGCGCTCGACCAAGCTGGTGGAATCCACCAGGTCGGTCAGCAGCAGCGTGCGGACTTGGGGTTTATCAGTGATCAATGTCATCGCCGGCATCGGCTTAGTCCTGACATTCCACGCGATTTCCGCCCAGCCGTTTGGCCCGGTAAAGGGCAGTATCCGCCTTGGTGTACCACTCTTCCCAATCGCCGCTGTCGGTGATGAGACATGCACCAATACTCAACGTGGTCATTTGCGGCGGCTTGCTGTGCATGCGCTGCAACATGCGTGCACTACCCAGCATGTAGTCGCCCATGCGCTCCAGTTCTTCGCGATGCTGCCCGCGCACCAGCAAACAGAATTCATCGCCACCGATGCGGCAGGCGAGGTCGTCCGGACCGGCTACGGCGCGCAACAAGTTGGCGACGCTTTGCAACACGCGGTCGCCCGCCAGATGGCCATGCTGATCGTTGACATCCTTGAAGCGGTCGCAGTCGATCAGCACCAGCGCCAGTCCGCCCAGACTGCTGTTGCGGCGACGCTTTTCAACGTCCGTGGTGAAGCCGCGGCGATTCAACAAGCCGGTCAGTTCATCGGTACGGGTCAGCACCTCGCTCTGGTTGAGCCGGTGCGCAGTGGCGCGCAGTGTGTCCAGCGCGGTTTCCAAGTCCACGTTACGGCGGCGCAGGCGCGCGATCAGGGCTTGCTCGTTGTGCACCACGCGCATGATGGCGCGGCGTAAAAAATGCGCCAGCATCTGCGGGTCGCGCTGGGCGAGCGCGTCGAACTCGGCGCGGCCAAGTTCCAGCACCACGCCATTTTCAGAGGCCATGGCATCTGCACTGCGTGCATGGTCGCCGATTAGCAGGCCAAGTTCGCCCAGGAATTCGCGCGCGCCCAAGCGCTTGCCGACCAGGTCATCGCCAAAGTCCAGCTCAACTGCGCCGTGCGCGACAACATACATCGTGGTGCCAAGATCGCCGCGACGAAACAGGCGCTCGCCAGCCTCGACCCTGCGCGGGTGGGCGACTTGACTGAACAGGGCGTACTCGGCCAAGGTCAGCTTCGACGAATGCGGATCGTCGATACCCCGTTCGCCGGGTATTACTTGCGTGAAGGCAGCCATGCCGTTGCCCACTGTCCGCCCCCCCGATTCGCCTGATTCCGAAGAATACCGGAAAAGTAAACGCAGGCTTGCGTGATGACCGGCCTGCGCCCTTGTACCGGTCCTTCTTTCAGTGCTTGCCAACTTTCACCAGCGGTGGTGCCAAGCATTGGCGCGTGCCTTCGTCGAACCGATCCAGCCCGAATTACTGGCCAGCCGCGACTACGAGCAAAGCGGGCACTCCAAGCGCTGAAGAAACCCACCCCACCCATTACCCGCGCTGTGGATTTATTCGCCCGGCATCGCCATGGCGTCACCCTGGTAAATCGCGACGTGCGGCACGCCATCGGTGCCAATCCAGCCGCGATACATGCCACCGGTATTGAATGGGAAAGCCACGCTCCCATCGGCACCCAACGCGATTGCGCCGCCGTTACCACCGGCCTTCGGAATCTCCACGTTGATCACGCCTTCGGCAGCCTGCGCCAAGGACTCACCCGTTAATCGTACCCGCGCGCAGATTTCATGCGCGGCGGCAGTGCGGATGTAGAACTCGCCCCAGCCGGTGCCGGATACCGCGCAATGCTTATCAGCCCAGGTACCAGCTCCAATGATCGGCGCATCACCGATGCGGCCGTAGCGCTTGTTGGTCATGCCTCCCGTCGAAGTGCCGCCAGCCAGGTTGCCCTGGGCATCCAGCGCTAGCGCACCAACAGTGCCGAAATACGCCTTGCCTGGCAGTACAAGCGGCGTGTTGCTGGCCTGTGCCTGCGCTTCTTTCTTGAGCGCATTCTGCAATTGTTGCCAGCGCTTCTCGACCCGGAAATACGATGGATCGACCAACTCGATGCCCTGTGCCTCGGCGAAGGCCTCCGCACCATCGCCAGCCATCATCACGTGCACGGACTTGTCCATGATCGCGCGCGCCAGCAGGATGGGATTTTTCACCCGATGCAATCCAGCCGCCGCGCCAGCCTTTCCACTGGCGCCATCCATCAACGAAGTGTCCATCTCGTTGCGACCGTCATGGGTGAATACCGCGCCACGACCAGCATTGAACTGCGGTGCGTTCTCCATCACGGTGATCGCAGCAGTCACCGCATCCAGCGCCGGCTTGCCTGCGGCCAGTTGCTCATGGCCCGCACGTAACGCGGCTGCAAGCGCCTTGCGCACGGCGCCCTCTTCCTCCGCAGTCAGGTCTCCGCGCTCAACACCCGCGCCACCGTGCAAAACCAGTAGCGGTGAAGGTGTTGCCGCCGGCTTGCTGCTGGTGGCGTCAGACGCGATTGCCGGCATCAGAGGCAACAGTGCCCCCAACAAGCCCGCACGCACCACACAACTCAATACACGTCGCTTGATCATTGCTTGTCCTTTGATTTCTGGTCCAATGACTTGTGGCCCGATGACTTATGGTCCGGCTGCACCACGTCATGGTTGCGACCCTTGAAGGGTGCATACCAACGCTGGATGCGGGCGATGTCGGCGTGCATGTCGTTCGTCAAATGAAACGGCGGGCCGATACCGAGGGTTTTGGTTGCGTAGTCGAAATACGCCGGTACCACCGGCACCCCCGCATTCCGCGCGATGTGCCAGAAGCCTGGCTTCCAGCGATCGACCCATTTACGCGTGCCTTCGGGGGCAATCGTGAACCACATCCGGTCGGCTTTGCGAATCGCGGCGGCGGCCTGTTCGACCACGCCATGCGCGGCGTTGCGGTTCACGCCGATGACGCCCTGCCACCTTGCCAATCGCCCAACCAGCGGCGCCCTGATCAACGCGTCTTTGCCCAGGATCGACAGCTTCATGCCCATGCCCAGCTTGACCGCGAAACCCCAAAGCCCGTCCCAGTTGGACGAATGCGGCGCCGCGATCAACACGAATTTCGGCAAGTCGGGAAATTCTCCGGCCATGCTCCAGCCGCCCAGTCGCAACACCGTGCGGCCGAACCATTCCACCAAGCGGTTGCGTGGCATCCGCGGTGCACTTGGCGGCAATGCCAACACCACGTCCTTGCGCTGTTCGGTATTCAATCCCAATCCTTTCCCCCGCGTGCCTGGCCACGCCCCAACTTGATCGTCGCACGTCCGCGTTTTTCACCCAACCGCCGCTCCTTGGATCCACGCGACGGCTTGGTTGGGATGCGCGCCTTGGGCACGTGCAGGCCGGCTTCGATGAATGTGGCAAGGCGCACGCGCGCATCGTCGCGGTTACGTTCCTGGGTACGGAAACGCTGGGCATTGATCACGAACACCCCATCCAGCGTCATGCGCCGGTCGCGCCTTGCCAACAGGCGCGCGCGCACGTCTTCCGGCAATGATGGCGACGCGGCAACATCGAAACGCAACTCGACCGCAGTGGCAACCTTGTTGACGTTCTGCCCACCCGGCCCCGACGCACGCACGAAGCGCTCGATCAGTTCATCATCATTTATGTCAAGGCGCCCGGCTTTCATGCAGTGATTGTATAGGCGGGTCTCAGCTAACCATTGATTTGTCGAACAACGCCAGCGCCTTGCTGAATTCCACGTCCCCTACCGGCGCCTCGACGCTCATCGCAGTGCCCGATTGCGGATGCGCGAAGCCAAGGCGTTGCGCGTGCAACAACATGCGGTGGATACCGAGCATCCGGAACTGCCGGTTGTGGCGGCCATCGCCATGGCTGGTATCGCCAATCAGATGATGAGACAAGTGCTTGAGGTGGCGGCGGATCTGGCGGAAGCGGCCAGAGATCGGGCTGGCACGCAACAGCGCATATCGTGAGGTCTCGAAGCCCGCCGATGGTGTCGCAAGCTCGCAGGTCCTAAGCACTTCGAATGCCGTCTGCGCCGGCTTCTTCAACGGCTTGCCGGGTCCGCCATCCAATGGATGATTGACGGTGAATTGTTGTTCGGCAGGCCAGCCGCGGCAGACAGCCAGATAATCTTTCTCGATACCGCCGGCCATCACCGCCTTGCCCAACGTGGAGGCAGTGTCGCGATCGAATGCCAGCAACAGGCATCCGGATGTTGCACGGTCCAGCCGGTGGATCAGGAAGATCGGTTTTTCGAATTGCTCACGCAGACGATCAGCCGCGAAATCGGTCTCGCCGCGTGCCAGCGCGCTGTCGTGGACCATCAGGCCCGCCGGCTTGTCGACCACGGCCAGCCACTCGTCGCGATACAACACCGGCAGCGGTGATTCCTGGGACATTGGTTGCGGACTTCCGGTAGCTAGAATGTGGGCCATTCTCACCGAAAGGCCGGCCCGCGCATGCATGCTCTCCGTTTTCGTGATCTCGCCTTGGCCTGCGCATTGGGGCTCATCGGCTTGCATGGCTTGGCTGCTGCCGACGGCATCACGGCGCCACCCAAAGGGGTGAGCGCGGGCGCCTGCGTTGAAGGCATCTGCGAATACCGACTGCAAAATGGGCTGCAGGTGCTGCTGTTCCCTGATGCCAGCAAGCCCACGGTGACCGTCAACCTGACCTACCTGGTCGGGTCGGTAAGCGAGAACTATGGCGAGACCGGGATGGCCCACCTGCTGGAACACATGCTATTCAAAGGCACGCCAACCCATATCGATATTCCCGCTGAGATGAAAAAGCGCGGCATCGGCTTCAATGCCAGCACATCCCTGGACCGCACCAACTATTTCAGCAGCTTCCCCGCCAACGACGCCACACTCGATTGGGTTCTGGAACTGGAAGCCGACCGCATGGTTGGTTCCAACATCGCCAAGAAGGACCTCGACAGCGAGATGACCGTGGTGCGCAATGAAATGGAGCGCAATGAAAACAACCCCGGTAGCGTGCTCAACGAGCGCATGCGTTCGACGGCCTACCTCTGGCACAACTATGGAAACACCACGATCGGTGCGCGTAGCGACGTCGAGAACGTACCGATCGAAAAATTGCAGGCGTTCTACCGGACCTGGTACCAGCCGGACAATGCGGCATTAATCGTCGCCGGCCGCATCGACCCAGACAAGGTATTGGCCGCCATCAATGCGAAGTTCGGTGTGGTGAAAAAACCGACACGCACATTGCCGACTGCTTACACCGTTGAACCTGCGCAAGATGGCGAGCGTGAGGTCACGGTGCGCCGCAGCGGCGACATACGCCTCACTAGCCTGGCGTATCATATTCCGGCCGCCACCCATCCCGACATGCCCGCACTGATGGTGTTGGGCAACATCCTCAGTGATGTCCCGGGGGGACGCCTGCAAAAGGCGCTGGTGGAATCCAAGCTGGCGGCTGCAGCGGGGGCCGGCGCAGGGGCGATGCGCGATCCTGGCACCATGAATTTCTATGTGTCCGTGCCCAAGGAAGGCGATGCGGACAAAGCCGAAGCCGTACTGATCAAGCAGGCCGAGGCTATTTCTGCCACCCCGATCAAAACGCTAGAGGTCGATGAGGCGAAGCAGCGTTTCGCAAACGGCTATGAGCTGGCATTCAACAACGTCAATGCGATGAGCATGGCGTTGTCGGAATACGTGGCCGCAGGCGACTGGCGTTTGTGGTTTTTACTGCGCGATGCGCTGGACAAGGTCAACGTGGATGACGTCAACCGTGTCGCCAAGACCTACTTGCTGCCAAGCAACCGCACGTTGGGCCGTTTCGTGCCGACCGACCATGCACTACGTGCAACGATCACAGAAGCGCCAGCAGTCTCGACGTTGGTAAATGGCTACAAGGGCCGTACTGCCGTTGCTGCAGGCGAAACCTTCGATCCCACGCCAGCCAACATCGCCGCGCGCACGCAGACTTTCAGGATTGGTGAAGGCCTGATGGTGTCGATGCTGCCGAAAAAAAATCGCGGGGGCACCGTCATCCTGAGTGCGAATTTCGACTTCGGCGATGAGGCATTGATGCGTCGCTTGCAACCCGGTGCGGCGGGTATGGCCGGGGCCATGATGATGCGCGGCAGCAAATCCATGAACCGTACGCAGATCGACCAGCATTTCGATGCGTTGAAGACCAGCGCCAGCGTCAGCGGTAGCTCGCAAGGCGCAAGAATCTTCCTGCAGACCCGCCGCGGCGAACTCGTCGAAGCCCTGACCGTTGCCGCCGACATCCTGCGCAATCCCAAATTTCCCGAGAGCCAGTTCGAGCAATTGCGGATGCAGGAAATCACTGCAATGGAAGCGTCGCGCAGGGAACCGGGTAGCGTCGCTGGCATGGCCATGGGCAAGGTGTTCGATCCATGGCCAGCCGATCATCCGTGGCACCACCGCGACTTCGACCAGGCGCTGGCCGACATCAAGTCGATGACATTGAAAGCGGTACGCGCGTTCCACCACGACAACTACGGCACCAGCGCGGGGCAGATTGCGATCGTCGGCGACTTCGACCCGGAGCAGGTCAAGCCACTGCTGGAAAAACTGTTCGCCAACTGGAAGCCGGCGGTGGCCTACGCGCCGATCCACACCCACTTCACCGATGTCCCCGCACGTGCGCAGCGACTGGAAACACCGGACAAATCCAGTGCGGTGTTCATGGCCCGGCACAACCTTCCGCTCAATACAGACGCATTGGATTACGCGGCGATCATGATCGCCAACAACATCTTTGGCAGCGATGGGCTGACCTCACGTCTGGGCGACCGCGTGCGGCAAAAGGACGGGCTGAGCTACAGCATCGGCAGCGGAATTTCCGCCGATATCAGCCGCGATGGTAATGACGATGCCGGCAGCTTCAGCATCCAGGCCATTGCCGCACCACAAAACATCGACAAGCTAGAGACCGCAGTCCGCGAGGAACTCGCGCGCTTCGTCAAGGACGGCATCACCGAAACAGAACTGAAGGATGCGGTAGACGGAATACTGACCCAGCGCGAACAGGCACGGGCCAGCGATGCCACCATCGCTGGCATGCTCAATGGAGACAATTTTTTAGGTCGCTCAATGCTGCGCCGCGCAGAGTTCGATGCGCGGCTGAAGAAGTTAACCGTGGCCGAGGTGAATGCCGCGATCCGAAAATATCTGAAGCCCGATGCATTGTCGGTGTTCACGGCTGGCGACTTCGCAGGTGCCAGCAAGATTGCGCCCGCGTCGAGCCCGCACTGACCGCCCTCTATAGCAAGTATTCCCACTGGCAAGCCCAGGCGCCAACCGAGCCTGGCCCTGTGAGCGTGCCTGACCAAGAGCACGCCTAGAATGGCCACTTCAGCGTCCTGATGGCTTGCCTTGCAGCGCAACGCGCATGCTGGCCTCGACGCGCGCAGCAGGGTAACGACACATGTTTGAAATTGCAGTGGCCTGCCTGGTCATCACCGCATTACTGGCTTACGTCAACGCGCGCTTCGTGGGCCTGCCCACGACGATTGGTGTCATGGCAGTGGCAATGCTGCTTTCGCTGGCATTGATCGGCTTGGACCGGATCGGCTTTGGTTCGCTGCGCGACTATGAGACCAGTCTGCTGCGCTCGATTGATTTCTCCGAAGTGTTGATGCAGGGCATGTTGTCGATGTTGCTGTTCGCCGGCGCGCTGCACGTGGACCTCAGTCGCTTGCGCCGGTTCCGCTGGCAAATCGGCGTCCTGGCAGTGGCCGGCACCACGCTGTCCACCCTGATTGTTGGCTTCGGCCTGCATCTGCTGCTGCCGTTGCTGGGCCTTGCGATGCCGCTGGCGTATTGCCTGGCGTTCGGCGCGTTGATCTCACCGACCGACCCGGTCGCGGTGATGGGAATCCTGAAGTCGGCCGGCATCAACGAAGAAACCGGCATGGTGGTTGCCGGCGAATCGCTGTTCAACGACGGTGTCGGCGTGGTGCTGTTCTCGCTGCTGCTGGGCATCGCGGTGAGCGGGAAGACGCCATCGTTCGCCGAAGGGGCGATGACCTTGGTGCATGAAGCTGGCGGTGGCATCGTGCTTGGCGCGGTGCTGGGCGGCCTGCTGTTCACGCTGTTGCGCAGCATCAACAATTACCAGGTTGAAGTGCTGCTGACACTGGCGGCGGTGCTTGGCGGCTACGAGCTGGCAAGTCGGCTGCATGTGTCCGGCCCACTGGCCATGGTGGTGGCCGGCGTGATCATCGGCAACCACGGTCGCAACCTGGCGATGTCCGACATCACCCGCCGCCACGTCGATCTGTTCTGGGAACTGCTGGACGAGATTCTCAACGCGGTGTTGTTCGTGCTGTTGGGGCTGGAAATCGTGGTGATTGCCTATCCCCACAACGGCATGCTGGCGGCCGTCGCCGTGGTCGCGCTGACCCTGCTGTCGCGGCTGCTGACCGTCGGCTTGCCCATGGCAACCTTCAAGCGCTGGTTTGGCCTCCCCGACGACGCCTGGATGATCCTGACCTGGAGCGGCTTGCGTGGCGGCATCTCGGTGGCGCTTGCACTGTCGCTACCGGCTGGCCCATATCGCGACCTGATCCTGGCCCTGACGTATGCCGTGGTGGTGTTCTCGATCCTGGTGCAGGGCCTGACCGTCAAACCGTTGGTGAAAAAGTTACGGCCCTAGACCCAACGACGCGTACGTGTGGCTTAGCGTCGCGGCCACGCCGCAAGCAGTGCCCACAGGCCGCCGAGCCCGGCGATCCATGCTGCTGCGGGCACCGACCAGATGAGCGGACCACCTGCTTCGAGACCGAACAGCACCGCCGCAACAACCAGCAGGCCAGTGCCCAGGATCGCCGCGACCATGCGCTTCTGGCCGTCACCGGCGACGCGGGCGAGTTCAGCCAGGTCATGCGAGCGCATGCGTAGTTCATGCTTGCCTTCAACCTGTTGCTGCAACCAGGCATGCAGCAGGCGCGGCACTTCCGGCGCACGCGTGATCATTTCCGGCAGGCGTTTCCGGAACTCACTGGCCAGCCGCTGCGGGCTGTAGCGGTCAGCCAGGATCTGTTCCAGCACTGGCTTGGCGACCGCCCAGATGTCGATCTTCGGATCCAGCTGGCGGCCGACGCCTTCGATGTTGAGCAGGGTCTTCTGCAACAAGATCAATTGCGGCTGCAGGGTCAGCTCATAACGCTGCGCCGTGCGGAAGAGTTTCACCAGCACTTCGGCTAGTGATATCTCCGACAACGGGCGGGTGAAGTACGGCTCGCATACCGCGCGGGTGGCGGCTTCCAGCTCGTCGATGCGAATCGTCGCCGGCATCCAGCCAGCCTGCACATGCAACTCCGCGATGCGGCGGTAGTCACGATTGAAGATCGCCATGAAGTTCTCGGCGAGGTAATACTGATCCTCGCTGGACAGTTGGCCCATGATCCCGAAATCCAGCGCGATGAAGCGCGGGTTTTCCTTGCGCGTGGCATCCACCCAGATGTTGCCGGCATGCGCATCGGCGTGGAAGAAATTGTCACGGAACACCTGTTGGTAAAACAGGCGTACACCCTTGGCGGCAAGCGCCTTGCGGTCGATGCCGGCAGCATCCAGCGCAACGACGTCATCGCTCGGAATGCCATAAACCCGCTCCATCGTCATCGCGCGTTCGGCGGTATGGGTCCACACCACTTCCGGCACGTAGAGATCCGGCGAGCCTAGCCAGTTACGTCGCAAAAGCGAGGCATTGCCGGCCTCGCGCTGCAGGTCGAGTTCACCAGACAGGGTCGCTTCGATCTCGGCAACAATTTCACGTGGGCGGATCTTGGCAGCAGCCGGGTGCGTGCGCTCGACAATGCTGGCTATGCTGTTCAGCAGAGCGATGTCCGCGGCAATCTGACGGCGGATGCCGGGCCGCAACACCTTGACCACGACATCACGTGGGCCGCTGCCATCGCCGGGATGCATCGTGGCTGCATGTACCTGCGCGATCGAGGCCGAAGCCAGCGGCGTGGTGTCGAAACTGGCGTAGGCATCTTCGATGCTGCGCTCCAGTGCAATCTCGATCATCTCGCGCGCTTGCAAGCCATCGAACGGCGCGACGCGATCCTGCAGGAGGGTCAGCTCCACCGCTACGTCCGGCGGAATCAGGTCGCGGCGCGTCGACAGGATCTGGCCAAACTTGACGAAGATCGGCCCCAGTTCCTGCAGCGCCATGCGCAGTCGTGCGCCACGAGACAGCGATGCAACCTCTTTCGAGGCGCGAGGCACGAAGGGCCGCGCCAGTTTGAGCCAGCGTCCGGCCGGGGTGTCATCCAGCAAGTTGTCCAACCGGTAACGCAGCAACACGCGACCGATGCGCCAGGCGCGAAGCACCGACTTCACTGGGCAGCTCCGCTGCCTTGACCAGCCATGCCACGTTGCACACGTGCGATTTTCGCGGCGATCCGCTCTACATCGTCACGCAAGGCGTCGACATCGTCATGGAACGCATCAAGTTCGGCGCGCGCGACCACGTCTCGGCTTTCTTCGGTCACGTATTCGGCAGCTGTCTCGGCGAAATTGCGCCCGGCTACCTGCGCATGTTTCATTCCGCCCGCAATAGCCTTTGCGATCTGCACGCCGACCACCTCGCCGAACACTTTCGTGAATGGCAGCTGCCAGTCCGGATCGAACCCCTGCGCCAGCTGTTGCAGGCGCCGCGCAAGTTCGGCATCGCCTTCAATGCGCAGCTTGCCGACGGGTGGCGCGTCATCGCGGCGAAACATCGGCAACTGGCCAAGCAAGCCGGACAATGAAGTGCGCACGCCGAGGTCAGGCTCCTTCGCGGTATCCACCGGACCCACGCGCAATGCATCGCCATCAACCCGGATTTCCAGTGACAGCGGCGGCGCGCTCAACTGCAACGCGACGCGCTGGCCATCCAGGGGTAGCAATGCAGCACGCGTATCCGCGTCCAACGCGAGCGCGCGATTCAATGCGGCTTCAAGCGCCTGGCCGGCGGGCTCCTTCCAATTGAAAGGTGATGGACTCATGCCCGCATTGTAGGGCGGGTCTCGGCCCGCCATCACATCGCGACGGGGTGATGATTCAGTTCAGGCGGTCAGCGCCGCCCGCAGGCGCGCCAACCCCTCCGACGTATTGACCTTGGGCACATAACCGAAGTCGCGCCGCGCCGGCTCCATCGAATACCAATGCGTGGTCGTGAGTTGCTCTGCGAGGAAGCGCGTCATCGGCGGCTCGCCCTTCAGCGGCAACGCATGCCAGAGCCCTTCGCAAATCACACCGACCGCGTAGGCCACGCCGAACGGGATTGTCTTCTTGACCAACGGCGCACCGGCGGCTTGCAACAGTCCATTGACCAGTTCGCGCATCGGCTGCGGCTCCCCATTGCTGATGAAGTAAGCGCGCCCGGCGCAAGCTGCCCCCGGCGCGAGATGCTCGAATGCATCCAAATGCGCCTGCGCGGCATTGTCGATATAGGTGCTGTCGACTTTGTTGTTGCCATCGCCGACCAAACGGAGACGGCCTGCATTCGCGCGCTCGACCAAGCGCGGCAGAATGTTGTTGTCGCCCGGCCCCCAGATCAACCTTGGACGCAGTGCGACTGTGGCCAACGTCACATCGTTGGCGGCGAGCACGGCCTTTTCGGCAATCATCTTGGTTGTCGCGTATGGCGCCTTGAAGCCTTCGCCATAGGGCACGTTGTCGGCGGTGCCGCCTGCGACAGGATGCGTTGCACGATGGGTGACGCTAGGCGTGGAGGTGTAGACCAGTTTGTCGATGCCGTGCGTGCGGCACGCTGCAAGTACGTTTGCGGTGCCGATCACATTGGCGCTGTAGTAACTTTCGTAGCTGCCCCAGGCTCCGGCCTTGGCCGCGTTGTGGAAGACCGCCTCCGAACCTCTAAACGCCGCAAGCACGGCATCGCGGTTGGCCAGGTCGCCGGCAATCTGGCGCACGCCCAACGCATCGAGCTCCGGGTAATGGCCTCGGTTGAAACTGGTGACGTGATGGCCGCGTTCAACGAGGCCGCGGCAGAGCGCCTGGCCCAGGAACCCCCCCCCGCCGGTCACCAGGATTCTCATGCGCCCTCCTTCAACTGCTTGGCCGCCCATGCCGCAATCACCTCGCGGCTGATCTTCGCGTTATGGCGGATATCGACCGGGAATGATTTCGGGTAATGCAGGAACGTATTGATGCGCGTGGTGTGTGGAAATAGGTTGCCGACGGCCAGGAGCTCATCATGCCGTTCGCGGCGCACGCGCCCGATGCCCGGCTTGAGTTCGTAGCACAGCACCGCCTCTTGCGCGCCTTTCGGACCGATCCCGACCAAGGCGCTGCGGGCAATTGCAGGGTGCGTATTGAACACCGGCTCGACTTGCTCAGTGCACAACGTGGTGATGCCATCCACTACCACACGCTGCGTCTTGCGCCCGCAGAACCACAATCGGCCATCGCTATCGAAATAGCCCAGGTCGCCCATGCGATGCACGATGCGTTCGCTGCCGTCAGGCATCGACTCGCGGATCTTCGCAAGCTTGGTAGCAGCATCGCGATTGAAATACGAATCAGTGGCGCTGGGCCCGGCAACGGTAATTTCGCCGACGTGTGCAACATTGACTTGCAGCGCACTGTCCCATTGCTCAATCGCCCCATCATCAATACGGATGATGCGCACATCGTTGCCCGCCACCGGCCGGCCGACGCAGGTGCCAGCGCCGTGTTCGGTGCGCGTGCGGAGTGACAGCAGCTCGCGGCCTTCGATCACGGCGACGGGCAGGCATTCGGTTGCGCCATACGGCGTCCAGAATTGCGCGTTGACGGGCAGCAGTTCAAGCATCCGTGCGACCACGTTTGCAGGCACTGGCGCGCCCGCGCTGGTCACCCGCCGCAGGGTCGGCAATGCCTCGCCATGTTCGGCCAGCACACGCATCAATGCCGGTGAACCGAACAGCTGGTTCACGCCGAAGCGGGTGATCGCCGCGTGCAGCTTGCGCGGATCGGCTTTTGCTGGCCGGGTCGGATCCATATCGGGGATGATCGAGGTCAGACCTAGCGCGGGATCGAACAAGGCGAATGGCGGAAACGTCGGCAGGTCGATGCCACCGGGCTGGATGCCGAACGCATCGCCCAACATCGCAATCTGGGCGACGAAATGTCGATGCCGGTACACCACGCCCTTCGGCACACCCGTGCTGCCGCTGGTGAACAGAATCGCGGCGACATCGTCCGGCTGGGTACTCGCGAGTTGCGCGCCGGCATCGTGACCATCGCGCTCGATGTCGGCCAAAGTGGCGTCCGCCAACCATGCGCGCGCGCCGGTGGTGATTCGCGTTTGCGCTGACTTCGCCCAGCCCAGTATCGCCTTACCGAGCATGGCCAGTGGGATACCGATGAATGCCTCTGGCGCGGCTTCGTCCAGACATTGCTTGAGGGCGTGCTTATCGATGCCGGGATCGACCAACACGGGCACGGCACCGGCCTTGAACAGCGCGAACATCAGCAGGAAAAATTCCGGCGTAGGCCTCACCATCACCACGGTGCGGGTGCCGCGAACGATGCCGCGCGTGGCCAGCCCAGCGGCGATCGCATCGCTGCGCGCATCGAGCTGGGCATAGGTCAGCTCGATCTCGTATCGACCGTTCGGACCCGGGCACCGCATGGCGATCTGTTCCGGACGCTCGCGGGCCAATCTCGGAAGCGCTGCGGCGATGTTGGTGGTGTCGGTCATGCAGTCATTGTCGCCTGACCGATGCGACTTGCGTCCATCACCAGAACCGCCACACTGCGGTTCCGGCGTCAGCACGCCAGCAACCCAAACGGATCCGGCTGCGCAGCGCATGACTCACCCATGCCTCAGTTGCGGTGCCTGCTGCGCGACATATCGCGTCGGGCTGCACTGGTCAGAGGCGGAGCCGGCACTGGGAGGCCTTGTACCACTGGCTTTGACCGATCCACTGCGCAGGCATGAGCGTGTGATGCGTGGCACTTCGCAAGCCAATCCGCGCTGCATCGCGCTGGATGCCGAGATCGGCCAGCATTCGCGCTGCAGCATCCATCCGCTGCGGCCAAGCGCGTGCCGCGAAGTAGCTGCATCCTGGGAATACGGCGAGGCCAGTGACCAGTGCGACCGCGCACGAATTACGCATGACTTGCCGGTGTTGACGCCAGAGGCTTGGCTCGATGCGGGCCAAACAGAATTCGACCCACCGCACGCCGCCTGATCAGGGTCAGCCGAACTGCTGCCAGAGCTTCTCGAACTGCAGACCGAACACGCGCACAAGGTTGACGTCGTCGGAGACCACCAGGTTCTCGTCGTTGTCGCGGGTTGCACTGCGGGTCCAGTTGAAGCTGCCATTGGCCAACAAGCTTCCGTCAAACAGCGCGAACTTGTGATGCATGTGAGCCGCAGTGTCGTCTAGCCGCACCTTCACACCATGGTCGCGCAGGCGGGCGATGTCGCTGCCAGAGTCATGTTGCTTGTCGTTGTCGCTCACTACGCGCACTTGGACTCCACGCGCATGGCAGTGCAGGATCGCATCGGTAAGGCGATCATCGGCAATGGTGAACACGCAGATGTCCAGACTGCTGCGGCAGCTGCGCATCAGTTCACCAAGACGGCGCAGGCAACTGTCGCCCGGCGAGAAATAGGCACTGGACACTACCGGCGCAGCGTCACTTGCGGCGTCCAAGGTCTTGATCACCTGCTCAAGCCACTGCATTGCCGCCAGCGAATCGGTCGGTCGTTGCAGGATCGCTTCGCGCACGATGTCGAAGGCTCGGTTGCGCAGGAAGCGCACGCGTCCGGCATCCAGTTGCTGCCCCAGCGCGCGCAGTTCGACTTTCTCGTCTGCGTCCAGCCTGAAATCCTGCACGGACTCGCGCAAGTTCCGGTCGAGTGCATCGATGTCCATCAGACGTTTCCCACAAGTGGATTGGTGTCCAGAGGATTGGCGTCCAAGAACGCCCGAATCATCGGCACCAGTTCTTCGTGCTTGTCTTCCAGCACGTAATGATTGGCATCAGGGAATGCATGCACCTCGGCGTTTGGCAATGCATTGCGGAAACCTTCGAGGAAATGCCGGTCGAACACGAAATCGCGCAGACCCCAGCCGATGAACGCGGGGCGGCCTGCATAACTCGGCAATCGCCGTGCTGCAGCATCGACCAGCGGCCAAGCGCGATCACCTTCATCCAGCGGAATGTCCTGCATGAAACGCAGCGTGCTGATCGCCTGCTCCCAGCCGTCGTAAACGCCTGCATAAGCGGCACGCACATCGCGCGTCAAAGAGCGCGTGGTGCCCATCCACGCCGCGCCACGTGCGAACAAGTTGAAGCGGCGGATCAGCCAGCCACCCAGACGCGAATGACGGCCCATCGCGATGCGTTTCGGCAAGCGCTTTGCTGCGGGCAGCGGGAAGCTCGACGTGTTGGTGATGACCAACCGGCGCACACGCGCGGGATCACGCAACGCCCAACCAAAGCCAACCATGCCGCCCCAGTCGTGCACCGCCAGTGTTATCGGGCCGGTGATGCCCAGATGGGCGAGCAGCGCATCGAGATCATCGATCCGCGATTGCAAGGTGTAGTCATAGGTAGGCGACGCACTCGGCGCGTCATCAGGCTTGTCAGACAGGCCCATGCCAATGTGATCCGGAACGATGCACCGGTAGCGATCCTCCAACCCCGTGACCAGATGCCGCCAATAGAAGCTCCACGATGGATTGCCGTGCAGCATGACGATGACATCGCCATCACGCGGGCCCTCGTCCAGGTACGACATCGCGATGCCCGGGCGCACGTCGAAGCGCTGCGGGGTGAAGGGGTAATCAGGGAAACGCGCCACATCCATCACGCGCAATCAGTTACCAGACCACTTCCGCCATCGAGCAGTTCAGGCCGGAACCAATCCCCAGCAGGGCGACCCGGTCGCCTTTCTTCAAGCGGCCCATTTCGCGCAATTTCGACAGCACGATAGGCACCGATGCCGGCCCGATGTTGCCGTATTCGCCGAAGATGGTCAGGATTTTGCGTGGATCGATGCCGATTGCCTTGGCGAATGCAGCCGTATGCACCTGGCTGACTTGATGGATGACGAACTCATCCATTTCCTCCACCGCCCAACCCAGTGCCAGCTTGGCGGCAGCGAAGGTCTTCTCGGCCAGCTTGACGCCTTCAATCAGCAACATGCGGGTGTCGGTGACCATGCGGTCCAGGTTGCCACGGCACAGGTGGCTCCACTGGGTGGCGGCACGTGTCACGCCGCCGCGATAGCGCGGTGCGCCCGGGGCCAGCTCGGCGCGCGCCATGACCATGCCGGCGGCGCCGGAACCCAAGGTCAGCGTAGCCATCTCGCTGCGGAACTGCTCTTCGGTGATGTCGTCGTTCAGCATGCGGGCCAAAGTCATTTCGTAGGCCAGGTCGGCAGTTTCGCCATCCACGATCAAGGCGTACTCGATTTCACCGCGCTCGATCATGCGCGCCGCAATGTCCATCCCGTTGATGAAAGCCAAGCAAGCGTTGGCGACATCGAAGTTCTGGCAGGTGTCCGGCATCTGCAAATTGCCGGAAACAATGCTGGCGGTGGACGGTTCAAGGAAATCGCGGCTGACCGATGTCGAGATGAGCAGGCCAACCCGTGCCGGGTCGATGCCAGCATCGGCCAGCGCCTTGACGCCGGCCAGGGTGGCGGCGTCGGACGCCTGCACGCCTTCGTCCCACAAGTGCCGGGCGTGGATGCCGGCAATGTCCCCGAGGACGTCGGCACGGATACCAAGGCGGTCCAAAGTGGGTTTCAGGCGGGCGTTGATCTCGACCGAGGTCAGTCGACGCGGAGCGTCAACGTGAGCCAAACCGGCAATGGCGACATGTTGGAACAGCATGAGGCGGGCAATCCAGGCGCAGGAACTCGACAGAATAACTGCTTACGCCTGATGGCGCTCGTGCGGCCTGTCAAGCTTTGTCAGCTGGACTCAGCGGCCGCAACGCCACATCGCCCAGCGCTGCTCGCCATTCCTGGAGGGGGTCAGCGGGCTGATGCTGTCAGCAGACAGGCTTGGGGCTTCGTTGCGGGCCAACGTCTCCAGCTCGTCGCGGACCTGCGCTTCACTGCGCTCGTACGGGCCCAGCCGATCCTTGACCGACACCTCGACCTCACCACGCTTTTCGCAGCCAGTCGGTGCCGTGGCTATGACTTTGACCTTGCTGGCGCCCGGCGCCATGTGCACGAAAGTGCAACCCGGCAGCCCGACCATGAGCACGGCAACAGCGAAAACAGGCAACAGGCGCATTGGAACCCCCACAGTGGAAAGAAAAGAAAACGCACCGGATTGTCGCCCGGTGCGTCTTAATGGCTTACATCATCTGGGCTCACATGACGGCATGACCCGGATATCAGGCACGTGCCGCAAGCCGCGACTTACTTCTTGACGTTACCGTCGGCATCGATCACCTGCACCGGACCCAGGTCGAGCGCGCGGATTGGCTGTTCGATCTTGGCCAGATCGCCCACGATCACCCAGGTCAGCGCCTTTGGGTCGATGGTCTTGGCCGCAGCATCAACCTGCGCCGTGGTCATGCCTTCGATCTCCGCCTTGCGCTGGAACACGTAATCGTCCGGGCGCTCATAGAGCACATTACTGGCAATGGTGCCCATCACCGAGGCGGCTGTTTCGTACGCACCCGGCAAGCTCAGGTTCAGGATTTTCTGCATCCGCTGCAGCTCATCCGCCGTCGCACCTTGTTTACCGCTGGTGTACGCATTCAGCTCGCGCTTGATCTCGGTAATGGACTCGCCGGTCTTGTCGATCTGCACCGGCGCGCTGACCCGCCAGACGCGCTGGCCCACCGCTCCACCAGCACCGCTACGAGCACCGTAAGACCAGTGCTTGTCCTCACGCAGGTTCATGTTCAGCCGCGCGGTGAAGTCGCCACCAATCACCATGTTCGCCATATCGAAGACCGTGGCACTGGGATCCTTGCTGGACGGGACGAGCTTGGCGGCAAAAATATTCGCCTGCACCGCACCCGGCTGGTCGATCAGGAACACGCGCGGACTGGTCTTGCCGGCCACTTCAGGAATCGTGGTCTCGGTCGCGGCCGCACCCGTCGCCTTCCAGTCGCCGAAGTACTTGTTCAACACCGGCACGATGTCCGCAAGCGTGGTGTCACCTACAACAACCAAGGTGGCGCCCTGCGGCTGGATCGCCTGATTCTGGAACGCGACCAGCTCCTTGCGGGTCAACTTGGCGATGGAGGACTCGGTACCTGTGCCGCTCTGCGGGGCGGCGTACGGATGGCCAGCGGGGTACATGAGGCCTGGCAATACGCGCGACGCCATGCCGTTGGGCTGCGCCTTTTCCTGCTTGATGCCGGCAATCCACTGACCCTTTACCCGGTCGATGTCCTTTTGCTCGAAGCGCGGCTTGCGCAGCATGTCGGCGAACAGCGCCACCGACGGATCAAGGTTTTCGCGCAGCGAGGACAAGTAGGCGCTGTTGTTGTCGAGCGAGGCACCCGCGCCAAGGTTGGCGCCGAGCGTTTCCACGCGGTCAGCGAATGCAAGCGCATCCAGGTTCCCTGCGCCCTCATCCAGCAACGAGCTGCTGAAACTGGCAATGCCCGATTTGCCGGCAGGATCAGCCGCGTAGCCGCCCTTGAACTGATAGCTCATCTGCACGACCGGGATGTCGTGTCGTTCGGCCAGGATCACCTGGGTGCCATTGGCCAGGGCCGCGCGCTGCAGGCTTGGGAATTTGAGGTCCGGGAAGCTGGTCGTAACCGGCACGCCCTTCTTGCGGTTCACCTTGCTGGCAACCGTCTTGTACTTGGAATCCACCGCCGGCAGCTTGAACGGGGCCGGTGTGCCAGCAGGATCTTCGGCAACTTCAACGCGCTTGCCCGGGTTCACCACCAGTGTGTGGCTACCCTTGCCCGCGCCCAGCCAAGTGTTTCCGGTATCACGCAGGTTGGCGACGCTTACATCTTCCAGAGTCTTCAAGCTCTCGCGGAAGCATCCGGGATTGCCGGTATAGGTGGCGCATTCGGCCAAGGCATCGGCTTTGCCGCCGAAGCCGCCAATGCGCTCCACGCCACGAATCCAGCCAGCCTTGATGACCGTGCGCGCGCGGTCGACTTCGTCCTGGGTCGGACCATCCTTGAGCAGCTTCTTCAGCTCTTCATCGATGATCGCTTCGACCTTGGCGACATCCACGCCCTGTTTAATGTCGGCAGTAATCATGAAGTTGGAGCCCAGTTGCGAGCCATAGGCACCACTGCCAACGCTGTCGACCAGCTTGTCCTGATGAACCAGGCGCTTGTCCAGGCGCGAGGACTTGCCGCCACCCAGCACCCGCGCAAACACCTGCAGGCGGTCAAGGTCAGCCTGGCCGAACTCGGCCACGTTCCACATCCGGTAGATGCGTGACTGCGGCACCGCATCGATCATTTCTCCGCGGGTGTCGGTTGTATGCGCGGCCACGTCGACCTTCGGCTGGGCCATGGTCGGGCTGGCCTTGATGTCGCCGAAATATTGCGTGGCCTTGGCCTTGGCGGTCGCCAAGTCGATGTCGCCGGCCAGCACCAGCACCGCGTTGTTCGGGCCGTACCAGGTGCGGAACCAGTTTTTGACGTCCTCAAGCTTGGCCGCGTTGAGGTCGTTCATCGAGCCAATGGTGCTGTGGTGGTACGGATGGCCGACCGGGTACATCGCCTTGCCCAGTGCGTCCCAGACTTGGCCGTAGGGCTGGTTCTGGCCCTGCCGCTTCTCGTTCTGGACCACGCCACGCTGCTCATCCAGGGTTGGCTGGTCGATCGCGCCCAACAGATGACCCATTCGGTCGGATTCCATCCACAGCGCCATGTCCAACGCAGTGGTCGGCACGTTTTCGAAATAATTGGTGCGGTCGGAATTGGTGGTGCCATTCTGGCCGGTGACGCCGACTTGTTTGAACGGTGCGAAGTACTCGCCTGGGTTGTTTTCCGACCCGTTGAACATCAGGTGCTCAAACAGATGGGCGAAGCCGCTGCGTCCGCTGGGCTCGTCCTTGCTACCAACGTGGTACCAGATGTTGACCGCGACAATGGGTGCCTTGCGGTCGGTATGCACAATCACGCGCAGCCCGTTGGGCAGGGTGAAGGTGTCATAGGCAATATCCACGACCGGGGCATTGGCGGCGATCGCCGCGGGCGCGACAACAGCGCCAGCCAGCGCGGTGGTCAGGGCAAGGGCAAGGACGGCGGGACGGAACACAGGCATGCATGACTCCAGATCGGACGACTAAAGACTGGAGATACTAACCCCCGTCCCAATCTGCGGCATGGGCCTGAAGCCATGCCCAAGACTCATGAAGTCTCGCAATATTTATCTGCAACGCGAATTATCGGGGCCATTGGCTGGCCCCGGCTGTTTCAGCAGCAGCGCAATCAGCGACCGGCGACCGGCTTGCCGTCGGCATCAATCACGGTGATCTTGCCCAGCTTCAAATCACGGATCGGCTGCTCGATCTTCGACAAGTCACCCACCACGACCCATGTCAGGGCCTTTGGGTTGATAGCCTTGATCGCGGCATTGACATCGTTGGTGGTCAGCGCCTTGATCTGCCGGGCGTTGCGCATCACGTAGTCATCCGGACGGTCGTAGTTCACGATCCCGCCGATGGCGCCCATCACCGCGCGCGCCGTTTCGTAAGATCCCGGCAGGCCGTTGATCTGGTCTGCCTTGACCTTGTCCACTTCGGCCTGTGTCGCCGGCTTCGTTCCCGTCGCGTACTCGCTGATTTCCCGTGACATTTCCTGCAGCGCCGGCGCGGTTTTGTCGATCTGCACCGGTGCAAATGCCATCCAGGGGCGCTGCCCGATCGCATCATTGAGGAAGCTGCCGGCACCATAGGCCCAGTGCTTGTCCTCACGCAAGTTCATGTTGAGGCGAGACGAAAATTGGCCTCCCAACACCATATTGGCGAAGCCCAGCGCGGTGGCACCATCGTCCTTGGTCGAAGGAACCAACTCACCCAGAAAGATGTTGGCCTGGATCGCACCGGGCTGGTCAATCAGGAACACGCGCGTGGCATCAGGAAGAGCAACCGTCGGAATTTTGCCAACGGCAGGCGCGTCACCAGCACCCCGCCAGCCACCGAAGGCGACTTCAAGCTTGGGCATGATCTGCTTCAGCGTGGTGTCACCCACCACGATCAGTGTGGCACCCTCCGGGCGCACATAGGCGGCGTGGTAAGTGGCCAGGTCTTGTTTACTCAATGCGCTGATGGAGGCCTCGGTGCCGGTGCCCGTAAATGGGATCGCGTAAGGATGGCCATCTCCGTAAAGCAGTGGCGGCAGCACGCGCACCGCAGCGATGTTGGGGCGCGCCTTCTCTTGCGCGATACCTGCAATCGAGGTCGCCTTGACCCGATCGATCTCCTTCTGATCGAAACGCGGTTGGCGCAGCATGTCGGCGAACAGTTGCAGCGAAGGATCCAACTGTTCTTTCAACGCCGACAGATAAGCATTGCTGCCGTCAAGGTTTGCGCCGCTGCCAAGATTGGCGCCCAGCGACTGGGCGCGTTCGGCGAATGCCTGTGAATCAAGATCACCGGCGCCCTCGTCGAGCATGCCCATGGTGAAGCCAGCTGCGCCCATGGCGTCCTTGGGGTCGGACGCGAAGCCACCGCCAAACTGATAACTCATCTGCACAACGGGAATGTCATGGCGCTCGGCCAACACCACTTGGGTGCCGTTGGACAGCATCGCGCGTTGCAGCGAAGGGAAGTTGAGGTCTGGGAAACTGGTCACCCGCGGGACGCCCTTGCTGCGGTCGACATCGCTGGCGACCGCCTTGTACTTTGCATCGACCGCCGGCAAGACCAGCGGCGATGAGACAACCGACGGAGCCTCAGCCAGCGGTGTACGTTCGCCTGGCTGGACCACGAAGGTGTGGCTGTTGCGCGTGAGCCATTTCTCACCAGCCGCGCGCACCTGTTCTGGCGTCCCTTCATCGACGTTTTTCAGCGTCTCGCGGAAACAGCCAGGGTTGCCGGTGTAGACCGTGCAGGACGCCAGCGCGTCGGCCTTGCCGCCAAAGCCGCCGATACGCTCGATGCCGCGGATGAAACCGGCGCGGTAGGCCGTCTTGACCCGAGCCAGTTCCTCTGCGGTCGGACCGTCCTTCAGGAGCCGCTGCAGCTCCTCATTGGCGAGTGCCTCGACCTTGGCGGGATCCACACCTTGCTTGACCCGGCCCTCGATACCGAACATGCCGACAATTTGAGCGGGATTGTAGTAAGCGGAGATGCTGTCGACCAATTTTTCACCGAACACCAGGCGACTCTGCAGCCGCGATGACTTGCTGCCACCCAACACACCGGCGAACAGTTCCAGCAGGTCAGCATCGCGCGTCCCGACCTGGGCCACATTCCACACCCGGTCCACCATCACCTGCGGGACCTTGTCTACCATCACGGTGCGGCCGTTGGCCGCCATCTCGGGGATGTTTACCTTCGGCTGCGCCATGGTCGGCGTGGCCGGGATATCGCCAAAATATTGCGCCGCTTTCTGCTTGGCCGTCGCCAGGTCGATGTCACCAGCAAGCACCAGGACTGCATTGTTCGGGCCATACCAGGTACGGAACCAATTCTTGACGTCATCCAACGACGCGGCATTGAGGTCATTCATCGAACCAATCACGCCGTGGTGGTAAGGATGGCCGACCGGATAGATCGTCTTGGTCTCGACTTCGCTAACCTGACCGTAGGGCTGGTTTTCACCCTGTCGCTTTTCGTTCTGGACGACGCCGCGCTGCTCATCCAGGGTCTTCTGGTCGATCGCGCCAAGCAGATGACCCATTCGATCGGACTCCATCCACAGTGCCATGTCCAGCGCTGTGGTGGGCACGTTCTCGAAATAGTTGGTGCGGTCGTTGTTGGTGGTTCCGTTCTGGTCGGTGGCGCCGGCCATCTCGAAGGGTGCGAAGTACTCGCCCGGGTGGTTCTCCGAGCCGTTGAACATCAAATGTTCGAACAGGTGCGCAAAGCCGGTCTTGCCGGCTGGCTCATCCTTGCTGCCCACGTGATACCAAATGTTGACCGCGACAATCGGCGCCTTGCGATCGGTATGCACGATCACGGTGAGTCCGTTCGGCAGGGTAAAGGTCTCGTAGGCAATATCGATTGCACCAGCCTTGCTACTGGCAGCCGCTGCGGCGGCTGCTGTTACCACCGCCGCGTTAGCGGCATGGGCGGCTGGCGCATGCACGCTGGCGATCAACGCGGTGGAAAGCGCAAGGGCAAGCACGGTTGGGCGGATCAGGCGCATGCGAAACTCCAGTGACCGAAAGGGCAAGACGCCGAATCCTACGCCCATGCCGGGTGGATACACTAAAAACTGGAAATTCTTCCTGGAGCCTGCATGAACCATCATTGCGTTGTGACCGGTGCCAACCGCGGCATCGGCCTGTCGTGTGTCCGCCAGTTGCTGGAGCGCGGCGAGCATGTCATCGCCAGTTGCAGGGAACCGGGCAAGGCCATCGCCCTCAACGCGCTGACCGGTGAATTTCCGGGTCGACTGCACGTGCTGCCGCTGGATGTCGCCGATGGGAAATCACGCACGGAATTCGTGCGTGAACTACCACTTGTGTTGGGCAAAGACGGACGTGTCAACCTGCTCATCAACAATGCCGGCGTGCTGCATCCTGGCGAGCGCTTCGGCCATGTCGATGCAGCCACGATGGAAGACAGTTTCCGCATCAATGCAATCGGCCCGTTCCTGCTCACGCAGGCACTGGCACCTCAACTTGCAGATGGTGCGCACGTCGCGAATTTGAGTTCGGTGATGGGTTCAATTACCCGCTGCAATGAATTCCGCTCGCCCAGCTACTGCAGCAGCAAGGCGGCGCAGAACATGCTGACTGTGGAGCTTGCACACGCCCTGCGGGCGCGCCGCATCGTCGTGCTTGCACTGCATCCGGGCTGGGTGCAGACCGAGATGGGCGGCGCCAGCGCAACGGTCGCAATTGACGATTCTGCGCGAGGCCTGCTGCAGGCCATCGACGCTGCAACGATTAAAAATTCAGGCCATTTCCTCGACTGGCGCGGCACGCCATTGCCGTGGTGAACAGGTAAACCAATGTTCCACGTGATCCTGCATCGACCGGAAATCCCGCCCAATACCGGCAACGTGATTCGCTTGTGCGCCAATACCGGTGCGCAACTGCACTTGGTGCGCCCGCTGGGTTTTGAGATCGACGACAAGCAACTGCGCCGCGCGGGGCTGGATTACCACGAGTACGCAGCGATGCAGGTCCACGACGACCTGCACACCGCGCTTGCCGCAATCGAATGTGCGAGGGGCGCGCCTCCTCGCGTATTCGCCCTGTCCACCCGCGGCAAGCAGCGTTTCGATGCACCAGCCTATCGCGATGGCGACGCGTTCCTTTTCGGCAGTGAAACCAGCGGCCTGCCGCAGGATGTGTTCGACGCCATTCCCGAAGTCAACCGGCTGCGACTGCCGATGCGTCCTGACAACCGCAGCCTCAACCTGTCCAACACGGTGGCGGTGGTGGTGTTCGAAGCATGGCGACAGCTGGGCTTCGCCGGCGGCGGCTGAGCGCGCGATTCGACAAGATCGAACCTAAATAGTTCCTGTACCCAACGGTTTTGTATTCAGCGCGGGTTGCACGCGCCTCGACACAATGCGCACCACGACGGAGAGCACTGCTTCCGCCGTGACCACATAACAACAACGAGGCGTCCCCCATGAAGTATTCCCCCGCCCTGCTCAAAATTTCTGCGCTCGCGCTGGCCTGCGCCCTGCCCTTCGCGGCCTCCGCGGCAGATGGCCTGTCCTACAACCACGTGCAGGGCAGTTACGTCTACACCGACACCAACAGCGGCAATGCCGATGGCTGGGGCCTGGACGGCTCGGTTGCGGTGCATCCGAACGTGCATCTCTTCGGTAGCTACTCCAACCAGAAGATCAAGGGCACCAGCGTGGACTTCGACCAGTGGCGTGCCGGCGTGGGCTACAACAAGGCGATTTCGCAGAAGGCAGATTTCGTCGCCAACGTCGCCTATGACAAGTTCGATGCAGGCGGTGGCGCGAATCTAGACGGCTACAGCGCCGAAGGTGGCGTGCGCGCCGCGTTGACCCCGATGCTTGAGGGTTACGCGATGCTCGGTTACGAAGATGGCCACAACTACAGCGGCGACGTCTACGGCCGCCTTGGTGCGCAGGTGAAGTTCAACCCTAGCTGGGGCGTTGCGGCTGACGTCAAGATTGCCAATGGCGGCGACACCCAGTGGACGGTTGGCCCACGCCTCACCTGGTAGACCATTTGATCTGGGGTGAATCGGTTTTGATGCGCATCCTGTCATGTGCATCAAAGTTCGCTGCAGTCCCGCCCCTGCTGCAATGGCAAAACGCCCGGCCAGAGCCGGGCGTTTTCTTTGCGATTCACTCGACAGGGTGGAATCGCGATGTCCGATCTCGGTAATGTGGAGCGCTCGCCTCAGTGTTCGAACAGCGCCTGCGGGTATTCTGCCTTCTGCTCTCGCGCCATCAACCGGCGCAGGCCTTCGGCCGGGCTGATGTCGCCATGCAGGACATCGCGGACATTGCTTGAAATTGGCAGCTCGACACGATGCGCGTTGGCCTGGCGCATGACTTCGTCTGCGGTCTGGATCGATTCCACCACTTGGCCTATTTCGCGCACCGCATCGTCCAGAGATTGGCCACGGCCCAGTGCCAAGCCCAGCCGGCGATTGCGTGACAGGTCGCCGGTGCAGGTCAGCACCAGGTCGCCCAATCCAGCCAAGCCCATCAGGGTTTCCGGCTGGCCGCCGATAGCAATATTGAGTCGCAGCATTTCATTCAGGCCGCGGGTGATCAGGCCAGCACGTGCGTTCAGGCCCAAGCCCATGCCGTCGGCCACGCCGGTGGCGACAGCCAGGACGTTCTTCATTGCCCCCCCAAGCTCGGCGCCACGCATGTCATTGCCGGTGTATGCACGGAACGCGGGGCCATGCAGGATGCCGGCAACTTGCTGGCAGAAAGCGGCGTCTTCGGAATGCACGGTCAGTGCAGTCGGCAGGCCGGCCGCGACTTCCTTGGCGAACGATGGTCCGGTGACCACGGCCAGCGGCACGCCCTCACCAAGGACCTCTGCGGCGACCTCATGCAGGAAGCGGCCCCTGCCGGGCTCGAAACCCTTGGTCGCCCACGCCACGCCGGCATGCGCCGGACGCAATGGCGCCAGCAAGCGCAAGGTCTCGCCAAACGCGTGCGATGGCACCACCACCAGCACCAAATCAGCACCGGCCATGGCATCTGCCAGCACGCCAGTGGCGCGCAGGCTTTCAGGCAAGGCAATGCCAGGCAAGTAGCGGGGGTTTTCATGGTCCACCGCGATGGCGTGGACCATCGCCGCATCGCGTCCCCACAACGTGGTGGGGTGCCCATGGCGCGCGATCAATGCAGCAAGCGCGGTGCCCCAGGAGCCCGCGCCAAGTACCGCAACCGAAGGTGCCTGTATCTCTTGCATGCCGCCGGCTGCTTACGCGTTGCCAGCAGCTTCCGTGTTTTCGAGCAAGCCACCACCCGCCTGTTCTTGTGCCATCTGCTCCGCGCGCTGACGCAGGTTTTCGGCATACAACGCGTCGAAGTTGATCGGCTGCATGGGGAACGGGGGGAAGCCGCCAGAGGTGATCAGCTGACCGATCGCGGCGGTTGCATACGGATACAGGATGTTCGGGCACTGGGTGCCAAGCATCGCGTCAAGGACTTGCTCGTCAAAACCAGCAAGGCCAAACACGCCGGACTGCTCGACTTCCGCCAAGTACGCGGTCTTGCCATTCAAGGTGCAGGTCACGGTGATGCCAAGACTGACTTCGAACGCGGCATCAGCCAAACGGTTCACTTTCTGGCTGAGCTTCATCTGCAGGTCCGGCTGACCTTGCTCGTTGAAGACCTGCGGGGCATTCGGGGCCTCGAAGGACAGATCCTTCATGTACAACTTCTCGACCGTGAAGCTCGGGCCTTGCGGCTGCTGGGCTTCGGCAGCCGGGGCTGCGCCGTTCAGGGTTTCATCAGACATGGTGACTCCAGGCAATGCGTATTGACGCGCGAATTAAGGGATGAATTATCGCATCGATGGATGCGTGCTTCCTGACTTGGGGTTTTCGCGGCGGGTTGCAAGGCCTGCTTGCAAAAACTTCCACACTGCCAGCAAGCGGCGTCAGCGCTCAGCCACGGCCTTTTTTCACCAACGGAAGGTCGGCTGCTTGCCAAGCCTGCACGCCACCTTCGAGCACGCTTACATTGGTGAAGCCTGCCTTGAGCAAGCGCTTGGCGGCGGAATTCGCACTCTCGCCCACCTTGCACACCAGCACCACCGGTAGCGCCCTGGCGGCGCTCAATTGCTTGTTCTCCGGATCGAACTGGCTCATCAGCACATTCTTCGCGCTGGCGATGTGGCCTTTGTCGAAGTCAGCCGCCGAGCGCAGGTCAACCACCAGCGCGTTGTCGCGATTGATCAGCGCAGTCAGCGTGGCAGGGCCGATCCGGCGAACGCCGGACAGCCGCCCGGCAAGTTCGTTGTAGATCAACGCAAGGGTCAACCCGACCAGGGCCAGCGAGAGGTACGGGTGACGACCGGCGAAGGCCATCAGTTCAGCAAGATTCACGAGAAAGACCAGCAAAGAGCGCGAGGGCGGCGATTGTCGCCGCTATGAGGCGATGACGCAAAAGCGAAGAAGAAACAGCGTTACTCGCCTTGCCACAAATCCGGCAAGCCACCATCCAGCCACCAGGTCTTAGCATCTTCGTCATAACGCCAGTTTTCGCGATAACGCACGGTGCGCTCCGCCATGGTGTTGCGGTTGATCACGCCAATCTCGATATCCCGCAACGCTCTGCCGCTGGGCTGGATCGCACCGCCCTTTTCGCGGTAGCCAGAAATCTGCACCTGCTTGTAGCGGGAGAAGTCGATGTCGGTTAGCGGATGCGCTTCACGATACTTGGGATCGACCAGGTTCCAGGCACCCTCGAAGTCGCCCCAGCGGATCGCCGCCGAATACGCGTACTGCACTTCATCCAGCGCGCTGCCTTTGCTGGCGGACTTCGGACAACCCGCCAACATTGTCAGGGAGCACACCAGGCAGCACAGCAGCATGTAACGCAGCAGCATTCGGGTCATGGCGTGTCTCCGCGTGGGTCGGTCATCCTAACGCGATCCCGACGCTGAAACAGGACGCGCGCTGGCGTGCATTGCTCCCGGCAGCCGCCACATTCAACCGCGGGCGATCGCCACGTAGCGGCCGACGAACGTCGCCGCAACGCCGCCATCGGCCAACAACGTGCACGCCTTCAGGCGAATGCTGGCCCGGCCCTGCCTGCGCAGCGCGTCCAGCAGCGCCACGCGCTCGCCTGCATCGTCGAAACAGGCTTCGATCTGCAGATCCTCGAACACCGGCTTGAGATAACGCACGCGACTATCGGCCACGAAGATGTCGGCATCGATCCCCTGTTGCGCCAATTCCAGGTTAACCAGCCCCCACGCCGCCAGGGTCATCAGCGAACACAAGCTGCCGCCGAAGGCGCAACCCTTGTCGTTGACGTTGGCAGCCAGTGGCGCAAGCAGGCGCAGGTGGCCATCCTGCCAGTTATCGATCGTGGGTTGCAGCGCGGCCACCGGCGGCATCGCCAGGTAATGTGCGGCCAAGCCTTCCAATGGCGAAACGGGTACTGAAGTCATTTCCATGCCGCACAGCCTGCCGCATGCATGCGGCTATGCCAAGCTGATACTGATGCCGATGCACACACCAACCCACGCCATCCGCCCAGGCCACGCGCTGACACTGCAAGGTTGGACAGCACTGTCGCTGCGTCCGCGCGGCCAGCATGATGGTCTGCGCGCTGCAGCCAGTCGGCATGGCGCGCATACGCTGGCACTGTCTCCGTTCGTCATTGAACCCCTGGCGGACCAGAATCACCAGAAAGCCCTGGAACAGGCGCTGGCAGCCGACATCACGGTCTGGACCAGCCCGAATGCCGTGCGCAGGGCGACAGCGCTACAACCTCTGCGGGCACGCTTTGGCCACGCTTGGCTTGCCGTGGGTAGCGGCACACGGCGCGCGCTGATGCGCGCCGGAATTGATGCGCGCACGCCCTCGCGGATGGACAGCGAAGGGCTATTGGCGATGCCTGAACTGCAGAACGTCCGGGCACGCAGCATTGGTCTTGTCACGGCGCCAGGCGGCCGCGGAATACTTGCAGCGGCGTTGGCCGAACGTGGCGCACGTGTCATTCGGGCTGACGTCTATGCACGGCGCCCGATCGCATTCAGCATGCGTTCGCTCACTGCGCTCGATGCCGCTTTGGCATCACCGCAATGCGTCCTGTTGGTCCTGAGCAGCCTGGATGCACTGCAAGCGTTGCTTGCTGCAAGGCCGCTGGGCAGCCATTCCGCCATGGCGGAAATCGCCGTGGTCGCCGCCAGCCAGCGTCTCGCCGACATCGCCAGCAGCACGGGTTTCCAGCGCATCACGGTGGCAACCAGCGCTACCCCAAGCGCGTTGCTGCAAGCGGCAGCCAGCGCGTTTGTTTAGCATCTTCGTTTAGGATCACGCTGTGAACGCATCCCCCGCCCTGTCACCCTCCGCGCCGGCGCGCCGCTCGCGCGCCGGCGGCCTGCTGTTGCTGCTCCTGTTGCTGCTCGTTCTGGCCGCGTCTGGCGTTTTGGGCTGGCGCTATTGGCAGCATGCGCAGACGCAGTCTGCGGCCTTGGCCGAGCAGCAGCGGCAAGCCTTGGATGCCAGCGTGGCTGGCCTGCGCGTCGCCCAGCAGGCCCAGGCCAAACGCCTGCAGCAAGCGGAAGCCACCAATCGCGTGTTGCGCGACGAATTGATTGGCATCAGCCAGCGCGCGACGCTGCTGGAAGACAGCATCGCCAGGATTGCCGACCCCGACCGCGACAGTGCGCAAGCGCTGCGCCTGGACGAACTTGAACTATTGCTCGGCATCGGCCAACAACGCCTGCAACTGGCCGATGACCTCGACGGCGCCCGCCGCACGTTGGCACTTGCGGCGCCATTGATGGGTGGTATTGACGATCCTGCGTACCTCAATCTGCGGCAGACGCTTGCGCAAGAACAGGCCGCGCTGGATGCACTTGGCATGGATCCGCGGATCCGCGCCAATGCTGTGCTTGATGCGCTGGCGAAAGACCTGCAGGACATGCCGACGGCGACGACGCAGGCCACTGACCAAAAATTACCTTGGTATGAGCGCTTGATGGACAAGATCGTGCGCGTGCAACCCACTGCGGGCGCAGGCTTGCGCGAGCGCGCAGACCGCGAAGCGGCGCTAGCGGTGATGCAGGTCGAGATGAGCCTGGCGCGCGCCGCGGCCGAACGCCGCGATGATGCCGGCATGGCGACTGCGCTGGACCGGATCGACGCATGGCTGGAAAAACTGCAGCCATCGAACCTGGCGACAGACCGCAAGCGAATGCGCGAACTCAAGGCGATGACATTGCAAGTGGATGTACCACTCTCTGGCAGCACCCTTCAGCAGCTGCGCGCGTTGCGCGGGCAATGACCTGCTCACATTGTCCTTGCACACTGCTTGCAATGCTCCACTGCAAGAATTGCAGATATAAAGGATTGGAGGCGACATGAACCTGTTCCGTAGCGTGTTGTTCTGGCTGGTGCTGGCCGTGCTGGGTGCATTGGTGGCTCAACTGCTGCTGCAGGATCCGGGTTATTTGCTGGTGCGCTTTCGCGGCAGCGATTACCAAACGACAGTGGCCGTCGGGCTGGGCTTGCTGATGGCTTTCATGTTCGGCGTCGCGTTGCTGTGGACATTGCTGCGGATGCCCTTCGTGGCATTGGCACGACGTCGTGAACGGCGTGCCCGCGCGCAGCTGGTTGATGGCCTCAATGCCCATCAACGCGGCGAGTACCAACGCGCCGAACAATTGCTGGTGCAGGCCGCGGCGCATCGCGAAGGGGGTAGCTTGGCGCGCATCCATGCCGCGCGCGCCGCTGCCGCGCGTGGTGATGACGACGCGGCGTCCGCACACCTGGATGCCCTGAGCGAACGCGATGCCACAAATCAGGCCCTGCTCCGCGCCGAACATGCGCTATCGCGCAGCAATCCAGCCGACGCACTGGCTGCATTGAATGCACCACTTGCACAACCATTGCCAGCACGTGGTTTGCAGCTGCGTGCTGAAGCGCTGGCTGCTAGTGGTCGCAGCTTCGAGGCTTACGGCTTGCTGACTGCGTTACGCCAGCAACACGCATTGCCAGCGACACGCCTGGATGAAATGCAGGTGCAGTGGGGCGCGCAGTCCCTGCAGCAGGCTGGCAATGCCAGCGAACTGGCAGACCGCTGGGACGCACTTCCGCAAGGCGTGCAAACCACCGTGCCGGTCGTTGCGGCGTATGCCACGCGTGCGGCGGCAATGGGCTGGAATGAAGCCGCCACGCGCAGCCTGGAACAAGCACTGGATCGCGAGTGGAATGAAGGCTTGGCCGAACTTTATGGCCAACTGGACATGTCCCGCCTCGAAGAACGCCGCGCGCAGGCAGAGGTTTGGCTGCAAGCCCATCCATCAAGCCCCGCCCTGCTCTTGGCAGTTGCACGCCTAGCGCAGGCGCAAGGCCACCTGCCCCAAGCCGAACGCGCCTTGCATCGCGCCATTGCCCAAGGTGCCGGCAGCACGGCCTGGGAAACTCTGGGCGATATCGCCGTGCAATCCGGAGACGAGGCGCGTGCACGCTTGGCGTATGCCAATGCCCTGCGCAGCCAACGCGGCGCAACCCTGCTGGATCTTCCCGGCCGTGACCTGCGCCAGCAAATAGCCGATACCGCAGCGATCGAAGAACGCGACGATCACGGGATTCCGAGGCTGCGGGGCGGCTAAGCAAACGGCAACCGCAATCCCTGCACCTACAATGTCGGGATGAATGCACCCATCCCCGACCTCGACACCGTCCGCGACTACCTGACGGGGCTGCAAGAGCGCATCTGCAAGGCAATCGAAGATGTCGATGGTCATGCCCGTTTCGTCGAAGACGCGTGGATTCGAGAGCCCAACGACATCTTGCTTGCCGGCCGTGGCCGGACGCGCGTCATGCGCGATGGCGCGGTGTTCGAACAGGCCGGCATTGGATTTTCGGATGTCTCTGGCAACCGCTTGCCGCCTTCGGCCACGGCAGCTCGACCTGAACTGGTGGGCGCGCAATGGCGCGCGGTGGGCGTGTCACTTGTGTTCCACCCACGCAATCCGCACCTGCCGACCACGCATGCAAACGTCCGCCACTTTCGCGCCGAGAGGGATGGCGAAACCGTGGCGTGGTGGTTCGGTGGCGGCTTAGACCTGACACCGTTCTATCCAGTCGACGAGGATGTACGGCATTGGCACCAGGTCGCGCGCGACCTGTGCGAGCCGTTCGGCGGCGAAGAACGCTACGCCGCGCACAAGCGCTGGTGCGACGAATACTTCCTGCTCAAGCATCGAGATGAAACCCGTGGGGTCGGCGGGTTGTTCTTCGACGACCTGCATACTGATTTCGACAGCGATTTCGGATACATGCGTGCAGTTGGAGATGGCTTCCTGGACGCCTATCTACCGATCGTCGAACGTGGCAAGGACACGCCGTATGGCGAGCGCGAACGCCAGTTCCAGCTGTACCGCCGTGGCCGCTACGTGGAGTTCAACCTGGTGTTCGACCGCGGCACACATTTCGGCCTGCAATCGGGCGGACGCACGGAATCGATCCTGATGAGCCTGCCACCGCTTGTGCGCTGGGAATACGGCTTTGCCCCGGAACCCGGCAGCGCCGAAGCGCGGCTGGAAGACTACCTGCGCCCGCGCGACTGGCTGAGCGAACTCGTTTAGCGCATGCCATGCAAGGCGTGCGCGGAACTCACTTCTTCCGCTTGGGCACCACGCTGATCCTTCCGTTGGTTTCCAGCAACGCAATCTCGACATCGGCGACGTCGTCGATATTGTTCAGCCGCAGCGCTTCTTCGAAATCATCCTTGCTGACCAGTTCACGCCGCAGCACCTGCGCGAACACATGGCCATGGCGGGCCAGCACGACGGGCTCGCCCTCCACGATCTTCTCGATGCTCCGAGAGCGCGCGGTCAGCAACGCCACCACATAGTTCAGCGCGATCAGCGTGCTGGCCATTATCGCCGCCCCGGTCAGCGAATTGTCGCCACCATTGATGCCGTTCTGCACGGCGTTGCCGATCAGGATCACCAGCACCAGATCAAACGGCGTGAACTGGCCGACCGCGCGCTTGCCCGACAGGCGCACCAGCACCATCACCAACACGTAGATCACCACCGAACGCAGCACGAACTGCCACCACGGCGCAGACAACTCGAACATTCCGTTCATGGAAGGATTCCTGCCAGACCAACCTCATTCTGCCTCCAATGACCTTATTGGCAGAAAGCCCCCTTCGTAAGGAGGCGCCCCGAAGGCGTGGGGGATAAGAATGGCCTGTTTCCGCGGCATGCCGCGCAGGCCATCCGAACGCCTAGCGTGCTATGCCTAGCCGGGAAGATGCGCTAGTAGGGACCCAAAGTTTGCGTAGCCCACTTGGGGTTTTAAGGCAACGTCTATGGCGCTGCATAAAAAAGCCCCGCAACCAGGGGTGGGCTGCGGGGCCGGGGAGGCTAGGTCGGGGAAAACCTAGACTCCAGTTGATCACACCAGGGGAGGGGTAGTGATCGGCAACAGACGTTGCATCTGTTGCGAGTGATATGACCACTTCACCCATTGATAGTTCGTGAAGATTCCCGTTAAAAAACCGGTGAGTTTAGGAATGGTTCATTCGCCAAATCGCGCCCCTGCAGAAAGCGCTGTGTAGCGCGGGTGTGCCGCCATCCCGCGATTCAGGAACAGGCATCAATGGGCTTGGTCCCAGTTGTCTCCAACCCCCGTATCGACCACCAACGGCACCTTCAGTGTGGCGGCGGCTGACATTCGCGCGGGAACCTGGTCCAACAAAGTCGGCAGGAAGTCCTCATCGACTTCGAATACCAGTTCATCGTGAACCTGCATCAGCATCAAGGCCTGCCCACCCTGGTCAGCCAACCACGTGTCGATATCGACCATCGCCCGCTTGATGATGTCGGCAGCGGTGCCCTGCATGGGCGCGTTGATCGCGGCGCGCTCGGCGCCAGCGCGCTGGGCGGCGTTGCGTGAGTGGATGTAGTCCAGGGTCAACCGACGCCCAAACACCGTTTCAACGAAGCCTCGCTCGCGCGCCTGCTCACGGGTGCTTTCCATGAAGTTGCGCACACCGGGATAGCGGCTGAAATAGAGCGCGATGTAGTCCTGCGCCTCGCCACGGGCGATCCCGAGCTGCTTGGCCAGGCCGAATGCACTCATGCCGTACATCAGACCAAAGTTGATCGCCTTGGCCGCGCGGCGTTCGTTGGCGGAGACTTCCTCGAGCGTCTTGCCAAACACTTCAGCAGCCGTCGCGCGATGCACGTCAGCGCCACTTTCGAACGCGCGCAGCAGTGCCGGGTCCTCGGAAAGATGCGCCATGATCCGAAGTTCGATCTGCGAATAGTCACAAGCCACCAGCTTGCGGCCGGGCGGCGCGATGAACGCGGTACGGATTTTTCGGCCTTCCTCGCTGCGGATCGGGATGTTCTGCAGGTTGGGATCAGACGAGGACAGCCGTCCGGTCGCTGCGCCCGCCTGGTGGTAGCTGGTGTGCACGCGGCCGGTGTGGGGATTGATCATCTCCGGCAGCTTGTCGGTGTAGGTGCTGCGCAGTTTGGCCAGCCCGCGGTACTCCAGGATGATTCGCGGGAGCTCATGCTGGTCGGCGATCGCCTCAAGCGCTTCCTCATTGGTCGAAGGCGCGCCTCCCGGTGTCTTTACCATTGCAGGCAACTTCAATTCGTCGAACAACAGCGCACCGAGTTGCTTGGGAGAATCCAGATTGAAGCTGCGCCCTGCCAGTTCGGTGGCTTTCTGCTGCGCGGCCATCATCCGTCGCGACAGTTCGGCTGATTGCTTGCGCAATTCATCGGCATCGATCAGCACACCGTTGGATTCGATCCGCGCCAGCACCGGCACCAACGGCATCTCGATCTCACGATAGACGGACAACAGGCCAGAATCGGCTTCGATCTGCGGCTTCATGACCCGATGCAAGCGCAGGGTAATGTCGGCGTCTTCCGCCGCATACCGGGTCGCATCATCCAGCGCGACTTGGGCGAAACCAATTTGCGTGGCGCCCTTGCCGACCACCTCCTGGTACTTGATGGTGGTGTAACCAAGGTGGCGCAGCGCCAGCGAATCCATGTCGTGTCGGGCAATGCCGGCATTGAGCACGAAGCTCTCCAGCATGGTGTCATCGGCGTAACCGGCCACATCGATGCCATGCCGGCGCAGTACATGGATGTCGTATTTTCCGTTCTGGCCAAGCTTACGTTTGCCGGCATCGGATAGGGCGGGGCGCAGCGCATCCAGCACAGTCTCGCGCGGCAGTTGCTCAGCGCCCGGGATCTCATGCACCAGTGGGATGTAGCAGGCCTTCCCGGACTCCACCGAGAAACTGATGCCGACCAGGTTGGCGCGCATCGAATCCAGCGAATCTGTTTCCGTGTCGAACGCGAATTCATCGGCGGCCCGTAGCCGCGCGACCCAAGCCTCGAGTTGTTCTGTGGTCGTCACACACTCGTACTCGCCAGGCGCGGACAGCGCCGGGTCAATCTCGGTCGTAGCAGGCGACGAACCTGCAACGAAGCCGCTGCCACGCGCCACGCCCGGTTCTTTTTCCGCAGTCGCGCGCGCTGCACCATCCAGATCCTTCAGCGCCTGGTTCAAGCCGTAACGCGCATACAAGCCGCGCAATGCATCCACATCACGCTCGCGTAAATGTAGCTGGTCTGGCGCATCGTCCAGCGCGACATCGGTCTTGATCGTGGTCAGTGTGCGGTTCAGCGGCAAGCGGTCAATAACGGCACGCAGGTTCTCGCCAATCTTGCCGCCGATCTTGTCGGCGTTGGCAATCACGCCGTCCAACGTGTCGTATTCGGCCAACCATTTGGCTGCAGTCTTGGGACCGCATTTGTCGACACCCGGAATGTTGTCGACCTTGTCGCCCATCAGCGCGAGGTAATCGATGATCTGGTCCGCGCGCACGCCAAATTTTTCGATCACCGCTGCATCGGAATCCAGCTTGCTACCACTCATGGTGTTGACCAGCATCACGCGAGGTGCAACCAACTGCGCCATGTCCTTGTCGCTGGTGGAGACAACCACATCGATGCCGGCTTGCGCGCCCTGCACGGCCAGCGTGCCGATGACATCGTCGGCCTCCACGCCACTGATGCGGATGATCGGGAAGCCGAGCGCTTCGACGATGGACATCATCGGTTCGACCTGTGCACGTAGTTCGTCCGGCATCGGCGGCCGGTTGGCCTTGTACTCTGGATCGAGATCGTCACGGAAGGTCTTGCCGGGCGCATCCAGCACGAATGCAACGTACTCCGGCTGCTCCTTCAGGTGCGCGCGCAGCATATTGACTACGCCGAACAACGCGCCGGTCGGTTCGCCTGCGGCATTGGTCAGCGGTGGCAGCGCGTGGAACGCGCGATAGAGGTATGAGGAACCATCAATCAGGACAAGTTTTGGCATCCGCGGATTCTACGCCGCAGCCACGGAGCGTCCGGCATACTGGAGTTCCACGCGGAGACCGACATGCGCATCACGACTAGCCTGCTCGCCACCCTTTTCGCAACGCTGCTGGCGGCCTGCGCCAGCGACCCCACCGGCACCCTGCCCACGGATACGGTGCCGGTCACCCGCACCGAAGCCAATGGCGACGTGATCACCGAATACCGGGTAGGAGGCACGCTGCGCATGGTCAAGGTCGAACCATTCCGCGGACCGACCTATTACGTCCAGGACCACGACGGCGACGGCAAGCTGGATTGGGACAAGCGCAACGGACCGATGACCTATTACAAGCTCTACAGCTGGTGATATCCAGCGGCAGAGTCAGTCGCTGGCGCGAAGGCATGACTCACCAATCGGTCGGCTTGTAGTCCTTCAGGAACTGCCCCCACACATGCTTGCCGGTGTTGATGCCGTCAATGATCGGGTCGAGGATCCGCGCGGCACCATCCACGATGTCCAGCGGCGGATGGAAGCGTTCTTCGATGGTCTTGCGTTCGGCCAGCGCCAACGGATCCTCATCGGTCACCCAACCGGTGTCCACGCTGTTCATGTGGATGCCGTCGCCGTGGTAATCCGCTGCGGCAGTACGCGTCATCATGTTCAGCGCGGCCTTGGCCATATTGGTATGCGGATGCCGGGTGGTCTTGAAGTTGCGATAGAACTGCCCTTCCACCGCTGACACATTGACGACGTGTTTGTCGTGACCGGGCGTGCGCAACATCAGTGGCTTCAAGCGTGCGTTGAGCAGGAACGGCGCAACCGCGTTGACCAGTTGTACTTCCAGCAACTCGACCGACGGCACTTCGTGCATCAGCAGGCGCCATGAGTTGCGGTCGCGCAGGTCGACCTGCTGCAGGTCCTGATCCAACCTGCCCTCGGGAAACAGGTGCTGCTGCGACAGCAGTTCTTCCTGTAACAGCGGCAACTGCGATAGCTCGGCTGCGTGGGTCAGTCCCGGCGCGGCCGGGCCGCCCTGTCCAAGTACGGCCACCGCACTGTCGTTACCGGCTTCACCGGCCTCGGCATCACGCATGCCTTCGTAACGACCGAGCAATTGGCGAATCTGTTCTGGTGCATCGGCTAGCGCAGCACGCTCGGCGTCCATCATGTGGGTGTAGAAACTCGGCGGCCGGCGCACGGTCTGACAGGCGTTGTTGACGATGAAATCGAGCCTTTCGTGCGTCTCCAGCAGACCACGGCAGAACGCTTCAACACTAGGCGTATGCCGCAGGTCCAGCCCGAAAATCTCCAGCCGATGCTTCCATTGTTCGAAGTCGGGTTCTTCCGCGTAGCGAAGCGCGGAGTCACGCGGGAAGCGCGTGGTGACGATCAGGTGCGCGCCGCAACGCAGCAGCTTCAGGCCAGTCTGGAAGCCGATCTTGACTCGACCACCAGTGAGCAAGGCAACGCGACCACTCAGATCCGCAAGCTCGGTGCGTTTTTTGAAATTGAACGCCGCACAGGTCGGGCACATCTGGTCGTAGAAATGATGGATCGCGGTGTACTTCTGCTTGCAGACGTAGCAATGCTGCAACTCCACCGTTTGCCGCTGGGTGGTTCGTGCGCCCTCCTCGCCCGGCCTGATGTCATCCGCCTCAAAACCAATTGGTGGAAAGTAATTGGTGGTGGTGAACACCGGCTTGCGGCGCAGTTCGCGGATGCCGGTGCTGTCCAGCACGGCATCATCCTTGGCGATCGCCTCCGCATTGCGTGCGCGTTCGGCCGCCTTCATGCGCTGGCGGCGCGCCATCGGATCCGGGTTATAAACGCCGGCCACCGCCCGCTGCAAACGGTCACGCGCTTCGGCAGGTAATTGCGCCAGCAGCGAATGATCCGCTGCGATGCGTTCCAACGCCTCAGTTGCGGCCTGCAGGCGCTGGACCAACTGTTCGTCGTCAAAGTCGATAGACGGCGCGTTGTCGTTCGTGGTGTTCAAGCAATAAATCCGTATTTGATGAGTCGGGGGACGTGCTTACTGGTAAGCATCATTCGCCGCGCACGCGCATGGTCAAGCCCTTGAGAAAATTGCGCAGCAGCTGGTCACCGCACTGCCGAAAATTCTTGTGCCCGGGTTGGCGGAACAACGCACTGAGTTCCGGCTTGGTCACCGGGAATCCAGCCGCCGCGAATACTTCATGCATGTCCACGTCCTTGAGCTCGAAAGCCACACGCAGCTTTTTTAGCACCACGTTGTTGTTGACACGCTTTTCCACCGGGCGCGGCGGAAGGCTTTCGTTCTTGCCGCGATAATGCAGGACCAGGCCATCCAGGAAATGCGCGAGTACGACATCGCGGCATTCGACGAAACCCTCCTCGTCTTCCTTTTTCAGGAATCCATCCAGCTGTTCCTTCTCGATGCTGTAGCTCGGGTCGGGCAGGCTGATCAGCTCGATCACCTTGTTGTCGCTCAGGTCGAGCATGTAACGAATGCTGCGCAGGACATCGTTGTTGATCATATTTCACCGTAATTGAAGCTGCCCAGCACGACGCATTGAAGGCGCGCGCTGGAATGAATGAAAGGATGCTGTTGGTAACTCAGGCCGGCAACAGGTTGGCATAGGCAAGCACCAACCACTTGCTGCCCGCATTATCGAAGTTGACCTGGATACGTGCATGGTTGCCGGTACCTTCGACATCAGTGACCACGCCGTTCCCGAAGCTTGGGTGGCGCACGTTGGCGCCAATCCGGATCGCTGGTAATTCAATTGCTGCGTGCCCGCTGTTGCGCTGCGCATGACTACCACGCTGCATCGCGTAGCCACCGCGCGCGACCTGTGCTTTGGGTCGGATCTCGCGTAGCAGCGGCTTCGGGATTTCCCGCAAGAAACGCGAGGGCATGCCGTACATGTCGCTACCGTGGATGCGCCGAGTTTCGGCATGGCTGAGTACCAGTTGCTGGCGCGCACGTGTGATGCCGACGTAGGCTAGCCTGCGTTCCTCCGCCATGCGCCCACTTTCCTCGGCGGACTTCGTATTCGGAAACAAACCTTCTTCCATGCCGGCCAGGAACACCAGCGGGAATTCCAGACCCTTGGCGCTGTGCAACGTCATGAGCTGCACGCCGTCTGCACCGGCTTGGGCCTGGCCTTCACCGGCCTCCAGTGAGGCGTAGCTGAGGAAGCCCACCAGTTCGCTCATCTGCGCGTCTTCCGGGTCGTCACTGCGGCTGAAGCGCGAGGCCACCGACACCAGTTCGTCGAGGTTGTCGGTACGCGAATCCAGCTGGCCGCGCGATTCGTTTTCGTAATGCACGCGCAGGCCGCTGCGCGCGAGCACATGATCGATCTTCTCCGGCAACGTCATGTCCGCACATTCGCTGGCCAGCCCGTCGATCAGCGCCAGAAATGCAGCAATCGCATTGCGCGCACGGCCGGACAATCCATTGCCGCTGACCAGCGCTGCGCTTGCCCCCCACAGGGACGAGGCCTGCTTTCGCGCGACACCGCGCACTTCGTCCAGCGTTACCCCGCCAATTCCCCGCGTCGGCGTGTTGACGGCGCGCTCGAACGCGGCGTCGTCGTCGCGATTGGTGACCAGCCGCAGGTACGCCAGCGTGTCCTTGATTTCGGCGCGCTCAAAGAAGCGCATACCGCCATACACGCGATATGGAATTTGGGACGCCAGCAACGCTTCTTCGAAGGCGCGCGATTGCGCGTTGCTGCGATACAGGATTGCTGCGTCGCCGTAACTGCCGCCATCGCGCACCCACTGCGCGATGCGTTCGATCGCGTATCGCGCTTCGTCGATCTCGTTGTAGGCGGCGTACAGGTCGATCTGTTCGCCCTCGCTCGCATCGGTCCACAACTGCTTGCCGAGGCGATCCTCGTTGTGCGAGATCACCGCGTTGGCGGCATTGAGGATATTCGCGGTCGAGCGGTAGTTCTGTTCCAGCTTCAGCGTCACCGCGCTGCCGCCATCAGGCGATTTGTAGTCGCGCAGGAAACGCTGCACGTTCTCGACCTTGGCGCCGCGCCAACCGTAGATCGCCTGGTCATCGTCACCAACCACGAATACCTGTCCCTTGTCGCCAGCCAGCAGGCGTACGAAGCCATACTGGATCGCGTTGGTGTCCTGGAACTCATCGACCAGCAATTGGCCGAAGCGGTGCCGGTAATGCGCCAGCAATGCCGGCGTATCACGCAGGACTTCATGCGCGCGCAAGAGCAGTTCGGCGAAATCGACCAGACCCGAACGCTCGCAACGCAGCTGGTATTCGGTGTAAGCGCGCAGCATCACGCCGTTGAATTCGTCGCCTTCTGGCTGGATGTGCTGCGGCCTGCGACCTTCGTCTTTTTGCGCATTGATCCACCAGACGATCTGCCGTGGCGGGAAACGCGCTTCGTCGATCTCCAGCTGCTTCACCACGCGTTTGACCAGCCGCAGCTGGTCGTCGCTGTCGAGCACCTGGAAACTTTCCGGCAACTTGGCGTCCTGCCAGTGCAGGCGCAGCAACCGATGCGCGATGCCATGGAAGGTGCCGATCCACATGCCGCGCGGTTCGCCACCCATCTGCGCGGCGATGCGCGCGCGCATTTCGCCGGCGGCTTTGTTGGTGAAGGTCACTGCAAGAATGCCGTGCATCGGCACGCCAAACACCTCATGCAGCCAGGCGATGCGGTGGGTCAAGACGCGGGTTTTGCCGGAACCGGCACCGGCCAGCACCAGATAATGACCGGGCGCGGCAGAGACAGCTTCGCGCTGGGCCGGGTTCAGCCCATCGAGCAAGTGGGAAACATCCATGACGCCATTCTACCGGCGTTGCCGGATCGCGCTGCCTACGGGAAGGGGCCAGCGCGGGTATTCGCTACGCGACTCTAATGCCGCTGCGCAAACACCCGCGCCGCCCCCTTCCCGCTCGATCAGTGCGCGTGCTGCTCGCGCTTGCTGCTGCTGCCAGTCATCACCTTGTCGGTCCAGGCGATACCCAATGCCGAGAGGATGAAGATGGTGTGGATGATCGTCTGCCACATCACCCCGAGCGAGGTCACCTTGCTGCAGGCGGCGCCCCGGAACCCGCTCTCCAGCGCAAATTTGGCGGCATCGAATGCCGCTTGGCTGCCGCAGATGGGCAAGGCGCCAAGGCTGCCGGCCTCGATGAAGGTCTTGAGCAGGTGGATCGACGAGATACCAATGATCGCCATCGCCAGTTTGACCTTAAGCACGCTGGCGTTGACATGGCTCAACCATTCCGGCTGGTCGGGATGACGGTCCAGCCGCATGCGCGAGACGAAGGTCTCGTAGCCACCGACGATCACCATCATCAGCAGGTTGGAGATCATCACCACGTCGATCAGCCCCAGCACCAGCAGCATGATCTCTTGCTCATTGAGGCTGAGCGCGCCGTGCACGAGATGCCAGAGTTCCTTCAGGAACAGGATCACGTACACGCCCTGCGCGACGATCAGGCCCAGGTACAGCGGCAGCTGCAGCCAGCGCGAGGCAAAGATCAGGCGCGGCAAGGGATCAAGCGGCCGAGGGCTGGCGTTGTCGGTCATGCGGGGTTGTCCGGGATGAAAAGCTGGCGCAGGGTAACAGCCGAAAAGGGGACGGAGGTAGTCAAGGTGCGCCTTAGCTACCTCCGTCCCCTCTTCGCGTGCTTGCTCGGCTGCCCCCTTTTCCGGCTTGGCCTACATCTGCGGCTTCAGCTCGAACTGGTCGGGCGGCGTCGCGCCCAGCAGGTTCTTGACGAAGTAATCCCAACGCCGGCGGGTGACGTAATAGCTGTCCATACCGTAGCCGTGGCGCGCCTTGGGCAACAGCAGCAGGTCGAAATCCTTGTTCGCCTTGATCAGCGCATCGACCACCAACAGCGTGGTTTGTGGCGGTACGTTGTCATCCATCAAACCATGCAGCAGGAACAACTTGCCCTTCAGGTTCTTGGCATGGGAGGCGTTGTCCTGGCCGGTGTAGTTGGTGGTGCCGTCCGCGTTCTTCATCTGCAGGCCGTGATAGCGCTCGCCCCAGTCATCCTCATAGCTCAGGTTCTCGTGGTTGCCGGATTCGGCGATGCCGACCTTGAAGAAATCCGGGTACATGAACATGGCGGTGGCGGTGGCATTGCCGCCACCGGAGTGGCCCCAGATGCCGACCCGATCAAGATCGATCCACGGATACTCCGCGCCTAGCTGTTTCAGCGCGGTGACTTGGTCCGGCAAGGTGTTGTCGATCATGTTGCCGTAGTAGGCATCCTGGAACGCCTTGCTGCGCAGCGGCGTGCCCATGCCATCAATGGCGACGACTACGAAGCCGAGTTCGGCCAGCGCCTGGTGGTCGCCATGCGCGGGCACGAAGCTGCGCGAGCGCACCGAGCCAACCTGCGGACCCGGATAGATGTAGTCGATGATCGGGTACTTCTTCTTCGGATCGAAGTTCGAAGGCTTGAACATCTGCCCGTAGATGTCGGTCTTGCCATCGCGCGCCTTGACCTTGAAAGACATCGGTGCCACCCAGCCAGCCGCCTTGAGGCGGGACAGGTCGGTTTTCGCGAGTTCGGCCAGCGGTTTGCCGTTGCCATCTCGCACGACCGCAACCGGTGCGGTGTCGATGGTCGAATACACATCGACGAAATTCGTGCCGTCATCGGACGCCGTGATTGAGTGATTGGCGTTCTCCGGGGTGAGCAGGCTCACGTCGCCGCCATCCATGCCGACTTTGTAGTAATGCACGAAATACGGATCACCCGCTTCGCGACCCACGCCGCTGAACCACACGGTGCGCGAAGCTATGTCCAAGTGCCCGATCTGGGTCGCATTCCAGTTGCCGCTGGTGAGCTGGCGCTTGAGCTTGCCGTTGCTGAGGTCGTGCAGGTACAGATGACCCCAGTCGGATTTCTGGCTGAACCAGAGGAACTCGTTGCTCTCCGGCAGATAGCGCCACATCACGGAACTCAACGCAGGTGCGCTCTGGTACTGAGTGGCCACGGTCTCCTTGTAGACGTCCCGGACTGTGCCGGTTTGCGCGTCAGCCACGCGCAATGTGGCGGATTTGTGGCCGCGGTCGGTGCTGACGAATGCTAGCGTCTTGCCATCCTTGGCCCACTGCACGTCTTCCCAGCCATCATTGCAGGCGATGTCGTCACTGCAGGTGGAACGATGCTGATCCGGCGGCATCTGCAGGCGAATGATCTGCGGCTTGGCGGCGGACATGTCGATGACCACCCGCTCGATCATGGTGACGTTTTCATCGCCTACGAACGGGTACTTCCATTGCTCGACCTTGGGTGCACCGACATTGGTGCCAACTAAGGTCATGGTGCTGGTCTTGCGCTGGTCTTGCTGGAAGGTGGCGATCTTCGTGCCATCCGGCGACCACACCACCACGGCATCGCTAGTGTGCTTCCAGCCGGCGTTGTCGGTGGCGTATCCGTAATCAGGTTTCGCATCAAAGGTCAGCTGGGACTCCTTGCCGCTGATGACATCGCGCAACCACAGGTTGCCGTCACGGATGAAGGCCTCGCGCTTGCCGTCGGGCGATGCGGCGCCGGGCTCGGAGCCTGTTTTTGCGGTTGGCACCGACGAACAGCCACCCGATGCACACAGGTAAGTGCCCGCGGAGGTGGCTAGGCGCAGGCGGCCATCGGCTTCGCGCTTGATCTGTAGCGGCGGCAACTTCGCGGGATCGGCCGGGCGCTTGGAATCAGGATTGGCCAGGTTCATGGCATCGGCCAGCGCCTTCGCATCGAAAGCGGGCGTGGACGTACCGGTGCGCGGATCCAGCCGCTGGTAGCTGGTCTTGCCATCCACGACCAGCGCATACACCAGGCTGCCATCATCCAGCCATGTCGCATTGCGCATGCTGTGGTCGACCAACGGCATGGTGCGGTCCCCCAGCATGCTCGCTGCACGCTGGTAGTCCGCGCTGGTGACTTGCTGCGCCTGCGCGCTCGCCATACCTGTCACCAGCAGCGCGCCCAGCAGGAATTGGAAGTGCCTGACATTCGTGTGCCCCATTGTGTCCTCGCTTGATTCAGGTTCGCGCGCCTGCGCGTAGCTGCCGATGCTAACGCGCACTGGGCCTCGCCACCCGTGCCGAAGGTGTATGGCGGGCGGTGTGGAAGGGGTGCGCCGCTATACTGCAGCGTCCCAGATGGAGTCCAACGTGCCCCCTACCGCAAGCGCTAACGCGATGCCATCCGTTGCTATCCGGGCATTTACCGCGACCACGGCCACTGGCCATGGTCGCGCGGTGCTGGCGGATGCGCTGCGCGATGAACGCAGCGGCCTGCGCCCGAACGATTTCGGTGATTCGCCGCTGGACACCTGGATCGGCCGCGTCGATGGACTGGAGAGCCTTCCCCTGCCACCCGCTCTCGCCGATTGGGAATGCCGCAACAATCGTTTGGCGTGGCTGGCGCTGCAGCATGACGGTGTATTGGAGGCTGCTTCGGCGATGCAGGCGAAATATGGTGCGGAGCGCGTGGCGATTGTCATGGGTACGTCCACGTCAAGTATTGGCGCTACCGAGGAAGCCTATACCCGCCTGGTGGATGGCAAGTTCCCACCTGACCTTGCCCGTCCGCGCGTACACACACCCCATTCCTTGGGAGGGTTTGTGCAAGCCGCCACAGGCCTGCACGGGCCTTGCGTTACCGTCGCCACCGCGTGCTCATCCAGCGCCAAGGTGTTCGCGCAAGCCGCGCGCATGATCCAAGCCGGACTTGCCGATGCGGTGCTGGTCGGTGGCGTCGATACGCTCTGCGGCAGCGTGCTGTTCGGCTTCAATTCGCTGGGGTTGGTTTCCACCGACCGCTGCCGACCGTTTGATGTCGCGCGGAATGGCTTGTCTCTAGGAGAAGCCGGCGGCTTCGCGGTATTGGAACGCGGCAACGATGCCGACTTGCTCCTGAAAGGTTATGGCGAATCCAGCGACGCACACCATATGTCGGCACCGCATCCAGAAGGCCTGGGTGCGCGTCTTGCTATGAGCGCCGCACTCGCGCGCGCAGGCATCGATGCGAGCGCTGTCGGCTACCTGAACCTGCACGGCACTGCGACGCCCGCCAATGACGCGATCGAGGCAGCCGCCGTCGCGGCACTGTTCCCCAACAGCCTGCACGCCAGTTCTACCAAGGGTTGGACCGGGCACACGTTGGGCGCGGCAGGCATCGTGGAGTCCGCGATTTCGTTGATCGCGCTTTCCGAAGGTTGGTTGCCGGGCACGCTCAACAGCGTTGACAAGGATCCTGCATGCGGTCCGCAAATTCGGCTGCAGGGCGAGGCCCGCAGGATTGATCATGCGATGAACAACTCGTTCGGATTCGGCGGCAACAATTGCTCGCTGGTATTCGGGGTGCACGCATGAGCATGCTCAGTGCCGACATCGCCGGCATCGGTTTCTGGGCGCGTGGCTTACCGTCCTGGAAGGCCGCCTGTACGTATCTGCAAGAAGGCCACATCGAAGAAGACGCGCCTGCGAAGCCAGCGCCGCGCCTGCTGGCCGCAAACGAGCGCAGGCGTGCACCGGAAACCGTCGCCGTTGCGCTGGAAGTGGCGCAAGCCGCGTGCGAAGACGCAGGCAGGGACCCGGCCGAGATGCCATCGGTGTTCACGTCCATGCATGGCGACCTGGCGATCACCGATTACATGTGCGCGACATTGCCTGAAGATCCGCGCGCGATCTCGCCTACCAAGTTCCATAACTCGGTGCACAACGCTGCGGCCGGTTACTGGACGATCGGCACGCATTGCAACAAACCCGCGACCGCACTGAGCAGTGGCGACGCAAGCTTCGCCCTGGGCCTGCTGGAAGCATTGGCGCAGCTGGTCACTGGCGACCCTGCAGTGCTGTTGGCGGCCTATGACAGCCAGTCCACCGGTCCACTTGGCGCCATCTCGTCGAGCGATGGTCTGCTTGGCGGTGCACTGGTCCTGGCGCAACCGGGTGAATCAGCGCTGGCACGGTTGCAGGTCGAGTTCATCAATGCACCCGCTCCTCAGGTACCGGGCAGGCTCTCCGAGTACGTGGGCGCCAACGCCATGGCACCCATGCTGCCGCTATTCGAAGCATTGGCAACCGGCGCAGGCGAGGCATGGCTGCACGCCGGACCTTCGCAAGCATTGCGCATCCTCATTACTCGTTGAGCCTTCGCATGACGCATATCACTTCTCCGTTAATACCCATGCTCGACCGCACCAACGTCGCGGTAGTGATACCGGCGCTCAATGAAGCATTGCGCATCCGAGAGGTCGTGGAAAGCGCATTGGCGCATTGCGACTTGGTGATCCTGGTCGATGACGGCTCCGATGACGGTACTGCGCAAACCATCGAAGATCTGCCTGTCATCGTGTTGCGCCACGCAACCCGCATGGGCAAGGGCGCCGGCCTGCGCGACGGCTTCGCCGAGGCGTTGCGACGCGGCGCCGATGCCGTACTGACCATGGACGGCGACGGCCAACACGCCGGCAGCGACATCCCGCGCTTGCTGGCAGCGGCGAATCGCTATCCTGGCTGGATCGTGATTGGTGCGCGCTTGCGCAAACGCGCAAACCAGCCGACCTATCGCCGCGTGGCTAACGAATTCGGCGACTGGGGCATTGCCTGGGGTACGGGCTATCAGATCGCTGACAGCCAGAGCGGGCAACGCCTGTATCCGGCCGCGGTGTGCGCTTTGACCGACATCCCTGGCGAAGACTTCGTGTTCGAAGCGCAGATCGTGATGTCGGCAGCGCAGCGATTGGGTACGCGCTGCGTGTCGGTGCCGATCGAGGCGCGTTACAACGACGTGCATGGCGCGCCCACATTCCGGCCCAGTCACTTCCGCCCACTGCGCGACTTCTGGCGCATCACCAGCCATATCGTGGCGCAATGCGTCAGTCGAGGCGGCCTATGGCAAACGCATCGCCAAGTGCGGGTAAATCCACCTGTGATCGACGACCCAAGCGGCGAGTTCTGCACCGCAATGAATGCTGATCGCATCAGGGCTGGCCAGTGACTGCAACCGCTCCTGGCCTGACGATGCATGACGTCGCGATCCTGGGCGGCGGTTTGGCCGGCCTGAGCCTAGCCCTGCAACTTAAACGCCAAGATCCAGCAATCGATGTCTGCGTGATCGAGCGTCAGCAGCATCCCGTGCGTGAGGCCGCGTTCAAAATTGGCGAATCCACCGTCGAAATCGGTGCCTGGTATTTCGCAGAGGTGCTGGGCCTGCGCGAGCATATGGAACAGGAGCAGATCAAGAAATTCGGCTTCCGGTTCTTCTTCTCCGAGGGCCGCACCGACATTGATCGCTGCCCCGAACTCGGCGCAACGGGTTTCCTGCCTTTTCCCGCCTGGCAGCTGGACCGCGGGCGCTTCGAGAACATGCTGGCGCAACGCGTCCGCGACGCGGGCGTGCATCTGCATGCTGGCGCACGCGTGCGTAGTTTCGATCTCGTCGACGGCGAAGACGATGGAAGCGCGCCGCGCTTGCACGCTGTGCAGTACCACGACGAGTCGGGCGAACATGTCGTCAACGCGCGCTGGCTCATTGATGCCAGCGGTCGTGCCGGACTGGTCAAGCGCAAGCTCGGCTTGGCGCGCAGCAATGACCACAACATCAATGCGGTGTGGTTTCGCGTGCCGGGACGGATCGATCCTCATGACTGGAGCGATGACAACGTGTGGCTGGGCCGTTGCACCCCACCCGAACGCTGGCGGTCTACCAACCATCTGTGCGGTCCCGGGTACTGGGTGTGGTTGATCCCACTGGCAAGTGGCGTGCACTCGGTCGGCATCGTCTGCGATGCCGAGGCGCACCCGCTAGACGGGATGAAGACCTTCGAAAAAACCATGGGCTGGCTTAGCCTTCACCAGCCGCGGCTTGCGCAGGCGCTGGTCGGTGCAGAACCGCTTGACTTCGCATTCTTCAGGGACGTCAGCTACAGCAGCGCACAAGTCTTCTCACCAAGTCGCTGGGCACTGACCGGCGAAGCTGGCGTGTTCCTGGATCCGTTCTATTCGCCGGGAAGCGACTTCATCGCGATCTCGAATACGTACATCGCCGACCTCATCGCAAAAGATCGTGCCGGCGAACCCATCGCGGCCCACGCGGGCGTGTACCAGCAGCTCTATTTTTCGTTCTACGAGAGCACACTGGCGATGTACCAAGGGCAGTACGACCTGTTCGGCAACGCGCGAATAATGTCTCTCAAAGTGATCTGGGACTACACGTATTACTGGGGCGTACTGGCACCGCTTTTCTGCGGAGGTCGCATCGCCGACCTGACCGTGATGGCACGACTGAAAGTTGAACTGGCACGCGCAAAGAACCTCAACGTCCTGATGCAGGAATTCCTGCGCAGGTGGCATGAAGCCTGCGATCCACTATCCGAAGAAGCGCCGCGATTGCTGGACCAATCCGCATTGCCATGGTTCGCCGAACTCAACTGCCAGCTGGCCGAACAGTCCGACACGCCAACCTTCCTGAAGCGCATGCGCGTCAACATCGCGCGACTTGAAATGCTTGCGCGCGAAATGCACGAGCAGGCACGCAAGCAGGTTGATTTGCCGGAAGGCATGGCGCTTGATGGCTTGCTGGCCGAAGCAGTGCAAGCGCCCGCCGAGTGCGAGCGCCTGCTGGATGATGCTTGGTACGTGGATAACGCGGTTCACTGAAGGGCTAGAGGCGGGATTACTCTTTACCGGTACCGTCGCCCTCGACCGGAGAGGCCACGCTCACCGATCCACCAACGGCCTGCGAATAATTGTTGCGCAAGTATTCGGTCACCATGTTGGAAATGCGGATGAGCATGGTCTTGTCGGTCGCACCATATGACCACGCTGCACCCATCGCGTTGGCGTGCTGGTAAAACTCTGGCGACGCGATGACGTCACCTGTCGCGGCATCAACCATGTTGACGTTGACCAGGATCGAAGATCCTCCGGCAAACGCACCAGCAAAAAAACGCTTGCCGCCAGTGATGAAGCGTATGTAGCGGATCGATGGCTCAACCTTAAGCGTGCGAGTCGCATTGCCTGCGGATTTGCCATTCCATTCCGCAAGAAGCGGTTTGGCACGCAGGTCCAGATTGGCTTGCAGCTTCTGCTTCGCGACTTCGTTACCCTTCTGTCCCGCAAACGGGGCACCCATCGCGACGGGTGCCATTTCGAAATGCTCGAACGTGTTCAGCGTCACCTTAGGCGGCGGATTCTCGCCTGTGGTGGGCTGGCCCTCGGGCTTGTCGTCGGCCAATGCCAGCAAGGGCGTTGCCACAAGCGCGAGCGAAACAGCGAACTTGCCGACCATGTGCATCCAAGATTTCATCTTTCATTTTCCCTTCGCGTTAAAGATTAGCGATGTAGCTAATCAGCCCATTCCACCATTAATCCCGATGACTTGGCCATTGATGTAGCCCGCTACATCGGAACACAAGAAGCGCACCAACGCAGCGACTTCGTCCGGGGTGCCGGCGCGTGCGGCTGGCACCATCTGCTTGATTGTCTCTGTAGGAATCGCCGCATCCGTCATTCGCCCTTTGATCACGCCCGGCGCGACGACATTCGCGGTGATTCCGCGTGACGCCATCTCGCGTGCGAGTGAGCGGGTGGCGCCATGCAAGGCGGCCTTGGCCGCGGCGTAATTGGTCTGCCCGCGGTTGCCCAGCACTGCTGCGACGCTTGAGACGCTGACGATGCGCCCCCAGCGCTTGCGCGCCATGGGCAACAGCAATGGCTGGGTGACGTGGAAGAATCCGTGCAATGACACATCAATGACGCGACGCCATTGCGCCTCTGACATCCCTGCCATCGGAGCGTCGTCATGGATACCGGCATTGTTGACGACGACTTGCACAGTTCCCTCGGCAAGCAGCGACTCCATTGCAGCACGCGTCGCGTCACCATCGGCCACATCGAAGGCGACCGACTGGGCGCTGCCACCGGCCGCTTGAATGGCCCCTGCCACAGCATCAGCACGATCCAGATTGGCATTGGCATGCACGATCACGTGCAGGCCATCGAGCGCGAGTTGCCGGCAAATCGCTTCCCCGATATCGCCGCTGCCACCAGTCACCAGTGCGCGTTTGGGTGTGTCCATCTTGCTCATCCTGTTGGTTGTGTTCCAGCGAGTTCGACGTTCCTACCCGGCTGCGGAATCACCGCGGCACGCCCGCTGGCGAGGACGACGCCCTCGTGCTCCAGCTGGAATTGGTATTGCCAACCCGCCTCACTATCCACCAGCACCGTCGCCGTGCACTGCAAAAGCCCGGGCAAAGTATCGATGCGATCGATATGCAATTCCACACCGCGCAATGCGACCAGGAAACCCGGCTTCGCGGGCGTGCCCGTAGCGCGTGCGCGCAAGCCGCCATGCACGGCCATCGCCTGCGCGCCGTATTCGCACAAGTGCACTGCACGCAGGCACCCATCAGGACCGCGCAACGGATGCGCCGGGTCACGGTGGTTGCCCGCTTGCAGGACGATCTCTCCGTCTTCCCATCGCAAGACTTCGTCCCACAGGCACATCCCACCCTGATGCGGGACCATTGCCAGAATCTGCTCGCGACCGATCATGCCGTTGCAGACACCGCCGACTGATTTACGCCACGCACGATCAGCAGGGAGAGCACGAAATTCGCCAGCACACCAATGGCCACCGTGCTGCCAATCGCCCGCAAGACCGGGATTGATGACAGCGCCAGCAGGCTGAACACCAACATAGTGGTGATGCTGCACACGATCACCGCATGCAATGTGCGCAGCTGGTCTTTGTAGTCGTCACCGGCGTGATCAAAGAACAAGGCGTAATCCAGCCCGAGTCCTGCGGCCAGCACCAGCGAAACCAGATGGAACAAATTCAACTCCACGCCTGCCCCGCGCAGGACCGCCAGGATCAACACCGTGCTCAATGCCATCGGCGCCAGCACGCGCAGCACGCGGCGCGGCTCGCGCAGTGCCAGCCATACCGTGGCCGCAAGCAACAGCGCGGCGAGCGCCAGTGCAAGCAAAATACGTTCGCGATAAGCCTGGACCAGTGACTCGGACGCCTGCTTGAGGTCGAGCAATTGCGCGCCCCGTCCCGCGACTGCGCTCGCAACTGCAACTGGATCACGCAGTCCGGTCAGCGACACCAGCGCGGTGGTGTGGTCCGGCGATGCCAGCAACAGGCTAGCCATCCGCGTCCCCAACGGCGTGCCGGCCAGGTCTTGCGGTTGCAATGGCGCAGCGGTGCGGGCGCGCTGAACGTCGTCCACGAAGTCGACGAAGGCATCACTGCGGAAAGGTGAGTTGGCGAGTGCCACCTCCAGATTTTCCTGCAGGCTGATGCGCTCAGGCAAGCGTGCCTGTCGTGCGCGTTGGGTAGCCGCGCTCGGCAGGTAGCGGCTGGCGCTGTCGTAGCCATTGATCGCACCTCGGATCACCAGTTGATCGAGCACCGGCTGCAGGCGTTCGTTGGCTTGCAGTGCCGACTCCGTGTCCTTGCCTTCAAGCGCGATCAGGTAACGCACATCCGGTGCACCAAGCTCGTGTCGCAAGTGCGCATCACGCTGCAGGCCGTCAGCCGGAACCGGGGTCAGCTTCGACAGGTCGTTTTGCCAGAACGGCGTGGGTGCAAACGCAATCGTCGCGAACGCTACGATCAGGAATGGAATCAATGCGCGGCGCGGGCGCGGCATGCGCTGTACCCAAGACCACACCCGTGCCAACCATGCCTGGTCGGCAACATCGTGCGGCGACGGGTCGAGTAAAGCCGGCAGCAGGAAACGGGTTGCCAGCGCGGCAGTGGCGAGCGCGGTAATCGTGAACACCGCAAGCTGTCGCAGGCCATCTACCCCGGATATCAGGAAGGTGACATAGGCAATGCAGGTCGATACCACGCCAGTCGCCAAAGTCGGCCACAGCCGGCGCGCACTGGCCTGCGGTGACACGCCCGCGCGTTGCTGGCTAAACAGGTGGATCGGGTAGTCCTGGACAACGCCGATCAAGGTAAAACCGAACGCCACGGTGATGCCGTGCACGCTTTCAAACAACAAAGCGGTCGCGCCTAAGCCGGCAAGTCCAGCGCTGGCCAGCGGCAGGGCGCCCAGTAACGGGATTTTCCAGCTGCGGTAAGCCACCCACAGCAGCAGGATCAACGCCACCGTGTCCACGGTGCCGATGAAGCCCGCTTCGCGGCTGGTGCGACCGCCAATTTCGACCGCAAATGCGCCGGGGCCGGTCATGTCCAACTGTGCTGCCGACTGGCCGCGCGCTTGTGCAAACGCGGCGCGTATCGATGCGATTGCGTCAGCCTGGCCCGTCGGATCAAATCCCGGCGCAACCGTCTGCACGGCCAGTAGCGCTTGCGTGCCCGCTTGATCAAACCATGCGCCTTCGATCAGACGCGGCGAGCGCGCTGGCCGCCAGCGTTCAACCAAGTGCAGGGTTTCCAAGGTAGGGTCTGATGCCAGCAACGGCTCGACCAGCGACGCCGCAGGTGAGCCGAGATCTTGCACGCGCGCGTCGAGTTGGCCGCGCAGGTAATCAGCGTCCATCGATTGCGCGTCGAACGTGTCGGACAGCAGGTAGCGATACGGGCGCAGGCGTGGCGGAACCGCCTCCAGCGTCGCATCGCTGCCATTGGCCACCAACGTGAAGCGCGCGTCGCTGGCTAACTGCTGGCGCATGCCTTGCGAAATATTGGCCAAGACATCAGGACGATCCCCGCTCAGCGCCAGCAACACCAGTCGCGATGCTGGCCCTTCACCCAATTCATTGATCAGGAGTTTCTGCGCCGGTGTGCGCGCTTCCGGCATAAACCGGCGCAGGTCACCCGACAAATGCAGGTTTGCGCTGACCCACACGCCGACCAGCAGCAACAGCGCCAGCCAGACCAGAGCCAGCGTAAGGCGAACCCGTGCGGTCATTCGCCGCGGCCGCTGCCATGGCAGATGGCCGCCAGCGCTTGAGCATCCGCAATGGCGCCAGCGTCACGCGCAGCGCCCGCCAGCAGCGTGCGTTGTGGCTCGCCGGTGGCCATCATGGTTTCGATGCAGCGCAATTCCGCGCCCCTTCCATGCAGCATGATGCCTTTGCCCTTGGCAGCCATCGCCGCGTCACGTGGCGTCAGCAGCAACTGCCAGTGCCCGGTGGTGCCGGTGGCGGCCAGGGTGTAGTGGCGTTCGAGTTGCTGGCGGTCGCCGGACAGCAGCGCACCGAAACTGGACAGCAGGGCTGCCAGTTCCGGTGCACGTGCCAACTGGAACCGTCGGGTCTGCTGGCCGGCACGCTGCACGCGCGCCTCGCCACCACTCAGGGTGGTGGTCTCTTGATGCGGCGACGCGACATCGCGCACCAGCGTATCGGCGTCTGGTCGCAGATAGCGACCGCTGATTCGCAGCGGCGACTTCAGCAGGCGGGAACCACGCAATTCAAGGAACGGCGTGCTTACCGGAAGCGGGCGTTGCAGCTTCGCCAAGATCCAGCCTGACTCCACCGAAGCGCCAACTTTGTCAGGCGCGGCCTGCGCTATCACGCTGACGGTGGACAGCAGCAGGATCGTCAGCCAGCGCAACCGCTGCGGTTGCGGGATCTTGTTTGGCGTGCACGAGGGCATCAGGAAGTTCCCAGAAGTCATAAAAATTGAACCAGTTGTAAGGCGCTTGGCGCGCATGATGCTCCAGCCTTGCTGCATAGCGGCCGACCAAAGACCGCAGCCTCGTGGCGCGTTCGGCACGTGCTGGCCGCGCGCCCATCTCAAATGGCTCGAACACAAGGTCATAGCGCTTGCCGCCACGGTACAGGCCGAATGCCAGCATCACCTGCACCCCAAGCACCGACGCGATCTGCCACGGCGCCACCGGTAGCGGCGCATCACGACCGAAGAACGGTACTGGCAACCACGCTTGGCCGGATTGCACGCGATCCGTGAGCAGGGTAACGATTGCACCTTCGGAAATCGCCTTCTGTATCTCCAGCATGATCGTAGGACCGCTTTGGCCGGCATCGATCACGGTGGCAGCAACCTCTGGATTCAATGCGTCCAGCAACTGGCTCATGACCGGGTTATGGCCGATGTCCAACACCACCCGCACCTTCACGTCCGGGCGTTCGCGGGACAGGACCCGCAACACTTCGAAACTGCCAAGGTGCGACCCGAACAACAGCATGCCCTGCCCATCGACCAGCGCGTCGTGCAGAGAGTCTAGGCCCTGCACGCGCACGTCGAACCGCTTGAGCTGGCCAGACAGCAGGAACACGCGATCCAGAATGGTCGCGGCAAAAGTGTGGATGTGCCGGGCGACCTGCCACCAGGTGGCGGGACGTTCGAATACGGTCGCCAGCCACTCGCGCGATGCCCGTCGCTCGGGCGCACGGCGAAGCAGGAAATAAAGTGTCGTGGGATACAGCAACATGCGTGCCAGCCCGCGGCCGCCATGCCGCGCGATACCGCGAATCAATCCCAGAGCGAACCGTCCACCGCCTTCCGGACGTTGTTTCCATGTCGTGCTCACGTTGCAGGCTCACTGGCAACGATGTCGCCGGTTGCCACTACGGTGTCACCTCGGAATACCTGAAAGCGCCAGCTGCCAGGCCCGCGCGATGCCAGCGCGACTCGCGCAGTCTGGCCCGGCAACAACGGCTGCAGGAACTTCACCTGCGGCAAGCGCAGTGCATGCAAAGGCCCGCTCAACGACTCCAGCAACGACAGCACATGGTCAAGCAAAAGCACGCCAGGCACCACGGGGTTACCAGGGAAATGGCCTTGGAGCGCCGGATGCGAATGCGGCACGATGAACTCACGCACGTGCGGCGGTGCATTGGTCGGAGTGGCTGCGTTCAATGCAGCGCCCTGCGCCAAAACGACGGCCCCATCCGGGCCAGCCGCGTAGCGAAATGGCGGAATCCATGAATGCGCTCGGGGAAGCAGTGCCGCCGGTAAGCGAATTCGAGCAAGAAGAACACGCCAACGATGCCGTAGTTGAAGCCATTGGCGAACCACGACCATTGCGTGTTTGACACGCTGAACGGAGGCGTGATGCCGACGCTGGCCAGCACGCCTCCGGGCACCGCACACAGTGCAAGGCTCAGGTTCACTAATGCGAGGCTACCCAGCAGCACAGCCCAGGCCAAGGTAAGGCCGCGGGTGTAGCGACGCAGGGGCGCTGGCAAGTTGTTGGCGTCATCACCCTCAAGCACTTCGACAATGCTGGCGATCAGCGGCGTCTTTCCGGCACGCAGGGTACGCGCGAAACCCAACGCGGCAATGGCAAGTAGCAAGGCTGGCATGATCAGCAACGGCGCCATAGCGAAGGACGTCCGCGACAGCAGCACCAAGCCGGGAATGGCAATCAGCAACAGCAACAGGGATCTTAAGCGTTTGGCCAGTAGCCCATCCAGCAGCATGACCAGGAGAATATCGCCGAGTGCGATTGCCGCCAGCCGCGAATCGCCACCAACTGCGGCAAGGTGCGCCAGCAGCGGGTAAAGCAACACAAACAACACCCGCAGGCGTTGTGCGCGTGGCGATGCCGGCTGTTCGCGCGGTGCCAGGCGCGCCGCGTCAGACGGTCTTGTGTTGCTGGACATGCGCGGTCAGCGCGCGAAGCGACGCGAAGATGCGTTGGTTTTCTTCGTTGTCGGAGCGCAGCTGGAAGCCATAACGCTTGCTGATGGCCAACGAGAGCTCGAGCGCGTCGATCGAATCCAAGCCCAGGCCTGTGTTGAACAACGGCGCTTCAGGATCGATCTCACCAGCGGCGATATCTTCCAGGTTCAGGCTCTCCACCAGGATCTCGGCCAATTCGTGCTCGGTATCGGTTTGCGGTGACATCAGTACGGGACCCGTAATGTTCTTGATTGGCACACAGGTTAAACCAGATGACGCGGTACCGACCGCTGAGTATTTATCGTTCCAAACCGGCACGCCGGTATCATGGCGTCCCGACTGCACGTTCATTCCATCCACGCCCACTGTCCACTCCCGATGATTGCCGCGCCACTACTGCCATCCTCCCTAGCAACACGCAGCGGCGCACGCCTTGCGGTCGATTACGTCGACACCACCAATCCCCTCGAGTTGCTCGAAGACGACCATGTCATTGCCGTACTCGGCTTCGGCGATGCCGCGCCAGCGACCCTGGCGGACCCACGTTACCTGCACGTGGCGCTGGAGCCGTACCAAGGCGCTGCACCGTACGAAGTCTGGCGCGGGCATGGCCCGGTGCGGAGCGGGCGCGACGATGGCGTGGCTTGGGCCAGCGACGAACAGTTGGCGTTCGGCGTCATCGAAGTTGGTGAAGCCGACTATGCCTGTGCCAGCGATCCGACAGGCATCGTGGGTGCCGCGACCCAGGCTTACCGTCGCCTCAGGGCATTCCAGCAAGGCAGCGCGACGCCGCACCTGCTGCGTATCTGGAACTACCTGGACGGGATTACACAGGGCGAAGGCGACGTCGAACGCTATCGCCAGTTCTGCATCGGTCGCGCGCGCGGGCTGGGCGATTTCGAACCAACCCTCCTGCCCGCTGCAACCGCGATCGGGCGTTGCGACGAGGCACGCGTACTACAGATCTATTGGCTCGCGGCGCATGCGCCTGGCACCCCGCTGGAGAATCCGCGCCAGCTTGAAGCGTGGCGCTATCCGCGCGAGTACGGCCCGCAACCGCCAAGTTTCGCGCGCGCGATGCTGCCACCCACCGTGGACCAAGCGCCGTTGTTGCTGTCAGGCACCGCCAGCGTGGTCGGTCATGCCACTCGCCATGTCGGACTTTTATTGGGGCAATTAGACGAAACGTTCGCCAATCTTGATGCGCTCATCTGCGCAGCGCGTTTACGCGAGCCGCATCTCCCACCCACGTTAGATACCAGCTCACGGCTCAAGGTCTATGTGCGCGACCGCGATGACCTTCCCGTGGTGGCTGCTGCGCTTGAACAGCGTCTCGGCACACGAATTCCTTACATTTTGCTACATGCTGCCATCTGCCGCCGCGACCTCGCGCTGGAGATTGATGGTGTGCATGGCAGCCCAACCGTTGTGAGCGCGCCTTGAATTGGCACGCATCGGCGGCATATCCAATCACTACCGAACAGGAGTTCAAGCAATGGGATTGATCAGCGTGCTGTGGGGCATCTTCGCTATGGTCTGGATGGTCATCGCCCTGATTCCCGTTATCGGCATCACCAATTGGTTACTAATTCCTTTTGCTGCTGTCGGCGCGATCATCGCTGCGATCGGGATTGCATTGAGCCGTCCCGGAAACCGCGGCAGGGCCAAGGCAGGCCTGGTTCTCAATGTGGTGGTCGTGATAGTTGCGACACTGCGCCTGGGAATGTTCGGCGGGGTGTTATGACCGGTCAATTTTTTGAGGCAGGCGTAAACTGCCGACCATGAGCTATCCCTTCTCTCGACCGCGGCGGATGCGCCGAGATGACTTCTCTCGCCGCTTGATTCGCGAGCATGTGCTGACCGCAAACGACTTAATTTACCCGGTATTCGTGCATGAACTGACCGGGCGTACGCCAATCGCCTCGATGCCGGGCATTGAGCGGGTCTCCATCGACGAACTCCTGCGCGTGGCTGAAATCGCCAGCGAACTGAAGGTGCCGGCGCTGGCGCTGTTCCCGGTGACCGCACCCGATGCGAAGTCGCTGACCGCCGAAGCCGCCTGGGATGACGATGGCCTGTGCCAGCGCGCGATTCGTGCGCTCAAGGCACGCTTCCCAGAACTCGGCGTCATTACCGATGTGGCGCTGGACCCGTACACCAGCCACGGCCAGGACGGCTTGGTCGATGACAGCGGCTACGTGGTCAACGATGAAACCGTTGAAGCCTTGGTCAAGCAAGCGCTCAGCCATGCGCGCGCCGGTGCCGACGTGGTCGCGCCCAGCGACATGATGGATGGCCGCATCGGCGCGATCCGGATGGAGCTGGAAGCAGAAGGCCACATCCACACACGGATACTTGCCTACAGCGCCAAGTACGCGTCGGCCTTCTATGGCCCATTCCGCGATGCCGTGGGTAGCGCAGGCGCACTGGGCAAGGGCAACAAATACACCTACCAGATGGACCCGGCCAATTCCGACGAGGCCCTGCGCGAAGTCGCGCTGGACCTGGACGAAGGCGCGGACATGGTGATGATAAAACCGGGCTTGCCGTACCTGGACATCGTGCGACGGGTGAAAGACGAATTCGGCGCGCCGACCTTCGTTTACCAGGTCAGCGGCGAATACGCGATGCTCAAGGCCGCCGCACAAAATGGTTGGCTGGACGAACGCGCCTGCGCGCTGGAAGCGCTGACCAGTATCAAGCGCGCCGGTGCCGATGGCGTGCTCACCTATTTCGCCCTGGATGCCGCTCGCTGGTTGCGCGAAGCCGTCTGAAACCCCTGCTTTGGAGCTTGCAATGAGTCAGCAATTCGCCGTGTTCGGAACGCCGATCTCGCATTCGCTGTCGCCGCAGATCCACAGTGCATTCGGACGGCAGGCTGGCATTGATCTGCGCTATGTCGCGATCGAAGCCGGGCCCGGCGATTTCGCTGAAAAGCTGCAAATGTTTGCCGACGCAGGCGGCATTGGCGCCAATGTCACCCTGCCGTTGAAAGCGCTGGCCGCGGAATTGGCCGTAAGTCTCGGCGAGCGTGCCAAAGGCATGGGCGTGGCCAATACCCTGATGCGCACGGCAGGTGGCTGGCATGCAGACAATACCGACGGCGTTGGTCTTGTCCGCGACCTGACCGATCGCCACCGCCTTGACCTGCGCGAGCGCCGCACGCTCATCATCGGTGCTGGCGGTGGTGCGCGCGGGATCGCGCCAGCCCTGCTGGAAGCCGGAATCGGTGACTTGTTCATCGTCAACCGCACGCCGGAACGCGCGGACACACTGGCCGACATGCTGGGCCAGCCCGGCCGCGTGCATCCACGCTACTTGGGCGACGTTGCGGCATTCGGCGAGTTCGACCTGATCATCAATGCCACCTCCGCCACGCGTGGCGGAACGCTGGCCCCTTTGCCACATTCACTGGTGGGCCGACGCACCGCGGCTGTGGACCTGAGCTATGGCGAAGCGGCGATTCCGTTCATGGCGTGGGCTCGCGCCACCGGCTGCCATGACGCCATCGACGGCTTGGGCATGCTGGTGGAACAAGCGGCTGAAAGCTTCAAGCTCTGGCACGGCGTGCGTCCGGACACCCATGCAGTTTTCACTGCGCTGAGTGACCACTCCGCAAGCTTGTTCAACGCGGACTGAGGCACGCAGGCCCATGCTTCGCCGGCATCAGCCCGCCGCCAGGTACTGATCCTTCAATCGCACATAGTGGCCAGCGCTGTAATACAGCGCTTCCATCTCGGCATCCGTAAGCATGCGTACTTTCTTGCCCGGATTGCCAACCCAAAGCTCGCCCTCACCTACGATCTTTCCAGGCGCAATCAATGCGCCGGCACCGACAAACCCATGCTTCTTGATGATGGCGCCGTCCAGTACGATCGCGCCCATCCCGATCAGCACCGCGTCCTCGATCCGGCAGGCGTGGATGATCGCCTTGTGACCGATGGTCACATCTTCACCAATGATGGTTGCGAAGCCGCCCAGCTTGGCGTGCGGGCCGTCGTGGCTGACATGCACCACGGTCCCATCCTGGATATTGGTGCGCGCACCGATGCGAATGAAATTGACGTCACCACGCACGATAGTGCCGGGCCAGATCGAGACATCATCGCCAAGCACCACGTCGCCGATTACGGTGGCATCCGGGTCAACGTAGATGCGCTCGCCGACGCTCGGCAAGTGCTGCAGGTAAGGACGCAGGTGCATGTTCGAAATCCTGTCACGGGAATTGGCCAAGCCGATGAATATACTCGGCCGTATGGAAAACACCGTAGTCACCAGCATCGATGAACTGGCCCCGACCCTGTCCCGCTTGCGCGACAGCTGGCAGGTCCAAAAGCCCGATTACGCGCAACGCCGTGATGATCTCAGGCGCCTGCGTGCCGTCTTCAAGGCACGCTTGGACACGATGGCCGACGCGGTCTCGGAGGACTTCGGCGGGCGCTCAAGGCATGAGTCATTGATCGCCGACGGCATGACCGTACTTGGCGAGATTGATCATCTGCTAAAGCACCTGCGCGGCTGGATGCGGCCCAAGCGCGTTGGCGTAGGCTTCAAGTTCTGGCCAGCGCGCGCAGAAATTCGCGCCGAGCCGGTGGGCGTGGTCGGGGTGATCGCGCCGTGGAACTATCCGATCAACCTGGCATTGGTGCCGTTGGCGACCGCGATTGCGGCTGGCAATCATGTATTCCTGAAGCCGTCCGAACATACGCCGCGCAGTGCCGAGTTCCTGCGCGAGTTGTTGGCCGAAGTGTTCCCGCCATCACGCGTCGCGGTAGTACTCGGCGGCGCTGATATCGCCTCCGCATTCGCGGCGTTGCCATTAGACCACTTGGTGTTTACTGGCTCGACGGCGATTGGTCGCAAAGTCATGGCCGCGGCCGCGCCCAATCTGACGCCACTCACTCTCGAACTGGGTGGCAAGTCGCCGGCGATTATCTGCGATGACTATCCCGTCGAAAAAGCCGCAGCCCGCCTCGCCACCGGCAAATGGTTCAACGGTGGCCAGACCTGCATCGCACCGGACTACGTGATGGTCGATGCCGGGCGCCGCGACGCGCTGGTCGAGGCGTTGAAGCGCGAAGTCGCCACCCGCTATGGGAGCGGCAACCACGCCGACTTCACCCATATCGTCAACGATGGCCAGTACGCGCGTTTGCAAGGCTACCTGGACGATGCGAAAGAGCGCGGCGCAACAGTGATTCCGCTCGGTGAAAGCAATCCGGCCACACGCTTGTTCGCGCCCACGCTGGTACTGGATGCTGGTGACGATACCAAGCTCATGCAGGAAGAAATCTTCGGGTCGATCCTGCCGATCCGCGGCTATCGCAAGCTTGATGAAGCCATCGCCCACATCAACACGAACGACCGGCCGCTGGCGCTGTATCCCTTCAGTCATGATCGCGCGCAGATCGAGCGAATCCTCAGCAAGACGCTAGCTGGCGGCGTAACGGTCAACGACACCTTGTTGCACTTCGGCATCAGTGCATTGCCGTTTGGCGGTATCGGTGCCAGTGGCATGGGCGCGTATCACGGGCGTGCCGGCTTCGATGCCTTCAGCAAGCGGTTGCCGATCGTCTGGCAGTCACGGCTCGCAGGCAGCGATTTCCTTAAACCGCCTTACTTCAAGATCGATCGTTTCATCAAGTTGCTGTTGCGCTGAAGTTCGCTGGAAAACACAAGGCCGGCGATTGCCGGCCTTTTGTTTTATTCATTCAACTGGCGAACTGATTACCAGATGCGAACGCGCTGTTCCGGCGGCAGGTACATCTTGTCGCCCGGATTGACGTTGAACGCGGTGTACCACGCATCGAAATTGCGCAACGGACCATTGGCGCGGTACATCGCGGGTGAATGCGGATCCGACTTGATCTGGTTGACCAAGGTCTCATCGCGATACTTGGCTTTCCACACCTGCGCCCAAGCCATGAAGAAGCGCTGGTCACCGGTCAGGCCATCAATCACTGGCGCCGGCTTGCCCTTCAGGCTCAGGTGATAGGCCGTGTAGGCCATCGACAGGCCGCCAAGGTCACCGATGTTCTCGCCCATCGTGAGCGCACCATTCACGCAAACTTTTTCGAGCGGGCAGAACGCGTCGTACTGGGCGCCAAGTGCCTTGACCCGGGTTTCAAAACGCGCGCGGTCATCGTCGGTCCACCAATTCTGCTGGATACCTTGCCAATCCGACTTGCTGCCCTGATCATCGAAACCGTGGCCCATTTCATGGCCGATCACCGCACCGATCGCGCCATAGTTCACCGCCGGATCAGCATTGACGTCGAAGAACGGCGCCTGCAGGATCGCGGCCGGGAACACGATCTCATTGAAGCTCGGGTTGTAGTACGCATTGACCGTCTGCGGGGTCATGAACCATTCGTCGCGATCGGTCTTCTTGCCGAGTCGAGAGTTCTGGTCGTCAATGTAGTACTTGCGCATGGCCAACACGTTGGTCATCAGGTTGTCCGGGGTAATCGACACGCTGCTGTAGTCGCGCCACTTGCTCGGATAGCCCACCTTCGGGCGGAACGAATCGAGCTTCTTGTAAGCCTCGGTCTTGGTCGCATCGCCCATCCAGTCGATCTTGCTCAGGTTCTGGCGCAATGCCATGCGCAGGTTGGCGACCAGCTCATCCATCGCGACCTTCGATTCCGGCTTGAAGAACTGCGCAACGTAGATCTGGCCGACCGCATCACCCAGGCCTTGCCCGCCACCGGCCATCCCGATGGCGCGCTTCCAATCGTCGCGCTGTGCCTTCTGGCCGGACAGTACAGTGCCATTGAAGGCAAACGCCGCGTCATCGATTTCCTTGCTCAGCAGGCCAGCGTTGTTGGAGATCGCGCTGACAGTCAGGTAGTCGCGCCAGACGTTCAGTGGCGTCTTGTTGACGATGGCGATGATCGGGCCGACTGCGCTGGGCGTGCGGATGTTGACCTCGTCCGGGATCGGCAGGCCCTGCGCCTTGAACTGCATGCCCCAGTCGTAGCCGGGATAAAGCTTGGCCAGGTCTGCAAATTTCGTCAGGTTGTAGGTCTTGTCGCGGTTGCGCAGCTCCGCGCGGTCCCAAGTGGCCTTGGCCAGCTCGGTTTCCAGCGCCAGGATGGCTTCTGCGCGCGCCTTGCCATCGCTGATGCCGTCGAAGCCCAGCATCTTCTGGATGTGCTCAAGGTACGCAGCGCGGATCCCCACGAAACGCGGATCCTTGTTGATGTAGTAATCCTTGTCCGGCAATCCGAACCCGCCAACACTAATTCCGATCAGGTACCGGTCCGGATTCTTGGCGTCCAGGCCGACGCCGGCACCGATTGGCGCATCAGTGCCATCGACGTCGGATTCACCGAAGGCCTTGAGCAGCGCAGGCATTGAATTGATCGCCGCAATCCTTTCCAGCACCGGCTTGAGCGGGGTGATGCCAGCGGCGTTGCGTGCATCGCGGTTCATGAAGCTGTTGTAGTAATCGCGCACTTTCTGCTCATTGCTGCCTGGCTTGAGATCGGTGCGCTTGGAAATGGCGTCGAAGATCTGCCTTGTCTGCACCTCGGACTCGTCACGCAGTGCGTTGAACGAGCCGAAACTGGTCTCATAGTCCTTGAGCTGGTAGGTATCCAGCCAGTGGCCACTTGTATAGCGGTTGAAGTCATCACCAGGCTTGACCGACGTATCACGCGCACTCAGGTCGATGCCGAATGTGCCCATCTTCGGTGTGGTCGCACCATCGGCGGCACTGGCATTGGAAACGGTCATTCCGGCGCCGGCAGCAAGTGCGCTGGCAAGGGCAATGGTAAGCAGGGTACGGGGCATGTCGGATCCTCTCGGGCGTGGTGCTTCGGCGTTGACTGCCAAGGATACCGGTCAGGCTGTGTACGGGCAGTGCCAGAAGTCCGGTGAACCCGCTTGTACACTGCCCTGCCGTGCAATAGCCGCTGATCGATGAGACTCGCCATATGAAAATCGCCAGCTGGAACGTCAATTCCCTCAATGTGCGCCTTCCGCACCTGCAGCAATGGCTGGCGGATTTTGGCCCCGATGTAGTCGGTTTGCAGGAAACCAAGCTGGAAGACCACAAGTTCCCCGAGGATGCGCTACTCGCCGCCGGCTACCGCAATGTGTTTGCTGGCCAGAAGACTTACAACGGCGTGGCGATCCTTGCCCGCCACAGCATCAGCGATGTGCAGATCGGCATTCCTGGTTTCGAGGACGTGCAGGCGCGGGCGATTGCGGCAACGGTCCATGGCGTGCGCATCGTCAATCTATACGTGGTCAACGGCCAGGAAATCGGCACCGACAAGTACGCTTACAAACTGCGCTGGCTTGATGTCGTGCACGGTTGGCTTGCTGAGGAGTTGCGCACGCATCCGCAGTTGGTTGCGATGGGCGACTTCAACATCGCGCCGGACGACCGCGACGTCAATGATCCTGCTGTCTGGAATGACGAGCATATCCTCACCTCGACCGCTGAACGCGCCGCACTCCAGCGGCTGCTGGATCTTGGCCTGCACGATGCATTTCGCCTGCACCATTCCGATGCCGGCATCTTCAGTTGGTGGGATTACCGGCAGGCTGCATTTCGACGCAATCTGGGCCTGCGCATCGACCTGACGCTGGTGTCCGATGCACTGAAGACCAAGGCAGTGGACGCAGGCATCGATCGCACACCTCGTACGTGGGAACGTCCCAGCGACCACACGCCGGTCTGGGTACAGCTCGCCGCAGATTGAGCGCGCGATGTTCAATCTCAGCCCATAAAAAGGCCCGGCAATGCCGGGCCTTTTTTCCACTTCCGTGTGGCGGTCGTGATTCCAGCGGTGCGCTACTCACTACTGCGCAACGCTAGCCCGAACCTTTTTTCTCTAACGTTTCTTAGCGTGCACGACCGCGGGTAAACAGGTTCACGATCAGCAGCAGTACGACTGCGCCAATGAAAGCGGTGATCAGGAACCCTACGGTGCCGCCGAACGCTAGGCCAACCATCGGCAACAGGATGCCACCCAGGAAGCCGCCGATGATGCCTACGACTACGTTGAGGATGATGCCTTGCGAACCGTCGCGCTTCATCATGATGCTGGCGAGCCAGCCAGCGATACCGCCGACGATCAAGTAAATAAGGAAGTTCATGTGTTGCTCCTTCAGTGGTGAACACCCCGGCGCGCCATTGCGTGGA
>JBBSRO010000003.1:0-84751 GCA_038242955.1 Lysobacterales bacterium
CGTACTTGGCCGCGTGCGCGGCGTAGTCGTCGATCTGCTTGCGCGAGAGCGATGCACCACCAGGGATTCGCAGCGCAGCCACGCGGCCGTCGGCATCGTTGGCGGCATTGGTGAATACGGCGAATTCGCAATCCTTCACCTGCTCCGCCACGTCCACCAGTTCCAGCGCAATGCGCAGGTCTGGCTTATCCGAACCGAACCGGCGCATGGCCTCGGCATAGGTGAGGCGTGGGAACTCGCTGGCCAGCTCGACGTCCATCACCGTACGGAACACTTCGCGGATCATGGTTTCCGTGGTGTCCTGCACATTACGTTCGGACACCCACGCGAACTCCATGTCGAGCTGGGTGAATTCCAGCTGGCGGTCGGCGCGCAGGGCTTCGTCGCGGAAGCAGCGCGCGATCTGGTAGTAGCGGTCGAAGCCCGCGATCATCAGGATTTGCTTGAACAGCTGCGGGCTCTGCGGCAACGCGTAGAACTCGCCCGGATGCATGCGTGCCGGCACCAGGAAGTCGCGTGCGCCTTCCGGGGTGGCCTTGGTCAGGATCGGGGTTTCGATGTCCTGGAAGTCGCGTGCATCCAGCCATGCGCGCAGCGCCGCAACCAGCTTGGTGCGGATGCGCATCTTGCGCTGCATCTCCGGCGTGCGCAGGTCCAGGTAGCGGTACTTGAGGCGCGTTTCCTCGCCCGCGTTTTCATGGGCGTGGAAAGGCAGTGGCTCGGCCTTGTTGAGCACTTCAATCTTGGTTGCAACGATTTCAACCTGGCCGGTCTTGATCTTGGCGTTGACGCTCTGGCGCGCACGCACAGTGCCGGTAATGCGCAGGCAATCTTCGTAACCGATCTTGGCAGCGGTAGCGATGACCTCGGCGTTGCCATCAACATCCGATGGCTCGGCAACAACCTGGACGATGCCCTCATGGTCACGCAGGTCGATGAAGCACAGCCCGCCCATGTTGCGGGCGACATCGGCCCAACCACACAAGGTGACCGTCTGGCCGATCAGGGCTTCGTCAATCAAGCCGCAAAAATGGGTACGCATGGGTGCTCCGGGGGGGGAATCGGCCAGCTCAGGCCGGCGATTAAGCATTTTAGCGTCTTGACGGTTAATACTGGCCGGAATCCCCCGCACTGACCCTGGAGATCGTCATGACCCTGCTTCGCTCGATATTCCTGACCGGCTGCTTCGCCACGCTGGCAGTTGCCGTCATGCCGCCCGCAAGTGCCCAGCAGGCTCGCGCCTATGCGCCCGAAAACCTCAAGTCATTGTCGATTTCCGACCGCACTCGTGTGATTCGTCAGGAATATGCCGAGCAGGCACGCGGACGCCAGATCCCAGACGACCAAATGCGCTTTTATCTGGATCAGGTACAACGCTCGAATTGGAACTTCAGCCAGATCAAGTCGGATATCGCCACCTCGCTGGGGGGTGGCAGTTGGCGCCCACCCGGCCCGAACCCGGGCGCCGGCGACAGCATCCGCTGCGAAAGCAATGACGGACGCAGCCGCAGCTGCAATACGACCTGGCGGGGCAATTCGCGTCTGCTCAAGCAATTGTCGAGTGCGCGATGCACGGAAGGTACTTCGTGGTTCTCAAGCCTTGGCAGGGTCACCGTCAGCAATGGCTGTCGCGCTGAATTCGGTCCCAGGCGTGGCGGAGGGGATGGTCCGGGCCCGGGCAACGGTCAAGGCAGCAGCAGCGTTCAATGTGAGAGCAACGATGGCCGCCTGCGGACCTGCGGCACCAATCTTCACGGCCAGATCAGCCTCCAGCGCCAGCTGTCCGACAAGCGCTGCATGGAAGGCAGTAATTTCGGGCTACGTAATGGCAGTGTCTGGGTCACCGATGGCTGTCGTGGCGTGTTCCTGGTCCAACGCGGGAATGGGCACCGGCCACCAGAACAGACCTACAACGTGACCTGCTCCAGCGACAAGGGTCGCTACACCACCTGCGCATGGGATGCGCGCCGTGGCCAGCCTCACCTGCTGCAGACCCTGTCCAGCACCGCCTGCGTCCAAAACCGTACCTGGGGTTACAGCGCGCGTAATGTTCTGTGGGTGAACGGCGGTTGCCGCGCGCGTTTCGGCGCTCGCTGAGAATCAACCCGGCGTTCGGATCAGGCTGCGGAAGAACCCGCAGCCGGCTTCGGCGAAGCGGCTGGCGTGAACGGCTTGGTCTCGCTGGCCGTTTTCGTTTCAGACTTGGAATCAGACTTGGCGGCGGGCTTGTCTGTTGATGCTGGCTTTCCGCCCTCACCCCCATCACCCGCCAAATTGCGTTTCTTGTCACCGTCTTTCTTGAAGTCGGTCTCGTACCAACCGCCACCTGCCAAGCGAAACTGCGGGGCGGTCAACTGACGACGCACAGCCGACGCACTGCAATCAGGGCAGACGGTTGGATCGGCATCGGATAACTTCTGCAGGCGCTCGAAGGCGTGGCCACAGGCATCGCAGGCAAAAGCGTAAATCGGCATGGGCTGGGCGCTGGACTAAAAGGATGTGCCTTGATTCTGCGGGCATCGGCCTGCATTGCAACCCCCGGCGATCACTTCTCGCGCGTACTGGCCGTTGCATCACGAACGACCAGACGCCACGCTGCCTGCAAATCATGAGGATCTGGACCATGGATCGAACTGCGAAAACAACTGCAGTAGTGTTGGCATGTCTGGCAAGCGCGGGCGTGCTGCTGCAGCTCTGGCTTTCACTGGACCTTGCCGTTCGTAATGGTGATGGCTGGTGGCATGGCCTGATCATGTACCTGGGCTATTTCACCGTGTTGAGCAACATGCTGGTCGCCTTGGTCGCAATCCGCGCGGCACGGGCACCGGACGGTGGGCTTGATCACCCTTGGCGCGGTGCGGCAGTCACTTCGATTGTGGTGGTCGGTCTTGCCTACCACTTGCTACTGCGCAAGATCTGGGATCCGCAGGGACTGCAGCTGGTCGCCGACATGGTGCTGCACTACGCGGTGCCGCTGGCGGCATTGGCATGGTGGCTGGCACTACCGCCACGCCGCCCACAGGCCGCGCGACTTCCACTACGCTGGCTTGCATGGCCACTGGGCTACAGCGTATATGCCCTTCTGCGCGGCGCTGTCACCGGTCTCTACCCGTATTACTTCATTGATGCCGGCGTGCTAGGCCTGCCACGCGTGCTGCTCAACATGGCCGGCCTGAGCTTGGCGTTCATTGCCATGGCCTATGTGATCTGGGGAGTGGCACACCTACGTCAGAGCACCACGCACTGATTCAGGCGTCTTAGTAGAGCGCCATCAGGTCAGCTTCGGCCGTCTCCAGCCGGGACTGCATAGCGGCCTGCTCGCGACCGATTTCCGCCACCTTGCCGGTGTCGGCATAGATCTTGGGATCAGCCAATTGCGTAGCCAACGCGGCCAACTTGGCTTCCAGTTCCACGACGTGGGCTTCGGCCTTCTGCAACTTGTGCGGATTGCCCTTGGCTTTTTTCGCAGCGGCCGGTTCCGGAAGCGCAGGCTCCTGCTTCGGCGCGGGTGTTTTGGGGTTGTCGCTACCGGGACGCGAACGCAGCCACGCCGCGTATTCGTCGAGGTCGCCATCGAACGGCTCGACCTTGCCGGCGGCCACGCGCCAGTACTCGTCACAGACCAGGCCAATCAAGTGGCGGTCATGGCTGACCATCACGATTGCGCCTTGGAAATCGCTCAGCGCCTCGGCCAGCGCTTCACGCATGTCGAGGTCAAGGTGATTGGTCGGCTCATCGAGCAACATCACGTTCGGCCTGCGATAGGCGATCAGCGCCAGCGCCAGCCGCGCCTTTTCGCCACCGCTGAAGGTATCGATGACTTCGAACGCACGCTCACCGGGGAAATTCCAACGTCCCAGGAAATCGCGTAGTTCCTGGTTGGGGGCGTCCGGCGCCAGCTCGCGCAGATGATCCAGCGGCGTCGTGCCGAATACCAGCGACTCCACTGTGTGCTGGGCGAAGTAGCCGATACGCAGGTCCGGATGCGCCTTGCGCTCGCCTTCCAGCGGCTGAATTTCGCCAACCAAGGTCTTGACCAGGGTCGACTTGCCGGCGCCGTTCGGCCCGAGCAGGCCAATGCGGTCACCGGCTTCCAGACCGAAATTGATGTCATGCAAAATCACGGCGGCCTTGCCGTATCCGGCTTCGACGTGATGCAGCGACAACAGCGAATTCGGCAGCTTCAGCGGTTCGGGCAAGGTGATGTGCAGCGAACGCTCGGCGCGCACGGCTTCGGTGCCGGCAAGCTTAGCCAGCCGCTTCATGCGTGATTGCGCCTGCTTGGCCTTGCTGGCCTGGGCCTTGAAGCGGTCGATGAAGGACTGCAGATGGGCGCGCTCGGCCTGTTCCTTTACATGGGTGATCTGCTGTAGGCGCAGGTGCTCGGCACGCTGACGTTCGAAATCGGTGTAGTTGCCGATGTACAGCTTCGCTTTGCCCTCATGCAGATGCAGGATGTGGGTGGTGACGTTGTCGAGGAACTCGCGGTCGTGGCTGATCACCAGCAGGGTGCCGGTGTAGCGCTTCAGCCACTCCTCCATCCACACCACGGCATCGAGGTCGAGATGGTTGGTCGGCTCATCAAGCAACAACAGGTCGCTGGGCGTCATCAACGCACGCGCCACGTTCAGGCGCACCCGCCAACCGCCGGAGAAGTCAGAGACTGCCTTCTCATGCGTATCGGCGGAGAAGCCCAGGCCATGCAGCAACTTGCCGGCACGGGCGCTGCCGTCGTAACCGTTCACCTCTTCCAATCGCTGGTGGGCTTCGGCGACGGCTTCCCAGTCCTCGTTGGCGAAGGCATTCGCCTCGGCCTGCACCGCCGCATGCACGATGGTATCGCCCGACAGCACGAAGTCGATTGCGGGGTCCGGCAGATGCGGAGTTTCCTGCGCGACCGACGCGACCCGCGCCTTGCTTGGCAGGTCGAGGTCACCTTTGTCGGCTTCGACCTCGCCCATCAGGGCAGCGAACAGGCTGGTCTTGCCCGCGCCGTTGCGACCAATCACACCCACCCGCCAGCCGGCGTGCAGGGTCAGGTCGACATCGGACAGGAGCAGGCGTTCGCCGCGGCGCAGGGCGAAATTGCGAAAGGAAATCATCCGGCCATTGTAGTCGCCGGGTGCTACTCATGCGTCGTTTGACGCATCGGTGCAAAGAATGGGTGCGAAGATGAAGGCCCGCTTTTAACCCACCCCGCATGCCGCACAACACCTCACTGATCACCCTGCTCTGCCTCGGCTTCGTGCTGGCATTCCTGTTCGGCATGCTGGCGCAGCGCTTCCGGTTGTCACCGTTGGCTGGCTACCTGCTGGCCGGTATTGTCGCTGGCCCGTTCACGCCTGGATTTGTTGGCGACCAGAACCTCGCGCCGCAGCTAGCCGAGGTCGGGGTAATCCTGCTGATGTTCGGCGTCGGCCTGCATTTCTCACTGAAGGACCTGATGCAGGTACGGCGGGTGGCGGTGCCGGGTGCCTTGATTCGTATTGTGCTGATGACCGCGCTCGGCTTCGGCGTTGGCAGGCTGTTTGGCTGGGATGACGGCACCGGCATCGTGTTCGGCTTATCACTATCGGTCGCCAGTACTGTTGTGTTGCTGCGTACGCTGGAAGACCACCAGTTGCTGGATTCGCGCTTGGGCCAGGTGACCATTGGCTGGGTGGTGGTGGAAGACATCGCGATGGTGCTGGCGCTCGTTCTACTGCCCCCACTAGCTGACAGCCTGCATGGCGAACAGGCCACGCCGCTACTCCCGGTGATCTTCAAGACCGTGGCCAAGATCGGCCTGTTCGTTGCCTTCATGCTGGTGGTCGGCCGGCGCGTGGTCCCATGGATCCTGGAACGCGTCGCAGGGACCGGCTCACGCGAGTTGTTCACGTTGTGCGTACTGGCGATGGCGATGGGCGTGGCCTTCGGCGCTGCAGCGATGTTCGGTGTGTCGTTCGCGCTGGGCGCGTTCTTCGCCGGCATGTTGCTCAACGAATCGGAGTTCTCGCACAAGGCCGCCAACGATTCGTTGCCATTGCGCGATGCGTTCGCGGTGTTGTTCTTCGTGTCGGTCGGCATGCTCTTCGACCCCAATATTCTGATCGAACACCCGTGGCAGGTCTTGATGACCTTCACCCTGATCGTGGTGGTCAAATGGATTGTTGTTTGGGCCAGCCTGCGCATCCTCGGCGAGCGCCCGGGTGACGCCACGCTGGCGGCCTCTTCACTGGCACAGATCGGCGAGTTCTCTTTCATCGTGATTGGCTTGGCGGTGTCGCTGCAAATGATGCAACCGGACGTGCGGGACCTGGTACTGGCTGGGGCACTGCTGTCGATCGTCGTCAACCCGTTCCTGGTGACGCCACTGGTCGACCGCGTAAAGCGCCGCCGCCAGCAGGCCGATACCGACACGCCCAGCCCAATGGCGGACTTGGTCGACCACACCATCGTGATTGGCTACGGCCGGGTTGGACGGGAGCTGGTGACTCTGCTGCGCGATCGTGGCGTACCCGTGGCACTTATCGAAGAAGACATGGACCGGGTCATCCAGGCCCGCGGCAACGGTATCCCGGCAGTCCGCGGAAATGCGGTATTGCCGCAAGTATTGAGTCGTGCGCGGCCAGAAGCAGCCAAGCTCGCAATCCTGGCAATTCCGCGTGCACTGGAAGGTGGTGAAGTGATCACCCAGCTGCGCAAGCTCAACCCCGAGATCACCGTGTTGGCTCGCGCGCACAGTGATGCCGAGGTCAAGCACCTCCTCTCGCACGGTGCCGACGCAGCGGTGTTGGCCGAACGCGAACTCGCCCACTCACTCACCGACATGGTGATGGCCACGCCGCCCTATCGCGCGCTGCGCGCGAGTTGAGCCGCCGCCGCGCGACTCAGACGCCTGCGAGCGCTTGTTCGAGGTCCGCGATCAGATCGTCAATATGTTCGATGCCGATGCACAGGCGCACCGTGTCCTCGCTCACGCCGGCCTTGGCCAACTCTGCGGGCGATAGCTGGCGGTGCGTGGTGGATGCCGGATGCGTGGCCAGGGAGCGGGTATCGCCGATATTGACCAGGCGCAGGAAGAGCTGAAGTGCATCCAGGAATTTCGCGCCCGCTTCGCGACCGCCGGGCAGGCCGAAGGTGAACAGCCCTGAGCCTTGCCCACCAAGATACTTCTGCGCCAATGCGTGCTCGGGATGATCGGGCAGACCCGCGTAATTTACCCATGCCACTTTCGGATGTTTCTGCAGGTACTTGGTCACCGCCAGCGTGTTCTGGATGATCCGCTCCATGCGCAGGGTGAAGGTCTCGATGCCCTGCAGGATCAGGAACGCATTAAACGGCGACAGCGCAGCGCCTGTATTACGCAGCGGCACGACGCGTGCCCGGCCGATGTAGGCCGCCGCGCCCAGTGCTTCGGTGTAGGTCACGCCGTGATAGCTCACGTCGGGCTCGTTGAGCCTGCGGAAGCGCGCCTTGTGCGCAGCCCACGGGAACTTGCCGGAATCCACGATCGCACCACCAATGCTGTTGCCGTGCCCGCCCAGATACTTGGTAAGTGAATGCACCACGATGTCCGCGCCGTGCTCGATCGGCCGCAACAGGTATGGCGTGGCAACGGTGTTGTCGACGATCAGCGGCACGCCATGGGCATGCGCGACTTTGGCGACGGCAGCGATGTCGGTGATGCTGCCAAGCGGGTTGCCGATGGACTCCACAAAGACCGCCTTCGTGCGCTCGTCGATCAGCTTGCCGAATGATTCCGGATCCTTGTAATCCGCAAAACGTGTCTCGATGCCGAACTGCGGCAACGTGTGCGCGAACAGGTTGAAGGTGCCGCCATACAGCGCGCTGGCCGAGACGATGTTGTCACCGGCCTCGGCAATCGTTTGGATCGCATAAGTCACCGCTGCCTGTCCGGAGGCAACCGCCAGCGCGCCGATGCCGCCCTCCAGCGCCGCGACGCGCTTCTCCAGCACGTCAGTGGTGGGATTCATGATGCGGGTGTAGATGTTGCCTTCCACTTTCAGGTCAAACAGATCCGCGCCGTGCTGGGTGCTGTCAAAGGCATAGGCGACCGTCTGGTAGATCGGCACTGCAACCGCGCGCGTCGTCGGGTCTGGCTTGTAGCCGCCATGGACGGCAATGGTTTCAGGCTTCCAGTTGGGGTTGGACATCGCGGCGATCTCGCAGGGTGATGGTTCAACCATAGCGGAACGACGGTACTCCAAGCTGCCGGCGCTCATGGCGTTCCTGCATGAACTAAGTCGTGCGGGTTATTGCCGAAAACGACAAGTTCGGCAATAACCCGCACAGGGGTGCGCCCCGCTCCATATTCAACGCCAAGGATTCCTGTGCCTGACGGCAGGACAATGTCCACCATCAAGGTATCAAGCTGACTAGTGTGGCTTGGCTTTGACCGCTGGCGGTTTGCTGCCCGGCCGCGCGACTGCATACATTTGCCATGCGATCTGCTTCGCGAGGGCACGGCGATCATCGCCCTCCGCATAAAGGTCCATGTGCGTCTTGCCGGTAAGGAAGCGCACCTCGGCCTTGGCGCCCAGGCCATCCAGCACGGCCTTCAACCGATGTGCCGCACCATCCAAGTAAAAGGTGTCGGCATCGCCAACGATCACGTGGATCTTGCCATCCAGGTCGGGTTTCAATATCGGCCACTGGCTTTGGAGCCTATGCGCGATGTCGTAGTGCTCACGCCAGTAAGCGACCACCCTGGGATCCACATTGCCGGTGGCGCGATCAAACATCGGCATCGGCCGACCATCGGCACCGCGCGGCGAGAACACCCAGTCGAACGAAGACATCTGCCCGCCGTATTCGCCCTGCACCGCTTCTTGCCGCGCGTATTGCTCGAAGGTAGCAAGGACCTTGCCCTTGTCGCGAACCAGCGGCCATGGACTGCCATCTGGCTTGCGATAGACATTGGCGTTGACCGCATAAATATCGGGGCCAGTGAAATCATGGAAGTCGCTGGAATCGGGTGACGTAGACCAAGTGCCGCCAAACATCTTCGGATAGGTGACCTGCAGCCACAACGTGGCCCAGCCGCCGGAGGAATGGCCCGTGAGGAAACGTCCGGATGCCTTGCCATCCATGCGGTAACGCGATTCGAGCGACGGAATCAATTCGGTGATCAGTGCACGCCCCCACGGGCCGTTGTTAACCGAATCTGCGAATTCGTGGGTGCCGGTCGCGCTGGACTCGTCCAGTAATACCCAGATCATCGGCGGCATGCTGCCGTCGCGCATCGCCGCGCCTGTCCCTGCTACGGTCCTGACCAGACCAGGCAACGTGCCCCCATAACCATGCGTGAAGTACACGGTCGGGTATGACTTGCCCGCATTCGCGACATCGCCATAACCTGGCGGCACCAGCACCCACCCGCGCATGTGGATGTCGTGGCCCCAGAACGCGCTGAGCGAGGGACTGACGAAATCCAGCAGCTGCGTTTGCGAATGCGTGGCTTGCATGGCTTCGCGTGCGCCCATCGGCGCATCGTCGGGCACAACCCATGGGTCCTGCCGCTCTGGGAGCACCCGGATCAGGGCCAGTGACGGGATACGGCTGGATGCACCCAGCCGAACCTTGAGTGGCTCACTGACAATGTCGCCTGCGCCACGCCCGCCGTAGTTGTAGTCGTGATTGGTGTCGAGCACGGCCTGCAGGTAGTAGTCCCCTTTCGGCAGCTGCGAAAACGGTCGCGGAAATGAGATGGCATCGGCATCCACCATCACGCTCGCACCAGACGCCAGCAGCGGAACTTCCATCGCCGCCATGTTCACCAAATCGGGCGCCATTGCACTGGCATCGACAGACTCGACCTGGCCATTGATGGCCGCCGCTTCAGCCTTGGCTGCCGGCATTGCGAACAGTAGCAGGCGCCCGGATGCCGTGGGCTGCATCGCAGCGGCATCCAGCCTGACTTCGACATGGCGCGGAACCTGCGCTGTCGCCCAGGCCGGCGATAGCGCACTGCACAAAACGAGCACGAGGCGCACGGCATGCGACAGGCGTGGTGTTGACATGGTGGTTCTCCACAGGTGGATCATGGGGATTAGATACCAACTCCGCCCAGCAGGTGCACCGCAACCGCGGGCTCAGTCCTTGGCGAACACCAGCTTGCCGGCTTCGGCATCCACCTTGATGGTGTCACCACTAACGAATCCGCCCGACAGGATCTGCGTGGCCAGCGGGTTTTCCAGCATCTGTTGGATGGCACGCTTGAGCGGACGCGCGCCATATACCGGATCGAAACCGACGTTCGCGAGCAGCGCATAGGCCGCCTCGGTCAGTTTGATCGCGATGCCGCGCTCACCGAGTCGCTTCTCCAGGCCGCGCAACTGGATCTTCGCGATCTCGCGGATCTGCTTTTTGTCCAGCGAATGGAACACCACGATATCGTCCAGCCGGTTGATGAACTCCGGACGGAAGTGCGCCTGCACCACGCCCATCACTGCGGCCTTCATCTGCATGTAGGCCTCGGGTGAGTCATCGCCATCCATGTCCTGTATCTGATGCGAGCCAAGGTTGGAGGTCATCACGATCACCGTATTGCGGAAGTCCACGGTACGGCCCTGGCCATCGGTCAGGCGGCCATCGTCCAGCACCTGCAGCAAGATGTTGAACACATCCGGATGGGCTTTCTCCACTTCGTCCAGCAAGATCACGCTGTATGGGCGGCGGCGCACGGCCTCTGTCAAATAACCGCCTTCCTCATAACCGACATAACCCGGCGGCGCGCCAATCAATCTCGCGACCGAGTGCTTCTCCATGAACTCGCTCATGTCGATGCGCACCATCGCGTCTGTGCTATCGAACAGGAAGTCCGCCAATGCCTTCGCCAGCTCGGTCTTGCCGACACCGGTTGGTCCGAGGAACAGGAACGAGCCACTCGGCCGGTTCGGATCCGACAGGCCAGCGCGCGATCGACGCACCGCATCGGAGACGACCTTGATCGCTTCCTCCTGGCCGACGACTTGCGTGTGCAGTTGCGCCTCCATCTGCAACAACTTGTCGCGCTCGCCCTCCAGCATCTTGCTGACCGGGATCCCGGTCCAACGCGATACCACCTGCGCAATCTCCTCGGCAGTCACCTTGTCCTGCAACAGGGTGAAGCCCTGCTTTTCGGCCTCCTGCGCGGCCTGCAACTGCTTCTCCAGTTGCGGCAAGGTGCCGTACTGGATTTCGCTCATGCGCGCGTAGTCTTGATGGCGCTGGACAGTTTCGAGTTCAAGTTTCGCCGCCTCGATCTGTTCCTTGATCTTGGTCGCCGCTTGCACGGTGGCCTTCTCGGCCTTCCACACTTCGTTTAGGTCGTCGAACTCGCGTTCAAGATTCGTGATGTCGTCCTGCAGGTCGGCCAGGCGCTTCCTGGATTCAGCGTCCTTCTCCTTCTTCAACGCCTCGCGCTGGATCTTGAGTTGAATCAACCGGCGTTCCTTGCGGTCGAGTTCTTCCGGCTTGGAATCGATCTCCATGCGAATGCGCGATGCCGCTTCATCCATCAGGTCGATGGCCTTGTCCGGAAGCTGGCGATCCGCGATATAGCGATTCGATAGCGTGGCCGCCGCCACAATCGCCGGGTCGGTAATCTCCACGCCGTGATGCACCGCGTAGCGTTCCTTCAGTCCTCGCAAAATTGCAATGGTGTCTTCCACCGAAGGTTCGCCGACCAATACTTTCTGGAACCGGCGCTCCAGCGCAGCGTCTTTTTCTATGTACTTGCGGTATTCGTCCAGCGTGGTCGCGCCGATGCAATGCAGCTCGCCGCGTGCGAGTGCAGGCTTGAGCATATTGCCGGCATCCATTGATCCTTCGGCTTTGCCAGCGCCGACGACCGTGTGCAACTCATCGATGAACAGGATGATCTGGCCTTCATTTTTGGCCAAGTCATTGAGCACCGCCTTCAGCCGCTCTTCGAACTCGCCGCGGAACTTGGCCCCGGCGATCAACGCGCCCATGTCCAGCGACAGCACGCGCTTGCCCTTCAGGCCTTCGGGGACTTCACCATTGATGATGCGCTGGGCCAGGCCTTCGACAATCGCGGTCTTGCCTACGCCGGGCGCGCCGATCAGCACCGGGTTGTTCTTGGTGCGCCGCTGCAGGACTTGAATGGTGCGGCGAATCTCTTCGTCACGCCCGATGACCGGATCAAGTTTTCCCTTCTCGCTGCGCGCGGTCAGGTCGATGGTGTATTTCTCCAGCGCTTCGCGCGCGTCCTCGGCATTTTCGTTTTGCACTTTTTCACCTCCACGCATGGCATCAATCGCGGTTTCAAGTTTCTGCTTGCTGGCTCCGGCTGCTTTCAGCGCCTTGCCGGCATCGCCACCATCATCCGCCGCCGCCAGCAGGAATAGTTCGCTGGCGATGAAACCATCGCCGCGCTGCTGAGCCAGTTTGTCGGTGACGTTGAGCAGGCGCGACAGATCATTGCCGACACTGACGCTACCCTCTTGCCCTGACACCTTCGGCAGCTTGTCTAGCGCTTCTCCAAGCCGCTCACGCAGCACCGGCACGTTGACCCCCGCCTGCGCCAGCAACGGACGCGTGCCGCCGCCTTGCTGATCCAGCAAAGCAACCAGCAAATGCGCGGGTTCGATCAGGTTATGGTCGCGCCCCACTGCCAGCGACTGTGCGTCGCTCAGGGCCTGCTGGAAACGCGAGGTGAGCTTGTCCATGCGCATGGCGGACTCCGGAAGCTGGCGGCAACGCCGCGATCCTTACGAAATAAGGCCGCAGCCGCACGATTCAAGCCTGCGCCCGGCTGCAGTCCGGACGCAAGGAGGCAGATCACAACGCTGCGAGGGCGTCCTTGGCTTCCTTGAACTTCGGGTCGATCTTGAGCGCCATCTTCAGCTCGGCCCGCGCCTCATCCTTGCGTCCGGCTTTGGCCAACACTTGGCCCAAACGATAGCGTGCATGCTTGGGCTCAGGGTCGCCGGGCTCACGCCGCAGCGCCAGGAAGGCGTGCAGCGCGGCCTCACCTTCAGGCAAATATTGCCCGGATTCCGCAGCAATGCGGCCGATCTGGTACCACGGCGCGGCTTTGTTGGGCTCGTCAGCCGCCCACTCTTTAACCATTGCGTAAGCATCTTTCCAGCGCTTGGCCTGTTGATATCCCATAATCAGCGCCAACCTCAGTTGCGCGGTGTCTGGCTTCAGTGCATAGGCTTTCTCATAGGCTTTCAGCGCGTCGGCCGGCTTGTTTTCATGAGTCGCGATGCGCGCCTGCGCCATGAGTCCCTTGGCTTGATCGTATTTGCCAATCGCGGTCGCCTGCGCACGCGCCTTGTCGATCCCACCGCCGATCACGCCGGGCGCCTGCAGGTAGAACTCGATCAGCGAAGTGCGCGCGTCGATCAATGCGGGATCCAGCTTCACCGCCTGCTCGAACGCGTCACGCAGCTTCGGCGCTATCGACATCTTCGACAGCATGCCGACTTCGCCGATACGGTTGCCGTAGGCATTGCCCAACCAATAGAACGCCTGTGCGTTGCCGGGCCCCAACTTGATGGCTTCTTCGCCCGCAGTGACAGCCTTCTCCGCCTGCCTGGCCTGCAGGCGCGCGCGCACCAACATGACCCACGCGTTTGCATCCTTCGGCGTGGCCTTTGTCAGCGCTTCCGCTGCAGCTAGTGCGGCTGGAGCTTTCGCTTCCACCATCGCCTGGACTTCAGGAAGAGTTTTCGCAGCTGCAGGCATCGCAACGAATGCGAGACAACAGACAAGCAGCAGCGGACGTAGTGAAGGAATAAGGGGCATGGGAATGATCCTTGGAAAGTGCGGCGACCATAGCAAGCCAGTCACGTCCAGCGGATCCGACCGTCAGACCTACCGCAACGGCTCAAGGGGCACCATTCAGCTGAAGAAGCCGCCGGACGCGCACCGCCGCGCTGCTGATCCAGCAACGCAAGCATTAAATGTGCGAGTTCAATCAACTGATGGTCGCGCCAAACCGCCAGCGTTCGCCTGGCAATGGGGACTCGCTGGAAGCGCGAGTTGGGTATGTCCATACGCACGTGGATTTTCCGATTGCCGTGGTGCCTTGATACAAAATTCCGGCCATGACGCGCGAATCGAGTGTGCGATGGCAAGAATGACGGCACCCATGCATGCAGGTATAAAGGTCAAAGACAGGGGGGTGTATGTCTTTCTGGCAGGAACTCAAACAGCGGCGGGTGGGGAAAGCCGTGGCGTCCTACCTCGTTGCCGCTTGGGTGCTGGTGCAGGTCGCTGACACCTTATTCCCCGCATACGACGTTCCCGACTGGGGAATGCGCTTACTGATCCTGGTGCTGGCGCTGGGCCTGCCCATTGCCATCGTCGCGGCTTGGGCCTTGCAACGCACGCCCGATGGACTGCGCTGGGACGTCCGCAGCAGGTCCGGAGGTTTACGGATTGCGGGCCTCGCTGCGACCGTGACAGGCGTTGCATTGCTCTGGTATTTCCTCGGAAAGCCGGCCATCGAAGTACAGGTGGAGAAGGAGGAGCGTTCGATCGCGGTGATGCCATTCACCAACCTGAGCCGCGACCGCGACAACACCTATTTTTCGGACGGACTGGCGGAAACCACGCTGGACATGCTGACGCAGGTGAAAGGGTTGAAGGTTATCGCCCGCGATTCGTCGTTCGCACTTCGTGGCGGCGAATCTACCCCAGCTGAAATCGGCCGCAAACTCGGTGCGGCCCATCTGCTGGAAGGGAGTGTCCAACAAGCCGGCAATCTCCTTCGAGTGACTGCCCACCTCGTGCGGGTCAAAGATGGCATCCGTCTTTGGTCACGCAAGTTCGATCGATCGCGCGACGACATATTCTCGATCCAGGACGAAATTGCACTGGAAGTGGTCAAGGCAATGAAGACTCTGCTGCCCAAAAGCCAGCGGGATCGCCTGTTGGACCAGGGCACCGCCAATGTTGCGGCTTACAACGAGTACATGAAGGGCTTGGCCCTGCTGCCGCTGCAAGAGGTCAAGGCGCTGCGTGAAGCAGAGAAGCACTTCAACCAGGCACTGCGGCTTGATCCGCGTTATGCGCGCGCGCATGTCGGTGCAGCCCGCGCGATGTTCGGTATCGGCTTGACCGAAGGCCTGCCGGACGAAGGCTGGAAGCTGCATGAGCAACATGTGCAGCGGGCGTTGGAGCTCGCACCTGACCTAGGCGAGGCACATGTCCAACAGGGCATCGCGCTGGTCAACAAGGACGACATGCCGGCAGCCGAGCGCGAATACCGCCGGGGCCTGGACTTGGCTCCCGGCTATGCGACAGGTTACGAAGCCCTCGCCAACCTGCTGTATTCGACCAACCGCGCCGATGAAGGTTTGCGCATGATGGCGCGGGCAGTCGCGCTGGACCCCATGGATGGCAATCTCAGGGTGAGCTACTCCGGCGCGCTGGGGCAGGTCGGGCGCCTGGACGAGGCCGACCAACAGATCAGTCGCGTGCTCACGGATGAACCAGATTTCGCAGTGGGCTACCAGCAAAAAGCGATGCTGAAGATGCTGCAAGGCCAGTTGGCAGGTGCGCTGCAGACGTTGCACCAAGGCTGGACGCGGGACCCGCAAAACTACGAACTGTTCAATGCGGAGTGCGCACTCTATTTGGAGTTCGGCGCGTATCCCGAGCTCGACGCCTGCCTGGCTAGCCTGCTGGCACGCTTCCCGAAGCACGCGCTGGACCCGGATTACCAGCAGCAGGCATGGGTGGCCAATGGCACCCTGCAGCGCGACCTGGGTGCGCTCGAGCAGACGTACTTCGACGAGCCGATCGACCGTGCCAGCCTGCTCGCCCAGCTCGGGCGGTACAAGGAAGCGCTGGATACCCTGCAACGTGGCAATGACGGCCTACTGGAAACCAGTCCTGACATCAGCCAACGGTCCCTTTGGCAGGTGCTTGCGGTAGGTAGCATCCGCCTCAATACCGGCGACAAGGAAGGCGGCACGCGCGTGCTAGACGGCGCGCTTGCGCTCGCCCAAGCCCGTGCCATCGGCCCTACCCCACATTTGCGCCAGTGGTACGACGCCATTGCACTCGGCCTGCTAGGTCGGTATCCGGAAGCCTGCGCGGCCATCCGCAAGACGGGGGATGCCGGCATCATTACCGCATGGCGAAAACTCGATTTGACCAAGGCATTGGACGGACTGCACAGGGCACCGTGCTACGAGATGGCGCTGCAACCGATCCGGGCGCGTGCGGCCAAAGCTGTGCAAGCTGCGCATGACGCAGGACTGATCCCGCCGCAACACCCAGCTACTACCTCCGCCCCGGTGGCAGCCACGCAGGCCCAGTCACCCTAGGACTGGCTCCGGCTTCGATCAATCAACCAGACCACGAATGCCGGTGCTGGAACGGCAGGGCGCCACCTGCAACTCCCTGCGATATCCAAAACAGCGTCCCCATCCATCCGCTACGCTTGTCACTGCGATATCGCACCAGAACGGAGATCGTGTTCATGCGCATCCTCGTGCTTGGAGGCTACGGATTGTTCGGCAGCCGTATCGTCGATGTCTTGTCAGGTGATTCCGGGCTGACGATCATCTCGGCAGGACGTGACCACGCCAAGGCGACGGCCCAGGTTGCTGCGCTGTCGATGCGACCAGCCACGCTTGAGAGCGCGGCGCTAGACACCACGGCAGCCGAGTTCGAAGCGCAACTCGCCGAACTGCGTCCGGATGTTGTCATCGACACTGCAGGGCCGTTCCAGGACCGGGACTATCGAGTCGCAGAAGCCGCACTGGCACTTGGTGCGCACTGCATCGACCTGGCCGATAGTCGCACCTATGTGTCTGGCATCGGAACGCTGGATGCGGCTGCACGCAGCGCCAATCGGCGCGTGGTGTCGGGTGCCAGCAGCGTGCCGGGTTTGAATGCTGCGGTGGTTGCTTCCCTGCATGCAAGGTTCTCCACGCTGGAATCGGTGGAAACATCAATCTCGCCCGGCAACCGCACCGCGCGCGGCTGGGCCACGATGCTTGCCATCCTGGGCTATGTCGGAAAGCCCTACCGCGTGTTGCGCGAAGGTCGCCGGGAGCTCGCCTATGGCTGGCAATCCCTTCGCCGACTTCGCATTGCGAATGTCGGTACGCGCTGGGTCGCAAACTGCGAGGTGCCCGACCTCGATGTGTTGCCTGCACGCTATCCCGAACTGCGCAGCGTCGAATTCCGAGCAGGGCTTGAGCTGGGGCGCATGCATTTCGGCCTGTGGCTTGGCAGCCTGGCGGTTCGCTTCGGACCCCTGCGCAGCCTGCTTCCTTTCGCCCGCCCGCTGTTCGTATTGAGCGAACGTTGGCAGGACATTGGCAGCGATGTCGGAGCGATGCAGGTCGTGCTGCGTGGGCGCGGACACGACGACAAGCCGCTGGCACTCACTTGGACCTTGGTCGCGCGCGATGGCGATGGACCTCAAATTCCCGCGACCGCTGCCGTTTTACTCGCTCGAAAATTTGCACGCGGCGAGCTATCTGGCGGAGGTGCCAGCGCCTGTATCGACCTGTTCACGCTGGACGAATTCATGCAGGAACTTGCGGGCTACGCGATGCAAACTTCGCTGGAAGAACAACACGACACATCTCAGCGAGCGAATTAAAGGAAGCGCGAGGTGTTCGCTGGATCCGGCATCAAGCACGCGTCATGCCGGCCAAACCAGCGATAGCGGTTGCGAGCAACCATGAGGTAAAGCGGATCGCCGATGATGCGGGGCACCACGGCTGCGATCCCGAAAAACTGCCAGACGCCGCCCAGTCCGACCAGCACGCGTCGGATCGCTGTGACTCCAAGCGACACGCGTGGAGCGGCGCCACGATCATGTTCGATCAGCAGGAATGAGGTGGGGTCGTCAGGGTCCAATCCGTGTTCGGCAAGCAGCTGGCGTCCCGCAGGCGCCTGCATCGCGGCAAAGCGATAGCGGCGCTTGCGGTCGTGACGCAACAGGAATTGCACCCACCCGTTGCACAGCATGCAGACGCCATCGAACACGATGATCGCGCCTTGGTTGGCGTGGTCTTCGACTGGCGCATCGTTCGAAGCTGTCTCGTCATTCATGGGACGCTGAGCCAACCACGGTAGTGAACAAGTAATCCAGCCAAGGGCAGCGCCGCCCGCACCTCGAAGCGATAACGATCGCCATCGGCCGACTCGCGCGCGGCAACCTGCGAAAACCAAGAGATGGGTAACGCCAGCACGCCAAGCACACGTACGCGCCGGACAATCCAGTCGATACCGTCCTCCCGCATTTCCAGACGAAACCCGAACATGACCAGGCCCAGCCGTTCGCAAAGAATCCCTTCGCTTGCCCACAAACTGGATGCCATCGCGTGTTCGCCCACACGCCGGGTCCAGCGCTCGCGCAACGCATCCGACAGGATTTCCACCGCAATCGGACCGGTGCCGGCAGGTGGCAACCGGGTTACCCATGCACACAGCCGCGCAAGCAGGCCGCGACCACGGATCACCTCTACTTCGCCGTGATAGACGCGACCGCCCTGCTGCAGATGCAGGCGTTGCACCGGCATAGGTAGTGCATCGAACCCGTCCGCGCCTAGCAAGTGCCGGAACAAGACATCGTGCGCCGAATCCATGTTCATCTCAGGCGTCTTCGCGCCACACCAATGTTGCCATTCGCCCACTGCGCTGGTCGCGACGATGCGAGAAAAACCGCTGCGGATCGGAGATCGTGCACAGGCCGCCGCCGTGGATGTCGGTCGGGGCGAGGCCGGCAGTGGCCAGTCGCTGCCGGGCCAGTGCATGCAGGTCGACACGCCAATGACCCGGGCGCGTTGCCACGAATGCAGAAGCCGCACGCGCGTCGCGCGATAGGAATTCGTCGAAAACCTCTTGCCCGATCTCATACGCCTGCGGTCCAGCGCATGGACCCAGCCACGCGATGACATCGCTGGCGGGCGTACGCATCGCGGCCACCGTGGCTTCCAGCATGCCGTCGGCTAGCCCGCGCCAGCCAGCGTGCGCAGCAGCGATTTCATTGCCTTTCTTCGCCGCAAATACCACTGGCAGGCAATCAGCGGTCAGGATCGCCAAGACGTTGCCCGAGTTGGAAGTCACTGACGCATCGGCTTCAGGCTCATCGACGCCGGGCTCGATGGCGACATCGGTCCCGTGTACCTGGCGCAACCAACGCGGTGCGGATGGTAATTCCAATGCGGCCGAAAGTTGGTCGCGATTCTCGATGACGGTTGCCGTCTCATCACCGCAGCGCAGCCCAAGGTTCAACGTATCGAACGGGGCCAGCGAAGCACCAAGCCCATGCCGCAAGCTGGTCAACGCACGCACACCGCGCGGTCCCGGCCAATCGGCGTCGAGCCATGCCGTCGCTGTGCCACGCGTCATCTGCGCGGGTATTCCGCGTGGGCAGCGGCGTCCTCGCGCAGCAGGCGCAACAGGTTCTGGATGTCATCCGGGATCGGCGAACTGCAGCGCACCGGTTCACCGGTGACGGGATGCATGAACTCGAGTACTTCGGCATGCAGGGCTTGGCGTTTCATCCGGCGCAGACCGAGCGCGAACTCCTCGCTGGCGCCCTTGGGCAGCTTGAACGAGCCGCCATACAACCTGTCGCCAACGATGGGGTGCTTCAGGTGCGCCATGTGCACGCGGATCTGGTGGGTGCGGCCGGTTTCCAGCCTGCACTCCAGCGCGGTATGGGTGCGGTAGCGCTCGCGCAGGCGGAAATGGGTGACCGCGTCCTTGCCATCCTCGCGCACGGCCATGCGCAGCCGGTCGCGCGGGTGGCGGTCGATTGCGCCGGTCGCGGTACCACCGGACACCAATGCCCCGACCACGATCGCCAGGTATTGGCGATGGACTTCGCGCGAAGAAAGTTGTGCAACCAGCGAGGTGTGCGCTTCCAGCGTGCGCGCCACCACCATGACTCCACTGGTGTCCTTGTCCAGCCGATGCACGATGCCGGCGCGCGGCAGCAGCTCCAGCGTGGGATCACGATGCAGCAGCGCATTGACCATGGTTCCGTTGGGATTGCCTGCGCCCGGATGCACTACCAGTCCTGCAGGCTTGTTGATCACGAAGACATGGGCGTCCTCGTAGACAACATCCAGCGGAATATCCTCGGGAAGCGCGCGAGTCTGGACTTCCTGGATGGCGGTCAGCAGGATCTGCTCGCCACCGCGCACCGGGTCGCGACCACGGATCTGCCCGCCATCCACGCTGACATCGCCGGTCTTGATCCAGGCCGATAGTCGCGAACGCGAATATTGCGGAAATAGTTCAGCCAGCACGGCGTCAAGGCGGCGGCCCGCAGCGGAATCCGGAACGATGGCGTGGCGTGGCTCGGTTTTTGGAGAATCTTGGATAAGGTCGTTGGACATGTCGGTTCAGGCGCGGCACAGGCCTGATGGCCCAGCTCTCAAAGCGGACTGCTATTATCCGCCCTTCGTGCCCTTGGCGCCTGTTTGATACCCATGACCCAGCGTTCACCCATGTTGCGCCGCCCGATGCACCTGCTCGCCTTGCTGGCGATTGCGGTTGTCCTGACCACCAGTGGCTGCGCCCGCATGAAAGGCGTGTTCAAGGACAAGGACAAGAACGAGGGCCTACCCGTCAGCCAGCTATACGACCGTGCCCACGGAGCGATGGTGAAGGGCCGCTGGAGCAATGCCAGCGAGACCTTTAACCGCCTGATTGCGCAATACCCCTATGGCGCTTATACCGAACAGGCGTTGATGGAACAGGCCTACGCCGAGTACAAGGCAGGCAAGCATGACGATTCTGTCTCGACAATCGATCGGTTCATCCGCACCTATCCGACCCACCAGAACATCGCCTATATGTATTACCTGCGCGGCCTGTCTAACATGGCTCGCAACACGGTGTTCCTGTCCAAGGCGTTCAAGCTGGACATGAGCAACCGCGACCTGCAGTCGCCTCAGCAGGCGTACAACGACTTCAGTACGGTCGCCACGCGTTACCCCAACAGTCGCTACAGCGCCGATGCACGTCAGCGCATGATCTTCCTGCGTAACGAGTTCGCCCGTTTCGAGCTCAACAACGGCCTGTATTACCTGGGCCGCAGTGCATGGGTCGCCGCGGCTGATCGTGGAATTTACCTGCTGGAAACTTACCCGCAAAGCGAATACCAGAACGACGCAGTGGCCCTGTTGGCCGAGTCCTACACCCGTATGGGCAACACTGTCTTGGCCGCTGATGCGCGCCGCGTGCTGGAACAAAACGACCCGAAGCACCCGTGGCTGAGCGGGCATTGGCCCAAGGGCCAAGGGATCTTCTCGCGCTTGAATCCTCTAGCGGGCGATAAAAAGTAGGCGCCAGCCAAGCAATTCAGTGAAAAATGGGCTAGGAGTGGCGTTTTCTTACAACGAAAACCCCACTCCTAGCCCATTTTTTTATTCAGTCACGATAGCCACTGGTGATGGGGTAACGCCGCTCACGACCAAACGCGCGCCGACTGACCTTGGGCCCTGGCGCGGCTTGGTGGCGCTTCCACTCGCTGATCCGGACCAGGCGTAGCATCTTGTCGACAATTTCGGCATTGAAGCCCGCCGCAACGATCTCGTCTCGAGACTGCTCTTGGTCGATGTGGCGTAGCAGGATTGCGTCCAGCACGTCATAAGGTGGCAGCGAGTCCTGGTCTTTCTGGTTGTCACGCAGTTCCGCCGACGGCGGGCGGTCAATCACCGCCGGTGGAATCACCGGGGCGCCACCCACCGTATTGCGCCAGCGCGCCAGATCGAAGACCTCCGTTTTGTACAGGTCCTTGATCGGCGCATAGCCGCCGCACATGTCACCGTAAATCGTCGCATAACCGACCGCATACTCGCTCTTGTTGCCTGTGGTGAGCAGCAGGCCACCGAGCTTGTTCGACAATGCCATCAACAGATCACCGCGGATGCGTGATTGCAGGTTCTCTTCGGTCGTATCTACCGCAAGGCCTTCAAACGTCTCCGCCAATGTATCCAGATACGCCTGGAAAGGTTTTTCGATTGGCAGCGCCATCAGCTTGACGCCGGCCGCATCGCACTGATCCTGGGCCAGGTCATTCGACAGTCCCGCGGTATACCGGGACGGCATCCTCACTGCGGTCACGTTGTCCGCGCCCAGCGCATCCACCGCGATGGCGAGCACGATTGACGAGTCGATACCGCCGCTCAGCCCCACCCATACCTTGTCGAAACCGTTCTTCTGGCAGTAGTCGCGGGTGCCGCGCACGATCGCGCGCCACGCCAGCGCGTCCCGGCTCTCGTCTCCATCGGCTTCCCACTGCAGCGGCGAAAACCTGCGCGTGGCCGAATCAAACTCCACCAGCAACCACTGCTCAGTGAACGCCGAGGCAGCCGGCGACAATGTGCCATCGGCATCGGCCACCACGCTGGCGCCATCAAACACCAGCGCATCCTGTCCGCCAACCATGTTGAGATAAGCAATGGCCACGCCACTTTCAGCCACGCGTTGCGCCAGCACTGCGTCGCGCTGCGCATGCTTGTCGCGCTCGAATGGAGACGCGTTGAGCGACAGCACCAGCTCGGCGCCCGCTTCTACGGTGGTGGCAAGCGGTTCGGCGAACCACAGGTCCTCACAAATCAAGACACCCACTTGCACGCCGTTGATCTCGAACACGCAATCCTCGCGGTCCGGGTCGACATCGAAATAGCGACGGTCGTCAAACACCGCATAGTTGGGCAATTCACGCTTGCGATACGTCGCTTCGATACCGCCATCGCGCAGCACGCTGGCCGCGTTATAGACCACCGAACCTGCAGCTTGCGGCCAACCGACTACGGCGACAATGCCCTGCACGTCAAGCGCGATCGCATGCAGCGCGGCATCACACTCCTGCAAGAATGACGGCCGGTACAACAGGTCTTCTGGCGGATAGCCGGACAGCGCCAGTTCCGGGAACATCACGACGTCAGCGCCATAGCTGTCACGCGCGATCTGGATCATCTCGGCGATACGTGCCGCGTTGCCGGTCACGTCACCAACCGGGAAATCGAACTGTGCCATTGCGATGCGAATCGTCATGCCTGCAGTCTAGCCTTGCTTGCGCCGCAACAGCCGCAGTGCCAATTGCTCCCACTGGCGTGGACCGCGCACGTTCGCCGAGGCGCGCGCCAGCCAACCCTGCTCCCACGCCTCGTACACCCGCGGGTCGATATAGGATTTCCGGCAGACTGCCGGCGTATTTCCCAATTGACGCGCAACATCCGTCTCCACTGCTTTTCGCATCGAGGCCATCGCGCGTTGACTGGCGCCTTCCTCGTCCCATGGCATGTCCGCCAACAACCTGATCGCCGCCAGCGTTCCGCCCCATGTACGGAAATCCTTGGCGGTAAATTCACTTCCCATCGCATCGCGCAGGTAGTCGTTGATCAGGCTGGAGTCCACCGGCTGGATAGTGCCGTCCTCATCCCGGTACTGGAAAAGATGTTGCCCCGGTAGTTGCTGGCAGTGACGCAGCAGCTTGCTTAGACGCTTGTCGTCCAGCACCACTTCCTGCTCGACTCCTGATTTGCCGCGAAACTTCAGCTGGGCGCGCCCGCCACGCAAGAACTTCACATGCCGGTTGCGCAACGTGGTCAGTCCGTAGGACTTGTTGCCGCGCTCGTAGGTCCGGTTTCCGATGCGTACCAGCGTATCGGCCATCACCCCGACCAGGATTGCCGCCACTTTTTCGCGCGGAAAGCCGTCGCGCTTCAGGTCATTGCGCAATCGCCTGCGCAAGCGCGGGAGTGCCGCACCAAAGGCTTCGATGCGGCTGAATTTCTGCCGGTCACGGACCTCAGCCCAGCGCGCGTGATAACGATATTGCTTGCGCCCCCGCGCGTCCCGACCGGTTGCCTGTAAATGGCCATTGGCGCGTGGGCAGATCCACACGTCGAGGTAGGCGGGCGGGATCGCCAGCGCACGCACGCGGCGCAATATCGCGTCATCCTTGATGGCACGCCCTGCCGCATCGACGTAGCGGAAGCCGGAGCTGGTCTTGCGCCGCCGGAGTCCTGGCTCGTCATCGCTCACATAACGCAAGCCACCGTCGCGTGCAGACGCAATGGCAGCCTCGGACTTCGATGTGGGTTCTTTATTTGCGTCAGAGGATTTTCGTGGCATCGGAGGAGCATGCCGAGAACGATGTCAACGGCGCGACATGGCGCGTTAAAACAAAAACGCCGCCCGGAGGCGGCGTTCTTGATCGTCACTCTGGCGTGCGCCGAATGACAACCTGGTGCAATCAGCCCGCTAGGCGCTTCGCAATGGCAGCACCCAAATCACCTGGGCTCTTCACCGTGGTCACGCCAGCCGCTTCCAGCGCGGCGAACTTGCCTTCAGCCGTACCCGTCCCACCGGACGCGATCGCGCCTGCGTGCCCCATGCGCTTGCCCTTCGGCGCCGATGCACCGGCAATGAAGCCAACCACCGGCTTGGTCACATGCTGCGCAATGTACTCGGCCGCTTCTTCCTCAGCGCTGCCGCCGATCTCGCCCACCAGAATAATGCCCTCGGTTTGCGCATCATCCTGGAACAGCTTCAGGCAATCGATGAAGTTCAAGCCATTGATCGGGTCGCCGCCAATACCAATGACCGTCGACTGACCGAGGCCGGCATCGGTGGTCTGCTTCACGGCTTCATAGGTCAACGTGCCCGAGCGAGACACAATCGCGATCTTGCCCGGCATGTGGATGTGGCCCGGCATGATGCCGATCTTGCACTCGCCCGGAGTGATGATGCCCGGGCAGTTGGGACCGACCAGTACGGTATCCGGGTAGCCCTTCAGCACGTTCTTGACGCGCAGCATGTCCAGCACCGGGATGCCTTCGGTGATGCAGACGATCACGCTGATACCCGCATCGGCCGCTTCAAGGATCGCGTCGGCCGCGAACGGTGGTGGCACGTAGATGACCGAAGCATTCGCGCCGGTTTCGGCCACGGCATCGGACACGGTGTTGAACACAGGCAGCCCCAGATGTTCAGTACCGCCCTTGCCCGGCGTCACGCCGCCAACAACCTTGGTGCCGTAGTCGAGCATCTGCTCGGCGTGGAACGAACCCTGCGAACCAGTAAAACCCTGGACGATGACTTTCGTATTCTTGTTGATCAAAACAGACATGGATTCAGGCCTCAGGCAGCAGCAGCGGCAACGGCTTTCTTGGCGCCGTCATTGATGTCGTTGGCGGCGGTAATCGCCAGCCCGGAGTTCTTCAGCAATTCCTTGCCGGCCTCCACGTTTGTGCCTTCCAGGCGCACGATCACCGGCACCTTGACGTCGACTTCCTTGACCGCGGCAATAATGCCCTCGGCGATCATGTCGCAACGGACAATGCCGCCGAAAATGTTGACGAAGATCGCCTTCACGTCCGGCGCGCGCAGGATCAACTTGAACGCCTCGGTCACGCGCTCCTTGGTTGCGCCGCCGCCGACATCAAGGAAGTTCGCAGGTGTACCGCCCTCCAGCTTGATCACGTCCATGGTCGCCATCGCCAAGCCCGCGCCGTTGACCATGCAGCCGATGTTGCCGTCCATGGTCACGTAGTTCAGGTCGAACTTCGAGGCCAGCACTTCGGTCTCGTCTTCCTGCTTGATGTCGCGCATCTCGACCAGTTCCGGGTGACGGAAGTTGGCGTTGTCATCGGAATTGATCTTGCCGTCCAGCACTGCAAGGTTGCCGTCGGTGAGGATCGCCAGCGGGTTGAGTTCAACCAGCGCCAGGTCCTTTTCGTTGAACAGCTTGTAGAGGCCCATCATGATCTTGGTCAGCTGATTGACTTGCTTGGCGGTCAGCCCGAGCGCAAAACCGAGTTCACGGCATTGGTACGGCTGGAGGCCCTGCACAAAGCTCACGTTGAGCGTCTTGATCGCATCGGGATTTTCGACCGCAGTGGTCTCGATCTCCACGCCGCCATCGCTGGAGGCGATGAAGGTGATGGTCTGCGTCGAACGGTCCACCAACACGGAGAGATAGAGCTCCTTGGCAATGTCTGTGGCCGTGGTCACCAGCACCGAATCCACCGGCAGCGCAACGCCAGCCGATTGGTAGGTTTCCATCTTGGTGCCCAGCATGGCCTTGGCGTACTCGCGCACGTCATCGAATGACTTGGAGTACTTGACGCCGCCAGCCTTGCCGCGGCCGCCGGCGTGGATCTGCGCCTTGACCATCCAGGCGTCGCCGCCAATAGCCTTGGCCGCGTCAACGGCCTCCTCAGGGGAGCGCGCAACGCGCCCGGCCGGAACTGCAATGCCGTAATCGGCAAACAACTGTTTTGCCTGGTATTCGTGGAAATTCATGATTCACCGAGGGGAGTGGGTGTCTTTCAAACGCGACGCGGGTAACAGCGTCGCCTATCAAGGCGTGGCCTGTAAGGGCGTGGACGCACCGCAGCTGCCGAAAACTCGGACCGCGCGCGGGCGGAACGATCATTTTAGCGTAGCTGGCGCTGGGACGCTGGCGCCGGGCCCTAAAGGTGGTCCGGCGGGGCGGAGGCGTGCCTATACTCAACCCGTGCGAGACCTCATCACCCGCCATGACAACGACCTGACCGGCCGGGCCGCCATCCGCCGCGAACTGCATTACTTCACGCTGTACCGGATCCTGGAAGCCGCAGTGCTGTGTCTGGTGGTGTTCAGCCCGGTCGGTTTGCTGATTGGCCAACCGCATAACCCGATGCTGGCGAGCACTGTCGCGTTGCTGTACTTGCTGGCGGCGATCGTGCTGTTCCTCAAGGGCCGCACTGGCAGGATGCGCCCACAGGTATTGGTGGGCGCGCTGGTGGACGTCAGCGCTGCGGTCCTGGCAATTCACGCACTCCCCGGCGCGGCATCGGGCATTTCGATGATGTTGCTGTTCAATGTCGGCGCCGCCGCATTGCTGCTGCCGTTGCGGTTGGGCCTGGGCGCTGCGGCAGTGACCGCAATGGCCTTGGTCGGCGAATACCTGGTGCAGGCATTTTCCACTGCCGGGGTTAACCGGCCCCTGGCCGAACTGCTGATGTTTGCAGTCACCTACCTTGCCATGGCCACCCTGACCAATCTGGTTGGCCGGCAAATGCGTGCGAGTGAAGACCTGGCTGCACGCCGCGGCAGCCAGGCCGCCAACCTGGCCGAAATCAACGAGCTGATCATTCGCCGCATGCGCACCGGCGTCTTGCTTGTCGATGGCGAGGGTGAGGTCAAGCTGGCCAACGAGGCATCGATGCTGCAGCTTGGCGGCATCGGCGAGGGCCGGCGCACGCTGGCCCAGATCGCACCGGAACTGGCGAAACGACTGCAACGTTGGCGGCAAGACGGCGTGAGCGACCCGATTCCGCTGCAAATTGCCCCGGACCAGCCGGAAGTACTGCCGCGCTTCGCCCAGCTATTGGCCGATGATGCCCAAGCGCTGGTGTTCCTTGATGACACCTCATTTGTCTCGCGCCGGGCCGAATCGCTGACTCTGGCGACCCTGGGCCGGTTTTCCGCAAGCTTGGCGCACGAGATCCGCAATCCGCTGGCGGCCATCAGCTATGCCACCCAATTGATGGAAGAGTCGCCGGACATTCCCGAAGCCGACAGGCGCCTGCTGGCCATCATTTACCAGCAGACCCACCGGATGAACGGCATCGTCGAGAACGTGTTGGGCATGGCCAGGCGCGAGCGAGCGCAACCTGAAAACGTCGAGCTGGTGGCATTCTCCCGCCATTTCGTCGAGGAATACTGCAACATCCATCCGCTGGAGAAAGACACGATCGAGGTCATGAGCGCCAAGCAACCCATCACCGCCATGGTCGACCGCCGCCAGCTGCAACAAGTGGTGACCGCGCTGGTGCACAACGCACTGGTTTATGGGCGGATGCCGGGTGAGCCTGCGCGGATCAGCCTGCGCGTGCACAGTGACCAGGCCGGCGCGCCGGTGCTGGATATCGCCGACCGTGGCCCGGGCATGCCGGAAAGTGTCTACAGCCAGCTGTTCCGTCCTTTTTTCACCACGTCCGAGCACGGTACTGGCCTCGGTCTTTATATTGCGCGCGAGCTGTGCCTCGCCAACCAAGCCACTCTTGGCCATATCCCGGTTCCCGCTGGCGGTTGCTGCTTCCGTATCCGCATGTCCGGGGCCGGCGCGTTCGCTTCCAACTGACGTCGCTGAAAGGAGCCGGTCCAGTGTGGGGGCCTATCTCAACCTGGCCATGGCTCACTTGTGCCGCATCACGTCACACTTGGACGTAACGCGGCAACGCGCTATCTTGCAAGCCATATGACAGACAAGATTCGCGGCACTCAAACCAGCGTGCTGATCGTAGATGATGAACGCGATATCCGGGAGCTGCTGGTGCTCACCCTTGGACGCATGGGACTACGCTGCGACACCGCCTCCTCGCTTGGGGATGCACGCGCCCTGCTTCGGCAAAACACGTATGCCCTGTGCCTGACTGACATGCGCCTGACCGACGGCACCGGAACCGACCTGGTCAAGGACATCAGCCAGCTGTACCCGGACACGCCCGTGGCCATGATCACCGCGTTCGGTAACCAGGAAGCAGCGGTCGACGCCCTCAAGGCCGGTGCGTTCGACTTCGTCAGCAAACCGGTCGATCTCAGCGTGCTGCGGGGCTTGGTGCAGAACGCGCTGGACTTGCCGAAGAAGCCCCGTAGCGTCACCGACCAAGCCGACAGTAATGGCCACCTGCCGTCCCCAGACAGCCCCGGCGCGCGCATGCTGGGGCAGTCACCGGCGATGAATGAGCTTCGCGACACCATGTCCAAGGTCGCCCGCAGCCAGGCACCGGTCTATATCGCCGGCGAATCCGGCGTCGGCAAAGAGCTGGTGGCGCGCACGATCCATGCCGAGGGTGCCCGCGCCGACGGCCCGTTCGTGCCGGTCAACTGCGGCGCAATTCCCGCCGAACTGATGGAAAGCGAGTTCTTTGGACACAAAAAGGGCAGCTTCACTGGCGCCCATGTGGACAAACTGGGCCTATTCCAAGCCGCACAGGGCGGCACCTTGTTCCTGGATGAGGTGGCCGAACTGCCGTTGTCGATGCAGGTCAAGCTACTGCGCGCGATCCAGGAAAAGTCGATCCGCCCGGTGGGCGCCAATGCTGAAATCCTGGTGGATGTGCGCATCCTCTCCGCGACGCACAAAAAACTGCAAACCCTGGTGGATGAAGGGCGCTTCCGCCATGACCTTTATTACCGCATCAACGTGATCGAACTGCGGGTGCCGCCCCTGCGCGAACGCCGCGAGGACCTGCCACTGCTGGCCAACGCGATCCTGGCGAGGCTGGCGACCGCACAGCAGCGCCAAATCCCGACCCTGCACGCCGATGCCATCGACGCCCTGGACGGCTACAACTTCCCCGGCAACGTGCGTGAGCTGGAAAACATCCTGGAGCGCGCGTTTGCGTTGGCCGATGATGACGGCATTCGCGCCGCTGACCTGCGCCTGCCCGAGAACAGGCCCAGCACGCACACCCAGCATGCCGTCACGCACATGGACCCCAGCCGCATCGACCCACGCGAATCTGCTTCAAGCGCGTTACCCAGCTTCATCGAGGAAATCGAGCGAAAAGCCATCGAACAGGCCCTGACCGACAACCGCTATAACAAGACGCGCGCCGCTGCCCAGCTGGGCATTACCTTCAGAGCGTTGCGCTACAAGCTGAAGAAGCTCGGGATTGATTAGCTGAGCCAGGAGCGCCGCCGGTGGACCAGCAACGTGTCCGCACGTGCAATTCACGACCCCATATGTGACTTATTACGTCATAAAACGACGCAAACGTATGTTGTTGATAAGCGAACCATGCGTTAAACAGTGATCACCATTTCATATTATGCTTGCAAAGTGCCGTCCACGGACTTGGCACGCATCCTGCATTACACCTTGCACGTGCGAAGGTTCTACTGATGTCGATGGACCGAGCACCGTTTTACCTACGCACGTAATCACTCCAAACCTCCTAGGGGATTTAAATGAACAAGCAATCTGGCTTCACCCTGATCGAACTGATGATCGTGGTTGCGATCATCGCCATCTTGGCCGCCATCGCGCTGCCGGCTTACCGCGATTACACCCAGAGGGCGTCCAATGGCGCATGCCTGGCCGAAGCTAAGTCCTACATCAGCACGGCTGTCGCCGATGCCGCTGACAATCGTGCGCCGAACGCGTTCGTTGCGAAGGCCTGTGCTTTAGGCACAACCGGCACGACCGGCCAATACAACGCTGGCAGTTCTATTTCCTTCACTGCTGCTGTCAAGGGTAATGGCACCATCAAGAAAGACACCTCGTGCAGCATGGGTAGCGGTACCTGCACGCTCGCCCTTTAATCTTTGATTCAAGCCGCGAAATAAGAGCCCCGGCGCAAGCCGGGGCTTTTTTGTGCCTGAGATCACACATCATCTGCTCGCGGGATAGCGCACGCAAAACAGCTGCCGAATTGGCATGGTTCCTGCGAACTGCTTGTATCATTCGCTCGGGAATTCATAACCGATGTTCAGGCGCATGCAAGGTTTTACTTTGATCGAGCTGATGATCGTAGTCTCGATCATCGGCTTACTAGCCGCAATCGCGCTGCCCGAATACCGCAAGATGCAGATGCGTGCTGCGGAAGCCGCATGCATGGAAGAGACGAAGCACTATGCAAGCCTGTCAGTAGCCGCCTTGGTCAACAATGTCACGGCACTACCGACCGCGCCGCGACGTGCGTGTACAGCTGCAGACGACGCGACAGACACCATCGCACTCATTACCGGTACGCCAAGGCGCCCCGGGGTACGCAGAACCAGCTGCGACATGAGCAGCACCACCTGCGCTTTAGAACCGTGATCGGGCTTTGACACGCACTGTTTGGAAGTGAGTCTCGCGTACTCTGCGATGACTACTGACACTACGCTACTGTAGACGGCGGGCAACAACTCCGAAACGCCAGCAACTCGAGATGTTGACGTCGGTTGTGACCTGTATTTCCACGGCCCGACGGACCCCATGACTCGACCCAATCATCTGTTTATCCTTTTAAGCCTACTGTGTGCCAGTCTTGCTGGCCTGTTGTTTGTTCCCGGCCTTAGCGGCGGGTTCGTGTTCGATGACAGGGTAAATATTGTCGAAAGCACTGCCCTGCATATCACCTCGCTGGATTTGCAGTCCCTACGCAGTGCGGCTTTCAGCTTCCAGCCAGGTGGTGGCTCTCGACCGCTGGCAGAACTCACGTTCGCGCTGGATTATTGGCGAAGCGGTCTGAATCCAAGCGCATTCAAAACTACCAATCTCGTCATCCATGGGTTGACCACGGTTGCCTTGGCAATGTTCTTCCGCCTGCTACTTTTGAAAGCAGGCAGTACGCCCAAGCGCACCATCTTGGTGCCACTCGGGCTGGCGTTGGCTTGGGCGGTCCACCCACTCCAGGTTTCGTCGGTACTGTACGTAGTGCAGCGCATGCAAACCCTGGGCACGCTGTTCCTGGTACTGGCGCTGTGGACGTACCTGAAGATGCGGCTTGCTCAGAGCGAAGGTAGTTCCAGCCGTCACTTCGGCTTGCTGACGGTGTTGTTGTGGGCGCTTGCCTTGGCCAGCAAGGAAGACTCAGCGCTCCTTCCAGCCTATACGCTGGCATTGGAGCTGACCGTGCTCCGGTTCGAAGCCAAAGATGCGGCCATCTCCAGACTTTTGCGTTGGAGCTATCTGCTCTTGACAGTGGCTGGCGCGGTAGTCTTCCTAGTGATTGTTTTACCACACCACTGGCATTGGGATGCGTACCCCGGCAGGAGCTTTTCGAGCTTGGAACGCCTACTGACTCAAGCGCGGGTACTAAGTATGTACTTGGGCCAGATCCTGCTGCCGTTGCCGGACAGACTTCATTTTTACTACGACGATATCCAGCCTTCCCGCGGACTTTGGCAGCCTTTAAGCACTCTTCCATCTCTTGCACTTGTTATCGGTTTACTTGCGTCGGCGTGGTGGTGCCGGAAAAGCAGACCGATACTCTCTTTTGGTCTGTTTGTTTTCTTCGCTGGCCATTTCATTTCAAGCAACATAATCAACCTAGAATTGGCATTCGAACATCGCAACCACTTGCCCCTCATTGGCATCGTGCTTGCTGCCGGCGACCTAATCACGGCAGCATTTCAGCGCATGCGCACATCTAAAACACTTGCCCTCCTTATTTGTTCGGCGCTTCTCATAATGCTGGGTACAGCAACCGTGATTCGTGCAGACACATGGGGCAATACCCTGATATTTGCCCAAAAAAGTACCGAGATCGCGCCCGCATCCCCACGCGCATGGTTGGCGCTTGGCGGCTTTTACGCAGAGCTAAGCGGCATGCAGCGTGGGAACCCCGCGCTTGATGAAGCAATCAGAATCAACCAAGAAGGTGCTCAGCTGACGGGAGCACCGGCACTGCTGGCCAACGTCGTCCTGTATAAATCGATTCAGGGCAACGTCACCCAATCGGATTGGGACATCTTCTTGAAGCGTCTGTTAGAAGCACCCATGGACGCGCAAAATACGAAAATATTGTGGGTCACACTTGATAGTGTGGCGAATGGCATTCCGTTGGATGAACGTGGAGTACTGAGAACCATAGAGATAGTCGCCAGCCGCGCAACGTTGGCGTCTAGTGAGTACATGCGCATCGGTGCCTATTTGCATAACGACACAATGCAACCCGAAAAGGCATTGCATTACCTGCGGCGCGCAGTCGAACTTTCGCCACCCGGAGATCCTGACGTAACGTTAATGTACCAACAGCTGCGGGAAGCAGGACACGCAGATTGGGTCAATGACTTAAAACGTGCGAAGCGATCAAAATGAACCCCTTATCTAAAACGTGTGTAGTTGTTCCCGTCATTAGCAAAAATGTCTGGGTGAACCTTGGCGATAAGGCTCTTAATGATCGCCTAGGTGTCGAGTGGGGCGTCAAGTGCGCCATGATCGTTTTTGGGACCGCGCTCGGCGCCAAAGATTTTGCACAAATCGAAGCGGGTTGACGGTGAGAGGAAACCTGCACCTACTGCAATGCGCAATCTCCCGAACTGCCGCTCAACCTAGCCGCGCCCGGAGGAAATCAGGCCCGCTATGCCACTCAGCTGCACCCAATCACAGTGAATTCTCGGCGACTCGACCTTGGCGCGACAAAAGTTTGGGCGAGTTGAATGCGCTGGAAATTGGCGCGGGTCGCGAAGTGAGGGTGCAAGAACATCGCTGTTGCCCGAAGAGTATGGTCGGCGCTCCTAAGGTGTCCCGACTTCGAAGTGCACAGGCGCGTTAACCATGGGCATACTGATTTCGCCGAACTCGACGATTGTATATCTAGATCCCATTGTCGAGGCCTTGCGGCGGGCACTCGCTGCCAGTGCCGTATGAGGCGTAACCTCGCGCGCCTTTGCCATCAAAAGTGCACTCTCTGCATTGACGGCTGTCATGGGTAGGCGACGCTTGCTGCTTGATCTAGGCAGCCTGGGTGCTTCGAATGCGCTGGGAAAATTGCTCTGGTCCGTGTCGTTGATGCTCATGATGCGCACCCTCGGTCCGGATGCGTACGGAAGCCTGGTCGTCATCTGGTCTCTGGCGGGTCTGCTGGCACCCGTGACCGACCTGGGCCTAAGCCAGCTATTGCTGCGTGAAGGTGCTCGCGATCCGGACCGGGTTCGCAGCCTGTTACGGCGCAGCCTGCTGGCGCGCACTTTGCTGGGTGGAATGGCGGTGGCACTATTGGCCACCGCGGCGATGCTAGACATTGGGGGTTTCGGGAAACTGGGTATCGGCGTGGTTGCGCTGGCCGCTGCTGCTCCCTTGCTCGACGGCTTCTTCCTCACCGTGACCCCGCTGGCGCAAGCCGAGCGGCGGGTCGGTTTACTCGCAGCTTGGCGCGTCGCTAGCTTCGCTCTGCTGCCGTTGCTCCTGCTCGGCCTCTATCGCGTAATTCCAGCCTTGCCAGCCAGCGCGCTGGCGTTCTTGTTCGCTTCGGCGGTCGGTCTTAGCGGATTTTTTCTCTCGCGTGGCCGTTCCACCCTACCCGCCGGAACGCCGGAACCGTGGCGCCGGACACTGACGCAGTCCTTGCCTTTCCTGTTCATGAGCCTGGCAGCACTGAGCTACGGCCGCACCGAAGTCGTGGTGATCGGACTCTGGGGCAAGACCACTGATGCTGCCTTCTATCACGCGGCTTACCAGGTGGTCCTACTCGTCTTTTCGCTGTCGGAGGTATTCTTCACGGCAGTTTTCGCGAGCTTATACCGCGCCAACGCCGAACCGACTGCTCTGCTGAGAGCCTGGCCACCTATCGCACGCGCGTTGTCGGCGCTCGCGGTGCTGGCGCTGCCACCGCTCTGGTGGCACGCGAAAGACGTGATGACGTTGTTGGGCGGCGCCGATTTCAGCGTCGCCGGTCCCGTTCTTCGGGCTCTGCTGCCCATGGTGGCCATATTGCCGCTGTCAGCGGCGCTGAACTTCCTGCTACTCCTCAACCGCCCTGAGCATCGTGCAGGGATCGATTCGGCCTGCGTAGCGTTGACGGCGTTGCTGGTCGCGCTCTCAGCGCTGTCCGGCGATGTTGTGCTGGCGGCACTCGCCGCTTCCACGACTTACATCGTGGCTTGCGCGTTAGGCTGGTTCGCAGTTGCACGGCTGGGCCTGCGCTTACCATGGGGGGCGGACCTAGCGCGCGCAACGGTCATCGCAATGCCGGCGGCCCTGCTGATGCTGCCTGATTGGCCGGTATGGTGGGTCGGCGTCGGTGCCTACGTGGGCATGGCGACGCTCTTGCTCTACGCTTCCGGATACCTGCGGCTGGCGCATTTGCGACCGCTCGCTGACTGAGCTGAAGGATCACCTGTGCCCCCTCAAAAACACGTCACGGACGTCGCCAGTCTTTACGATGAACTTTCGAACAACGGCCCTTACGGTACCTTGGCGCCGGACAATAGAGGTGGCTGGAAAAGCCGGTACGTATCGGAAGTCTTCGACGCCGCGCTGCTTCCCCTGCTAGCGCGAGACGGCCAGCCCGGCCACACCTTGCTCGACTATGGCTGCGGCACCGGCATCTTCTCTGTGAAAGCCGCCGACCATGTCGGAAAAGTCATTTCCCTCGACGTGTCCGAGTCGATGCTCGAATGGGGCCGCACACTTGAGGGAGGCCGACTCGGCATTGAGTGGATCCTAGGCGACGGCAGTCACATCCCGCTTCCCGATGCGTCCGTTGACTGGTTGGTGGCGCGGGAATCCCTCTGTTATGTGCAACCTGCGGCGCTCGCCGGGGTCCTCCGCGAGATTGCACGCACGCTGAAACCCGGTGGCCGTTTCCTTTGGCTGGAACAGGTGTCGGACAACCCACGATTCCAGTCCACTCCATTGGCGCCGCTGTTGGAAAAGCGTCCGTCGACATTGCTGATTGAAACCGCGCAGGCGGCCGGGCTGTCGCTCGAAAGCGGCCACTGCGTTCGGCAACCGCGGTTTCCATGGATATTTCCGATTTGGGCCGGGCTTGTGCCAGAGCGCGCCCTGCCGGTGCTGGCCCGCTGGGAAGTGTCATTTAACCGCCGGTTTGGGAGCTTGCACGCCCGTCGCTGGAAGGACGCGCTGTTGGTGTTCCGTAAGGTTGCTTGAGCGATGACTCCACTACCAGAACCGGATACCGCACCTTGGTCACCAGGCCCTTTCCATGATGAAAGCTGGCTATCCGCGAGCGCAATAGCCACCGGAGGCGCCCTGCGTGGCCCTACGGAGGGCTTCCCCCTGCGGGGTCATTTGTTGGTTCGCCGGATCGGCCCCTACCGGGTCGGGGGGTTGCCACTGCCCAAGTCAGGGACGCCGATCACGGCCGGATTGCGGGGAGATGCCGCCTACAACAACGCTAAACTGTCTGCCTTGGCACGCTGGTTTCGTGGCAGCGGACTATCTATGCTGCAGGTCACCAGCTCCACGCCTCCGGCTGAATGTGGCGCTTCCCGTGTCGAGCACATCCAGAACCTCGAGATCGACTTGGAGACTGATTGCCAAGAGCTGTGGAACCGCCTCTCGTCACTGCCAAAGCGTATGGTCCGCAGGGCTACCCGCAACGGAATCCGCATCAGCTGGGTGGATCCATCGGGTATGCATTTCGCCGCGCATCAGCGCTTGGCGATGGCCCTGTTCGAGGCTCAGGGCGAAGCGCCGATCTACCGAGCGGAGCACTATAAGGCCATCACGCGCGAGCCATTGAAGCGATGCGTGCGCATGTTCATGGCTTCGCAAAATGGCAAGCCCTTGGGCTACCTGATCTCAGTGCGAGATAATGATCGAGCCTATTACTGGGACGTTGCCATAGATCCGATTAGCCGTGATGGCGGTGCTGGACATCTGCTCGTTTGGGCTTGGATGCGATGGTGCAAACGTCAGGGCATTCGGAGGCTGGACCTCATCGGGCCGCCGGAAGGTGGCCGCGCTGGTCGCCGCGCCGGCATCGGTCGATTCAAGCTGTCCTTTGGTGCCACGGTAACCGACTACTGGGTGGTCTATTGGCACCGCAACGGGGCGGGCTTTGCGCTGGACTTCAGCCGCTGGCTTGCACGGCGGCGCAGCGAGGCGTCAGCGAACGCGTCGGAACAGCCCTCGGGTTCGGTCAGCAACTCCTAGCGTGAATATCGCGGCACGCCCGGCCAAGGTCAACGGCTGTTGCCAGTGCCAACGTTCGCTGGACGAGCCACCGAAACTTTCCTTGTACGCACGTAAGGCCGACTGGTTAGCTGGTGACACCAGAAAATTGAATCGCTTGCTACCGCGGTCGCGGGCGGTTTCCAGTGCCCAACGCATCGCAAAGTAGCCGGGGCGCAGCGTTGAGTGGCGGTCGTGGTAGCCACCGTGCAGGTAGTAACTCGTGTCCGCATCATGGCCGACGATGACGAAGGCGGCGACAGCGCCATCGGAGGTGACCGCCTTGCCGGCGGACAGCAGCGCCATGCCCTGCGCCGCGCGGCACAATGCTTGGAAATAGGCCAATGGATACTTGGCCTGTCCTTGCTGGCGCTGCACTGCGCGCAGGTACATTGCGTGCAGTGCAGAATCGTCGCCGACCTCGACCGGCTTCATTACCAGCCCTCCAGATAAGGCCTGGCGGAACTTGCGGCGCACCGACTTGGCCACGTTTTCGGCACGCCATGCTGCGAGGTTGTCAATACAAGTTTCCGGCAACTTGGCGTCGATAGGGGCGGCTAGCGAACGCTGTGCGAAGGCGGTTGCCGGCGCGCTCATGCGTACGATGTCGACACCGCGCGCACGCAATTCCACCATCACCGATGCCGGATCCGCCAGAAACCAAGCGTCCGCGGATTCTAGCCCGACCGGGAAGCGGGGGAAGGCTGCCGTAATCGGACCGCGCGACACCAGAGTCCATGGCAGCGATGCGCCAGAGGGCCCAGAGATGTCGATCGTACTTGCGCCTAAACCAGCAGCCAGCGTTGCCCGCCATGGGGCCGAATCGAACAGAGATTCGCCACTCATTCGGATTTCTGCAGTACGAACACGAAGTTCGGCTCTACCGGTGCGAGCAAGTCCGCGACACCGCGCAGCACCCTCGTAACGATGCGGAAAGCTATGTTACTCAGCGCGGGAACAGCATCAGCGAGCACGCCGTTCAGCAAAGCAATGCAGTGCTCGTAACCTTGCGCCCAGATTAGTCGCACTAAGCGCCGGTAGTACCAAAAGCAAACGTCCACACCCGCCGTCCGGCGCGAACCAAACATCGTTCTAAATCGCGGCGCCAACCTGAGCGGCAGCCTATTCACTAAGGGCCAGAACAAGTGGGGTTTAACCTGCCAAAGTCGATAGCGTGCGGCGAAACAGCACAGTCCGAAAGGCTTCACCACCAACACGATCTGATTGGCCAGCGCACGGGACTCGCCGACGTGCTCGTACACCGCATCGCAAACGGCCACATTAATGTTCGCCGTGCCCAAGCTTTCTGCGGGTTCGCGATAGCCGCATGCGAAGCAGTCCAGGTTCGAGCGTTTTCGACGGAGATCTTCCCAGCGGAGCCAAGGCTCCGGATCGATACCAATGACCCGGTCGACATGACACGATAGCGTAGCGTCCATTTCGCCGCTGCCGCAGCTTACACCCAGCCAGGTTCCGTTGACGCGTAAGGCGCCGGTATGCAACCGCACCGTACCGAGGATCGCTCGAGCCTTCATCGCGCGGTCGATACTGACCCACCGCTGATCCACAGTGGCGCCGACAGGCTCAGTCACTGGGCACCGACGTGAGACCGCAGAGGTGCCCAATCAGGCTGTGGTGCAGCGCATTGGATCCTTGACCAATCATTTGATCATTATCTGTCCGGCGAATCTTGCCGCGATGTGGTCCAGCGAGAAGCGGTCGCGCAATCCGGGCGGCGTCACGCAGGATCCAGCAACGTCAGTGAGGCTTTCCCTAATAGCCGCGGCAAACGCATCGCCGGTGACTTCGTCGGCCAGCCATCCACCCCCCTGCGCCAACAAGTCGGGCAGGTCGCCAACAGGCATCGAAACCACGGGAATGCCAAACGCAAGAGCGTCGGAGAACACCACGGGAATACTCTCTATTCTGGACGGCAGCAACAGTCGGTCCGCCTGCGCCAGCGCGGCCGATGCATGCACGCGATCCAAGTACCCGCTGACCCGAACCGGTCGGTTTTCCGACTGCAAGCCGTGGACGCGGTCTTCGACCAAGGTCGCCAGCGGTCCGCCCCCGGCGATGTGGACTTCCGCGATGCGCTCCCAGTCCCCCGGTTCCAGCCTGTCCAATGCATCGAGCAGCAGATCTATCCCTTTGTTTACATGCCAACGACCGAGGAACAGGAGTTTGTAAGGCGGACCAACGGATACCGGCTGGCTGCGTCTTCCATCAAGCCGCCGGCAACTGGCCATGAACTCGAAGTCCCGCCCGGTTAGGGCATTGGCGTCTCTTGCCAGACCTTGGCCGTCTGCATAAGCGGCGCTAGCGTTGTTGCATACACTGCGCAACAAAGGTCGCAGTAACGGAATGCGTCCCAAGGTCCAGATGTCGCTTCCTAGTGCCCACACTGAATACGGAATACCGTGCGAGCGTTGGATTCCCCTTGCCGCCCAGCCTGAAGGCAGCGTCCATAGCGCCAACGTGTGCGCAACGCCGCCGGCAGCCACAGCGGCCCTCACTTGAACCCGCATAGACGCCAGCGCCAACCCAATCGCTGGCCAGTGCCATGGTCGCCGGGGCGATAGAAGTGACAAGGGTCGCTTGCCTGCGGAGAATCGCCAGACCGGAATTCCTTCCCACGCCTCTCGACCGGATTCCAGGCCGGGTCCGACCACTCGCACCGGCATGTGTTTCGACATCGCGACCGCGAAATCGGCGGCGAAGGCACCCGCCGCCTCACTGCCATCACCCGACTGTGGAAAAGATGTAGTGACGATCAGGAGTGTGTTCTTGCTCAAGGTTTTCTTACCTTGAGGTCATGACCCGCTGTTAACTGAGGCCAGTCCGGCCAGACCAGACTGAGGGCAAAGCTCAACAGGTTGATTGCAAGCACCATTGCCACTGCGGGCGCGGCAAGCAAAGCCGCTATCGGCGACCGGCAAATGCTGACGCCCCCAGCGATAGCCAAGCAAGCAAGGAGGCCGGCACTGCGCAGCGAATGCAATGAATGCTGCAATGCGACCAACTCCAAACCCGCGCTCGCCAGGTCACGGCGTAGGCCGAACTCCGTATAACGCTGGAAGTCGTAAGGCGAATCGTGCACGGGATAAAGAAAAGGCATGGAGATCCAAGCCGCGCCACCTGGTTTCATGACCCGCGCGATCTCGCCGAGGACCGTGGCCGGCACCGGCACATGCTCCAGCACCTCTAGGCAAATGACTGCGTCGAAACTTGAATCCCCAAACGGCAGCGAAGCCGCATCGGCAAAAACATCTGGCCTTGCCTGATAAAGGTCCCTACCGGTCGACGGGAAATCCAGCGCCACGTAATGTATTCCGTCCAGCAGCAAACGGCTCACCCACCGATCCCCGGAACCGACGTCGAGAACCGATCCAGTTACCTGCGCGAGCCCAGCCGGCAGTCGGCGAGGGCCCAGCAGCCACTGCGGGTGCAGGGGAGTCTTAGAAACATATCGCGCTAGTAAGCGCAGGAGGCTCATGGACTCCGCGGACGGTTGTATGTCAGCGACGTAATCTGCTCTGACACCAAACCGATCAGGAACACAATCACGCTCGCGCTGAACATCAAGGTGCTCATGTTGGTGAGCCGATGCTCGGTCACGAAGGTGTAGCCGTAATAACCCAAACCCGTAAGGAAAAATACGGCAGAAACCGGGACGAACAGCTTCAGTGGCGAATACAGCGTTGCGATCTTGAAAATAATAAGCAAGAAGCGGATACCGTCCTTGATCGGGCGTATATGGCTGGAGGTTCCCACGCGCTTGGCCACCGGAATGGGAACATATGCCACCGGATAAGCGCTACGGAAGAAGGCCATGGTGCTGGTGGTGGGGTAGCTGAAACCATTTGGCAGCAGGTGCAGGAATTCGCGAAAACGCTCCGCATACACCACACGGAACCCGGAGGTGAGATCGGCGATGTGGTGTCCAGTCATATGGCTCGCCAGCCGGTTGTACAGTGCATTGGCTAAACCGCGATGGACGTTGGCTTGTCCGCTGCGATCGCGCGCGCCCACCACCATGTCAAAACCCTCATCCAGCTTTTCCAGCAGGCGGGCAATATCGGATGGGTCGTGCTGGCCGTCCGCGTCCATGAATACTAATACTTGACCCGCGGCCGCGCGTGCGCCGCGCTTGATGGCCGCGCCGTTGCCCATGCCATACGGACTGCGCAGCACCCGTGCACCGTGTAACTCCGCAACCTGCGAAGTGTTGTCCGTGGAGCCATCGTCAACCACGATCAATTCGGCGTCCGGATATATTTGCCGTAGGCGCGGCAAGGTCAGTGCCAAACCAGCCGCTTCATTGCGCGCAGGCAGGACGATGCTAATCGCAGGTGTCTGATTTCCCATACGCTAAGATTAGCCTGATTGACAGGGACAACGCAGCGGCGGCCGTCACTATTCGCGCTTGCACGGGTTTGCGGTAAAGTCGGAGCTCGCTGGGGAGGCGAGAACACAATGAGCGTAGCCGCTACCGCAAACCTGATGGGGATCACCGGCATTGCCCGGCGCTTGGTGCTGGATGGTGCCATGGACGAAGCTGACGCCCGCAAGGCGATGGACGCGGCCACGCAGGAAAAGATGCCACTCGCCACGTATATCGCCGAGAAAAAGCTCGTCCCGACGCGCGCTTTGGCTGCCGCGCATTCGCTGGAATTCGGCATGCCGCTGATGGATCCGCTGTCACTAGATCCTGCACAGTCAGCGATCAAGCTGGTCAAGGAAGAATTGCTGCGCAAGCATCAGGTGCTGCCGCTGTATAAGCGTGGCAACAGGTTATTTGTTGGCATCGCCGATCCTACTGACATTGGTGCGTTGGAAGAGATCAAGTTCCAAACCAACCTGACCGTTGAGCCCATCCTTGTGGACTCAGACAGCCTGAAGCGCTGTCTCGACTTGTGGCTTGAAGCGGCTGATGCGTTCGATGATGCCGATGGGGAGGCCATGGAAGGCCTGGAAGTCAGCAGCGGTGAAGAAGACTTCTCAGGCGATACCGGCATCGACGCCACCGGTGAAGATACCCCGGTGGTGAAGTTCATCAACAAAGTTTTGGTGGATGGCATCCGCAGAGGGGCTTCCGACGTCCACTTTGAACCTTATGAAACGGATTACCGGGTGCGCCTGCGCATCGACGGCATCCTGAAGCAGATCAGGAAAATTCCCAACAAGCTGCATCAGCGCATCGCCGCGCGACTGAAGGTGATGGCCCAGCTGGACATTGCGGAGAAGCGGATACCGCAAGATGGCCGCATCAAGCTCAACTTGTCCAAGACCAGGCAAATCGACTTCCGGGTAAGCACGCTGCCAACGCTGTTTGGCGAAAAGATCGTGCTTCGTATTCTGGATGGCAGTGCTGCCAAGATAGGCATCGAAAAGCTGGGCTATGAGCCGGATCAGCAGAAACTCTTCCTTGATGCCATTCACAAACCTTACGGCATGGTGTTGGTGACGGGGCCGACCGGATCTGGCAAGACTGTATCGCTGTATACCGCTCTGGGCGTCCTTAATGACGAAACGCGCAACATCTCGACGGTCGAAGATCCGGTCGAAATTCGATTAGCGGGCGTCAACCAGGTTCAGCAGAACGTGAAGCGAGGCATGACATTTGCTACCGCGCTCCGTAGCTTCCTGCGTCAGGACCCGGACGTCATCATGGTCGGTGAAATTCGCGACCTGGAAACCGCTGAAATCGCGGTCAAGGCCGCTCAGACCGGTCATATGGTCCTATCCACGCTGCATACGAATGACGCACCACAGACCATCGCGCGTCTGATGAACATGGGGATTGCGCCCTTCAACATCACCAGCTCGGTGAGCTTAGTCATCGCACAGCGCTTGGTGCGTCGCCTTCATGATTGCAAGCGTGCAGTTCAGCTGCCGGAGCATGCCTTGCTTGCGGAAGGCTTTACCGCTGACGAAGTGCACGCAGGAATTACGCTGTTTGAGGCCGCAGGCTGCGAAGATTGCACTGAAGGTTACAAGGGCCGGGCCGGTATCTATCAGGTCATGCCGATGACCGATCAGATCCAGCAGATTGTGCTGGCCGGTGGTAACGTGCAACAGATTACCAAGGCGGCACTGGACAGCGGTGTCCGCGACCTGCGCCGTTCGGCATTGGACAAGGTCAAGGCCGGTGTCACCAGTCTTGTCGAGATCAACCGCGTTACCAAGGATTGAGGGAGCCAACATGGCCGCACGCAGAACCGCAATCGATAAGGCTAGGAATCAGGCCGAATCGCGCCGCCTGAATCCTTTGGTGGAGTTCGTCTGGGAAGGCCGCGACAAGCGTGGCGTGGTTATGAAGGGCGAACAGACGGCCAAGAACGCCAACATGCTACGCGCAGAGCTGCGCAAGCAGGGCATCACGCCGACCGTAGTCAAACCGAGGCCAAAGCCGTTCTTCAAGAAGGCCAGCAAGATCAAGCCGAGGGATATCGCGATCTTCAGCCGTCAGCTTGCAACCATGATGAAGGCAGGCGTACCCATTGTCATGGCGATGGAGATCATCGCCAATGGTCACAAGAACGAATCGATGAAGAAGATGGTCAACCGCCTGAAATCGGATATTGAGGGCGGTGCATCCATTTCGGAGTCGCTGGATACTTTTCCTGTCCTATTTGACGAGCTGTACCGCAACCTAGTCCGGGCGGGTGAGACGTCCGGTGTGCTGGAAACGGTGCTGGAAACGATCGCCACCTACAAAGAGAACATGGAATCGATCAAGGGCAAGATCAAGAAAGCGATGTTCTATCCGATTGCCATCATTGCAGTCGCAATTATTGTTTGCGGAATCTTGCTTGTCTTCGTGGTGCCAATCTTCAAGGAGACGTTCAAAGACTTCGGAGCGGACCTGCCTGCATTCACCACACTTGTTTTCGGAATTTCCGAGTTTATGGTGTCTTGGTGGTGGGGATTTCTCATGGTTGGGTTTGGTGTGTTCGCGGGCTTCATGTTCGCTTACAAACGCTCCCTAAAAATGCAATACGCAATGGACCGTTTGCTGCTGAAAGTCCCAGTCATTGGCCAAGTTCTCCATAATTCCGCGATTGCGCGCTTTTCGAGAACGCTGGGCGTTACCTTCGCCGCTGGTGTGCCTCTGGTTGAGGCTTTGGACAACGTTGCCGGTGCCACGGGCAACCGGGTTTATGGCCAAGCAGTAATGCGAATGAAGGAAGACGTGGCCGTGGGTTACCCGGTGAACATGGCGATGAAGCAGGTCAATCTATTCCCACACATGGTGGTACAGATGACTGCCATCGGCGAAGAAGCAGGCGCACTGGATGCCATGCTTTTCAAGGTAGCCGAATTCTACGAAGAGGAAGTCAACAACGCCGTAGACGCGATGTCCAGCCTGATCGAACCGTTCGTGATGGTAATCATTGGTGGCTTGGTCGGTTCGATTGTGATCGCGATGTATTTGCCGATCTTCAAGCTCGCGGGGGCGATCGGCTAACCTATGGCGTTTCTTGATGCACATCCCGGCCTCGGTTACCCCGCTGCGGTCGGGCTTGGTTTGCTGGTCGGAAGTTTCCTGAATGTGGTGATCCTGCGGCTACCGCGCCGCATGGAATGGGAATGGAAACGCGACGCGCGCGAGATTCTGGCAGAGCCTGATCTATACGATCCGCCGCCACCCGGCATCGTCGTCGAAGGGTCTCACTGCCCGCAGTGCAAGAAAGCACTGCACTGGTACGAGAACATCCCGGTCGTCAGCTGGGTAATCCAGGGCGGCAAGTGCCGTGGCTGCAAGGCGCCTATATCCATCCAGTATCCATTCGTGGAACTGCTGACGGGCCTGTTGTTCATGGTATGCGTGTGGCGGTTCGGGTTTGGCTGGAAGGGGTTTGGTGCAATCCTGCTGACCAGTTATCTGATCGCACTTTCCGGCATTGATCTGCGTACCAAACTGTTACCAGACCAGCTGACACTGCCCTTGCTATGGCTTGGTTTGGTAGCGTCGGTGGAGAACCTGTTCGTTGGCCAGAAATCCGCGCTGCTGGGCGCGATGGCGGGCTATCTGAGCCTGTGGTCGGTGTATTGGGTATTCAAGCAATTGACCGGCAAGGAAGGCATGGGCCACGGCGACTTCAAGTTGCTGGCGGCGCTCGGTGCATGGACCGGCTTGGCCGGCGTGCTGCCAACAGTGCTGATCTCTTCGTTGGTTGGTGCGGTTGTCGGTTCGATATGGCTGGCGGTCAAGGGCAAGGACAAAGCCACGCCGATTCCGTTTGGACCGTATCTGGCGATTGCCGGCTGGATCAGCTTTTTCTGGGGCGGTCAGCTTGTGGGCGCTTATATGCGCTTTTCAGGGCTAGCCTGAAGAGAAATGGGGGTCAGAGTGAAGTTTCCTGACGCAGATCCTGAACGACCGATTAGCATCGTCAGGAAATTCACTCTGACTCCATTTCTTGCACGCCCATGAGCAATTACGTAGTTGGCCTGACCGGCGGCATCGCCTCTGGCAAAAGTGAAGTCACCCGACGCTTCGAAGGGTTGGGTATCGCAGTGGTAGATGCCGACCTGGCCGCGCGCGAAGCAGTGGCGATCGGCAGTGATGGGTTGGCCGATGTCGTCGATATGTTTGGCCCGGGCGTACTGGCTGCCGATGGCAGCCTGGATCGGCCGGCGATGCGCGTTCGCGTATTCAACGATGCGGATGCCCGCAAGCGGCTCGAAGGGATCATCCACCCGCATGTGCGCGAGTTGCTGCGGGCGGCATGCGCCAATGCCGGTACGGCTTATGCAATCGCAGCCGTTCCGCTACTGGCTGAAAGCGGCGGCCGCAAGGCATATCCATGGCTGCAACGGATCCTCGTCATCGATGTTCCCGAAGCCGTGCAACTGCAGCGCCTGCTGCAACGTGATGGCATCGATGATGGCTTGGCCAGAAAGATGATGTCCGTGCAAGCCAGCCGCGAGCAACGCCTGGCGATTGCCGACGATGTACTGACCAATGATGGTCCACTAGAGCAGCTGGATGCGCATGTGGCGGCACTGGACCGGCTGTATCGGACGCTGGCTGGCGGCTAAGTGCCGGGCGCAGTCACACGCGCTACAGCCACAATCCCCGGATCGCCGCGATGCCTTGCGCGCCATGCTCACGTGCGGTGGGAATATCTGCCCCCTCCATGCCGCCTAGTGCGTAGATCGGTAGCGATACCTGCTCACGCATGTGCGAAAACGCTTCCCAGCCAATGCCGTTGGCATCCGGATGCGATGCCGTGGCCTGCACTGGACCAAGCACGACGAAATCACAACCTAATTGCTGTGCCTGCACCAGGTCCTGAGCGGTATGGCAGGACGCGGCGAGCATGCGACTCGACACGCGATGCCGATCGACCGCGGTCGCCAATCCGTGCGCATGCAGCTGCGTTGAACGCAGATGGACGCCGCAATCAAGGCTCGCCGCGAGGTCGATGTCGCCGTTGACAAGCACCTCGGCATTCGCGTCCCGGCAAAGTACGACTGCTCGCGCAGACAACTGTTGCCAGCGGCCTGCTGCGCAATCGCGCATGCGTAACTGCACGCGCTGGATGCCAGTGGCCAACGCACGGTGCAATGCGGCCAACCACGCGCTGTCGTCGGTGCCCGGTTCTGGCGTGATCAGGTAGCGATCCGGTTGCCGCAAGGCCGCGACCACCGGCCGATCCGCCGGCGGCATCGAATAGCTGCCCAGTAGATGTGGTGGCGCCCACACCAACGCCTGCCCGTCCAATCCTCTCGCGTTGCCTTCATAGGCAATCACCTCGCGCACATCCAGCACCAGGCGCTTGTCGGGGTACTGCTGCGGCACGCGGATCACAAGCGCACCAATCGTTGCGCGGATGCCAAGCTCTTCGTGCAACTCGCGCTGAAGGGCCACTTCGGGCGACTCGCCAGATTCAACCTTGCCGCCTGGGAATTCCCACAAACCCGCAAGGTCACGCCCTTCAGTACGTCGTGCCAGCAGGACGCGACCGAGCGGATCGCGAATAACGCCGGCGACGACGTGTATTTGTTTCATCGCGATTGCGCGAAGACTTGGGAAACAGAAAAGGGGTCAGAGTGAATTTCGCGCCGACTCAACTGCAATCGTTCGATTGGCATGCCGCGAAACTTCACTCTGACCCCTTTTCATTACCAAGGCCGCGGAGCGGCCTTGGGGATCCAGCCCGCCTGCGGGCTGGATCACGGGCAACTTACTACGCAAGCTGCCCGTGGCAGTGCTTGTACTTCTTGCCGCTGCCACACGGGCAAGCGTCGTTGCGGCCGATCTTCGGCATGGCGCGTGCGGTCTGCTCGAAACCCTGTCCATCCGGTGAGACAACATCAGCCGCTTCCTCGTCGGCGCCCAAGCCACCCATGTCAGCATGCTGGAACTGCATCTGGCGCGCGGCTGCTTCGGCCTGTGTGCGTTCGGCGGCTTCCAACTGGGCGATCTCGTTTTCGTCGCGGACGCGCACGCGCGCCAGCAGGGAGATGACTTCGCGCTTCATCTTTTCCAGCAATTCCGAGAACAGCTCGAACGCTTCCTTCTTGTATTCCTGCTTGGGCTGCTTTTGCGCGTAACCACGCAGGTGGATGCCTTGGCGCAGGTAATCCATCTGCGACAGATGCTCTTTCCATGACTGGTCAAGCACGTTCAACATCACGTGTTTTTCCAGCATGCGCATGGTGTCGTCGCCGACTTGCGCTTCCTTGTCTGCAAACATCGCAGCAACGTTTTCCTGCACCGCATCTTCGATCTGCGTGGTATCGAGCTCTTCGTTGTCAGCGTGCATCTTGACCAAGTCCACCTGCACGCCGTACTCGCTGGCTAGCTCAGCCTGCAGGCCCGGCAGGTCCCATTGGTCGTCAACCGAATTGGGCGGTACGAAGCGCTCAACCATTTCACCGACTACATCGGAACGAATCCCGGTGACGTTGTCGTGGATGCTTTCGGCCTCCAGCAGCTCATTGCGCTGGGAATAGATCACCTTGCGCTGGTCGTTGTTGACGTCGTCGAACTCCAGCAGGTTCTTGCGGATATCGAAGTTGTGCGCTTCAACCTTGCGCTGCGCGTTGGCGATCTGCTTGGTCACCAGCGGGCTTTCGATGATGTCGTCTTCCTTCAGGCCCATCTTCTGCATCACCTTCTGCACCCAGTCGGCGGCGAAGATGCGCATCAGGTTGTCTTCCAGCGACAGGTAGAAGCGGGATGAACCCGGGTCACCCTGGCGGCCGGAGCGGCCACGCAACTGGTTGTCGATGCGGCGTGATTCGTGGCGTTCGGTACCGATGATGTGCAGCCCGCCTGCGGCCTTGACCGCCTCATGGCGCACTTGCCATTCGGCTTTCAGGCGGGCGCGCGTCACTTCGTCCACTTCGCCCAGCGCTTCCAGGTCGGCCATTTGCGTTTCCAGGGAACCGCCCAGCACGATATCGGTGCCACGCCCGGCCATGTTGGTCGCGATCGAGACCGCGTTCGGCGCACCTGCGTTGGCGACGATAATCGCTTCGCGCTCGTGTTGCTTGGCGTTCAGCACCTCATGCTTGATGCCAGCCTTCGTGAGTTCGTCACTGAGTAATTCGGACACTTCGATCGAAGTCGTACCGACCAGGACCGGCTGGTTGCGCTCCGAGCATTCGATGATGTCCTTGACCACCGCACGGTACTTGCCGGCGCGGTTGAGGAACACCAGGTCGGAATGATCCTTGCGGACCATCGGCCGATGGGTCGGCACCACGGTCACTTCCAGGCTGTAGATATTCTGGAACTCGTAAGCCTCGGTGTCGGCGGTGCCGGTCATGCCAGCAAGCTTGCCGTACATGCGGAACAGATTCTGGAACGTCACCGACGCCAACGTCTGGTTTTCACGCTGGACCGCCACGCCTTCCTTCGCTTCCACCGCCTGGTGCAGGCCGTCAGACCAGCGCCGGCCAGTCAAGGTGCGACCGGTGAATTCATCGACGATGATTACTTCGTCATCGCGCACGATGTAATCCACGTCGCGCTGGTAGATCGCATGCGCGCGCATCGCAGCGTTCAGATGATGCACCACGTGGATGTTCTGCGGAGCGTAGAGGCTCTCGTCTTCAGCAAGGATGCCGGCGCCACGCAGCAGGCTCTCGGCATTTTCCTGGCCTTCTTCCGACATGTGGACTTGCTTGCCCTTCTCGTCCACCCAGAAATCGCCTTCGCTTTCCTCGGTCTTCTGTCGGACCAGCTTTGGCACGATATCGTTGACACTCAGGTACAGATCCGGGGAATCGTCGGACGGGCCGGAAATGATCAGCGGGGTACGCGCCTCATCGATCAGGATCGAGTCGACCTCATCGATGATCGCGTAGTGCAGGCTGCGCTGGAACCTGTCTTCCTTGGCCAGCGCCATGTTGTCGCGCAGGTAGTCGAAGCCGATCTCGTTGTTCGTCGCGTAGGTGATATCCGCAGCATAAGCAGCGTGCTTGTCCGAATGCGGCATGCCCGGGTAGACCACGCCCACGCTCAGGCCCAGCCATGTGTAGAGCTTGCCCATCCAGGCGGCGTCGCGCCGGGCCAGGTAGTCATTGACGGTGATGACGTGGACGCCCTTGCCTTCCATCGCGTTGAGATAGACCGCCAGCGTACCCATCAGGGTCTTGCCTTCGCCGGTGCGCATCTCGGCGATCTTGCCCAAGTGCAAGACCATGCCGCCGAGCAACTGCACATCGAAATGGCGCATGCCAAACACGCGGACCGATGCCTCCCGGCACACCGCGAACGCTTCCGGCAGCAGCTTGTCCAGCGTTTCGCCCTTGGCGATGCGGTCCTTGAATTCTTCAGTCTTGGCCTTCAGGGCCTCGTCCGACAGCGCCTGCATCTGCGGTTCCAGCGCATTGATCTTCTTGACCTGGCTGTTGAGTTGCTTGAGCAGGCGTTCATTGCGGCTGCCGAAGACGCTGGTAAGCAGGTTGTTGATCATGATGCGTGGAGTCCGGGTTTGAGGATGCGCGCATCCGGAAATGCAGCGGCATCAGGTGGCCAAAATTTATACGGGCGAATCAATGCGACGAGCGAAAACGAGCGCCGTGCGCTCGTTTTGACAGTCGGATAGTGTAGCTGGAGGCGAAGACAAGCGTTTGCAAGGTCAGTACTGGCCTGTAACGGGGCGCCGGGTTCAAAAAAAGGGACGGAGGGAATTAATCAGGTGTAATTCCCTTCGTCCCCATTTTTTTGCTTGTGTTTGGCAGATCTTGCTAGCGTCAGCCGCGACGACCCTGCGATGCGCTGGCCAGGAACTGGCGTGGATTGATCACTCGCCCGTCTTGCCAGACTTCAAGATGCACATGGGCACCAGTGGAACGTCCTGTGGAGCCGGCCTTGGCAATCTCCTGCCCGCTGCGCACCAAATCACCAACCAGCCGCTCCAGGCGCGAGTTGTGGGCGTAGCGCGTCACGTAACCATTGCCATGGTCGATTTCGATCACGTTGCCATAGCCCGAGCGCACCCCGGAAAAGCTCACCACGCCATCGGCCACGGCCAGCACCGGATCGCCGATATCGGCCTCGAAATCGATGCCCTTGTGGAAGACATGACCGCCGCCGAACGGATCAGCACGGCCCCCGAATCCTGAGGTGATATAGCTATTCGCGATCGGGTCGCCGGAAGGAATCGCGCTGCGGTCCAGTTCACGATTGAACAGCAGGCTTTCCAGCACTGATAACTGGGTATCGGCTTGGCGGAACTGGCCTTCAAGGCCAGCCAGGCCTGTACGCAATTCGCCGGGCAGCATATCGCTGCTTCGTCCCACGCCACCTTGTCCGACCGGCTTGTCGAAATCGAACTCGCCGTCCTGCAGTTGGCCCGCTTGGGTGAGGCGCGCGCCAAGCGCGTTTAGCCGGTTGGCTTGCGCTTGTAACTCCGCCAGCCGTGCGGCCAGGGCATTGACTTCATGCTGGGCATTACGGCGAACCTGCTGCAACTCGGCTTGGCGCGTGTTATCGGCTGTCTGCATGGCTTCGACCTGAGCCATGCCCACTGCGCTGCGCACCCCCGAGCCGAGCAGCATGCCAAAGGCCAATAGGACGCCTGCAGCGACCAACGGATGCTTCATAGACCAGAACCGCATCTGGTACCCAGCGGTGCGAATCTGGATGAGGGCACGTGCCTGGGTCGACGCGCTATGGTGTTGCTTGGTTGTTTCGGTCATTGAATCATGTCTCGTTCGCGGTCCATGCCCCGCTCCCTGTCCTTGGACAAGGAAACCAAGCCGCCTGCCGGGCCCCGCGCCGCGCTGGATGCGCTGCTCGCCGGAAGCGCCGGAGACCCGATGCGCCGCGCCCTTTGGCTCGACGCGCTAGACCACCAGTTACGTCCATGCCTGCCGCCTTCACTGGCTGCACACGCGCGATTGGCGAATGTGCGTGGCGACAAGCTCGTTTACGTCGTCGATGCGCCGGTCTGGCATGCCAAATTGAGGCTTGCCTCACCCGAACTGCTCGACGCCGCCCGATCCATCGGGCTCAATGTAACGGTGCTGAACGTCAAGACGACGCTTCAACCGTTGCGTCCGATATCGCCGGCCGCACGCTCCGCTTCACCGATGTCGGCGGCCACCCAATCAGGATTGGCGGCTGCCTTGGCATTGCTCAGGTCTGACGCGCCTGAAGACGAGTTGTCTACAGGCATTGGGGAAGACCTTGACCAAACCGGTCGGGTACGCAAAACGGGCACCCAGCCGGCCAAGCGGGCATCCTAACGTCACAAGTATGTGATTTTGTTAAAAAAAACGAAATCAGCAAGCTGAATAGATGCGCCGGGTCACGCCCCGCGCCATCCTGATTGAACGTGACTCAGGTATCGCTTACGCCGCCGAGCCAGCTGGAATCGCCGTGGAATAGAGCAGGGGCGGGGCCGTTTCGGGATCGGAATAGCTCACTTCTTCCCAGGCACTGGCATCGGCCAGCAGGGCGCGCACAAGCCTGTTGTTCAGGGCATGGCCGGATTTGAAGCCCTCGTACGCGCCGATGATTGCGTGGCCCGCGAGATACAGGTCGCCCACCGCATCAAGGATCTTGTGACGCACGAACTCGTCGGCATAGCGCAGGCCGTCCTCGTTCAAGACGCGGAATTCGTCCAGCACGATCGCATTGTCCATCGACCCGCCAAGCCCGAGATTGCGCTCGCGCATGTATTCCAGGTCATGCATGAAACCGAACGTGCGGGCGCGACTCACTTCATTGATATAGGCGTGGGTGGAGAAATCCACTTCGGCGCGTGAGCGCGAGGTCGGGATCGCCGGGTGGTTGAACTCGACAGTGAAACCAATCCTGAAACCCTGGTGCGGGGTGAAACGGGCGAACTTGTCGCCTTCGCGCACCTCGACTGGTTGCAGGATACGGATGAATTTCTTTGCCGCGTTCTGTTCGGTGATACCGGCAGACTGCAACAGGAACACGAACGGACCGGCCGAGCCATCCATGATCGGGACTTCAGGGGCGGTGAGTTCGACGTACGCATTGTCGATACCGAGTCCAGCAAATGCCGACATGAGGTGTTCGACCGTCATCACCTTGCCGCCACCACGCGATAACCCGGTGCAAAGCACGGTCTCGGTCACCAATTCGGCATGCGCGGCGATATCGACGACCGGCTCCAGGTCGGTGCGACGGAACACGATGCCGGTATCCACAGGGGCCGGGCGCAGGGTGAGAAACACCTTTTCGCCGCTGTGCAAGCCCACGCCGGTGGCGCGGATCAGATTCTTGAGGGTGCGTTGGCGCTGCATCGTAGGTCGAGGGGTCCTGCAGGAAGCTCGGGGTCGACTCGGGACGGTTTGATTCGCAACGGGTTGATTCGGGAGCGTTGATTCGATAGCACTGATTCGAGAGGGAAATAATCCCGGCAAATGGCGGCGTGACACAGTTTTCGAGCCTAGCATGCACGCTACTGAATACGAGCGGAAGTCGCGGTGGCGGAACGCTGCGGAGCGAAAATCGGTCGACTGGCGATGATCGCCAGTCGACCGCAAAACCGTCCGAGCCGGCGTGGCCAGGAGGGGGACATGGAGAAGCTACAACACTCGCTAATTAAAATTCGTTACGGCCCAAACGGGAAAACAACGCTTGGGTAAATTACTGGATCCCGCCTTGCGACGGGATAACGGCAAAGAATCAATCCGCCTGGCGGCGCAAGAACGCCGGGATATCAAGGTAACCCTCACTCTGCGGCAGCTCCGCGGTAGCAGGTGCCGAAGGTGCCGATTCTGCACTGCGGCGCAGGCCGCTGACGAAGCTGTTCCCGCTGGTGCCGGGCATGAACGGGTCGGTGACGTCGTCGATCATCAGCCCGGTGGTTCCGTCACGCTTGCCCTGGACCAACTGCACCTGCGGGCGGCGCGGTGCGTCGAAACCAGGCTCGAAGCGAGCCTCGTTGCGGTCGCGGCCGACGACCGGACGACTTGCGACACGATTCAAGCCAGTGGCGACGACCGTCACGCGCACTTCGTCCTGCATGTCGGGATCAAGCACGGTACCGATGACCACGGTCGCGTCGTCGGAAGCGAACGCCTCGATGGTGCGACCCACTTCGTCGAATTCGGCCATGGTGAAATCCGGGCCTGCGGTGATGTTGACCAGGATGCCATTGGCGCCCTGCAGATTGACGTCGTCCAGCAACGGGTTCTGGATTGCCGCCTCGGAAGCCGCCTGCGCGCGGTCATCGCCGCGGGCACTACCGGTACCCATCATCGCCAGGCCCATTTCGGACATGACGGTGCGCACGTCGGCGAAGTCGACGTTGATCAGGCCCGGACGCACGATCAGGTCGGCGATGCCCTGCACGGCGCCGAGCAGCACGTCATTGGCGGCGCGGAAGGCCTGGATCATGGTGGCGTTGCGGCCAAGCACGGTGATCAGTTTTTCGTTCGGGATGGTGATCAGCGAGTCGCAATGCTGGCTCAATTCCTCAATGCCCTTGAGTGCGACCTGCATGCGTCGCTTGCCCTCGAACGGGAACGGCTTGGTCACCACGGCCACGGTCAGGATGCCCATTTCCTTGGCCAGTTGCGCAATCACTGGCGCGGCACCAGTACCGGTGCCGCCGCCCATGCCAGCCGTGATGAACACCATGTCCGCGCCCTGCAGCGCGTCCATGATCACTTCGCGATCTTCCAGCGCGGCCTGGCGGCCGACTTCCGGGTTGGCGCCTGCACCCAGACCCTTGGTGACGTTGCCGCCCAGCTGCAATTGCAGCTTCGCACCGCAATTCTTGATCGCCTGCGAGTCGGTGTTGGCTGTGATGAACTCCACGCCATCAACACTACTGCTGACCATGTGCGCCACGGCATTGCCGCCGCCGCCGCCTACGCCAACTACCTTGATCACCGCATTGGGTGCCATTTTTTCAACCAGTTCGAAGTGCGCCATGTCCATGTCCTTTTGTTATGAGGTGCTTGTTGAATCGAATGTGTTTTGAAGTGCTTGTTGAATCAAATTTGCTGGATGTCCTGGTGTCACATCACCGTCTTCGCCGCCCTGCGTGGTGCCCAATCGTTCGCATTGACTAGAACTCGCCCCGGAACCATTTCGACAACTTCCCTATCAACCCACCGACCTTGCCGGCCGGCACCATCGAGCGCCGCGGGTTCTCGATCTGGCTGCCGATCAGCAGCAGGCCTACGCCCGTCGCGTGCACCGGGTTGCCGGTGACCTCGCCCAATCCGCTGACGTGTTGCGGAATACCGATGCGAACCGGCATCTGCAGCATTTCCTCGGCCAGTTCGACCACGCCTTCCATCTTCGAAGCGCCGCCGGTCAGCACCATGCCCGCACGCACGTGTTGCTCGAAGCCGCTGCGGCGCAGTTCGGCCTGCACCATCTCGAAAATTTCTTCGTAGCGTGCCTGTACGGCTTGCGCCAAGGCGTGCCGCGGCAGCCGCCGTGGTGGGCGGTCGCCAACGCTTGGTACCTGGATCGATTCTTCTGCCCGCGCCATTTGCGCCAATGCACAGGCGTAGCGGACCTTGATTTGTTCGGCCTCGGGCGTGGGCGTGCGCAGCATGTGCGCGATGTCTTCGGTGACTTTGTCGCCGGCTACTGGCAACGACGCGGTATGGCTAATCGCACCATGCACATACACCGCCAGGTCCGTCGTTCCTGCACCCATATCGACCAGCACGACGCCGAGTTCCCGCTCATCCGGAGTAAGCACCGCGGTGCTGGAGGCTAGCGAGGACAACACCAAGTCGTCCACTTGCAATCCGCAACGCTGCACGCATTTGGTGATGTTGGCCGCTGCCGACTGCGCGCAGACGACAAGGTGCGCATGTACTTCAAGGCGCACACCACTCATGCCAACCGGATTGCGGATGCCTTCCTGTGAATCATCCAGCACGTAGTCACGCGGGATGGCGTGCAGGATCCGTTGGTCGGCAGGAATCGCGACGGCCCTGGCGGCGTCCAGCACGCGGTCTAGGTCGGCGTAGGTGACTTCGCCATCGCGGATTGGGACGATGCCCTGCGAGTTGCGGCACTGCACGTGGTTGCCGGATATCGAGGCATACACACTGCGCACTTCGCAGCCGGCCATCAGTTCGGCTTCCTCCACTGCGCGCTGGATCGACTGCACGGTGGAGTCGATATCGACCACGACGCCACGGCGCAGGCCCCGGGACTCATGACTACCAATGCCGATGACCTCTATCGGTTCGCCCGGCGCGTATTCGCCGACCAGTGCGGTGACCTTTGAAGTGCCGATATCGAGGCCGACGATCAGCGATTTGTCGCCCTTGCGATTCATGTTGTTCCTTGCAGCGAACGCCGATCACCTGATTGGATGCCTGACTGCATCGCGGTGATGGGCTGGGGGAGAAGGGTTGGAGCGGGAGCTGGAGCAGGCGCGATATTGGCTGCTTCTGGCAGTTCGGCCCAGACCAATGCGAAGCCATTCGTGTAGCGCAAATCAGCGCGCGCCAGGCGTTGGCCCGGGTGCTGCGCGACCAGTCGTGGAAGCAGTTGAGCGAAGCGCTGCAGGCGTGCTTGCGCATCGTAGCGACCAAGCACCACATCGGTGCCGTTGGTCAGCGTGATCGACCAGCTACCACGCTGGTCCACCGCCACCCCGCGCACGCCACCGGCATTCCCCAGTCGCTCGCGTGCCTGGTTGTAGAGCGCAACCACTTCAGGAACCCGTGCTTCGGGACCATCGAGCAGCGGCAGATCCCTGGGTATGTCCACGGCGTTGCCGGCTGCGAACAATTTGCCTTGTTGCGACAGCAGGCGATCGCTACCCCACTGTGCATATGGGCGGTGCTCGCGGATGCGCACTTCCAACACGTCTGGCCAGTGCTTGCGCACCTCGGCGCGCTCGACCCACGGCAATGCATTCACGGCAGTCTGGATGTCATCCAGCTGCACCGCGAAAAAACCGCGCGTGGCGAACGGCAACACCGTGGCGCGCAGCTTGGCTTGGTCCACGCGATGCAGGTCGCCCTGCACGCGCAAGGTGCGCAGCGGCCAACGCTCACCGCCGACCCAACCGTTGACCACGGCGACCACGGGCAAAGCCACCAGCGTGAGCGCCAGAATCCAGCCCATCAGGCGCAACATCGCGCTCAAGTGCCCGCCTGATTGTTTGATGCCGGCAAGGTTTGTTCGAGGATTCGCCAGCAAAGCTCTTCGAAACCGACACCCAGTTGTGCAGCTGCCTTGGGCACCAGCGAATGGCTGGTCATGCCCGGCGCGGTATTCACTTCAAGTAGATACATCGCGCCGGTCTGACGGTCACGCATCACATCGACCCGCCCCCATCCGCTGCAACCCGCTGCGTCGAACGCGGCAAGTGCAATACGGCGGATCTCATCCTCGTCCGCACCTTTCAGGCCCGGGCACAGGTACTGAGTATCGTCGGCGACGTACTTGGCGTTGTAGTCGTACCACTCACCCTTCGGCACGATGCAAATCGAGGGCAGTGCGACATCGCCAAGAATACCGACGGTCAGCTCATCGCCGATGATCATCTGCTCCATCAGCATTTCGCCGCCGTATTCACCGGCGACGCTGATCGCGTTGTCGATCGCGGCTCCGTCAGTCACTCGCGCGACGCCGACGCTGGAGCCTTCACTGGACGGCTTCACGAACACCGGCAGGCCAAGCTCAAGTGCCGCTTCGCGTACGTTTGCGCCTGGTGCGAGGCGAAGGAATCGCGGCGTCGGCAACCCTGCACTCATCCACACTTGCTTGGTGCGGATCTTGTCCATTGCCAGTGCGGTACCGAGCACGCTGGAACCCGTGCACGGCACTTCCAGCGCCTCCAGCAATCCCTGCAGGACGCCGTCTTCGCCGCCACCCTTGTTGCCGTGCAGGATGTTGAACACCCGATCGAACTTGCCGTGCACCAGTGCATCCACCAGTGCCGGGATGCCATCCACCGCGTGCGCATCCACGCCGCGCGCTTGCAGCGCAGCCAATACGTTTCGCCCGGAATCCAGTGATACCTCGCGCTCGGCGCTGCTGCCACCCATCAACACCGCGACGCGACCAAAGGCGTTCGGATCAGTGGTGCGCAACGAAGGAAACAGATTGTCTTTAGTGGCGCTCATGGGGTCTCTCCCGGCAAGCCTTCCTGCTTCAAACCATTGCGGGCCAGTAATTGCGAGACTTGGCCGATGTCTCCCGCGCCCATCACCAGCAACAGGTCGCCGTCGCGCAGCAGGCTGGACAAGGCATCCGGCAACTCCGATGCGCTGCCGACCACCACCGGATCGACCCGACCGCGCGTGCGGATGGAGCGCGCCAGCGCCTTGGCATCGGCACCGGCAATCGGTGCTTCACCGGCTGGATAAACTTCGGTCAACACGAGTGCATCCACGCTGGACAGCACCGCCGCGAAGTCGTCGAACAAATCACGTGTGCGCGAATAGCGATGTGGCTGGAATGCCACGACCAGACGGCGCTCGGCCCAACCACCGCGCGCGGCTTCGAACACCGCGGCCAGTTCCTTCGGGTGGTGGCCGTAATCGTCGACCAAGGTCGCGTGGCCACCGCCAGGCAGCGGGAGTTCTGCTAGCTGGTTGAAGCGGCGGCCAATCCCGGCAAAGCTTTCCATCGCACGTGCGATCGCGTCATTCGGCACGCCCAGTTGCCAAGCCACCGCAGCGGCGGCCATCGCGTTCTGCACGTTATGGCGGCCCGGTAAGGCCAAGGTCACTGGGGTGCGCGTTCCGTCCGGCAGGCACAGCGTGAAGTGCATGCGGCTGCCGTGCTGGCTCACGTCTTCGGCGCGCACGTCGGCCTCTGCAGCGAAGCCATAGGTCACCATATGCCGTGGGGTGCTCTCGGCGAGGATGGCGACTTCGGGATCATCGATGCACAGCACCGCCATGCCGTAGAACGGCAGCCGATGCAGGAATTCGGAGAACGCTTGCTTGACCCGTTCAAAATCGCCGCCGTAGTTCTCAAGATGGTCAGCATCGATATTGGTGACGATCGCCACCGCCGGATTCAGGCGAAGGAAACTGCCATCGCTTTCGTCAGCTTCGGCGACCAACCACTTGCCGCCACCCAGCCGCGCATTTGCGCCCGCCGCGAGTAGCTGCCCGCCAATCACGAAGGTCGGGTCCAGCCCACCCTCGGCCAACACACTGGCGAGTAGCGAGGTCGTGGTGGTCTTGCCATGCGTGCCAGCTACGGCAATCCCGTGTCGGAAGCGCATCAACTCAGCCAGCATGTCCGCGCGCGGCACCAGCGGAATCCGTTGCGAGCGTGCTTCCAGCAACTCGGGGTTATCGGCCTTGATCGCGCTGGAGACCACGACGCAATCTGCATCCAGCACGTTCGCTGCGGAGTGGCCCGTACACACTTTGATGCCGAGGTTGGCCAACCGGCGAGTGACCGCGTTATCGGCATTGTCGGAACCACTGACCTGATAGCCAATGGTGCACAACACCTCCGCAATGCCGCTCATGCCGACACCGCCAATACCCACGAAATGTACACGAGGAAACGTTTGGGCAAGGTCGCCAATCTGCTGCAGGCGCAGGCTATGCACGGCCATCAGGCAGCCCTCTTGATTGCGGCAGGGGCTGAGGCGGAAATTGTGGCCAGCACCGCATCCGCAACACGCTCGGCCGCATCAGGTTTTGCCAATGCGCGTGCGGCATCGGCCATGGCGAAACGCTTGCTGGCATCGGTGGCGAGCTCACCGAGCACATCGCGCAAACGCATCGCCAGGTTGTCGTCTTGCTTAAGTAGCAAAGCCGCGCCGCGCTCGACCAAATATTCTGCATTGCGAGTTTGATGGTCATCGACAGCTTGCGGGAACGGCACCAGCACGCTGCCAACGCCAACCGCGCACAACTCAGCCAGGGTCAATGCACCGGAGCGGCACACCACCAGGTCCGCCCAGGCGTAAGCGCCGGCCATGTCGGCGATGAAAGGTTCGACATGCGCGTTGACGCCAGCCTCGGCATAGGCATTTCGCGCTTCTTCCAGCATTTTTTCACCGCACTGGTGGACGATTTCCAACGGCTGACCAAGCGCAACCGCAGCTTGTGGCACCGCATTGTTAAGTGCGCGTGCGCCTTGGCTTCCACCCAACACCAGCAATCGCATTGCTCCACCGTGTTGGAAGTCACGCTGGATCGGCGGTGCGGCGGTGGCAATCGCCTCGCGCACCGGATTGCCCACCACCACCTCATTCGCGAAGGTCTGCGGGAAGCCGGTCATGACCACTCGCGCGACTTTCGCCAACACTTTGTTGGTCAGGCCAGCGGCACGGTTCTGTTCGTGCACCAGCAGCGGAATGCCTGCAATACGCGCGGCAATACCGCCCGGTCCTGCGGCATAGCCGCCAAAACTGATCACAGCGGCTGGCCGTCGGTTGTGTAGTACGCGCGCGGCATCTCGCACGGCACGCAATACGCGCAGCGGCGCGCTGAGCAATGCGCAAATGCCTTTGCCGCGCAGTCCCTTGACGGCGATGGTGTCGATAACGATGTCATGCGGCGGCACCAACCGAGTTTCCATTCCGCCATCAGCGCCCAGCCAGCACACGCGAACGCCGCGCGAACGCAGGGCATGGGCAACTGCAAGGCCGGGGAAAATATGCCCGCCGGTGCCACCAGCCAGGATCATGACCAAGGGTCCGGCCACGGCTTCGGCCGCGCATGCGGGCGCGCTCATCGTTGCCTCCGCAAGCTTGCGATGGCATCGACCACTTCGCGCGAACCCAGGCTCGGCTCGACCCGCTGGCGCAGGCGACTGGTTCCGCGCGCGGTCGCATCGGCAGGCACGGGTGGTTGCGAGGTTGCCGGCGGGCTACCCACTGGCGTTCCGGTAGCGACGCCGCGCAGCTTCGCGACTTGCCGCGCGGCACGCTCGTATTCATAGGACACGCGCAACAGCAGGCCAAGTGCCGCACAGGTCATCAGGACGCTGGAACCGCCTGAGGAAATCAACGGCAGGGTGAGTCCCTTTGTTGGCAACACGCCCAAGTTCACGCCGATCGAGACAAGGCTTTGCAGCGCCATCCACAAGGCAATCCCGAATGCGCAGTAACCACCAAAGTGGCGCTTCATTTCCACGCACTTCAAACCCAGCCATAGCGCGCGCCCAGCCAGTAGCACGTACAAGCCGACCACCAGGCAAACACCTGCGAAACCAAGTTCTTCGGCGATGACCGAGAAGATGAAATCGGTATGCGCTTCCGGCAGGTAACTGAGCTTCTGCACCGAAGCGCCCAGGCCAACGCCGAACCATTCTCCACGGCCAATTGCCATGAGTGCATTACTCAGCTGGTAACCGGCGCCTAGCTGGTCCTGCCAAGGATCCATGAACGAAGTGACGCGCCGCATGCGGTAGGGCTCGAACACCACCAACGCCACCAACGCTGGCACCAACAGCAACAGCGGTGGAATGATCCGCCGGACGGGTGCACCTCCCAACAACAGCATGCAGGTGGTGATGCCCAGCAGCAGCACTGATGAGCCAAAATCCGGCTGCAAGAGCAGCAGCACGACCAGCGCGCCGACCACACCCACGGGCTTGAGCATCGCCGGCCACTTCGCGGCCACGTCTTCGTTGTAGCGCTTGAGATAGCTTGCCAGCCACACGACATACAGCAGCTTGACCGCTTCCACCGCCTGGAAGTTGGAGATACCCAGGTTGAGCCAGCGGCGCGCGCCGTTCACGGACTTGCCGATTCCCGGCAGGAACACCGCCAGCAGCAGCACGAAACAGGCCAGCAGCAACAAACGGCTGTGCTGCTCGATGAACTTCAGCTCCGTGCGCATCGCCATGCCAGCCAGCACGATGCCGCCGCCAAGGAACATCACGTGCCGGCTGAGGAAATACCACGGCCCGACATCCATACCCGCCCCGGCCACGGCAGCCGAGCCCACCATTACCACGCCCATGCAGGCCAGCACGATGCAGCAGCCCAGCAGCCACGGATCGAAGCGACCGTCGATGTCATCGACGCGCGTAGCCTGTCGGCCGAGGTATCCGTTGGCAACGGCACTCATCTCAGCGCACCTTCAACGTGGCCAGTCCGACCAGCACCAGCACCACCGAGATGATCCAGAAACGTACGATGACGCGCGGTTCCGGCCAGCCCTTTAGCTCGAAGTGGTGGTGGATCGGCGCCATCCGGAACACGCGCTTGCCGGTCAGCTTGAAGCTGGCAACCTGGATCATCACCGACAGGGTTTCGATCACGAAGATCCCGCCCATGATCACCAGCACAAGTTCCTGGCGCACGATCACCGCGATGGTACCGAGCACCGCACCCAGTGCCAGGGCGCCGATGTCGCCCATGAACACCATGGCCGGATAGGTGTTGAACCACAGAAAACCCAGGCCCGCGCCGGCAATCGCCGCACAGAAGACAACCAGCTCACCCGCGCCTGGTACCCGCGGAATCTGCAGGTATTCGGCAAACACAGCGTTACCCGAAGCGTAGGCGAACACGCCCAACGCGCAGGCAACCAATACGGTCGGCATGATTGCCAAACCATCCAGGCCATCGGTCAGGTTGACGGCGTTGGAGAAGCCGACGATCCAGAAATAGGCAATCGCGACGAAACTGATTCCGACCAATGGCAACGCCACCGCCTTGAAGAAAGGCACGTAGAAGGTCGTCGCCGCGGGCACGTCGGCATACGCGTACAAGTAGATGCCAGCGGCCAAGCCGAGAATTGATTGCAGCGCGTATTTGGTTCGCGAGCGCATCCCATTCGGATCACGCTTGACGATCTTGATCCAGTCGTCCCACCAGCCGATCATGCCAAACCCCAGCATTACCGCCATCACCACCCAGACGTACTTGTTACGCAAGTCACCCCACAGCAACACTGACGCCGCAATGGTGATGAGGATCAGCGCGCCGCCCATGGTTGGCGTGCCGGCCTTTGCAAAATGCGACTGCGGGCCGTCGCTACGGATCGGCTGGCCACCTTTCAGCGTCGCCAGCTTGCGGATCGCCGCTGGCCCCCACCATAGCGACAGCGCGAGCGCGGTCAAGGCACTGAGGATGGCGCGGAAGGTCAGATAGTTGAACAGGCCAAAATGGCTCTGCAACTGCTCCAGCCAGCGCGTGAGTTCAAGCAGCATTGACGTCCCCTTGTTCGTTCGTTGCGTCGTGCTGCAACAGCTGTTTGACGATGCGATCCATCGCGCTACCACGGGATCCCTTCACCAAAACGTGCGTCGTTAAGCCCGTGCACGTGCAAAGCCCGTCAATCAGTGATTCGGCAAGTTCGGCATGGGTGCTGAAATGCCGTGCGCCGTCGCCAAAGCCTTCCGCCGCCGCTGTACTCAGTGGACCGAGTGCATACAGATGCGCGATGCCGGCGGCCTTTGCATGCTGGCCGGCGTGATGATGCATCGCACGCTCATCCGCACCCAGCTCACGCATGTCACCGAGCACCAGCCAAGCTTCATGGCCGTCTCTCGTCGCCGTGGCCAACGACTCGATCGCGGCATCCAGCGAACCGGGGTTGGCGTTGTAACTGTCGTCGATCAGCACCGTACCGTTGCGCAGGCGATGGCTGACCAGGCGACCGGCAACCGGTTGCGCTGCGTCCAAGCCATCGCGAATTTGCTGCAGGTTCGCACCAACCGCGAATGCCATCCCCGCCGCAGCCAGCGCATTGCGCAGGTTGTGGCGTCCCGGCATCGACAAGCTGATAGCGATATCACCAGTCGGCGCGACCAACACGAAACGCGTGCGATCACTGTCAAGCTGGATATCACGTGCGGTGATGTCGGCGCTGGCATCCAGGCCAAAGCGCAACACGCGCCGACCTGCTACACGGTCAATGAAATATGGCGCGAATGCGTCATCGCCGTTGATCACTGCGACGCCCGGCGTTTCATCGGCGTCACCGGGCAGCGCGTCGTAGATCGCAGCCTTGGTGTCGGCCACGCCAAGCAGGCTACCCAGGCGCTCCAGATGTGCAGACGCAATGTTGTTGACCAGCGCCACGTCAGGACGCGCGATCGCGGCCAGGTAGGCGATGTCGCCGGGCTTGCCGGCGCCCATTTCATAAACCGCGAAATCGGCATCCTCCGGCGCATCAATAACCGCAAGCGGCAGGCCAATCTCGTTGTTTCGGTTGCCAGGATTCGCGTACGCCTTGCCACAGCGCTCGAGGATCGACAGCAGCATCGTCTTGACGCTGGTCTTGCCGTTGCTGCCAGTGATCGCGAGTACTTTCGCACCTTGTCCACGGGCGCGGTCGCGCTGCGTCGCTGTCGCGATCGCAGCCAGCGCACGCTCTGTGTCGGCAACCACGATCTGCGGCAACCCAGCATCCACACGGCGTGACACCAGCGCGGCGACGCAACCACCCGCTGCTGCGGCGGCGACATGATCATGGCCATCGAAGTTCTCGCCCTTCAGCGCGACGAACAGTGCTTTCTTGGCGGTCGGTAAATTGCGGCTATCAATAGCGACTGCATCGACAAACTGACCGCCTGGGCCGCCATGCAACTGGCCGCCTGTGACCTGCGCGACCCATGCCAGCGTGCGAAGAATCATGGCTGCTTCTCCGCGTCCGGCCGACACAGCACGTGCACATCCATTTGCTGCTCGCGCCCCCGCAAGACATTGCGCGCCACCGAGGTATCCGCGAACGGATGACGGACGCCGTTGATTTCCTGATACGGCTCATGGCCTTTGCCGGCGATCAAGACCACGTCATCGCTACCAGCCATGCCGATTGCTTCAGCGATGGCGATGGCCCGATCACGCTGCACTATGGCACGCGATGCATCGGCAAAGCCGGCCAGGATGTCGGCAACAATCCCATCGCCATCTTCGCCTCGCGGGTTGTCATCCGTGACGATGGCCACGTCCGCGCCGCGTTCGGCAATCGCAGCCATCTGCGGGCGCTTGCCGGTATCGCGTTCGCCACCACACCCGAACACGCATACCAATTTTCCGGCAGTGTGCGCGCGCAATGATGACAACGCTTGTTCCAGCGCGTCCGGCGTATGTGCGTAATCCACCACCACCAGCGGCAATGCGACACCGTTGCCTGACATTTCGCCACCCAACCGGTTCATGCGGCCATCGATCGGATGCAGCTGCGACAGGATCTCGGCGACCATGGCCGGGGCCATGCCGAGTGCGGACAATGTTGCTGCGACCGCGAGCAGATTGTCGACATTGAAGCGACCCAGCAAAGGCGAGCGCACCACATGCGCCTGGCCGCCGGCATGCAGCATGAAGCGGATGCCTCGCGCGTTCAGGGTCACCTCTTCAGCACGAATGCTGGCGCCGCCGGCACCACGCGAGCTGAATCCGACGACGCGCAGGCGCGGACTGACCATCTCGAACAGTTCGCGGCCATAGGCATCGTCCAGGTTCACCGCCGCCGCGCGCAAACCGGGCCAGTCGAACAGCCGTGCCTTGGCGGCGCCGTAGCTCGCCATGTCCCCGTGGTAGTCCAGATGATCACGGGTGAGATTCGTGAACACCGCCACGTCGAAATGCACGCCGTCCACGCGACCCTGGTCAAGCGCGTGCGAGGACACTTCCATCGCCACGGTCGACGCGCCTTCATCACGCAGCTCGGCCAGCAGTTCATGCAGGCGCAGTACCAACGGCGTTGTGAAACCGGTCGGCACGATCTTCGGGTAGACGCCGGCGCCGAGCGTGCCAATGGTGCCGCAGCGGTCGCCACGCAGTGTCCAGGCCTGGGCCAGCAATTGCACGGTCGAGGTCTTGCCGTTGGTACCAGTCACGCCCACCGTCGTCATCGCCGCGCTGGGCTGGCCATGGAAGACATCGGCCATCGCACCCATGCGTGCGCGAAGGTTGACCACAGGAATCGCGTCATCAGGCGCTGGCAGGTCATCAGGTGCCGGGGCTTCGTATAAAATTGCGGCCGCGCCTGCAGCGTGCGCGGTCTCGGTGAAGGCCAAGCCGTGCGTCCCGAAACCACCAATCGCCACGAACGCATCGCCTTTACGAATCTCTCGGCTGTCCTGCACCAAGCCAGTGATGGCAAGGTCGTTGGAGAGGCCCTCCAGTTCGGGCAGCAACTCGCTCAGCAACATCGCGCGGGTCATTACGGCGTCCTCGCGGTTGCTGCAGCCCGAACCGGTGCAATCGCTGTTGCCGCTGTCGTGCTGCTGGCTACCGTTGGCGCAAGGCCACTGGCCTTGCGGCGCTTGGCCTCGGCTTCGGCCTGTGCCGCCAGCCACGCCTCCAGGTCATCCGGGGCCACGTCCATCAGGCGCAACGCGCCTTCCATGACATTGCGAAATACCGGCGCAGATACGGTGCCGCCGACATAACCCTTGGCGGGGTCCGGATCGTTGACCATCACCACCATCGAGAAACGCGGACTCTCCACAGGCACCAATCCAGCGAAATAGCCAATGTAGCGGCGCGAATAACCGCCCGCGCTCGCCTTGCGCGAGGTGCCGGTCTTGCCAGCCACGTGATAGCCCAAGATCGCCGCGCGGATCGCGGTGCCGCCGGGCTCGGTGACGGTCTGCATCATGTGCAGCACTTCATTGGAGATGGCGGGATCCAGCACTTGCTGCGACGGCGCGTGTTGATCCTTGATGAAACTGGGCGCGGTGAACTTGCCGCCATTACCCAGCGCGGCATACGCGGCGGCAATCTGCAGCGGGGTGACCGACAGCGCGTAACCGTAGCTCATGGTCTGCTTGCTGGTGCCGTCCCAGCGGTCGGGCGCCGGGAACACGCCAGATGACTCACCGGGAAACCCGCTTCCAGTCTTGTGCCCATAACCAAAGCGGCGCATGAAGTCGTAGAACTGCTGGTTGCTCAGCCGCCTGGAGATCAGCGCCGCACCCACGTTCGAACTTTTGCGGATGACGCCCGTGGTGTCCAGCACGCCGTAATTATGGGTGTCGGTGGTGCGGTACTTGCCATTGGCAATGGAACCAGGATTGGTATCGAACAGGGACGACGGCGTGATCACGCCTGCCTCCAGCCCCGCGGCGACGGTCAACGGCTTCATGGTCGAACCCGGCTCGAACAGGTCGGTGACCGCGCGGTTGCGGTGCGCGTCGCGCGCACTGCTGCCAACGGCATTCGGATTGAAGGTTGGCAGGTTCACCATCGCCAGCACTTCACCCGTGGCGACGTCGAGTACGACTGCCGAGCCGCTGCTGGCGCCGAACTGGTTGAGCGCGTTGCGCAGTTCGCGATGCGCCAGGTACTGGATGCGGCGGTCTATGCTCAGGACCAGATCACGGCCTGGCTGCGCGGCGCGCACCAGATCGACGTTCTCGACAATGCGGCCACGGCGGTCGCGGATGACGCGCTTGGCACCAGGCGTACCACGCAGCCACTCGTCGAACGCCAGCTCAAGCCCCTCTTGGCCGCGGTCGTCGATATTGGTGAAACCCAGCACATGGGCCATCGCCTCGCCCTGCGGGTAGAAGCGGCGGTATTCCCGCTGCGACGCCACGCCAGGAATGTCCAGCGCGAGGATCTTGCGTGCTTCGTCCGGATTGATCCGGCGCTTCAGGTAGAGAAATTCCTTGTCGGAACGCTGGCTCAGGCGGCGGCTCAATTCATCCAGCGGCATGCCCAACGCTTCGGCCAGCTGCGGCAGCCGCTGCGGTGCCTTCAACAATTCCTGCGGATTGCCCCAAATTGACTCCACCGGTGAGCTCACCGCAAGCGGCTCGCCATTACGGTCGGTGATCATCCCGCGCGAAGTGGCGATCGGAATTTCGCGCAGGAAACGTGCCGCTCCCTGACGCTGGTAGAACTCGTTGTCGATCACTTGCAGGTCAAGTGCACGAGCCAGCAATGCCACCGAACATAGCGCCAACGCGCCGCCGACCAGCATTAACCGACGCCGCAGGTCGAACTGCTGACTACGAACACGGGGGCGATTGCCGGCCGCGCGTGCGGCATCGCGACGATTGCGCTCCTGCGAGCGCAATCCTGGAACGTTTCGCCCGAAGAGTTTCATGGGCGCAGCACCACGATATCTTCTGTGCGCGGGAACAGCATCTCCAAGCGGGTGCGCGCGACCAGGTCGACGCGATTGCTTTCCGCCCACGTCGCCTGTTCCAGCTGCAAGCGGCCGAATTCGATGTTCAATTCGTCGCGTGCCTTCTCCAGTTTGGTCAAGGCAATGAACTGCAGGCGATGCTCATGGCGATCGCGCACCAGCACCAGCGCCGTCGCGACATTGGCCACCACCAGTATGGCGATCAACAGAAAGCGGCTCATGCGGCCACCGCCTGGCTGGCTTCAGGCAACGTGCCCATCTGCAACTTCTCGGCGACGCGCAGTACTGCGCTGCGCGCGCGCGGATTGGCGGACAGTTCTGCATCACCTGCTTTTTGTGCGCCGCCCAGCAACCTCAGGGTTGGGGTAAACATGATTTCCACCGGCATGCGCCGGTTGGCCGGCGGCGCTTTCGCAAGACGAGCCATGAATTGCTTGACGATGCGGTCTTCTAGCGAATGGAAGCTGATCACTGCCAACCGGCCACCGGGTTTCAGGCAGGAGAGCGCGGCATCCAGACCTGCTTCCAGGTCAAGCAGTTCGCGATTGATGTGGATGCGAATGCCTTGGAAGCTGCGAGTCGCCGGATGCGTCTTCTTGTCGCCGCGCGGTATCAGCCTGGCGATCAGTCCCGCCAGCTGTGCGGTGCGGGTAAACGGTTCGGTGACGCGATCCTGCACGATGGCGCGGGCGATCCGACGCGACTGCTTTTCCTCGCCCCAGGTCCACAGCACGTCGGCGATCTCTTTTTCATCGGCGCGCGCCAGCCACTGTGCTGCGCTCTCACCGCTCTCCGGATCCATCCGCATATCCAGCGGACCGTCCTTGGCGAACGAAAACCCGCGTTCCGCGACGTCGAGCTGTGGCGAAGACACGCCAAGATCGAGCAGCACACCATCCAAGCCGGGATCCCGCCCAACATTCACCGCCGGCCAACTAGCAAGGTCGGCGAAGCTGCCTCGGCGCAGCGACACGCGCGCGTCATCCGCGCACAGCCGTTCGGCCACGGCGATTGCCTCGGGATCCTTGTCAATCACCAGCAAGCGGCCTCCCGGCCCCAGTCTCTCCAAGACGCCACGGGCATGTCCGCCACGCCCGAAGGTGCCGTCCAGATAGATTCCATCCGCCCTCACCGCCAAACCCGCCATGACCTCGGCGAACATCACCGGGAGGTGGGCAGGCACCGGGCCCGCGCCACCGGTGGTCACAACGCTAGGCCCAGCAGGTCCTCGCCCAGGTCGGCATCGCCAAGCGTCTGCCGGATCTGTGCGTGGTGGGCCTGCTCGCTCCACAATTCGAATTTGTCGCCCATCCCCAGCAGCACCGCTTTTTTCTCGATGCCGACCGCGTTGCGATGACTGGCCGGGATGGAAATGCGGCCGTTGCCGTCGGGCTCCACGAAGGTCGCAGCGCCAACCAACTTCAGTTGCAGCTGGCGACTGGTCCGGTTGATCCGCGGCAACGCATTGACCTGGTCACGCAGGGTTTCCCAGACCGGCATTGGATACAGGTAGAGACAGCCAATTTCGAACGGGTTGTAGGTCACGACCAGACGACCCCCGCACTCGCGCACGACAAGGTCCCGATAACTGGTCGGAATCGCCAGTCGGCCCTTGTCGTCGATAGTGATGGCGGTCTCGCCCTGGAACATGCCCTGCCTCGCCCGTCTGCGCGGGTTTTAAAAAAGTGAGGAAAAACCACGTATTCCCCGGTTTTCCCACGAGGCTCCACATTAGGCACCGCCTATAGGGTTGTCAACAACTCACCAACGGAACTTTCACTTTGTAGGTCAATGACTTGCAAAGAACTTCAGAGACTTGTTCAAGCTTTATCCACAAGCTACTGTTTCGTCTCAAATTTTGAGATTGCGTGATGACTGACCCAATTTTGGTGCGCGTTCATACAGCAGCCAAAATGTCGTGCTGCAGCGCAGCGAAACCGGAGATCGGCGCTGTCGGCCCAGGATGGGCATAGAGACGAAGATCGGTGGAGTACGACCGAAGTCACTCTCGCCAGAATCACTCAGATTGCAAAGCCCCCTTTAGTAAAGGGCGCGCCGCGAAGCGGCGGGGATTTGGAGGCGTCTGCCCGGGGCCCAAAGTTTGCGAAGCCAACTTTGGGACTTTTTCGGCACTGCGTGCCGAAAAAGTGGCGGAGTCGGCCGATAAGCCGGGTCCTGTCGTGGACAGTCATTCCTCTAGGCGCATCGTCACCGATACGCTCAAGCAACCTACCCGGACCTGACGCGGGCAACGTCATGGGGTCCCTATTCGGTCTTGCTCCCGGTGGGGTTTGCCGTGCCGGCCTGTTGCCAGGCTCGCGGTGCGCTCTTACCGCACCATTTCACCCTTGCCTGATCTCCGAAGAGCCATCGGCGGTATCTTTCTGTTGCACTTTCCGTCGGCTCGCGCCGCCCAGGAGTTACCTGGCACCGTGCCCTGTGGAGCCCGGACTTTCCTCGGCATCGCACATTTGCATGTGGATGACGCGACTGTCTGGCCGACTCCGCCGCCGCCATTGTCGCACGGCCAGCTCAGCCGCCGCCGTAAAGCGCCTTGCGGGGTGCACCACTCAGCTCTGCCGCAACTTTCGCCGCGGTGGAGGGCGGCAGGTGCGTGACCAGCTTGGCGTATACGCGCTGGCCTTCCGTCACCTTGGCATCTGCATCCTCGCTGGCGCCCTGCACCAACAGTACGAACTCCCCCTTGCGCTGGTTCGGATCCGCGCGCACGCGTTCGGCAAGCTCGACAAGCGAGCCATCCAGCACGGTCTCGAACAATTTGGTCAGCTCGCGACCAATCACCGCATGCCGCTCGGCGCCAAACGCAGTGATGGCATCGTCCAGCGAATCTTCGATGCGATGCGCTGATTCGTAGAAGATCAGCGTGCGCGGCTCGCTGGCAAGACGCGTCAGGTGCTCGCGACGCGCGCTGGCCTTGGCAGGCAAGAAGCCCTCGAACACGAAGCGGTCGCTGGGCAAGCCAGCCACGCTGAGCGCTGCAATCAGTGCGCTGGCGCCTGGCACTGGGCTCACCGTGATGCCAGCCTCGCGCGCGGCACGCACCAGCCGGTAACCAGGATCGCTGACCAGTGGCGTGCCGGCATCGGACACCAACGCCAGCGAGTCGCCCATCAGCATCCGCGCAACGAGTGCTGCCGCCGCCTCGTCTTCATTGTGCTCATGCAGGGCGATCAGCGGACGTTCGATGCCGAAGTGCGACAGCAGCTGGCGCGTATGCCGGGTGTCCTCGGCGCAGATCGCCGCCACTGACTTGAATGTCTCCAACGCACGTGGACTCAGGTCCCCGAGATTGCCGATCGGGGTCGCGACCACATGGAGTTTTCCTGAAGCCTGTTTTTTAGAAGCAGCTTCACCAGAAGCTGATGTTCCAGGATGTTGCATTGCGATCCTTCACTGACGTCACGGGTAGAATCCTAACGGGTTCCCGAACGAGCACCGCTGCCGTGGCTTTGAAACACCTTGTAATCGTCCTGTTGCTGGCAACCATGTCCGCGATCACCGGCTGTGCCAGCGTGGAGGTGCAGCACGTAGCGCCCGCGCCTGCTTACAGTCCCACCTTCGCCGAGGCTCGCACGCTTGCCGCCCAGCAGGCTAGCCTGCCGGCGCCTGCACGTGCCACCAACGCCGCGCGGATCGAGGGCCTGCTGGCGCAACTGGACGATGCCAGCCTCACCCGTGGTGCCGGCGACTTGCCCACCGGCGACCCGCTCTACAACTTCGCCGGACGCGCGCTGCTCAATCGTGGACTGACATTGCCGCGCGCCTTCGACCGTGGCGAATGGAAATTCGATGCTGCCAATCGCCCACCGGCGGATCGCGACGGCTATCGCCCGCCGATGCGGGTCGCATTACTGCTGCCACTGAGTGGCAATCTGGCCAGAGCTGCTGAACCCGTGCGTGACGGCTTCCTGACCGGCTACTACGGCGAGCGCCGGCGTCGCCCGGAGCTACGCTTTTACGACACCACCGCAGGCGCCAACGCCGCATATGCGCGGGCAGCCGCGGAAGGCAATGATTTCGTGGTCGGCCCTCTCAACCGCGAAGAAGTCGATGCGGTGTTCGCCAACCTCGCGCCCCCCGTCCCGCTGCTGGCCCTGAACCGCGGCAGCCGGATGCCGCCCGCTGGCAGCGCCAGTTTCTCGCTTTCGCCGGAGGACGAAGGCACTGCCGCGGCTGAATATATCCTGGAGAGTGGCGCGCGCCGCGTCCTGCTCATCAGCGGCAATGACGATATCCAGCGACGCTCCGCCAGCGCGCTTTCAGACCATCTGCTGCAACGTGGCGGACACGTTGCAGCGCGGATCGATTACCGCCAGGGCGCTGTCCTCAGCGTGCCTGCCGACGGCAACATCGATGCGGTGTTTCTTGCCCTCAAGAGTGGGCAGGCACGTGAACTCGCACCACGCCTGGCTGCGGCCGGGCTAGCCGGGAAACCGCGAGTGGCCACGTCGCAGATCGTATCCGGCACCGGCAATGCCAGTGAGGACATGCTGCTGGACGGCATCGTGTATCCCACCGAGACATGGGGCGTCCGCAACGTGCCCGGCATCCCATCCCAGGCGAGCGCGGCAGCGCGCACCAACAGCGCCAAGGGACCCGCCGCACGCTTGTTCGCGTTCGGCTATGACGCATGGCTACTGACCGCCTATCTGGAGCGATTGGCGCTAGCGCCAAACAGCGATATCGCCGGCGCGACCGGACGCCTGAGCCTGGACGGCTTCGGCAATGTGCTGCGCCGCCCGACGTGGTCACGGTTCACCGGTGGCATGGCCATACCGATCGCCGACGGCGCGCGCTAAGCCCATGATCGTGTACCCATGACTGCAACCCGCGCTCGCGGCGATGCAGTTGAAGTCGCAGCGCTCGTGCATTTGCAGGCGAAAGGACTGCAGCTGGTGGCCCGCAATGCCCAGGCACGCGGCGGCGAGATTGACTTGGTGATGCTGGATGGCGGCGTAGTAGTCTTCGTAGAAGTCCGCTATCGCGCCAGCATGGCATTCGGTGGTGGCATCGCTTCGATCGATGCAAACAAGCGCCGCAAGCTCGTGCATGCCGCGCAGGTATTCCTGATGAAACACCCTCGGCATGCGCAGGCCGCTTGCAGGTTCGATGTGATCGATGCAAACGGGGATCCCGCAGCCCCGCGCCTGCAATGGTTGCGTGATGCATTTCGCGCCGACGACGTCTGATCTGCCTCCCGCTCTGCCGGGTCCCAGTCGATGCATAACCAATGGCACGCGCATACAACGGCGTGAATCTCTAGACTCTACGATCCACTACCCATCGGTTGCCGCCATGCGCTTGTCACGCTTCGTCCTGACCCTGTCCTGCGCGGCCATGTTGGCCCTGCCCATGCGATCCAATGCACAGGAAACCTCATCACCCCGCGAATATCGCGTGCTGATGGTTGGAAACAGCCTGATCTACGTCAATAACCTGCCTGCATTACTTCGTGCGGTCGGTGCCTCGCAAGGCACTACGATCAGTACTGAAACATATGCTGAGCCTGGTGGCTCACTATCCCAACGATGGAACGACGGACATGCTGCCAATGCGTTGCGAACAGGTAAATTCGATGCCGTGGTACTCCAGGAAAGGCCCGGAAACTTGGCCGCATGCATGGCAACCGTGGAGCAACGCAAAGCACCTTGCGCCTCAAGCGTGCATGCCTATACCGAACTAGCCAAGCTGGCCAAGGCGAGTGGCGCAAAGACCCTGATTTTCACCGTATGGGCAAAGGACGATCGCTGGCAGGGCAGGCTGAACCGCAGTTCGCGCATGATTGCCGAAAAGACCGAGGCAAGCGTATTCAATGCGGCTGGGGTACTGCGCGCGCTGCACAATGCCAACCCGGACGTGAACCTATTTCCGGAAGGGGGCCATCCAAGCACACAAGCTTCGCTGATGCTGGCAGTGGCCCTCTATCGCGACATCACCGGCGTGACTCCCTCTGCTAAGGATCTCATGCTGACCGCACCCTTGCTGCCCTTAGAGACTGCAGTCTCTCCAAGCACCGCAATGGAGACACAACCCGGTATGAAAGGCACCGGCGAAGTCACCGTAATACCGGCCAAGCTGATCCAGCCCCTCATCCAGGCATTACCTGAGCTAGGCTCAGCCGAAATGAACCCATCCCGACGCGGGCGCTAACCACTCGCCTTCCACCGTCCGTGCAGTGACACCCGGCGCCGAGACGATCATGCCGATTCGGGTCACGGCAGTGCAGATATCGCGCCCTGCCGCTTCGATGGCATCGCGGAAGTGCGGAGATGCTGTGAAACACAGCTCGTAATCATCGCCGCCAGTGGCCTGAAGGCCACGCCGGGTCGGCAGTTTGAATGCGTTATGCAGAACGTCGGATGCCGGGAAAGCATCGAGATCGACCTGTGCACCAACACCACTGGCCTGGCAGACATGACCAAGGTCGGCGAGCAGACCGTCAGACACATCAATGCACGCGTGGGCGAGGCCTCGAAGCCTCCGGCCAAGCGTGATTCGAGGTGTTGGTCGATCCAGCCGTGCTCGTAAGAAGGGATCCACTTTTGCACTCGCAAGATCCGTGCATTTCCACTGTACTAGCGCGCCCGCCGCATCACCCAGCGTGCCGCTGACCCAGATGTCATCGCCCACACGTGCCGCACCGCGTAGCAACGCGGTACCGGCGTCGACGAAACCATGCACAGTCACGCAGACCGACAACGGGCCGAGCGTGGTGTCGCCGCCGACCAGAGCAACGTCGTGCTGCTCGGCAAGCGCGAAGAAGCCATCCAGGAACCTGTCGACGAATGCGGCACTTGCCTCCGGCATCGACAGCGACAAGGTGCACCACGCCGGATTCGCGCCCATCGCGGCCAGGTCTGACAGGTTCACGGCCAACGCTTTCCAGCCAATATTGACCGGCGTAGTGTCTTCCGGGAAATGCACGCCGGCGTTGATCGTGTCCATCGACACCACCAACTGCTGGCCAGCTGGCACCTGCAACAAGGCGGCATCGTCACCGATACCCAGTACCACGTCATCACGCGGCGCGACGCGTGCGCGAATGCGAGCGATCAGGTCAAACTCGTTGGCGCTCACGAGGAAGTACGCTCAGCGCGTGCGCGGTGCCTGTGCTTCGCTGCCGCGCAACACCAGAGCGGCCTTGTCCAGCACGCCGTTGACGTAGGTATGGCCATGCTCGGAACCGAAGCGCTTGGTTGAATCGATCGCTTCGTTGATGACAACCCGGTACGGCACGTCGGGCCGGTGAATGAGTTCATAGGCAGCGATGCGCAACGCTGCGCGCTCGATCATGTCGATCTCTTCGACCGTGCGGTCAAGGTGGTCAACCAGCGCGGCATCAAGTTCAGCGCGATGACGCAGGACGCCGCGCACCAGATCCTCGAAGTATTCGAGATCGGCGACTTCATGTGCCTGCTCGTGGGCGAATTCCGCGATCAGCGCCTCCTCAGTCGGGCGGTTCAACTGCCAGGCATAGATCGCCTGCAATGCGCGACGCCGCGAACGCGAACGTGCGACGGGATCGACCCCATCAATACGGTGCTTTTTATGCATGACTCGATCCCGTGTCCTGGCTAGCGTTGCCATAGTGCGTGTGCCGGCTCATCGCGAATGTCCTTGTGTTGCAGTTTTTGCGCCAGATCGGCCATTTCAATCGCGACAAGTGCCGCTTCCTCGCCCTTGTTGCCATGGTTGCCGCCAGCGCGCGCCGCGGCATCCTCAAATTTTTCGACCGCAAGTACGCCATTGATCACCGGCACCCCCGTGTCCAACGCGACCCGCATCAGGCCTTCGGCAGCACCATCGGCCACCTGCTCATAGTGACGGGTATCGCCGCGCACCACGCAGCCCAACGCCACCAATGCCGCATGCCTGCCGGCCACGGCCAGGGCCCTTGCGACCATCGGCAATTCCCACGCGCCCGGCACGCGGATCACGTCAACCGCAGCCTCGTCCACGCCATTGGCGATGAACGCTTGCTGCGCGGCGGCGACCAGCGCATCCGTGATGCGCGGGTTCCAGCGGCTGGCGATGATCGCGAAGCGCGCGCCTTCGGGGGCACGCAGGTCGCCTGCAAAATGCGGCATGAAGGCTCGTCCGGAAAGATCCGGTGGAAACGGGGCCGTCCAGTTTAGCGCGGCGGCACAGCCACGTACTCCACGATCTCCAGCCCGAAGCCGGCCACCCCGACTTGCCGACGCGCGCTGCCGAGCACGCGCAGCTTCGCCAACCCCAGGTCAGCCAGGATCTGCGAGCCCACACCGGTGCGCCGCCATTGCGCCAGCGCACCGGTCTTGCCGTTGGCCGGTTCGGCTTGCTCGCGGATGCGGGCCAAGGTTCTTTCGGCATCTTCCGGCTCGCCCAGCAGGACCAACACGCCGCGATTTTCCGCATCCATCAACGACAGCACGTCGCCAACCAGCGGGCCGAAATCGCTACGCCGCCAATGCAAGGCATCGGCCAACGGATTCTGCGGCTGCACCCGCACCAGCGTCGGGTTTCCATCAGCAACTTCGCCGCGCACCAGTGCGTAGTGCAGGGCGCGGCTCAGTCGATCGCGGTAGGTATGCAGGGCGAACCTGCCGTGGTTGGTGTCGACAGGGCGACTATCGATGCATTCAACGGTGTGCTCGGTTTCCGAGCGGTGGCGGATCAGGTCTTCGATGGAACCGATCTTCAGGCCGTGCTCGGCAGCGAACAGCTCCAGCTGCGGGCGCCGTGCCATCGAGCCATCGGCATTCAGGATTTCCACCAGCACGCCGGCCGGCTCGAACCCTGCCAGCATCGACAGGTCCGCGGCAGCTTCGGTATGGCCAGCACGGGTCAGCACGCCACCGGGCTGCGCCATCAGCGGGAAGATATGGCCAGGTTGCGAGAGGTCCTGCGGTTTCGCATCCGGCCGAACCGCCGTGCGCACGGTATGCGCGCGGTCGTAAGCGCTGATGCCGGTCGTCACACCCTCGGCCGCTTCAATACTGACGGTGAAGTTGGTGTGGTGCTGCGACGTGTTGTCGCGCACCATCGGCGACAGGCCAAGTTGCGCGCAACGCTCGCGGGTCAATGACAGGCAGACCAACCCGCGCGCATGGGTGACCATGAAATTGATGTCGGCGGGCCGGACCAGTTCGGCCGGCATGATCAGGTCGCCTTCGTTCTCGCGGTCCTCATCATCGACGATCACCACCATGCGGCCAACTCGCAGTTCTTCCAGCAGTTCGGGGATTGAAGCAAAACTCATTGCGCGTCCTTGGTGGCCAGCAGGCGCTCGACATACCGCGCCAACAGATCGACTTCGAGGTTGACCGCGTCGCCTTCGCGCAACGCGTGGAATGCAGTGTGCTCAATCGTGTGCGGGATCAGTGCGACCTCGAAGCCATTATCGTCCACGGCGTTCACGGTCAGGCTGACACCATCCACGCAGATCGAGCCCTTGTGCGCGATGTAGCGCAGCACATCCATGCTTGCTTCGATCCGCCAGCGCACCGCGCGCGCATCATCCCAGCTGCGCACGGCATGGCCCAGGCCATCGACATGGCCGCTGACCAAGTGACCCCCAAGGCGGTCGGTCGGCCGCATTGCGCGCTCCAGGTTAAGCGGCGCGTCGATCGCCAAGCGACCAAGCGTGGTCAGTGCCAATGTTTCGTTGGACGCATCAACGGCAAACGAATTTGCGTCGAATTCGACCACGGTCAGGCACACGCCGTTGACCGAGATACTTTCGCCGAGCGCAACAGCCTCGAACGGAAGCGTGCCGACATCGACCTTCAAGCGCATGTCGCCGCCACACGCTTCGCGCGAGGCCAGACGGCCAACGCCCGCGATTAATCCAGTGAACATCAGCTTGCGTCCGCAGGTGGCCGCAACAGCAGGCGCAGGTCGTCGCCGATATGACGCGTGTCAACTACACGTAGCTGCATGCGTTCGGTCATTTCGTCAATGTGCAGGCCGTCGAATAGCGGGCGCGCGCGCTCGCCAAGTAGCACCGGCGCAATGTAGAGCAAAAGTTCGTCAACCAATCCGGCGGCAAGGAAACTGCCAGCCAGGGTTGCGCCCGCTTCCAGCTGGACTTCGTTGATGCCGCGCTCGGCCAACAGGCGCAGTACGGCATGCAGGTCGAACAGACCACGCTGGACCGGCACCGCGGCGTGCTCGATACCCTGACCCTTGTCCAGCAGGCGCGGCGGCTTGGCATCGGGCGCATGCAGGTACAGGGTTGGCGCGTCGCCTTCGCGCACATGGCCGCGCGCGACCGTCGCCAACCCAGGATCCAGCACCACGCGCAACGGCGGCACGAATGCTTCGTCGTCCGGAAGGCGAACGGTCAAATGCGGGTTGTCCACCAGCACGGTGCCGGCACCAGTGAGCAATGCGCCGCTGCGCGCACGCCAACGATGCACGTCGTGGCGCGATGCTTCACTGCTGATCCATTTGGAATCGCCAGACGCCAGTGCGCTGCGCCCGTCCAGACTGGCCGCCAGCTTGACCCGCAGCCACGGCCTGCCACGCACGATCCGCGACAAGAACCCGCGATTGAGTTCGCGTGCCTGCGTTTCCATCAGGCCGACATCCACCGCGATGCCGGCTGCTTGCAGCATCTCGATGCCGGCGCCATCTACTTTCGGGAATGGGTCACGCATCGCACAAACCACGCGCGCCACCCCCGCCGCGATCAAGGCTTCCGCGCACGGCCCGGTATCACCCCTGTGTGCGCAGGGCTCCAGCGTCACGTAGGCAGTCGCGCCCTTGGCGCGATCACCGGCCGCTTCAAGCGCAAACACTTCCGCATGCGCCTCGCCCTTGCGCTGGTGCCAGCCTTCACCGATCACTTCCTCTCCATGGGAAATGACGCAGCCGACCATCGGGTTCGGTCGAGTAGTGAATGCGCCGCGCTCCGCCAGCCGCAGTGCACGCGCCATCATTTCGTGATCTGTGGTGGAGAATTTCGCGGTATTGCTCATCGCTTGCGGCCCTTGTCGATAGGGATCACTTCCGGACTGGCGCCGCCCAGCAGGGACAACTGACCTTCGCCGGGCAAGTCTTTCTCCAAGCGATCGAGTTCTTCGCGGAAGTCGGCCACGTCCTGGAACGAGCGATACACCGATGCGAAGCGCACGTAACCGACGTGGTCCAGCTTGCGCAGTTCGCCCATCACGAATTCGCCCAAGCGGCGCGATGCAATCTCGCGCTCGGCGGTCATCCGCAGCTGGTGCACGACCGCACGCACGGATGCCTCGACATGTTCTTCCGATACCGGCCGCTTCTGCAGCGCGCGATCGAAACCCAGCCGCAGTTTGCGTGCATCGAAGTTTTCGCGCCGACCATCGGACTTGATGATGGTCGGCAGTTTCAGCTCGATCGTTTCCAGCGTGGAAAATCGCTCACCGCATGCCTCGCACTCCCGGCGCCGACGAATCGTTACGCCGTCATCGCTGACACGCGAATCGATGACGCGGGTGTTTTCGTGCTGGCAGAACGGGCAATGCACGCCTGCGTCAGTCGCCGTAGACCGGGAACTGCGCGCATTGCTTCTCGACGTTCGCGCGTACGCCTGCAATCACGTTCTCGTCGTCCGGATTGTCCAGCACGTCGCAGATCCATTCGGCCAGCACGATGCAATCAGGTTCCTTGTAACCGCGCGTGGTGACCGCTGGCGTGCCGATGCGCAGGCCCGAGGTCACGAAGGGCTTGCGCGGATCGTTTGGAACCGCATTCTTGTTAACCGTGATGTGCGCTTTGCCGAGTGCTTCTTCCGCCTGCTTGCCGCTGACGTCCTTGCCGATCATGTCCACCAGCATGAGGTGGTTCTCGGTGCCACCGGACACGATCTTGTAGCCCCGCGCAATAATCGTTTTCGCCATCGCCTGCGCATTCTTCACGACCTGCGCCTGGTAAGCCTTGAATTCCGGCTCCAGCGCTTCCTTGAACGCGACAGCCTTGGCTGCGATTACATGCATCAGCGGACCGCCCTGGATGCCGGGGAACACGATGGATTGCAGCTTCTTTTCGATCTCATCTGCCGCATCGCCCATGCTGGCGCGGCTGGCGACAATAATTCCGCCGCGCGGACCACGCAGGGTCTTGTGAGTGGTCGAGGTCACCACATGCGCATGCGGCACCGGGTTCGGATAAACGCCGGCGGCGATCAAACCCGCTACGTGCGCCATGTCCACGAACAGGTAGGCGCCAATCTTGTCGGCAATCGCACGGAAGCGCGCCCAATCCACGACCTGCGAATACGCGCTGAATCCGGCGACCACCATCTTCGGCTTGTGCTCCAACGCAAGGCGTTCGACTTCGTCGTAATCGATCAAGCCCTGCTCGTTGACGCCGTACTGCGCGACGTTGAAAAGCTTTCCGCTGATATTGACCTTGGCACCATGGGTCAGGTGGCCGCCATGCGCCAGCGACATGCCCAGGATGGTGTCACCCGGCTGTAGCAGCGCGAAATACACGGCCTGGTTAGCCTGCGAGCCCGAATGCGGCTGCACGTTCGCATACATCCCCTCTGCCGAACCTTCTCCGAACAGTTGCTTGCAGCGCTCGATGGCCAAGCGCTCAGCGACATCGACGAATTCGCATCCACCGTAATAGCGCTTGCCCGGATAGCCTTCGGCGTACTTGTTGGTCAGCTGGCTGCCCTGCGCTTCCATCACCCGCGGGCTGGCGTAGTTTTCCGAGGCGATCAGCTCGACATGGTCTTCTTGCCTGCGAGTTTCATCGGCGATGGACTTGGCAAGTTCGGGGTCGAATCCAGCAATCAGGTCGGCACGGGAAAACATCGCAACTCCGGGGTGTATGTGGGGTGCCAATTGTAGCCCGCAGGCTGGCCAGACGCCCGCCAGACTCCCTGCTTCGCCACCAGAGCGAGACCGCTCATCGGCAGCATTGATGACATGAATAAATAATCAAAAACTATTCTTGAATCGATGCGTGACTCAGACTGTCGCCATCTCGAACCACAAACATGACCATGACACCGATATCGAACCCTTCCCCTCCAACCAACCCGCCTCCGCTCCAGACGTGGCGCGCGCGCGCCAGCGGACTGTTGATGGTGACGCTGGTGGTGCTGCCGGCGATGTTGTTTGGTGCCTGGGTGCCGGTTGTTGGCGGCGCGGTCTCCGCCCTGCTGTTGGGACTGGGACTGGGTGCTGCCGGGCTCGTTCGGCCGCAACACATGGCGGGCATCAAGTTTGCGCAAGGGCCAATCCTTCGCTACTCAGTGGTCATGCTCGGGTTCGGATTGTCGCTGCCTGAGGTGCTGAAGACCGGACTGGCGTCGCTGCCGTTGACCCTCATCACCCTCGCAATCGCCTTCGTCACCGCGTGGGGCCTGAGCCGTCTGCTGCGCCTGAGTGGCGCACTACCCGTGCTGATTGGCGTGGGTACGGCGATCTGTGGTGGATCGGCCATCGCCGCGACCGCGCCGGTGATCGGTGCACGTGATCATGAAATAGCGCTATCGATGACTACCATCTTCCTGTTCAACGTCGCTGGCGTGCTGCTGTTCCCGCCAATTGGACACATGCTGGGATTGAGCGACCACGGCTTCGGCCTGTGGGCGGGCACCGCAATCAACGATACCTCTTCAGTCGTCGCCGCTGGCTATCAGTACAGCCAGGCTGCAGGCGACCTGGCAACCGTGGTCAAGCTCACACGCGCCAGCCTGATCATCCCGATCACCCTCGTATTGGCGATGTGGTTGGCACGACGCAACCGCGGCACGGGAGCCAACGCATCGATTCGCGGCACCTTCCCGTGGTTCATCCTTGGCTTCGTCGTGGCTGCTGCGGTCGGCAGCACGGGCCTGTTGTCACCAATGGTCCTGCATGGCCTGAAGGTCGTCGCGCAAGTCTTCATCGTGGCGGCGCTTGCCGGCATCGGGCTTTCGGCCAATCTCAGGCAGATGATCGCGACTGGCCCGCGCCCAATCCTGCTTGGCTTGGGCACATGGTTTGCCGTCGCAGCCGGAAGTCTCATTGCACAACAGGCGATGGGCCTGGTGTGAACCTCGCGCAGCCGCAACACCTGTAGCCACCGAACCAATCGGCCGTGCTTGGCGCCTGAACGGCTATAATTGTGGGTTAACGCAATCCTTTCCGCGGCCTTGCTAACGGCAGGCGCCGCCGCATGCCTGTGGAGTCCCCGATGTCCCAGTTTATTTACACCATGAATGGTGTCAGCAAGATCGTCCCGCCAAAGAAGCAGATCATCAAGGACATCTCGTTGAGCTTCATTCCCGGCGCCAAAATCGGCCTATTGGGGCTGAACGGTTCCGGCAAATCGACCGTGCTGAAGATCATGGCCGGCGTCGATACCGACTTCCAGGGCGAAGCGCGCGCGCAGCCGGGCATCAAGGTCGGTTACCTCGCGCAGGAACCTGAAATCGATCCCGAGAAGACCGTGCGCCAAGCGGTCGAGGAAGGCGTCGGCGAAGTGCTGAATGCGCAGGCCGAACTGGATGCGGTGTATGCCGCCTATGCGGAAGAAGACGCCGACTTCGATGCACTGGCAAAAAAGCAGGAAAAGCTTGAAGCCATCCTGGCCGCGGGCGATGCACACACGCTGGAGAACCAGCTGGAAATTGCTGCCGATGCGCTACGCCTGCCGCCGTGGGACGCGATCATTGGCAAGCTTTCGGGTGGTGAGAAACGTCGCGTCGCGCTCTGCCGCCTGCTGCTGCAGAAGCCAGACATGTTGCTGCTCGATGAACCGACCAACCATCTGGACGCCGAGTCGGTGGAATGGCTGGAGGAGTTTCTTGCCCGCTACACCGGCACCGTGGTCGCCGTCACCCATGACCGCTACTTCCTCGACAACGCCGCCGAATGGATCCTGGAACTGGATCGCGGCCGCGGTATTCCGTGGAAGGGCAACTACACCGACTGGCTGACCCAGAAGGGCGATCGCCTGAAACTGGAAGACAACCAGGAGAAGTCGCGCCAGAAAGCCATCCAGAAGGAACTGGAATGGTCGCGGCAAAATGCCAGGGGCGGCCGCAGCAAGGGCAAGGCACGTCTGGCCCGGATGGAAGAGTTGCAAGCGGTCGACTACCAGAAGCGCAACGAGACCAACGAAATCTTCATCCCGCCGGGCGAGCGATTGGGCGCCAAGGTGATGGAGTTCAAGAACGTCAGCAAAGCCTATGGCGATCGGGTGCTGATCGACAACCTCAACTTCAGTATTCCGAACGGCGCGATCGTCGGCATCATCGGTCCCAACGGTGCCGGCAAGTCGACGTTGTTCCGCATGATCGCTGGTCAGGAGACGCCGGATTCCGGCGAGATCACCATGGGTTCCACGGTCAAGCTGGCCTATGTCGACCAGAGTCGCGATGCGCTAGAGGGCAATCACAACGTGTTCCAGGAAGTGTCCGGTGGCCTGGACATCCTCAACATCAACGGCACGGAGATCCAATCGCGCGCCTATCTCGGCCGCTTCAACTTTAAGGGCCAAGACCAGCAGAAACTCGTCGGCACGCTGTCCGGTGGTGAGCGCGGCCGCCTGCACATGGCCAAGACCCTGTTGCAGGGCGGAAATGTGCTGCTGCTGGATGAACCGTCCAACGACCTCGACATCGAAACCCTGCGCGCGCTTGAAGACGCATTACTGGAATTCCCCGGCAACACGTTTGTGATCTCGCATGACCGTTGGTTCCTGGATCGCATCGCCACGCACATCCTCGCCTTCGAAGGTGAGTCGCACGTGGAGTTCTTCGAGGGCAATTACCGCGAGTACGAAGAAGACAAGAAACGCCGCCTGGGTGCAGATGGCGCGCGACCGCATCGCCTGCGGTTCAAGGCGCTGAAGTAAAAACGAAACGCCCACGACAACGTGGGCGTTCTCGCATGCAGCAGGAGACGACCGACATGAACTTCATCGAACAACTTCGCGCACGCTGGCAAGCCAGCAACTCCCTGCTCTGCGTCGGCCTGGATCCCGACCCGGCGAAGTTCCCGGACGCGTTTGTCGATGACGACGATGCGCTGTTTTCTTTCTGCCGCGACATCGCCGACGCCACCGCTGAATTCGCGTGTGCGTTCAAGCCGCAGATCGCCTATTTCGCGGCGCACAACGGCGGCGAGGTCTCACTGCAACGGCTCATCGCCCACATCAATGCCAACCATCCTGATGTGCCGGTGATCTTGGATGCCAAGCGCGGCGACATCGGTAACACTGCCGAACAATATGCGTTGGAAGCATTCGATCGCTTCGGCGCCGATGCGGTGACGTTGAACCCTTACATGGGTCGCGATTCCGCAGAACCTTTCCTGCAACGCAACGATCGCGGTTGTGTGTTCCTCTGCCACACCTCCAATCCTGGTGCGCGTGACTTCCAAGAACTAGTGGTGTCCGATGACAACGGCGGCTTCGCCCCGCTGTACCAGCACGTGGCCCGTACGATTGCACGTGACTGGAATGGCGATGGCAACTGTGCGCTGGTGGTGGGCGCAACGTTCCCCGAAGAAATGAAGGTGATCCGCGGCATCGTCGGCGACATGCCGTTGCTGATTCCCGGCATCGGCGCGCAAGGCGGTGATATCGAGGCCACCGTGCGTAATGGCAAGACCACCGATGGCACAGGCCTGATGATCAATTCCTCGCGCGGAATTTTGTACGCGTCGCAAACCAACGATTTCGCCAGCGCGGCGGCGAACGCAGCCAAGAAACTCCGCGACGAGATCAACCGCTACCGCTGAGCGCGCGCCAACGCCCGCAGCGCCGCAATCGGGAAGCGCGCCCAGATCATCGTCAATACGCCTGCGCGCACGAAAGCACTTCGCCGCGGCGCTTCGAATTTGCAGAAGTACCGCCAGAATCCACGATGCTTGTGCCACTCGACGAACAACGGGCGCGAGCGGCTGGACACACCGCGCACATGCACCACGCGCACGTCGTTGGCCACCATCACGCTTGCACCCACATCACGCACACGGCGACACAGGTCGAGGTCTTCGGCGTGCAGGCGGTAACCCTCATCGAAGCCCTCGACACGCGCGAACAACCAGCGTGGCAACAGCATCAAGGCGCCGGATAGTGCATCGACCGTTTGTACCGGCATGGATTCGTCGATATCGACCCCGAGTCTGGCCGCTGCTGGAGAGCGCAGCATCGCCGCGAAGTCCGGATCGCGCCGGCGACATGCGGCATCACGCACCCCCTGCTCATCGACCAAGTCGGCGCCCAACAATGCAGGTGCTTGTGCCTCCGCATGTGCACGCAGCTGCGACAACGTGTCGACCTCGACCAGGCAATCCGGATTGACGAATGCCAGCCACTGCGCGTTGCTATCGCCGGCGCCTTGGTTGCAGGCGACCGCAAATCCGGGATTGTCGGGATTGGCGATGAAGCGCAGGCGCAGATCGGCAATGGCATGCCGTTGCACGATTTCTAACGTGGCGTCGCATGAGTCGTTGTCGACCACGCGAATTTCGGTGACGCCCTCTGCATTGAGCAGGCGCTGCAGGCAATCATCAATGGTTTCCTCGCTGTCGTGCGATACCACGACAGCAGCGATCCCGTCATTGCTCATGACGGCAATCCAAACAGATCGGACTGTGGTGAACCGCTGTCGAGCCCAGCCAGCGTCTGCTCCAGCTGCGTGCGCAGGCCGCGCAGGGGATCGTCCATCAGGTAGCTCGCAAGCCGTGCATGCCACGCCGGCCAGCGCACCGACAACCGGTCCATATCGCCGTCACTGGA
>JBBSRO010000004.1:0-81805 GCA_038242955.1 Lysobacterales bacterium
AACTGGCCGCAACCGCTGCGCACTGCTGTGCGCCTGCTGCTGAACACCGGTCATCCCATGTATATCTGGTGGGGCGATGAGGGAATCTGTTTCTACAACGACGCCTATCGCCGATCGATTGGGCCGGAACTCCACCCTGGGTCGCTTGGACGGCCGATGAGGGAGGTTTGGGAGGAAATCTGGCACATCATCGGTGTAGAGATCGAGCACGTCATGAGCGGTTATGGCAGCACCTGGAGCGAGAACAGACTGGTGCCGATCACCCGCAACGGCCAGCGCGAGGATGTGTACTGGACCTATAGCTATTCGCCGATTGATTACGAAGCCGCAGAACACGGGGTCGGTGGCGTCATGGTCATTTGCGCAGAGACTACCGCCCAAGTGGTCGGCGAACAGCGCTTGCTCGCGCAGTCGGAACGCCAGAAGCAACAATTCGAGCAGGCGCCGGGATTCATTTGCATCCTTACTGGTCCCGAGCATGTTTTCGAGTTCGTCAACGAGTCTTATGTGAGGCTGGCGGGCGACCGGCAATTCATCGGTAGGCCCGTCCGCGAAGTGATACCCGAGGTCACCGGCCAAGGCTTCATTGACCTGCTCGACGGGGTCTACGTCAGTGGCGAGCGCCATGTTGCCCATAACCTTGCCGTTCGGCTGAGAAATGCCCCCGACCTGGACGAGGTAGAACGCTATCTGGACTTCATTTACGAACCGATCATGGACGAGAACGAGCGCGTGACTGGAATCTTCGTCGAAGGTCACGATGTCACCGAGATGCACCTCGCTCAGCAAGCGGAGAAACGCCAAGCGCGCCACCTGCAATTGCTGGTCGACGAACTGAACCACCGGGTCAAGAACACGCTTGCGATCGTGCAGGGTTTGGCGCAACAGACCTTCCGCGGCGACGCAGCCAATGACGACGCGCGGGATGCGTTCAGTGGTCGTCTCGCAGCACTGGCTGCTGCACACGACGTCTTGACTCGCGAACATTGGGAAACCGCCGATGTGGGTGAAATCATCCGCCAGTCGCTGGACGCGCACGGGGCCTTGAGCCACCGCTTCGTCATCGAGGGACCGTCCGTCCGCTTGCTACCGCAGACTGCGGTCACGCTGGCGATGGTAATGCACGAGCTTTGCACCAATGCGGGCAAGTACGGCTCACTGACCAATGAAGCGGGACAGGTTCATGTGCAGTGGCGAGTCGAGGAAAACCCGGAGCCTTGCATGCACTTGAGGTGGAAGGAGAGCGACGGTCCTTCGGTAGCGCCGCCGGAACATCCCGGGTTTGGTTCGCGAATGATTCGGCGTGCGCTTTCAGCTGAGCCCGGTGGAGATGTTCAACTGCATTTTCATGAGCACGGAGTGGTCTGCGAGATGACGCTTAGCGTGCCTGTTTTAGAGCCGCCTTCATTGGATCCGCCTGGTTTGGAAGTACCGGCCCAGGAGTGCAGGACATGACGTTGGAAGGGAAGCGCGTGCTGGTCGTCGAGGATGAAGTGTTACTGGCGATGATGTTGGAGGACGTTTTTTCCGACGCAGGCGCGCACGTCGTGGGACCTGCTGCAACTGTGGAACAGGCGATCGCACTCATCGCCTCAGAGGAGATTGATGTGGCGCTGCTGGATGTCTGGCTGCGGGACCAACGCAGCGACCCCATCGCCGAGACGCTTCGCCAGCGCGGTATTCCTTATGTGCTGGCTACCGGATACATCAACCCGCATGGGGCCGAGCTGGCGAGCGCACCAAATCTGTCGAAGCCCTACCGTTTCGAACAAGTCCAAGCCGCGTTGCTAGGAGCGATGCAAGAGTGATAGGAGCGCTGCCAGACAAGACACCTGAAGTCTATAGATGGAAAAAGCATTTTCCGTCTGTTACCGCATAGCCGAATACCATGTCCTTCCCCCAATCGAGGATCTCCGTCATGTCTCTCTCAATGCATACCGCATCTGTTCCTGTGTTCCAGCAAATGCTAACTGCGCTCGCTGGGGTCCTGGCCAAATCTGAGACCCACGCTGCGGAGCGCAAGATCGAGCCTGGCGCACTACTTCAAGCACGGCTGTTCCCGGACATGTTCCCGTTGGCACGCCAAGTACAGATCGCCTGCGACTTCGCCGGCAGTGTTTCGGCGCGGCTGGCAGGTGCGGAAGTCCCGGCCTACGAAGGCGGTGACCAGGGTTTCCCTGACCTGCAACAGCGGATCGCCGCGACGCTGGCCTTCCTCGCAGGATTGGACGCGGCACGATTCGAAGGCAGCGAGGAGCGTGAGGTCGTGTTGCGTCCCGGTACGCCAAAAGAACGCCGCATCGACGGCCAGGCCTACCTCCTGGCGTATGGGCTGCCGCAGTTCTTCTTCCATGTCACCACGGCGTACGACCTGCTGCGCCACAACGGCGTCGAGATCGGTAAGAAGGACTTCATGGGCGCGTATTGACGGTATTCCGCAACCATGACGACTATCCATGAAATGGATTGATTGCCTACGGGTTCGCCGTACGCTGCGCCGCCATCCGATCCAGCTTAAGAGCTGGCACAGGCTCATGCGTGATGCGCCAATTTTTCGTGGCCTCACCTCGGTAGAACGCGCCCATCTGCGCAAACTGAGCACACTGTTCCTGCATCGAAAAGCGTTCAGCGGTGCACAGGGATTGGAACTGACGACCGACATGCTGGTGGCCGTAGCAGCTCAGGCATGCCTGTTGATCCTGAAACTGGGGCTGGACCACTACGACGGCTGGGTGGAAATCATCCTGTATCCCGGTGCGTTCAAGGTGAGCAGGGACGTCAGCGAAGACGGTGTGGTGTCACATGACGGTGGTCATTTGGCCGGGGAGTCGTGGCAACGGGGGCCGGTCGTGCTGTCCTGGGATACCGCCGCCTCCGACCTGGCCGGACATCAGTCTGGACACAATGTGGTGGTGCATGAATTTGCCCACAAACTGGACTCGCTGGACGGCAGCGCCAACGGTATCCCGCCACTGCATTCGGGCATGATTCGTGAGCAATGGACGCAAGTCTTTACCGCTGCATTTGATGCGCTACACAGTCAACTGGAGCAGCATCGTCCTCCTGCAATCGATGCGTACGCCGCCACATCGCCAGCAGAGTTCTTTGCGGTGTGCAGTGAGATATTCTTCACCGCACCCTCGACGTTGCAGCATCCATTTCCAGACGTCTACGACCAGCTCGCGTTGTTCTATCGACAAGATCCGAAGGATCGGTTGCGCGCGTAACCGCGAAAGCCGCGCCGACTTCTTGCCCGTGCGGAGCGGGGTGAAGATTCACGGGGTGAAGATGCCCTCGATCGTTTCGCCGAAGACGTCTGAAATTGCGAATGCCAGTGTGAGGCTGGGGTCGTGACGGCCGGTTTCGAGCGCGTTGACGGTTTGCCGCGACACGTCGAGCAGCTCGCCCAGGTCTGCCTGTGTCCACCCGCGCTCGGCGCGCAGTTCGCGAATGTGGTTTTCCATCAGCGATCAAAGACGCTTCGTATCATCGCAGTCACTCCCCAGCTGGCGCCCAACAAGATCCACACGGTGAACATGCTCAAGCGCGGATAGCCGACGCCTTCCAGGAAGCCGTAGGTAAAGGTCAGGGCAGCCGTGATGCCGGCAGCGATGGCGCAGTTCTCCAGCAGTATCTGGCGCAGGAATTCGTCCATGCGCCGGTACTGGCGTACCACCACCCACAGCATCAGCCCAAACCCGAGCATGGGGCTGAGCAATAACAGCAGGCGCACCACGCTGGGCTGCATTGTTTTGGCCAAGACCAGTGAGGACACCAGCAGCACCATGTAGACGGTCACGCTGCCGAGTAATTCCAGAAGGTACTGTCTGGCAATCCGTTGATCGCGCATGCGGTTCTCCATGTAAAGCACGCTTTACATGCTGAGGCAGCATCATTCCCGTGTCAAGTAGTCTTTACATGGTGGGCTGTGCCTATAAATAGCGGGAGAGAATTCCGTGCGCGTGATTGCCTCCGTGGCGATTGGCACGTGGCTATGTGTGGGCGTCACGGCCACGTAATTCCCCCACTGTCCTAATGGCTTTTTTCCCAAGCTTTCAAGGAACGCACCATGTCCCAGTCAGACGCCAGCAACCGTCAGTGGCTGCTCAACGAGCGGCCCAAGGGAGAGCCCACGGATCGCACGCTGCGATTGGAAGAGAGTCCTGTTCCGGTGCCCGGCGCGGGGCAGATGCTGCTGCGTACCGAGTTCCTTTCGCTGGACCCATACATGCGCGGACGCATGAGCGACGCCGCGTCGTATGCGGAGCCTGTTCAAATCGGTGGCGTGATGGTGGGCGGGACGGTGGCCAGAGTGGTTTCGTCGAACCTTGAAGGGTTCGCAGCGGGGGATTGGGTACTCAGCTTCAGCGGTTGGCAGGACTACGCCGTGTCCGACGGTAAGGGCGTCACGCCGCTCGGCGCAGAGCCCCAGCATCCGTCACGGGCGTTGGGCGTGTTGGGCATGCCTGGTTTTACGGCGTGGGCAGGCCTCACCCAGATTGGCAAGCCGAAGCCGGGTGAGACCATTGCGGTTGCCGCAGCCACCGGACCGGTTGGGGCAACGGTAGGGCAGCTCGGCAAGCTACTCGGGTGCCGCGTGGTCGGTATCGCAGGTGGCCCTGACAAGTGCGCATACGCGGTAGAGGCATTGGGGTTTGATGCGTGCATCGACCACAAGGCTGCCGACTTCGCGGAGCAACTGGGAGGCGCCAGTCCGCAGGGGATCGATGTTTATTTCGAAAATGTTGGCGGCAAGGTGTTCGATGCCGTAGTGCCGCTGCTTAACGCCAATGCACGCATCCCGCTGTGTGGGCTGGTGTCGCAATACAACGCCACCAAACTCCCGGATGGGCCCGACCGCATGAATTGGCTGCTGGGCCAGTTGTTGAGCAAGAAAATCCTGATCCAGGGCTTCATTATCTTTGACAGCTTTGGCCACCTCTACCCAGAATTCGAGAAGGCAATGAGTGGCTGGATCGAGGACGGCAAGATCAAGTATCGCGAAGAGATTGTCAACGGACTGGAAGCGGCACCGGCTGCGTTCATCGGCCTGCTGAAAGGTGAAAATTTTGGCAAGCGCGTGATCCGTGTCGGCGGAGCATAGGGACCAAAAAACCGAAGTCAGGACACCTGCGTTTGAAACACGCCACGACGTGGGCTGCTTCGTGGAAACGTTGCCAGCGCCCCCTAATTGATGATCTCAGTCGTGTCGATGCAGAACTGGTTGCGGCCCATCTGCTTGGCCTGGTAGAGCGCCATGTCAGCTCGACGGATCAGGCTGGCCCACGATCTGTCGCCTTCGGGCGTCAGCGAAGCGAAGCCAATACTCAGCGTGAGCGGGGGCTGGTCGCGGAAGGAATACTCCCGCACCGCCCTCATTAATCGCCCGCCCATGTCCGCGGCGCTGTCGCTTCCCGCGCAAGGCAAGACCAGGCAGAACTCGTCGCCACCGTAGCGTGCGACCAGGTCGACGCCACGGCAGGCGTCCCGGAGGATTTTGGAGACGTCGGCTATTACCATGTCGCCGGCTTCATGTCCGAAGCTGTCGTTGACAGTCTTGAGGTAATCGATGTCAACAAAGGCCACGGTGAGTGGCCGGCGATGCCTGATTGCCACCGCCACTTCGCGCTCACCCGCGGTGACGATGGCACGCCTGTTTAACAGGCCCGTCAGTTCGTCGTGAGTCGCGAGGCTGTGCTTTTCCTCGACCAGCCGCTCGAAGTAAAGCAGCAGCAATCCTGTGGCGAACAGGAATATGCCGCCAAGCGGCACCATGTACAGCGTTGCGATGCCCAGCGGCGACTCGGTGACCAGTTGCGTGGGGGGGCGAACGATGGCCTCCACGATGCGCAGCATATTGTTGGCCATCATCAACACCATGGCCCCCAGCGTCAGCACGCTGGCAAACGTCCAATGCGATCGAATTCCGGCCAGCAATACGCGCAAACTCATAGCCAGCAGCACCAGTAGCGCGGTCGCGAACAGGATGATGTGCTGGTCCAGCGGAGCATTCATAGCTACCAGCACGATGAAAAGCAGGGAGGTACACGCGCCGATCGCCCATCCCGTGGCCCCTTGTTTCACCTTGTAGAACGCCTGCAAGCCGGAGAGCTGCAAGACGGTGCCGAAGACAAGCGCGCTGCTTCCGAAAAGTTGAAGGACAGGGAAACGTCGACTGGCTACGATCAACAATATCCCGACCAGCACCAGCGTTGCAGATGACGCCCAGTAACCGGTGGCACGTTCCGGGCGCGCGGCCAAGTGGGCGCCAACCATGACTAGTACCGTGCAGGTCTGGGCAATGATGAGCGCGAGCGAAGCAGTCAAGGCATCCATCGGTGGCAGCGTTCCCCTAGATCGCCCAGCGTAGCCAATGCCTCGCCACCGATCCCTTCATCTTAGTCTGAGCGCAAGGCCCATGCAGCCATGTAGCCCCATGCGTGAGTTGCAAAAAATTGCGTCTGCGCGAATTTTCGTGACCTTCACGGACAGGACTCCACCATGAAAAGCTGCTTGCGCTGATTGGTACCTTCCAGGTTCAATTCAAACAGGATCCCAGGCCAGCCGTCCCCGCAAGCGTGCCAAGTCGACTGCATGAAGAATTCGCAATGAGCAGCATGTTTCAGTCGCTCCGCAGCTACAACTACCGGCTGTGGGCTGGCGGCGCGCTGGTGTCGAACGTGGGCACATGGATGCAACGCATCGGGCAAGACTGGCTGGTACTGACCGTGCTGACGCCGCACAGCGCTACGGCCGTCGGTACCGTGATGGCACTGCAGTTTGGCCCGGCCCTATTGCTATTACCGCTGACGGGCTTTGCAGCCGATCATCTGGACCGACGCAAGCTGCTGCTCTTCACCCAAGCTGCGGCCGGTCTGCTGGCGCTGGGCTTGGGCCTGCTTACCCTGCTCGGCGCGGTACAGCTTTGGCACGTCTATGGCTTTGCCTTGCTGCTGGGCTGCGTCTCTGCGTTCGACGCCCCGGCCCGGCAGGCATTTGTGTCTGATCTGGTCAACGATGCCGACCTAGTCAATGCCGTAGCGCTTAACTCTGCCTCGTTCAACGCCGCACGCATGATCGGCCCGGCGGTCGCGGGCATGTTGATTGCCGGGGTAGGCGAGGGCTGGCTTTTCGTGATCAACGCGGGTTCTTATGCCGCGGTGCTGGTCTCGCTGTCGCGACTGAGGCAAAAAGAACTGCACACCGAGTCCCGACCCGAACGCACCCGCGGGAGCCTGTTGGCAGGATTCCGCTATGTGTGGCAGCGGCCAGACCTGATCGCCGTGCTGGTGATGCTTGCCCTGTTGGGGACGTTCGGCTTCAACTTCGCGATCTTCATTTCGACCATGTCGGTCACCGTGTTCCATGGCGATGCCAGCCAATATGGCTTGCTCACCTCGGCGATGGCTGCTGGCACGATGTGTGGGGCATTGCTTTCGGCGCGCCGGCCAGTTCCCGGCATGGTGTTGATGGCAGGTGCTGCTGCTGCGTTCGGTGTCAGCGTGGGGTTAGCTGCAGTGATGCCAGGTCCGCTGCTGTTCGCGGGCGTGCTGTTTTTTGTAGGACTGGCAGCGCTCACGTTCATGACTGCCAGCAATTCCATGATGCAACTGACCACCGAGCGCAGCATGCGTGGCCGCGTGTTGGCGTTGCGCATCGCCGTGGTGATGGGCGGTACCCCGCTGGGCGCGCCACTGGTGGGCTGGGTGGTGGATCATTTCGGAGCACGCTGGGCGCTGGGCATCGGCGCGTTGTCAGGCATTTCGGCGGCTGCAGTCGCGGTGATCTATATGGTCAGGTATCGCAATTTGCGTCTATCCCGTACCCGCGGGCGGCTGGGCTTCGTTCTGCACCCCGAGCCGACCCAGGCGATGGCGGTGGTCATGGTCGCCGGCGAACGTGTGAAGTGAGTCGACGTCATCGGCCCGAAACATCAGGTGGGGACCGCGTTTGATCGCAGCACGTGTCGCTGGCGACTTTTCTTCCTTACCACTCCAGCATGATCTTCCCGATGTGTTCGCTGCTTTCCATCAGGGCGTGGGCCTTGGCCGCCTCGGCTGCAGGGAAGACTTTATAGATGACCGGTTTGACCCTGCCGGATTCCAGGAGCGGCCAGACGTGCGCGTGCAGCTGCATGGCCAGCGCAGCCTTGAACGCGATGGAACGGGCGCGCAGGGTGGATCCGGTGAGGGTCAGCCGACGTCGCATGATCAGCGATGCATCGATGTCGATCTGCTTACCTCCCAAGGTGGCGATGAACACCAACCGTCCATCTTCGGCCAGCAGCTCCAGTTCGCGCGGCACGTAGTTGCCAGCGACCATGTCGAGGATCACGTCCACGCCGCGGCCATCGGTATGCTTTTTTACTTCCTCGACGAAATCCTGCTCACGGTAGTTGATCGCGTGGGACCCCAGTCCTTCGCACGCCGCACATTTGTCTGCATTGCCCGCCGTGGCGAACACCTGATGGCCGAGCGCGTGCGCCAGCTGAATTGCCGTGACACCGATGCCACTGGAGCCGCCCTGGATCAATAACGATTCAGGTGCGCCCGCAGCATTGGTGCCCAAGCGTCCGCGATCGAACACGTTGCTCCATACAGTGAAGTAGTTTTCTGGTAACGCCGCCGCTTCGATCAATGTCAGCGCCTTCGGCGCCGGTAGGCATTGCAGAAGTGGGGCGACGGCGTATTCGGCGTAACCACCACCCGCGAGCAACGCGCAGACAGCGTCGCCTTGCTTGAGGCCAAGGGGATTTTCGCCCCCGAAATCGCCCTGAACCAACTCGCCTGCAACTTCCAGCCCGGGGAGGTCCGAAGCGCTTGGTGGCGGTGCGTAATTGCCTAGCCGCTGGAACACATCCGGCCGATTGACGCCGGACGCAGCCACCTTGATCAGCACCTCACCCGGCCCGGGTCGCGGCATCGAGCGCGTGGTCAGTTGCAATACATCCGCCGTTCCCGGCCTGGTGATTTCAATAGCTTGCATGCTGACCATGACGATTCCTTGCTGTCATCTCCGCGGCGTTCCGCATGATCCCGTTTTGTTGGCCGTGATGAATGTTTCGGACAAGTATTCGCAAGGGAACCGGCTGTCGCCTTCTGGATTAACGGTGAAGACGACGTCGTTGCGATTCTTGGAAAAGTCCATCTGGTAGGTAGTTGCGCTTTGCTTGTGCTCGCTTGTCATTTCCCAGCCAGTGTCCTGCGCGGACTGTTTGGCATTGGTGATGATCTGCTCGTGCGTACTGGTGCTGTCCGGGGAATTCCATCGCCAATAGCCTGGCGCCAGACTGCTGGCATTGTCATTCCGCTGGCCGAGATAGAACGGGGCGTCGGCAGGTAATGCGGATGAAGCGACCTTGATCTGACTGTCGTCATCAGCGGATGCCGGCTCTTCTGAACATATGGACTCTGTGGAATTTGCGACCATTCCAGCATTCGAGGAGGGCGCCACATCGGTCTTTCCTCAGGCAACCAACCCTGCGTTAGCCAGTGCCATCAAGGCGATCCGCACCATCATTCTGCTCATTGGCACATGTCCCATCGCTACTTCTCCATGACTGTGATGGTTTTCACTTTGGGCACAAATGGGTACCGGCGGCATTTGCATGTGATGTCGAACGCTGAGGAAAGGCACACTCTGAGAGGTCGTCTCAAAAATGTGGAGGAACCTATCCAACGCAATGCGCGTGGGCAGCTGATGCGCCGTGAAACAGTATCTCTGGCTGCGATCGGGGAGAATTTGCGTGGCTTCGCGAGCCCGAAAGCTTGACGGAGGAGTAGTGCGAATTGTGATACAAAAATGCTTGGTCGAAAGATTGGAAGCTCCCATGTTCCTCAAGCGTTTTTTTGGCGAAGTAGACAATCCCCACCCGTGCGGCAAGTGCGCTGGGGACAACTTGCTGGATTTCGAAGTGAGAATGGCGTTCCAGCCGATCGTCGATGCCAGCACACGTTCCATCTGTGCCTACGAGGCGCTGGTACGCGGTGCAAATGGCGAGGGCGCGGGCGAAGTAATCGGGCGCGTGCGACCAGAACAGTTGTACCGCTTCGACCAGACATGCCGCGTCAAAGCCATCACCACCGCCGCTGAGCTGGGGATGCGCGGGCGGCTTTCGATCAACTTCTCGCCAAACGCGGTATACGAGCCAGCGACTTGCATCCGACTCACTCTCGCAGCCGCCGAACGCTGCGGCTTCGACCCGCGCATGTTGATTTTCGAGGTCACCGAGTCCGAGCGCATTACCGATGTCCCCCGCGTCGTGCGGATCATCAAGGATTATCAGGGGCGCGGTTTCCTGACTGCAATCGACGATTTTGGAGCTGGCTATGCAGGCCTGAACCTACTTGCTGAATTCCAGCCGGATATCGTCAAGCTGGACATGGCACTGATCCGCAATATCGACCAGGACAGGGTGCGTCGTTCCATCACCAGTGGCATGGTGGCGACCTGTCGCGAACTGGGTTGTGAAGTATTGGGCGAGGGCGTGGAGACTGTTGCCGAATATCACGTGCTTCGAGAGATGGGAGTCAATTTGTTCCAGGGCTACCTGTTTGCAAGGCCGGCGCTGGAAGCATTGCCTGTCGTTTCAGACGAGGTTTGGCGTTCCCTTGAGTAGAGCGTCGCCAAACACGCGGTCTTGTTCCTCAAGGAAAACGGGGTGTGCAAATAGGTAGGGGGAAATCAAGCTCGCTTTAGTCCCTGCGTCCCCATTTTCTAGCTGCCCGGCTCCGTGTCCTCTTCCTCACCGTAGGTGCCTACATAGATGTAGGCGCTCAATACCGCGCCGAGCCAGCTTTTCTCGACGCCATGGTCGATCCTGACCTGAGCGCCCTCACGTCCGTTGTCGCTGTAGAGATTTAGCACCGAGCACTTGCTGCATTTGATCGAGCGTGCGCGGTTATCCCAGCCCGTCGGCATTTCATCGGCATAGCCTGCTGCGCCGATCTGAAGGGTTTCGCCGTTGTCGTTGTCTTCGGAGTACACGATGCAGCCCTTAGGAGGCTTGAGTTTTTAGATCCGTTTGGGTTGAGCGGCGGATGCAGGTTTCTTAGTTGCTGGCGCTACCAGCTCGCCCAGCGCCATGTTGAGCTCTGCCGCGTCACGTGCCTCCACGTAGCGTCCGCCTGTCGATTCGGCCAAGCACTGCAGCTGTGCGCGTGCATCGCCTTCGGGCAAATCGAAACCGACGACGTGCGTCGTGAAATCCACACCGAGCTTTTCCAGGTCCTTGCCCAGCGCGCACGGATCGGAGTGGCACGTCTCCTCGCCATCGCTCACCAGGATGACCGTGGCTCTGCGTTCCGTGAACGTGAGATGCCGCGCTGCCAAACGCACTGCAGCGGAGATCGGGGTCATGCCTTTGGGATGCAGCGCGTTCACTGCCGTCTGCATGCCTTCAGCATCCACGGTGTCCGCGTCCATCAAAAGCTCGATGTCGGCGCAGTCTCCTTTCGTGCGGTGGCCATACGCCATCAAACCGAGTTGCCGGTTGGCGGGCCACGTGTCCAGCATGCTGGCGACCGCCTCGCGCGCGATCTCGATCTTGGTGCGCCCGTCGATTTTCCTTAACATGGAACCCGATGCGTCGAGCACCAGCATCGACGCGCCGGATTGGTGAGAGACGGTTGCAGCCCTTTGCGCCGAGGCGGATAACGCGATGCAGCATGCTGCGGTCATGGCAGCGATAGAGGTAAAAGAACTTTTCATCAAATACCTCGATCAATCAGGAGGAAAAAAAACGTCAAGAGCCTTGGCGCTGGTAGACGAATGGCGTGGTGATAGTGCATACGGGTTGCCCCGGAATCTTGACCGTCACCTTTGAATTGCCGCGCATCATGGAGCGCGTTTCCACGACAAGGTCCCACGACATGACCATGGCATCGCTGCCTTTCATGAGTCGGGCAGTGTGCTGATTCGGGGCCACGCGGCGCCAGCTGATGGACTCATTCTTCAGTATCTGGCTTGGCTGGAACGGCTTCTTGAACGCGACCTGCCCAGATTGCGGTGCAGCTATCTGCTTTGGCAGCGATTGCGCAATGCCTGCCATGCAGCCGACCGCCTTGGGGCTGCCACTGGTGAAGGTCCATTTGCCATCGAGAGGTTGAATTTCACCCATAGCGCCAGCGCCAGACATGGTGATCTCTTTGAACGCACCAGGGCCCGCGGGCGGTAAGGTTTCCACCACGATGCCGGGTTTGGCCGCCTTCGGTGGTGTGGATTTTGACTTCGCAACCGGATCAACCTGGGTCTCGCTTACTACTCCACGCTCACGCAAGTGCTCAGCTGGGGCATAGGCGTCTGCTGGCAAGCCGATCAGGAACTGTGTTTCGGACTGGCTGTACTCGCCACATGTGCGCCCGCCAGCGGCGCAGCGCCAAGTAGCGTCTGTCCAGTCGTGGCTGGCATCGATGAAGGCCGCCTGCGCTTGCTGTTCGGTCAGGTTCAGTACCACCTGAGCATCTGTAGAAGTGATCCTCGCATTGCAGTACACCCCCTGCAGCACATGCCAACTGATCCAGGGGTATGTCGGGTGACGCGTGGGCACCGGTCATTGGCATCAACAATGAAACAAGCACGAGGCCGGGCATGCGTACTGCAATCTTCATCGCGACTCCTTGGATTCATGGGGGGTGGAAGCGCCTGCGTATTGCAGGTTGCAAAACGCGTATTTCCTTGATTCCACTAACACGCAAGAACCGCAAACAAGCGGACATCTCCCGAAGAAAACGGAGGCTGGTGAAATCAAGCGCGCTTGATTTCACCAGCCTCCGTTTCGCAGTAGCGAGCCGACTTCGTGTAAAGCGGAGTGGCTACGGAATCACTGCTGTGACCACGATCTCGATTTTCCAATCCGGCATGGCCAGGTTCGCTTGCACGGTGGCACGTGCAGGGGCCGCTGCATGTGCGACCCACGTGTCCCAAGCTTCGTTCATGCCGTCAAAATCGGCCATGTCGGCTAGGTAAATTTCCGCTCGAAGGATATTCGTCTTGTCGGTCGCCGCTAATTTAAGCAAGTCATCAATGGCATGGAGTACCTGTTCAGTTTGACCGACAATGCCGACGCTGGTGTCCTCTGGAACTTGCCCAGCGAGGTAGGCCACGCCGTTGTGAACGGTCATTTCAGACAAGCGCGGACCGCAATCGAAACGCTGGATCATGGATTAGCTTCCATTTGGGAGGTGCCTAGTATTGTCGACCGAAAATGCTGAAGAGAGCGCCTGCCAAGGCTCCACTATCAGTTCAGAGTGGCGCAGGACCCTGAGGCATCTAGGTTAAGATTCGCGCTCCGAACGCCCGCTGGAAGAATGACCGGCAGCTCCGGATTAATAGCAACTTGCAAGCGGTACGGTTGGCGAAGAGATCATATTAATGAACGAACCTGCTGAGTTGAATGAAGCGTTGGCGCGCGTGCGTGCGCTGCTGCCCTCGGTGGCGGCTCTCGATGACGAAGGCTTTCGGCACTTCGCGATGGAATGGAGCGCGATGACCGAGGCGATGAAAGATGCCGTTTTCCAAGCGAGTCCAAAAAATGCAAGGCCCGACAGGCGCAAGTTTGAATATGCCTCGGGTGCGCAGTCGATCCAATTCATGGCGGACTTGCTGCCGTTCCTCCATGACAAGATGGTGCGGCACTACGATCGCTCTGATGAGCTCAACGTCCTCGATGTTGGCGCTGGCTCAGCGGCCGGTACCCACTTGTTGGCGCAGCTCCATACGGACGACATTATCTGGTCTCGACTGCGCGTAGACGCAGTCGATCATGTGCCCTGGCGCCAGCGTTGGGTGGCAGTGCACTACCCACACGTGAATTATCAGGTGACAGCATCGTCAGCTCTTCCTTCCCGACATTGGGATTTTGTTGTGTGCAGCCATGTGGTCGAACACTTGGCTGATCCCTTGACCATGATCGATGATGTCTTGCGTTCGTGTCGTGGATTTGCATTCATCTATGCACCGTACAACGAAGTCGCTCTGAGTCCGGGTCATCTCTCAGTGATCACTGAGGAGACTTTTTTACGGCATGGCGCATGCGAGATCCACGTTATGGACAGTATGGGATTTCACGGAGCAGGTCGACGATGCATCCTCGCTGTTTTTGATCGGCGCGATGCAACGTGAGCCGTTTTTGGTAGAGCGTTGAGGCCGTGTGGCAAATAGCCGATTCGATGGCAAGAAACCGAGAGCTTGCATCGAAAAGTGGCTTCTTGTGGCTACCGTGGTAACGGCCCCGATTGGACTTGTCGTCCACCACCGGACGGACTGACATGCTGCTTGTCTCATCACACCAACGCGGTGCCGTCATCGCGCTGATCGGCACCATCCTGCTGTGGGGCTACAGCTGGATCGTGATGAAACAGATGATGGCGCAGGCCGGCCCGTTCGACTTCGCCGCGCTGCGCTACCTGATTGGTTCGGGGATCCTGTTCGTCGCACTGATGCTGTCGGGGCAATCGTTGCGACCACCGCCCGTGTTGCCGATGATCCTTATTGGCCTGTGCCAGACGGCTGCTTTCCAAGGCTTGGAGCAATGGGCGCTAGTCAGCGGTGGGGCAGTGCAGGTGGCGATGCTGGCATATACGATGCCGTTCTGGGCGGTGCTGCTGGCGTGGCTGCTGCTAGGCGACAAGCCCACTGGACGACATTGGCTTGGACTGGCGTTGGCGGCGATCGGCCTGGTCTGCATCATCGAACCATGGCATTCGCTGGGTAGTGCGCTGAGCACCACCTTGGCTATTGCTGGAGGACTGGCCTGGGCGGCGGGAACCTTGCTGAGTAAGCGAATGTTCCAACGCCACGCGCCATCCGTGCTCAATCTCACGGCCTGGCAGATGCTGGTGGGCGGCATCGCATTGGGCATCGTGGCGCTGGCTGTGCCACAGCGGTCGATCGACTGGAATTGGGCCTTCATCGGCGGCCTTGCGTACAGCGCCGTGCTGGCCTCCAGCCTTGCGTGGTGGCTGTGGTCGCTCGTGTTGCAGCGATTGCCAACGACCGTAGCCAGCGTTTCGAGTCTCGGCGTTCCGGTCGTTACGGTGTTGCTGGCGTGGCTGATCCTGCATGAGAAGCCATCGGCGATGGAGCTGGCGGGAATCGCCTTCGTACTGCTGGGACTGATGGCAGTTAGTGGGATCCGACTTGCCAAGATTCGTGAGCGATAAAAAATGGATCCTAGATCAGTCCTTGATTTGACGTAATGAAGGGCGAGGGCCCAGTTGAATTGGCTCCTGTACAGGTTCTGGCAGCCCCAGCCCGTAACGCAAGCTGCGGCCGATGCGATTGGCATACTCTTGGACGAGTCGTGCCTGCTTCGGCGCCAGTACCTCATTGGCGGTTTCGCGCCATAGCGCAAGCCACTGCACGAAATGCCCGGTGGTGATGGCATGCGGACGATGCGCGGACATGGGGTTGCCGCGATAAGTACCTTCACGCAGCACCACCGAGCACCAGAACGACGTCAACAGCTGCTTGTGCTCAGGCCAGTCGTGCACTGCCGCGTTGAACACCGGTCCAAGATCGGGATGGACTTGAATGCGGTCGTAGAACACGTCGACGAGGGCAGCAAGCTGCTCGTGGCTTGGAATGGCTGCCGCGGCGGCTGAATGATTGGGATCTTCTCTGTTCATGCTGGCCAAGGATGCAGGACCGATGCATCAGCGCGGCATCGTCCGTTGATTATCGCCGCTATGATTGGGCATGACCTTGATTCACGTCACCCACGCGAGAGACATAGCTGCAGGAACGGAAATCTCCGCGGCACGCCCATGACCCATGTCGTCACCGAAGCCTGCATCAAGTGCAAGTACACCGATTGCGTCGAGGTGTGCCCGGTCGACTGTTTCCACGAGGGACCGAATTTCCTGGTGATCGACCCTGAGGAATGCATCGATTGCACGCTGTGCGTGGAGGAGTGCCCGGTATTCGCGATCTTTGCTGAGGATGACGTGCCCGCCCGGCAGGAAAAATTCCTAGCCATCAACGCAGAGCTGGCGCCGCAGTGGCCTGTGATTGCCTGCAAGATTCCGGCGCCGCCGGACGCTGCCCAATGGGATGGCGTGCCGGACAAGCTGCCACTGCTGGAGCGCTGAAGGTCCAAGGTCGCAGGATGTCTTTGGGCACGAGGAGGCCGTGGAATCAAGTAAGCATAATGTCCTAATTTCCTGCGCGGATCCTGCCACCCGGTAGACAGGCCGCTTTGTGCGCTTGATGCCTGGAAATTCTTGCAGAGGTATCGGTGGCCGGTGCACAGCACGGATTACGTCATATGAAATTGTGAGAGACGTGAATCGGTACTGCCAGCGAGGCTACCTGAACGTTCGGACATGTACGCACGCGATAGGCGCCTATCCCATGAACGTGGGCGTCCAGCAGGGTGGGTAGCACTGAAGCAGGCATGGCCTGAACTCACACATATTGAAGCTTAGCTGCGCATGCTGGAAGCGATGGCTACGCCGGAAGCCTGCGAGTCGAGTTGGGGCATGCCACCTATTTCTGTCAGTACCCATCACAAAAAAATCCAACCAGATGTAACGGAGGAAGTTCCATGCTTGTATCAACCACGCTTCGGTCCATCAATGTTGCCCTGCTTGTGTGTCTTGCCGGCTGCGCGTTTGCAGCGCAGGCCCAGGACGGCGTTCCCCCTCGCAAGCCCATCACCAATGCAGGCGATACGATCCTTGTGTTTGACTCGTCCGGATCCATGTGGGGTCAGATTGATGGCGTCCCCAAGATCAGTATCGCGCGCGATGTGGTGCAAGGCCTGCTCAAGGATCTGCCACCGGAACAACGGCTGGGCGTGGTGGCATACGGCCATAGGCGCAAGGGTGACTGCCAGGATATCGAGACAATCGTGCCGGTGGGCACGGATCGTGCTGCGATCAGCAAGGCAATCGCAGGCATCGACCCCAAGGGCATGACCCCAATGACCGCGGCCGTGGAGCATGCAGCAGATGCGCTCAAATTCACCGAAAATAGGGCCACCGTCATCCTGATTTCCGATGGCAAGGAAACTTGCAAGGCCGATCCATGTGCGGCTGCCGCCAAGTTGGAGAAGCTCGGCATTGGGCTGACGGTTCACACCATCGGCTTCGGACTGGGCGCCGAAGAGGCTGGTGCCAAGGAGCAACTGCTTTGTATAGCCAAGGCGACTGGAGGGCGCTTCTTCGAGGCCGATGACGCCACGGAGTTGCGCGATGCACTGTCACAAGTAAGCGCCGAGAAGCCTGCGCCTGCCCCAGTGCCAGCAGCGGTGCCAAAGGCAGTCGAGGTGACACTGAAGGCGACTGATCAGGATGGCGGTCCATTGATCAAAACAGGGCTGATATGGACGGTGCGTCACGGCGCAACGGGCAAAGTCATCTACACCTCCGAGGAAACCGGGACCGCACAGCCAGAACTTCCCGCCGGCGTGCATGATGTCAGCGTGCATCGCGTGTCCGATGGCGCAACTGCCGAAGGCCAAATCAATGCTGGCGGCAACTCAAAATTGACGCTGCCGATCGTGGTTGAACTTGCGGCTAGCGTGAAGGCGCCGGACAGCGCGGCAGCCGGATCGAAGGTCCGGGTCATATGGGAAGGGCCTGATGAGAAGGAAGATTACATCTCCGTCGCAAAGCCAGACTCCCCCAATAATAAGTACGAGAATTACACCTACACGTCACGAGGCAACCCTCTTGAGTTGCTGCTCCCCGCGGGTGCCGGTAACTATGAAATTCGTTATATCAGCAAAAAAACCCACGACGTGCTGGCACGCAAGGCGATTGGCGTGACCGAAATCGATGCCACGCTGAAGATGCCTGACACAGCAGTGGCGGGCTCCACCTTGAAGATCACTTGGACAGGACCCAACTACAGGCAAGACTACATCTCGGTCGCCAAGGTCGGTGAAGCGCACAACAAATATTCCAATTACACCTACACGAGCATAGCCAATCCACTAGAGCTGCTGATGCCGGCGGACCCCGGCGATTATGAGGTGCGCTACATCCAGCACCAAGGTGCCACCGTGCTCGTTCGGGAGCCAATCAAGGTGACCGCAGTCAAGGCCAGTGTCGAGTCGCCACTCACCGGCAAGGCTGGCTCAACAGTGGAAGTGAAATGGATGGGGCCCGACTACACGCAGGATTACATCTCCGTCGCCAAGGTCGGTGAAGCCCACAACAAATATGCCAACTACACCTACACCAGTCGCGGTAATCCGGTGCAGTTGAAGATGCCGAACGAACCCGGAGCCTATGAAGTGCGCTACATCCAAAATCAGGGTGCCACCGTGCTTGCGCGCAAAGCCATTAACGTCAGTCCCTGATTTGGAAAGCGGGATGCGCAGCGTTGCATCATCTGGATCCTAAATTCCACTGGGGCCAACGTAACCGCCATTGCGTTGGCTGGCTTCTCAACGTAAAGCTGCGCCGTCTGTACGCGTTTGTCGCTCGCCAAGGTATCGATTTCTTGCTGAAGCGACTGCGCGATACGACGTGCTTCGACCTCGGCGATCGCCCAGCCCAGCGATAGGGCGCTTCGGACGGGAAACATGTAGAGCGTACCCTTGCCCAATGGGCCGCGCCAATTACCATGCTACTTCACATGCTCGATGCGACTAGGTCTGCCTCAGCGAGCGATTATGGCTGGTTCGGTGAAACGCAAGAATGAAGTGACAGATAAAATTTTGGCAAGAGTGCCGCTGGCACTGATCGCCTGCCGACCATAATCGGAGGTTGCGGTCCGGGCCATCAGCCGCGGGCCATGGACAGATATCCCAGGCTATTTTCCGCGCGCTTCATCTTCATGTTGGCGTTTGGAAGCGTACATTTCCCGATCTGCATGCGCCAGCAGAGTGTCCATGTCGCGACCATCCTCCGGGAAGCAGGCGATTCCGAAGCTGGCATCGAGGTGAAAAGGGCCGGCTGCTAGCGTGTAGGGGGAACGCAATCGATCCCGCAACATGCCTGCGACCTTTCGGGCGTCGGTAGCGTTCTTGCAGCCTTGTAACAGCACGACAAATTCATCGCCTCCGACGCGCGCAGTCAGGTCCCCTTGCCTCGTGAACTCCTGCAAGCGCTTGGCAACTTCGCATAGCACTTGATCGCCAGCCTCGTGTCCACCAGAGTCGTTCGCTTCCTTGAACCTGTCCAAGTCGAGATAGAGGATTGCGATGTTGTGGCTTGCCTGTTCCGCGTGCGCCAGTGCTTGCTTCAGTGCGTGCTGCAAGTAGAAGCGGTTAGGCAGGCCGGTCAATGGGTCGTGGTTGGCAAGGTGTTCAAGCACTTGCTCGGCGCGGCGTAGTTCAGTCACCTCGTGGGCCACGGCTATGCGAACGGCATATTCGGGGTGCCAGCGCGCTGACCACTGGATGTCCACGCTGTGGCCGTCCTTGTGAACATAGCGATTGCGAAAATGGCGCTGCAGGTTACCGGCCATCACCTCGTTCGCCTGCCGCATGGTGGCTGCGTGATCGTCCTGATGGATGAAGTTGGCCACACTTCGGCCCAGCAATTCGGCGCGAGGATAACCAAGGATGCGCTCGAACGCCAAACTCACATAAAGGAATACGCCTTCCTTGTCGACCACGCATACCGCATCGGGTAGAAGATCGAGCATTTCGGCGGGCGGTGGCAGGCGTGGTGTCATGAGCGTGTATGTTCGATTTGGGTGTGTCTTGCAGCTGCGCGATCAGCAAGCAAACTTCAGGAGTCGCAGATTGCATTCTGTGACGTTGCCGTTGCTTTCCCTGCCTGGTTAGCATAAATCACTCCGGCCGGCTCGCGCTGCGCCACGCGATTGCGCATCATGCGCATTGTGACGCTATTGATGAGTGCAGGATGACGGGAAGTTTGATGATCGCGGGCCTGCTGTTGCTGGGGTTCCTTTGCCAGTGGCTGGCATGGCGGGTGAAGCTGCCGGCAATTTTGTTCCTGCTTATCGCGGGCATCATCCTGGGGCCGGTACTGCGCTGGGTGATGCCGGAATGGGCATTCCAACCGGATGAAGCGCTTGGCGACTTGCTGTTTCCATTCGTGTCGCTGGGCGTGGCGGTGATCCTGTTCGAAGGCAGCCTCACTCTGCGCTTTTCCGAGATACGTGGACTGGGTCCCGCAATCCTCAATTTAGTCAGTGTCGGCGCTGCCATCGCGTTCTTCGGCCTCGCCGCCGCCGCGCACTACTTGGCGGGGTTGGACTGGTCGCTGGCGCTGCTGTTCGGCGCGCTGACCTGCGTGACCGGGCCGACGGTCATTGTGCCGTTGCTGCGCAGCGTGCGGCCCAATGCGCGGATCTCAAACGTGCTGCGCTGGGAAGGCATCATCATCGACCCTATCGGCGCCCTGCTGGCGGTGCTGGTGTTCGAGGCGCTCACGCTGGGCCACGGTGATCAGGGCATTTTGGTGTTCGCCACGACTGTGCTTTACGGAAGCGGGATCGGGGTGGTCGCTGCATTCGCATTGGGACGCCTGCTTCGTCGCCGTCTGGTGCCGGAATACCTGCAGAACTACGCCACTCTGGCTGCACTGCTGCTGGCATTCGCATTGTCCAACTCGCTGGCCCAAGAGTCTGGTCTGCTGGCTGTCACGGTGATGGGAATGGTGTTGGCAAATCAACGCGACCTGCAGATGCAAGACATCCTTGATTTCAAGGAGCATCTGTCGACGTTGCTGATCTCACTGCTCTTCATCGTTCTGGCGGCGCGGCTGAACGTTCCCTCGCCAGAGCTGATGTTGTCCGGTTTGTTGGTACTGGTGGCGGCGATGCTGGTGATTCGTCCGCTGTCGGTGCTGTTCGGCACGCTGGGCTCCAACCTTAATTGGCGCGAGCGCGCGCTCTTGGCGTGGGTTGCGCCGCGCGGCATCGTAGCCGCCGCCGTGTCCGCGCTGTTCGCGCTCAAGTTGGAAGAGCAGGGCGTGGAAGGTGCCGATGCGCTGGTGCCGCTCACGTTCATGCTGATCATTGGAACCGTGGTGATCAACAGCGCGACCTCGCGCAAAGTCGCCAGCTTGCTGGGAGTCGCCGAACCAGACCCGCGCGGCGTACTGCTGGTGGGTACCTCACGTATCGGCCTGCTGGTGGGCAAGTCTTTATCGACGCAAGGGTATGACGTGCTGGTAGCCGATGACGACTGGGGCGGGATACGCGATGCGCGCATGGCCGGCCTTCGCACCTACTACGGCAACCCGGTCTCCGAACACGCCGACCGGCATCTGGACCTCGTGGGCATTGGTCGCCTGCTGGCAATGTCCAGCCGTCGCGAGCTCAATACACTGGCCTGCGTGCGCTATCGGCCGGAGTTCGGCAAGGATCGCGTGTACTTCCTGCGCAACGTCGGCGCCGAGAAAGGTCGTGGTGGCAACGATTTTTCGCAGCCACTGCAGGCGCCGCACTTGTTCGGCAAAAACCTCAGTCACGACGACGTCAACGAATGGCTGGACCAAGGCTGGGTGCTCAAGCAGACCCGCATCACTGAAGAATTCGAGTTCGACGACTTCCTTGCCCAATACAGCGACAGTCCCTTGCCGCTGTTCGCCATCACTGATAAAGGCCGGCTGCGCATCGCTACCGGACTGGACAAGCTAGAACCGAAAGCCGGTTGGACGCTGACCTCGTTGCTAAATCCTGCCAGCCGTCATGAACAGGCGGCGTCACCTGGAGCCAAACCCCCGGGTGATGATCGGCCCATTGAGCCGGACCTGCCGGACTGATTGCGCCGAGCATGAAAGAAAGGGGCACGTTGACAGTAAACGCTCGATGTCGTCGATCGCCATCAACTTCCAATTCACAAAGAATCCGGGTCTGGGTGTAGAAACGGTCTTGGGTATCCAATCAAGCGGAGAAATTCATGAAGTCAGCAATCCTGGTGCTCGCGACAGCGGCGCTCGTGGCAGGTCCGGCGATGGCACAGGTGCCGACGGGCAAGATGGATGCGTTGCGTCCCGACCAGCAGCAGTTCTTCCAGCTCTACAAGGAGCTTGTTGAAACCGACACCACGGTCACCAACGGTGACTGCACGTTGGCAGCTGCTCAAATCGCGAAGCACTTGAAACTGGCGGGCTTTGCCGACGATCAGATCACGCAGTTCTCCGTGCCTGAGCATCCGAAGGAGGGCGGCCTTGTCGCCGTCTATCCGGGTACGTCGAAAACACTCAAGCCGATCCTGTTGCTGGCGCATATCGACGTCGTCACGGCCGAACGCGCTGACTGGGTGCGCGATCCGTTCACACTCATCGAAGAAAATGGTTACTACTACGCGCGCGGGATTGCCGATGACAAGATGATGGCGGCGACCTGGGCCGACACACTGATCCGCTTCAAACAGTCTGGTTACAAGCCTGCACGCACCGTCAAGATGGCGCTGACCTGCGGTGAAGAGACCGACACCGCGTTCAACGGTGCGCAGTACCTTGCGAACAACAAGCGCGACCTGATCGATGCCGCGTTTGCGCTCAATGAAGGTGGTGGCGGGGAGACTGACGGAAAGGGTCACATCGTGGCGCAGTCGATCCAGGTCGGCGAGAAGATTTACCAGGACTACAAGTTGGTTGCCACCAATCCCGGCGGACACAGCTCCACACCAATTCGCGAGAACGCGATTTACGCGATGTCAGACGCGTTACTGAAAATTCGCGAGCAGGAATTCCCCGCTGAGTTCAATGACACCACCCGTGTGTTCTTTGAGCGTGCCGGCACCTCGCGTAAGGATGAGATGGGTGCCGCGATGCTGGCGCTGGTGAAAGATCCGGGTGATGCCGGGGCGGCGGCGATCGTCAACGCGGACAGGGGCCTGCACTCGATGCTGCGCACGACATGCGTGGCGACAATGATCCATGGCGGCCATGCGCTCAACGCGCTACCGCAACGGGTCGAAGCCAATGTCAACTGCCGCATCTTTCCCGGCAATACTCCGGCCGAGGTGAAGGATGAGCTGGCCAAGGTCATCGGTGATTCGAAAATTTCAATCGAACTGGCACGCAAGGACAAGCCATTGGCCAGCACACCACCGCTGGACCCGGCCATCATCGGCCCGATGGAAAAACTGAGTGCGAAGTACTTCCCCGGCGTGCCGGTGATACCGTCAATTTCGACCGGTGCCACGGACGGGCTCTACATGTCAGCAGTGGGCATCCCGACCTATGGTGTGCCAGGTGCGTGGGGTGATCCCGACGGCAACGGCGCACATGGCCTCAACGAACGGCTGGAAGTGCGATCGGTCTACGTCGGACGTGATTACCTGTTCGACCTGGTCAAGGCATTGGCCGAGTAAAGATGCGCGGAATGCGTAGTTCGCGGCGCATGCAAGCGCACGACGTTGGGGCTTAGGGTCAAACGGCTGCGTATCGCAGTCGTTGGCTATGGCACTGGCGGGCAGGCATCGGCGCTGTTGTTGTCTCGCGATGGCCACCAGGTCGAGGTTTTCGAACGCGCGCCAGTGCTGGGACCAGTGGGTGCGGGCTTCTTGCTGCAGCCCATTGGCCTGGCAGTGCTCTGGGAGATGCAACTGCTCGATGCCGTGCTGGAACATGGCGCGATCGTTTCACGCTTGTATGGCGAGACCGCAAGCGGGCGCCCGGTCATGGACATGCGGTATCAGGACATGGATCCGTGCCTGTTTGGGCTTGGCTTGCAGCGTGGCGCGCTGTTCGGGTTGCTTGATGCCGCTTGGCAAGAAGGGCGCAGCATCCATTGCGGCGCAACCGTCGCCGCGGTGGACGCGGAACAGGGAGCGTTGACGCTGTCAGATGGACATGTTCACGCGGGCTACGACCTCATCATCGTGGCCAATGGCGCGGCATCCAAGTTGCGGGGACACGTCGCCAAGGCCAGCTTCGATCGGCCTTATCCTTGGGGTGCGCAGTGGTGTTTGGTGGATCAAGCGGACTGGAGTGGTCGAGATGAGCTCCAGCAGCGCTATGTTGCAGCGCGCCGCATGGCGGGGATGTTGCCCGTCGGCACCCGGCCAGGTGACCCGGTCCCGAAATTGAGCTTTTTCTGGAGCGTTCCGGTATCAGTCTTGGACAGGAATGCCACAGACTCGGCTCAATGGCGCGAAGACGTTGCAGCGGTTTGGCCGCAAGCTGCCGAACGCCTCAGCAAAACCGAAATTCCAGGTGCGCTTGCCAGCGCGCGATATCGCGACGCGGTGCATCGCACATGGTCCCATGGGCGTGCCGTCTTGCTTGGCGATGCTGCCCACGCGATGAGCCCGCAACTGGGGCAGGGCGTCAACATGGCTCTGCTGGACGCACGCAGCCTGCGTGACGCATTGCGCATTACGGAGTCAATTCCGGATGCGTTGGCCATCTACCAGCATGATCGTCGTCGTCATATCGGCATCTATCACTTCTGGAGCCGCTGGCTGACACCATTGTTCCAGTCCGAGCGTGATCTCGCCGCGTGGGGGCGTGACCGCATCTTCCACCCAATGTCGCGACTTCCATTGTGGCGTGGACAAATGCTGCCGGTGCTCACGGGGACACGCAGGGGTTGGTTTGGCAATCACCCACTTCCTCCCGAGTTCCTCGATGCACTCCGAAAAAGGGTGCAAGGCTGATTTCTGATCCTGTGTCGGCTGACTTCCCGAGGCCGACTCTCATGTCGTGCTGCTGGGTGCAAATTGTTCCCAGACCGCATTTACCCGTTCTGGCGCCATTTCCCCTGATTTGCTTCTGTGATGCCGGTTGTGATTGACTCGGTAGTCATGGGCACGAGTCCGTGGCTATTAAAAGTGGGGGTTTATGGCGATTGGTATCTGGATCAGTTTGGGTCTGTATTTCGCGTTGATGCTCGGGATCGGCTTCTACGCCTACCGCAACTCGACGTCGTCTTCCGAGGAATACATCCTTGGTGGGCGCAAGCTTTCGCCAGCCGTTGCGGCGCTGTCTGCCGGAGCTTCCGACATGAGTGGCTGGCTGTTGCTCGGGTTGCCCGGAGCACTGTTCGTCAGTGGCCTGGTTTCGGCCTGGATCGGTATTGGCTTGACCGTGGGAGCACTGGTGAATTGGATCGTGGTTGCGCCGCGCCTGCGCGAGCAGACCGAACGCTACGACAACAGCCTGACCATCCCACACTTCCTCTCCAACCGATTCCCAAGCAGGGCGATGGCATTGCGCGTTATCTCGGCCATTATTGTCGTCGTGTTCTTTTCCGTATACACCGCCTCGGGCCTGGTGGCGGGCGGCAAGCTTGCACAAAGCGCCTTCAGCTCCGTGCTGCAGTTCAGTTCGATGAGCGATTACGCGGTAGGCGTGTCGCTGACGCTGGGCGTGGTCCTTGCGTACACCGTGATCGGCGGTTTTCTTGCAGTCAGCCTTACCGACTTCTGCCAGGGCGTGATCATGATGCTTGCACTGATCATCATGCCGGTGGTGGTGCTGTTCGGATCGGGCGGCGGCGGCTTGTCACAGGCAACGGAAACGCTTGCGACACTGGGCCCGGACTACCTGTCCTGGTTTTCAGGGCTGACAGCGATGGGCTTTCTGTCCGCCATCGCGTGGGGCCTTGGTTACTTCGGGCAGCCGCATATCATCGTGCGCTTCATGGCGATACGCTCCGTCAAGGATGTTCCCAAGGCGCGCAACATTGGCATGACGTGGATGGTCATTTCGGTGATTGGTTCACTCAGCCTCGGTATCTTCGGGCGCGCCTATGCGGTGCGCAACGGTCTTGAAATCAAAGACCCCGAGACGATCTTCATCGTGTTGGCCGACTTGCTGTTCCACCCGTTGGTGACAGGGTTCCTGTTTGCGGCTCTGCTCGCCGCTGTGATGAGCACCATTTCCAGCCAGTTGCTGGTTGCCTCGTCATCGTTGACCGAGGATTTCTACCGGCTGTTTCTGCGCAAGGACGCGAGTGAAAAAGAGACCGTGATGGTTGGCCGTATCAGCGTGCTGTTGGTTGGCCTCGTCGCTGCAGTCATTGCATGGGATCCAACGTCCAAGGTGCTGGGCCTGGTCAGCCACGCATGGGCCGGGTTCGGCGCAGCCTTCGGGCCGCTGATTGTCCTGGCGCTGACGTGGCGGCGAATGACAGGCACTGGAGCGGTCGCCGGCTTGGTGGTCGGTGCACTCACCGTGGTGGGCTGGATCATGCTGGGCTGGGATGCCAGTTTCTTGGGTGGCCCGGGCGTCTACGAAATCATCCCAGGCTTCGCTGCGGCGTGGGCTGCCATCTATTTCGTCAGCCTGGCTACCGAAAGCCAAGGCGAATACCGTGCGCTACCGGCGAAATAGAACTGAGGTCTGAAAGAGGGGTCAGGATCGATTTCTCACGTTGAGTCGCAGCCGGAGGTGCTCGGCAACAGGAGTCGACTGGCTGCGCGTTCTGCGATGTGATGCGTCGTCACTGAGCCAATCTTTCCGCTTAGAATCGAGTTTGGCGGAAAGACGGGTGTCTCAGGTGCCTGGCCTGCGCAACAAGGATCTGCATGACGACCAGTAATGCGCGGCTCTGGCTGGTGGCGGGCCTGACCGGCGCCGCCTTGGCCGCAACCTATGTCTTCAGCCTGTCGCCGCCAGCTGTGACGCTAGTGCCGACTGGCCCGACACCAACTCCGATCGGCTGGCTCGCGCAGCTGGAACTGGTGGCCGGTGACGGCGTGCTGGGTCTGCGTGACGGTAATGGGTCGCAGGCGCGTTTTGCCGATCCGTATGGGATTGTGTGGGCCGACGACGGCACGTTGTATGTCGCCGATGCGGGTGACAACAACCGCATCCGCAGAATCAATGCCGATGGTAGCGTCGCGACGGTGGCGGGTTCGATCGAAGGTTTCGCTGATGGTGCGGGCACCGCGGCCGCGTTCCATACCCCGTCGAGTCTGGCGCTGGATCGCTTGGGCAATCTGTATGTGGCCGACACCGGCAACCATGCGATCCGCAAGATAACGCCGGGCGGCGATGTCAGCACGCTGGCCGGCACCGGCAAACCCGGCTTCCGTGACGGGGCGGCGTCGCAGGCGCAGTTCAACGGCCCCATCGGCGTCGCCGTGGACAACGACGGACGCGTGTATGTGGCCGATACCTATAACGATCGGATCCGCGTGATCCGACCTGATGGCATGGTGGTTACGCTGGCAGGTGGCGATAGGCCGGGCTACCAGGACGGTATAGGCAGTGCGGCGCGCTTCGACACGCCCACTGCGCTGACGGTCGACGCGCGTGGCCACGTCTGGGTTGCCGATACGCGCAACAATGCAATCCGCCAGCTCACGCCGACTGGAACCGTCACGACGTTGCTGCTTGGCGCATCGGTCGACTCTGACGCCGCCCTGCGCAGGCCACTCAGCCTGGCGGTTACGCACGACGGCGTGCTTTACGTAGGCGAGATGGCACGGGGGCGTGTGTTGCAGGTCAGCACCGACGGGCGTTGGCAGGTGATCACCGGCGCCACCCCATATCAGCGGTTGGCACGCCCGGCGGGCTTGGCACTGGCTGGTGATGGCGGCCTGTACGTCACCGACGCTGGGAGCTACCGTGTGCATCGCATTGCGCACCTTAACGCAGTGAACGCAGCGGCAGCGGAAGTGGGACCGGCTACAGAGAATCCGTTGCCTGTTACCGGGGGGCGCTGGCCTTTGCGTCCACAGGCTGGCTGGCATGAAGTCGTGGGCACTTTGGGAGAAGTGCGTGGCAGCTATCAACAGGAAAGTCGTGATCACCTGCATAGCGGCTTGGACATACGTGGCGATGTTGGCCAGGAAGTGCTCGCCATCGCGGGTGCAAAGGTCAGCAGCCCGTCAGCGGCGTGGGGTATGGGCGAACAGGGCGAAGGCATCGCGCTTGACGCCCTGAGTTACATCCACATGCGGGTGGGCCGTAACGCGACAGGTAAGTCAATCGACGCTGCACGTTTTCATCTACTGACCGGCAAAACCGGCCAACTTGAGCGTGTGCGTGTGTTGCGTGGAACACGGTTCAATGCGGGCGATGTACTCGGTACCATTAACCCGATGGCCCATGTGCATCTCAGCGTGGGCGCCAGCGGCTACGAGCGCAATGCCATCGCGTTGGGTTTCGTAGGCTACGCAGACACTCAATCGCCCAGCATTGACCGCATTCAACTGCTGGACATGCTGGATCAACCGCTGGAAGAACAACAGCAAGGACGCTTGCTGTTGCCACGAACGCTGTCTGGCGTGCAGATCGTGGTGGATGCGTGGGACCAAGTGGACGGTAACTTGGCTCGTCGTCGGCTTGGGCTGCATTCGCTGGGTTACCAGCTACTGGATGATTCCGGCCGGCCGCTGACTGGTTACGATACCCCGCGCATCAACATCGAGTTCAACCGCATGCCGTCCGAAACGGATGCGGTGAAGATTGCCTACGCGCAAGGCAGCGGCATCACCGTGCATGGCAGCGCCGTCACGCGATTCAGATACGTGCTGACCAATACCGTGCGCGACGGCACATTGGCCGTCGGGTTCTGGCATCCGGGGGAGCTGCCTGCCGGAGACTACGTGTTGCGCATTACTGCCAAGGACTACAGCGGCAATGTGGCGATTGCGAAGAGAGACGTAGCCGTGAGGGTGATGTAGCGATCTGGCGGGTCGGCGTCTTTGCAAACACTGCGCGATGCGCGAATTGCCGAGTGACTTCTTATGCATCACAAACGAGCGGATCCGGGCAAGGTCCCTATCGAGAGTAGGCGCGAGCCGTCAGCCGGTGTCACCCTGAATCCGTTTCGCGCGCTTGCGGTACTCACGCACGTTGTCGCCGCTGATGCGCGTTTCCCTAGTGCCCTTCACCTCGTCGATCTTGCTATCCGAGCCGGTGACGGGCTTAGCCTCAACGGTGGTTTCGTGTTCGAAGGCGTGTGATTTGTCGGTGTTACGGTAATACCGGTACAAGGCCCAATACAGCCCGGTTGCGCCAGCTGGGCCAAGCAGCAGTATTGCTAGTCCGCCATCGTCGCTCATGCTTAGTTCCCCACGATCCAGAGTGCAATGCCTTCGAGGAAGGTGCCAACGGTGAGTGCAGCTGTCAGCAGCTTCCACTGCTGCACCGGTACGCTACCCATGGTCTCGCCGGTGCGACCGTTCACTGCGATGTAGTGCAGCATGCCGCCGTTGCTGCCCGGCTGGTGGTACGAATAAAGCCAGACGGGCAGGTACATTGACACCCAGCGCGTGCCGTGGACGCTGATGCCTTCCTGCTCCCAACGCACGCCGCGATCGTAGGGACTTGCCGATTTTTCAACCTGGGCGCGGGCGATCGACAACAGCTGGTCCTCCAAGCGCGGGCATAATTTCTCCACGTCGCTGTCGCGCTTCTCCGAGGTGGCACCGACAAGGTAGGACGCGTTCCACTTGACCGCGTTCTTGGTATCAAACGGCAAGATCGTATTGATGATGTTGTTGGTGTTGGTGCGCGTGTCGAGGTTGCCGCGTGCTGTCGAGGATTCCAGTGGCAGGTCGTCCACTGTGAAGTCCACATGCCGGTCCAATTGGTAGACGTCGGCATCGTAATACGTCGTTTTATTGTTGTTGCTTCCCTGCGTGTAGCGTCGCGTCTCGATCTCGCCCTTGCCGGCCAAGTCAACGCTCGCCCTGCCATCGACGATCATGTAGGGCAGGTACACGGCGATGACGTTTTCGGGTGTGAACTGCTCCTTGAATTCCTTCAGTGCGAACATTTGTCGCTTGCCAACGAACTGGCGGATCCGTGCGACCGCGTCGTCCTTCTTGATGTGGAACGGCAGGACAGCATCGGGCACCGCCCCGTTAGCTACTTGTTCATTCACGCCAAAGACGTGGCGGCACCAGTGGCAACGTGCCGTCATCGCGGTTTCGGTATTGACCGTCACTTCGGCGCCACACGCGGTACATTTGAAGCTCATCAGGCTTGCGACGCCGGCATCGATATCCCGTGCACCGGACGCAATGACCGTGCCGGTGAGCTCGTCAAGGCCCTCGCCAAGCCCGAATGCTTCTTCGACGCCCTCGCCATGCCATTCATTGCGGCAGTACAGGCAAATCAGCAGGTCAGTCCCGGGCTTCTGGCGAATGTCCGTGGCGCCGCATTTCGGGCAGCGGTTCAAACCATCCTTCAGCGCTTCGGCGGCCGTATCAATGGCGACTGGGTCCGGAGCCAGTATTTCGTCACGGATCGGCTCGGGCAGCGTAGCCGGGTCGATCGGAAAACTTCCTGGCGCGGGAGGAACATCCTGCGGCGAGCCCGGGCCGGTGTAGGGAGGCACCGGCGGCGGAACATTGGCGTTTGACATGGTGGTTGCCGGGTCTGCGGCTTACAGGCCCAGCGTCTTGGTCTTGAGCGCGTCGTAATCGCCCTGCGTGATCAGGCCGAGATCAAGCATCTCCTTTGCCTTTTTCAGTTTGGCGATCGGGTCTTCGGCAGCAGGCGCAGCTGGCGCAACCGGTTGTTGCAAGCTGCCGATCCCGCCCATCATTCCTGACGCCATCCCCAAGCCCATGATGCCCGCCGCACCGCCGTTCTCGCCTGCCGACTGCATGCCCGATGCAACGCTGGCCTGCAAATTGGAATTGCCGCGTGAACCCGCCAGCGCATCGGCGCGTTGCACGGTCTTGAGCAGTTCCTTCGTGTTGGCGTCGTACTCAATGGAAATGATGGCGGTCTTGACGATAGCCAGCCCGCGATCGGATTTCCACTGGTAGCCGCTCTCTACCGCGTCGGACAGGCTTTTGGCAAAGCCAAGCGAATCCTGCTGCAACTTGGTGATGCGATTGCCCTTGCCCGGATCGTTCGTGTACAGGCTGAAGGCCGGTGCCAGCGAACCCACCACTTCGTTGAACAACTGGCTGGCGGCGGCATTGTCGATGTCGGTGAAATCAAACACCTGGCCGGGCTGGAGATAGCTGGCAGGTACAAAGTTCTTCACGAACAGGATCGGATCGACGATCTTCATCGTGTAGGAACCACGCGTCACCGCGCCGACCTGCGTGTTCAGGAAGCCGTCGTCCCAATAGATCTCGGATTGCGTGCCGAAACGGTTGTCCGGCAGCTCCTTCAGCGAGACGAAGAACGCTGCCTGCTGCGAACCCGGCTGGCCGCCGAACTTGAAACGCTCCCAGCTTTGGGTGACCAGCGAAGCCATGAGGCCGTCGCCAGCGAAAATCGACTTGGAGTTGAGGTCGTTCGATTTCCATTCGTAGCCGCCTGGCTCCGCGGCGAAGCCGGTGATCTTGCCATCCTGGAACAGCAGCAGCCCGTAACCCTCGGGAACGATGATCTTCGAGCCGTTAGTGATGATGTTCGAGGAGCTGCTGGTATTCGAACCGCGTCCGGCATTGGTACCGCGCGGCACGGCGGCGAACAGTGCTGCTGTCGCAGGCAGGCCGTCCGGAACGGTGTAGAAGTCCTTCCACTGGTCACCGAGCATTCCGCCAACCGCACCAACCACTGCTTGAACAAGACCCATGACCTTTCTCCACTTTTCGTGGCCGGGTACGGTACCCGGCATGCGAGGCAAACTATACATTCCCCAAGCACAAGCGCAGAGCCCTGACGCGGTAAAAACGCTATGTTCAGCAGAATCGGGCTTGTCGCCCGCAGCGGTGTGCTAAGCGGCCATCAACCAAAGTGCATTTGATGCCTGGGGTGCGTTTTCGGGAACTGGCATTTGCGCTGTGACGTTCCACGTCGCGGGCCTTAAACAAATCGCCTGCACCACGCATCCACCCGTCAACCGAGTTGGATGTGTCTGGATGACCCCGATGATCGCCACGACGCTCTTGTTGTTGGCTGGCGCAATGCCGGCGCAGCACGTCCAGGCCGAGGTGACGTCGCCCGTTGCCGCGAAGGTGATGATGATGGGGGTGTTCCACTTCGCCAATCCCTTCCGTGACATGGTCAAGTCGAGCGTCATCAACCTCATGGCCACAGACAATCAGGCGCATCTGGACGGGTTGGCGACACGGTTGGCAGCATTTCATCCTACTGATGTATTGCTTGAGTGCGAGCCGTTGGACCAAGCGGCTTTCCAGAAGAAATTTGAGGATTAGCAGGAAGGGCAAATTTACGTTGACGTCGAACGATACCTGCCAGCACGGTTTCCGCGTGGCGAAAACCGCCGGCATCGACAAGGTGACGTCCTTCGACGAAAGTAACGTCGGCTGGGATGCGCAGCCGATGTTCGCCTGCATCAATGAAGAATGATGCGGCAATGCACGCATCGATTAACGCGACGTACAAGTCACTGTCCGAGCGCGAAAGCCACGATCAATCCACGTTGAGACTGCCGCAATTGCTGCAGGGCTACAACAGTCCAGCGCGTGATCGCCAGAACAAGGGTCTGTACATACTTACAAATTCCGTGGACGCACGTGGCAGCTTTGCTGGTGCTGATGCATCGGCCAGTTGGTGGCACCGCATTTCCGCATGTACGCCAACGTGCAAAAGGCCGCAGGGCCGGGTCACCGCGTATTGGTGGTGGCCAGGGTAGGGCACACGGCCATCCTCAAGGATCTGCTGGCCACCGACGGGCAACGGCAATCGGATGACGTGAACAGGTACTTGGCGCCCCGATGCAACGGCCAGCCTCGCTGGCCGCTGACTGGTGAGTGCTGGGCGGGCGTCTGCGCTACCGGCGGGCTTGATTGTGCTTGGAGGGCGACGATCACGCCAAACAAGTAGCTGCGCTGAAGACTGGCGTGAAACAGGTGGGGGACTTTCGCAATTAATTCTGGCGCGCATTACCAACAGACTTTGTTGCGTCCTGAATTCTTTGCCTCATAAAGTTTTTGATCGCACTTGCTCAGTAGGTCTTCAGGGCTGCCATGCGTGCTCTGTGCGACACCAATGCTGGCGGTGACGATCAACCCCGCCGCAATGCTGTTCCAGTCGTAGGCTTCAATGGCCAGGCGCACGCGTTCGCAAACGAGTACGCCTTGCTCAATATTCGTGTCAGGAAAGCAAAGAAAAATCTCTTCCCCGCCATAACGCGCCACCATGTCCAGCGCGCGTACCTGGCTCGGCAGGATTTGACCCAGCGCTTTTAGCGTCGCGTCGCCTACTTGATGCGAGAAATTGTCGTTAACTGCTTTGAAATGATCGACGTCGATTAGCGCAACCGTTAGATCATTATTGTGCCGCGATGCGCGCCCATGCTCTCGCGCTAGGAACTCGTCCATGTGGCGTCGGTTGTATAGGCCGGTAAGTGAATCTTCGCGGGTTTGTTGCTCAAGTTTGGCCGAGGCCGAGCGCAAAGACGCCAGCAGTTTTTGCTGCTGTACATTAGCCGCTGCCAGAGCGAGTCCCTGCGCTTCTATCTCGGCGACCCGTTCCGAGACTTTCTGTTCCAGTGTGTTTTTTCTAGCTTCCAGGTCCTGGATAAGACTGATGTTTTTAAGCGCGGAGCTCACTTGGCGCCCAATTTCTTGAAGCAATTTAAGGTGGTGATGGTTGAACGCGCCCGTTTCGCTACTAGACACGCAGATGGCACCCAGTACGTCGTGGTTGTATTCAATTGGCACACAAATCAATGAGCCGCCCGTTACATCTAGCGAGTCGAGACTGATTGCCAAGCTTGGCGGGAAATCGTTCCATGATCCAAGGTTCAATGCTGCCTGGTGTTTAATCGTATGGCGCATCACGTCAAGAAATCCTGCGCCAGGAGTGTCGACCGCAACGAGTACGCCATCCGTCCCCGCGTGCATGAATGCAGGTTCGTCAGTGCTTATGTCGAGTGTGCAAAAAAAGAAATTGCTAACGTCAAACTGCCGCATGCATTCTTCATGAATCACGGCAATCAGGTGGTCGAGTCGTATTTCTGAAGAAATGGCATTTGTAATCCGGTTGATCGTTACGACGTGTTTGACGCGTTGTTTCAAGGCAAGCGTGACGTTGTTCAGGGATTTCGTGATCAAGATAATGCTGATCAATATCAGCAAGAACACAGTGAATACCGCTAGGCTCATCGTGTTGTAGATGATGGCGGTAACCAGCCCGACGGCTGCCACAGGGATTTCTATGCTGTGGGAGAACCAGTCGATCCCGCCTCGATTCGGCGCTCCCGTTACAACGTCACGGGCGCGAAGGAGTGCGCCATTCAGGAACTGCATTGCCAAGACCATGCAGACGAACGCTCCGACAACGCGCACGTCCAGGTCGGTGGCCGGCAGAGGGCCCTTGCACCAGAGATATGCCTGGCCGGACAAATAGATGATGATGACGAACATGCCGCAGTTGTGCATCGAGCGAACCAGCGCCATACGCAACCCCAACTGCTTGCGCATTTTCAGCAGCGGGTAGGTGAACGATGCCAAGCCATTGATCACGGCTGAGATAATCGGACCAAACGCGAGCATGAGCCCGACTTGCGTAATGCGATCCAGTGAGATGTGTGCAGATTGGGGCGTAGAAAATCCCAGCAGGATGATGAATACCGCCAACGCGTAGCCGCCAAGGCCGACCAGCACGCCATAGCTGCCCTGCAGGCTTATGCCATCAACCTGCACCGCACGGTAGAGCACCACCGCTGCCACCGAAAACAACAGGACGGAATAGACCGTGAAGAGCAAGTTTGGATGGCGCGCTGGCCAATGCTTCGTCATATCTTATTTCCTGCCACGAGGATGATCATCTGGAAGCCTTGCATCTCCCATCGTCTGCCTCGCCCAAGTTTGCCCAAGCCTGCGAACGATGCGTGTATTCGTGCGTGCATGTTTGGGGTCGTGTTTTGTGGTTGGATGCTAAGCACTCTTGTGGCGATTGCCGCTCAACCTCTTGGCTTGTGGCGTTTCTGAGCGGATGAAATGAGCCCTTGCCTATGGCGAAGCCATCGTGGTTTCAGGAGCGTTTCGGCTTCCGTTGTCCAGTTTTGGCGGGCCCTGCACGGTGTCCATGCGCACTACGCCCGCCGCGTTCGCAATCGCAAGATCCTGCCCCAGTGTCGCCATGTCGAGGTCTGGCTCGGCGCCGCCCACGCAGATGGCGCAGTTCCGACCGGTGGCCTTCGCGTGATACAGCGCAAGATCGGCCAACTCCACCAGTGTTTCCATCTTGGTGATGTTGCCGAATGGCGAGGCCACGCAACCTGCCGACGCAGTGACCGTGATCGTTTGGTTGCCGATGTCGATCGGCTCGCTTCCGATAGCATGCAGTACCCGCCCAGCGAGCATAGCCAAGGCGTCCAAGCGGATATTGGGCAGCACGAGGAGAAACTCCTCGCCGCCCCAACGCACTACGGCATCGTGGGACCGCAGCAGCCCGCTCAGGCGCTGAGCGACCGTCACCAGCACTTTGTCGCCTGCGGCGTGGCCATGGGTGTCGTTGACAAGCTTGAAGAAGTCCAGGTCCAGCAGCATCAAGCCGACTACGGGCATCGCGCCAGGCAGAGCTGCGCGCGCCGCTTCGGTATGGTGCGTCAACAGTATCTGTCCCTGGCGTCGATTGAACGCGTGCGTTAGCGGATCATGTGAGGACTGTTCCGCTAGCACCGCGACGTCACCCGAGAGTCGGCGGTTGGCGTTGCGCACACGGCCCAACCATTGCAAAAGCACCAATCCAGCAAGCGCTAGAGTCACCGCGAGGGCGGCCCAAAGGCGCCACTGCCAGGTTTGTGCCACCAACTCTGCCTCTTTGATCCGGTTGGCACCGGCTAGGCGCTCGATCTCGTGTTCGCGCTTCTCCGTCGAGTACTTTTCCTGCAACTCCATCACGGCCTTGTCGCGCACTTGCCGGGTAGCTTCCTGCCTCAAGGCCTCGATGCTGCGAAGCTTTTCGTAGGCCTCGCGGTAGCGTCCCGCGCGCTCATAGATCCTCACCAGTTCATTGGTGACCTCTGCTTCATCGTTGTTCATCCCCAAGCTTCGGGTAATCTCGATCGCGGCCTGGACATCAGCCACGCCTGCTTGGACTTGGCCCAGATGCGCCCTTGCGACGCCCTGATTGGTCAGCGCAAAAATCAGCACGGCGCGATCGTCCATTGAGCGCGAAAGCTCGACTGCGCGCTCCGCATAACTCAGTGCCTGGGCCCAGTCGGAGTTGCTCAACCAGTAATCCGATAGATTGGAAAGCGTGTTGGTGCGAATCCCGACAAGGGTAGGGTCGCCTTCGGTGATCGCAAGGGCATTGTTGAGTGCCTCCAGCTGTTTGGCGCTCTGTTTGCTGCGGATGTAACTGAAGCCTAGGTTTAGCTGTACCTCGGCCATCAAGCGGCGGTTGTTCAAACGCTTGGCGATGGTAAAGGCCTCCCTTCCCACCTCTTCGGCGCGCGTATGTGCATCCATGTACGCGTTGATGGCTATCAGCAAGCTAAGCGCTGAAACCTGATCCCCTGAGTAGCCAAGCTGCTCGGCTAAATGAGCCGCGGGTAATGCCTCGGCAACACCCTGGTCCAGCCGTCCGCGAAATCTAGCCAACCGAGCCTTGAGATAATGCCACCATTGCTGCTGTTCTTTGGTGGCGCCGTCTGCCAGGGAATCGGCAACATCCAGGGCGCGAGATGATGCATCGATGTCGCGCCGGGCCATCGCTGATTGCGCATGGATTAACGTGAGGTCGATTTCGCAGGTGGCGCAAGCCTCTTTCGAGGCCATCGATCCAAGTTGAGCCACGGCCTCTTTTACCAGGGCATCCATGCCGTCCTGCGGCTCGAGACTTGCATAGCGTCCGATGGCGGCGTAGTAACGTTGGCGCTCGGCCAGTGGCGATGCCACGCTTGGCGGCCCAGCGTCCCTCAAGCGGGCAACTGCATTGACAGGGGAGGCGTAGCCATGGACATGCAGATCGCGGATCACCGCATCGAGGGGCTCTCCTGCAATCGCAGGAAGGCAGAAGAGCAGCAGGATCAGGGTCGCTACGATTTTTGTATTGGTCATAACTAGAAGTTATAACAAACTGCCCATGTGGTTACAGCCGTTTACGACCCTGCCTCTGAATACTTGAGGTCGGGAAAATTTTCCGTAGTGTCTCTTTCCTTTAATCCTGGAACCCCGCATGGACTTTCTCTTCAACTTCGATATCGGTTTGCAGGTGTCACCGTGGGTAGCAGTGAACGATGGGGTGATGGGTGGTCGCTCAAGTGGTGGCGCAGTGGTTGGGGATGGGCAGTTGCTCTTTGGCGGGGTGCTGTCACAGGAGAATAATGGCGGCTTTGCGTCGGTACGCAGCGTGGGGCAGCTTTTTGACCTGAGTGGATCCACACAAGTATTCCTGCGCGTACGAGGCGATGGGCGTCGCTATCAGCTGCGTCTGGCAACCGATGCCCGTTATCGAGGCATGCCAGTGTCGTTCGGGGCCTCGTTTGACACACGTGCGGGGGAGTGGCAAGACGTATGCGTGCCACTCGACTCCCTGAGCGCAACCGTGCGCGGTGCTGCTGTCCCGAGTGCATCAATGGACCTTTCACAGGTACAGGAAATCGGCTTGCTGATTGCAGACAAGCGCGAAGATCCTTTTGCGCTTGCGGTGAAATGGATCGCCGTGGAATAGCATCAATTCCATGTGGAAGCCGCAAGGCATAAGAAAGTTGGCAGCACGGCTGGGTCCGGGTGTAGCTGAAGGCTGCCTCACCGACAGGGCCAGCGGCCCTGCCGGTCCATCAAGTCATGATCCGGCAGTGTTCAAGTAATCCAGGCTTGCTTGCAACATCGACTCCATGCCAACCCGCAGCGCATCTTCATCGACAAAGAACTTCGGCGAATGGTTGGCGGGTGCTTCTGCCGGATCCTGATCCTTTGGCGTGACACCGACAAAGAAGTACACGCTGGGAATTGCTTGCGCGAACAATGCGAAATCTTCCGATGCCATCCACGGCTTGGCCTCGGGTACTTGTGTCGTGCCATTGATATTTATCAGGCTGGTGCGCACGGACGCGGCCAGTTTGTCGTCATTCACCAAGATGGGGTTGCTCATCAGTGGAATCTGCGTGTCCACGGTGGCGCCGTGGGCGGCGGACACGTGCTCGGCGATGCTATTAAGGCTGTCCAAGGCCTGCTGGCGCATGGCCGGATCGAACGTGCGCAGAGTGCCTTGCAACTCCACCATATCAGGCACGATGTTGTAGCGCGCACCGCCATCGACGATGCCGAAACTGAGCACTGCCGGCAGATTGCTGATGTTGAGCTTGCGACTGACGATCGTCTGCGAGGCAGTGATGATTTCCGCTGCAGTGACGATCGGATCTATTCCGTTCCACGGCATAGCGCCATGGGTTTGGCGGCCGTGCACGGTCAGCTTGAACCAATCCGAGCCAGCCATGGTGGGCCCCGGCCGTACTGCAACCGTTCCCACCTTGAGTGAGCTCACCACATGCATGCCGAACATCGCGTCGGGCTTGTAGTTAGTAAAAAGCCCCTCTTTCAGCATCAGTCCGGCACCGCCTTCTTCGCCGGCTGGCGCACCTTCCTCCGCGGGCTGGAATACAAATAGTACCGAGCCGCGCAACTGCTTTTTCATGTCAGTGAGCGACTGCGCGATGCCCAACAGCATCGCGGTATGCGCGTCATGACCGCAGGCATGCATGATGCCAGTCTGCTTGCCGCGATATTCGCCCATGGCCCTGGAGGCAAAGGGTAGGTCGACTTCTTCAGTCACCGGCAAAGCATCCATGTCCGCCCGGATCGCCAGCCGCGGTCCGGGCAGTTCGCCCTTCAACAATGCAACCACCCCCGTCTTGGCGATGCCTGTGTGCACCTCCAAGCCCATCTTCTTCAATTCCCTGGCCACCACCGCAGAGGTGCGCACCTCGCGGTTGCTGAGTTCTGGATGCTGGTGGAAGTCCCGCCGCCATTCGGTGACCTGCGGCAACTTCTGTTGCACCACGGCCCGTACTTGATTGGTTTCGGCCGCGTGCAGCGGCGAGGCAACAATGGCGGCGAGCGCCAAGGCGAGCAGTGAACGATGCATGGAGTGTCTCCGCGGCGGGAATCCCGATGCTAGCCTGTGCGTGCATTCAATGCGAAGTACACCCACTGCAATCTTTGGATCAGATGGGAACTACCGCTATGATCACCGTATGTCCAAGCTGCTTCTGAACCTGCGCAACGTGCCCGAAGACGAGGCCGATGACGTGCGCACGATGCTGGAGAACCGAAACATTGCGTTTCACGAGACCAGCCCGAGCATGTGGGGTATTTCGTCAGGCGGAATCTGGGTGACGGAAGACGCAGACTTCACTGATGCCAAGCGCGGGATGGCGGACTACCAGCAGCAGCGCGGTGCGCGTGCACGGGATGAATACGCCGCTGCCAAGCGTGCAGGTACTGCAGAGACATTCGGATCGGTCGTGCGTGAACAACCGGCGCGCGTGGCGCTGCTGGTTGTGGCTATCCTCTTGGTGTTCGGCCTGATGGCCCTTCCCGCCATCCTGCTGCGCGGGTAGGGCTAGGAACACCGTCAATCAGGGCACGTTGGGACGCTTGAATACGCTCAAGAGTGTCTTGGCGGCCGCTTCCGACGATGCCGGGTTCTGGCCCGTAACCAAATTGCCGTCGGTGACAACATGCGACGTCCAGTCATCCATCTTGCTGTAGTCGCCACCTTTGGCGGCGAGCATGTCTTCGACCAGGAATGGGACGATGTCGGTTAATCCCGCTGCTTCTTCTTCGCCGTTGGTAAATCCGGTGACCTGTTTGCCTTGGACAAGTGGCGCGCCCGCTGCGCTCCGCGTGTTGCGCAGCACCCCGGGCGCATGGCAAACGAATGCGAGGGGTGTGCCTGCGGCGTAGTTGGACTCGATCAGCCTGATGGAATCCTTGTCATTGGCCAGGTCCCATAACGGGCCGTGGCCACCAGGATAGAAAATGGCATCGAAGTCATCGCCTGCCACATCGCGCAGAATACGCGTCGCTCCAAGTGCTGCGATAGCGTCGGCATCTTCATGAAAGCGGCGGGTTGAGTCCGTTTGTGCGTCTGGCTCATCGCTTTTGGGGTCAATCGGTGGCTGACCACCCTTGGGTGAGGCCAGTACGATTTCTGCGCCGTCATCCTTGAACACGTAATAAGGCGAAGCAAACTCTTCCAGCCAAAAGCCTGTCTTCTTGCCCGTATCACCGAGTCGATCGTGCGAAGTCAATACCCTCAGAATTTTCATCGGACGCTCCATGCAGGGAAATAGTGATTCTGGCAATGCGAGGTTGACCCCTGTGTGATGAAAGGTATCGCACACCATCGCGCCAAAAAAACAAAGACAGGGCTATGCTCGAAGTACGATCAACAACTATGGAGAACAAGATGGCACGACATACCGGTGATCGATTTTCGTGCGGGAACTGCGGTGCACAACTTGTTTACGAAAAGCCGTGTACTTGCGCAGATGGCAGGCCGCATTCCGAGATCTGCTGTGGTGAGGAAATGAAGCGGGTTGACGCGTCTGTCGTTGCCAGTGAAGGCAAGCAGTAGCCCGTTCATAGGCAAGAGTCTTTCGTAATGGGCTTCGATGTGGATAAGCATCCGGTCGCCGGCGTTGTGACAAAGATAAACGTTCTGGTGACTGGCGCCAGTAGCGGCATTGGTTTGGCATTGGTCAATGCTTTGCTCCTGAACCAGCACGTGAGTCGCGTGTTTGCGGTCGCACGCACTGCAACACGCAGTGGTGATTTGAACACCCTGAATGGTGCGCACGCTGGCAGGCTGCAACGTATCAATGCAGACTTGACCAGTGAGTCGGATCTTATGCGCCTCGCATCGCTGTTGAGCGAGACGGCGGAGTTGCATTTAGTTATCAACGCTGCAGGCGTTTTGCACGGTCCGGGGCTTGCACCGGAAAAAGCGCTTGAGCAGGTTAGCCAGGCTTCGCTGCAACAGGTGTTTGCGATCAATGCATTTGCGCCGCTGTTGCTGGCGAGGGCCTTGTTACCCCACTTATGCCGGAATCATCCAGCCGTTTTCGCTTCGTTGTCCGCGCGCGTCGGCTCGATTGGCGACAACCGGTCTGGAGGTTGGTACGCCTATCGAGCGTCGAAAGCGGCGCAGAACCAGTTGTTGAAGACATTTTCAATCGAGTGGAAACGGCGAAATCCGCAAGGCATCTGCTTGCTAATGCACCCGGGTACGGTGGATACGAGGCTTTCAGCCCCCTTTCAAGCGAATGTGCCTTCCGCCAAGCTTTTCGATACGGAGCGGGCCGCAAGCCAATTGCTTGAAATCATTTCACAGGCAACGCCCGCCGACAGCGGACGCTTTGTCGCATGGGATGGCATTGATGTTCCATGGTGAGCGCGGTCAGCACATTTCCAGAGAATCGGGCACATTCTGAATAGAATTGGCTGAACCTGCAGGCCTCGTGCGTGGCTGGGCTCAGCCTAGCGCTGGTCAAGTTCGTTGTGGATCAACACCACGCATTGCGAAGCAAACAGCATGATTTTCCCCAACGTGATCTTCTTCGCACCCATGCGTTCAAGACTGGGAAGGATCTTTCTTGGCATGGGGATATGGTCGGTCAGCAGGAAGCAGGGATTGCCTTCAAATACCTCTTCACGTATTGACGAACCCTTCGGATCCATCACGAATAGTTGATGGTTTTCGGCCAGTTCCTTCACCAGCCTCTCGAAGCTGACCGTGCGCACGGTTACGCCTGATTCGACAGGCCGGGTCTCTTCTTTGCCCATGCCTCTGGATACATCTAGCGCCGTCGCCAGCTTACCCAAGAGCGCGTCCTCGTGGAATCCACCAATGTCGTGCATGGCGTTAGATTCGAAGCGGATCGCACGGGAGAAGTCCAAGGTGCTTTCCAGCACGAGGTAAACGGTCACATTCGCGCGATGGGATTGCGCGACGAAGATCGCGTTCATCAGCGTGTGCGCCAGGATTTCCGTATGCGCATCGTTGCCAACGGCAGCCAGCAGTTTCTGGCTTTCCGTCGGGGCCGCTCGTGCTCGCAATACGAAGGTTCGCATGGGTGTCATGCCTGATAAGTCGTCCACGCGAATTATCCACGCCACGAATGGTGGTCCTTCACTTGCATCATGTACGTATGAAAATCTCGACGCGGCGATTCAGCTGGCGTCCGCCGGGGTTATCTTTGCCGTCCACCGCGTTGGATGCCACTGGCTGCGACTCACCGAAACCACGGGCGCTAGCATCGCTGGCGGCGCCACGTTGGCGCAATGCGGCCATCACTGCCTCGGCCCGGCGTTCGGACAGGGCTTGGTTGTAGTCATCGTCGCCCTTGGCGTCGGTATGGCCGCGAATTTCCATCTTGGTGACGGATATTTCGCCCAAAGCGGTAGCCAACGTATCCAAGACATCGCCAGCATCGGGGCGGATATCAGACTTGTCGAAATCAAACAGCACGCGATCGCTGAGGGTGATCACGAAACCACATGGCGCGCCGGGTGCCGAGAATTTGTCCAGTAACGGGAAGCGGCCCGCCGGCGGAATCGGCGGCAGCGGCGCCATCTTCACCTCATGTCCGATTGCGCCAACGGTGCCGGTGCCATCGCCACGATTTTCGACGATGCCATCTGGTCCGCCTATCCAAACGCCAGAGCCATCGGCGTGGATCTCGACATTGTCCCCTTCGCCCACCCAAGTGCCTGAGCCGTCGCCATGATTTTCGATGCTGCCGTGCTCACCCACCCACGTACCGCCCCCTTTCCCGTCTAGCTCGATGGTGCCGAATTCGCCGATGTACTGGCCTGACCCATCGGAACGAACCTCGAAGCTGCCGGCACTATTGATCACCGAGCCGCTGCCGTCGGGTTTGACGTCGACCACACCATGTTCACCAACGGACAAGCCACTGCCGTCAGACGCGATTTCGAAAACACCTTCCTCGCTGATGCGCTGCAGGTTGCCTTGCGAATCCACATTGGTAAAGCCGGTCTCGTTGATCAACCCGCCATCAGTGGCGCAATTGGCCGGTCTCACGGTGATTCCGGCGATGGGGTCGATGAGTGACTTCATCGAATTTTCCAGCGCGCGTTGGGCCTCGCCACTGCCAACGAAGCTGGGGATGATAATGAGTGGAATCACCGGGAATGCACTGTCATCCGCGGCGGATTGATTTACCAAAGCGGCGCTGGTCGCTGGCGCGCTCGTGGGGACGGGCGCGTGCTCTGTGACCGCGTCAGCAGATGAGCGGTCGCTGCAGCCACAGGCAAATGTAATCATGCATAGCACTGAAAAATATTCGGCACGCATTCGGCGGTTCCTCGGGGGGAGGGCTTCATAGTCTATAAGGGCTATGAAGCCGAAACCGCATGCGCCCGGAAAACGCCGAGCACTTAGCCCTTGCCGAGCCGTACCTTCGCGACGTCGTCTTCGAAGGTTTTCTTCGGGTCGATGCCAATCAGCATCTTGATGCCGGCAATCAAGCTGCTTGCGTTTTGCCAGATTTCCGCATTGCCAGGATCAAAGCGCAGAAGGCGCAGCTTGGGATCGTCCTTGCCGGTGTACCAAGCGGCCACGAAGGGATTCCAGAGACGCTCGATAACCGCCGGGTCGTTGTCTTGTTGCAGGGTTCCGCCAACTGTTGCAAACATGGCGTGATCCTTGGCTGTAAACATCAGAAGGCCATCTTGAGGCTTACTTGCTGTGGCTTCTGCCAGGTCATTTTGACGTGCGGTAAAGAACCAGATCGGCCCGCGATCGTCTTCGACCTGCGCGGTCATGGGACGTGGAAACGTCCCTGTGCAGCCCAGCATCGCAGTACGTTCCTTGTTCAGTGCATCCCAGAATTTTGCTTTCAGCTCAGCGTTGGCGGCCATGGTCTTGGTCATCCTGTGGGGAGCTCTATGTTTAGCCCAAGGCAGGTGATGAAAAAGTGGAAGAAATGAACGCTCTCCGGCATTGAGCGTAACCGTGTCGACGGCATGCGCCGGCCGGGCGACAATGGCACGCCCCTTCATGGAATTGCCAATGCCAGTCCATCCAATGTCGAAAGAGGGCCGCCTGTTTGCAGCGGCCGCCATCACCGAGGCCATCACCTGGACCGGATTGTTGATCGGCATGTGGTTCAAGTACGGTAATGACGGGAGCCACTTGGGTGTTTGGCTGTTCGGTCGCCTGCACGGTGCTGCGTTTCTCTTCTACCTCGCCACCACGATATTCGTCGGCGCACGGCTACGTTGGCCTGCCTGGGCACTGTTGCTGGCGTTGCTGGCTGCGATCCCGCCACTGGTAACCGTGCCGTTAGAAATATGGTTCCGGCGCACTGGTCGTTTGGCGAAGCCGCTAATTGTTGATTGATATGGCACAGGTATTGATGCATGGAAATCGAACTCAAGCGGGTATACGAGACACCGGATGCGACCGACGGCAAGCGTATTCTTGTCGAGAGACTTTGGCCACGCGGACTGACCAAGGAAAAAGCGCAGGTGGACGTGTGGCTGAAGGAAATCGCCCCCAGTACGAAGCTGCGCAAGTGGTTCAGCCACGATCCTGGAAAGTGGATGGAGTTCGAAAAGCGCTATCGAGCCGAACTTCGTGATAATTGCGCGCAGGTGGCGAGGTTGAGAAGCGAGATCGGCAACCAGAAGACCACGTTTGTCTATGGGTCCAAGGACGAAGTACACAATGCAGCGATCGTCCTGATGGATTTCCTCAAGCACTGAGCAGGAAACACGGTCATCAAGAACGCTGACACCATGCCCGGGATGCCCGCCTTGCAGCGATTGCCGCGCGACTTCTTCGATCGCCACCCGACGGCCGTTGCACCCGAGCTACTGAACAAGGTCCTGCTGCGCGATGACGGCCGTGCAGGGCGGATCATCGAAGTGGAGGCCTACTGTGGCGCCGACGATCCAGCGGCACACACCTTCCGAGGGTTGACCAAACGCAATCGCACTATGTTTGGTCCGGCCGGGCATTTGTATGTGTATTTCACCTACGGCATGCACTGGTGCTGCAACACGGTGTGCGGCCCTGAAGGGCAAGGCTGGGGCGTATTGTTGCGCGCCGTCGTGCCGATTGCCGGGATCCAAAAGATGCGCGTCGCCAGGGGTGGGGCACGCAGTGATCGTGAGCTGGCCAATGGCCCCGCCAAGCTGGCGCAGGCAATGGGTATTGACGGCAGTTTTGATGGTGCGGATATCATCCTTGATGATCGCGGAGTGAGCGTGCAGGCCGATGCAACGCCGCCTCCAGCCAATCCAAGGATAGGCCCCAGGGTAGGCATCAGCCGTGCAAAGGATTTTCCGTGGCGTTGGCGTAGCCCTGAGAGTGCACGGTAGCTGCTGGGTTATTGAAGTGACAGGTAACATTTTGCGGAAACATCTCCACCATCTGTGTGGCCGATTCCACTTGGCGATGTCGACTTCCATATCGAGGCCGCACATCCTGCCGGAGCATAGGCTGGCGCCTGCTCGTGAGCCATTGACTCACACCCGGGTCACCACTATCCGCGCATCATGGTTCGGCACCACGACGTGATCCTCGTGAGGGCCACCCAGCCACGCTAGACCGCCGCTCACTCCCCGCGCTGAGCCAGCGCGCCTAACTTGCAGAAGGCGGAATTCGACAATCCATCGCCTGGCCACTGCTCGCGCGCATCTACATCCAGCTGCGTTGAGAATTCAGGAAAATACATGCAACCGATTTCTTCAGCTTCAAGCCAATCGACGATTGGCATCATCGGCACTTCACGCAAGCCCGACGAGCGCCGTGTCCCCGTCCACCCTGACCATCTGTGCCGGCTGCCCAAATCCGTGCGCCGTAAATTGGTTTTCGAAACTGGTTACGGGATACCTTTCAACATGTCCGATAGTGTCCTTGCCGAGCAGTGCGGAGGTGTCGCGACGCGCGCGGAAATTTTGGCGGAATCCGATATCGTCGTGATTGCAAAACCCGTGTTGGCCGACCTGCAGGAACTTCGCAATGGCGGCGTACTATGGGGATATGTCCATTGCGCGCAGCAACGTGCCATCACACAAGCCGCGATTGATCGCCAGCAGACCCTGATTGCATTCGAGGACATGTACATCTGGGACCCGGAGGGCCGCATCGGGCGTCATACGTTCTACAAGAACAACGAGATGGCCGGTTATTGCGCGGTGCTGCATGCGTTACAACTCAAAGGCATCGACGGGCATTACGGCAACCAGCGCAAGGTATTGATCTTCAGCTTCGGCGCGGTCAGCCGTGGTTCGATCTATGCACTGAAGGCACATGGCTTCCGCGACATCACCATCTGCATCCAGCGGCCTGACCATGAAGTGCGCGAGGAAGTGCTGGATTGCCATTACGTCCGCATCGAGAACGGAGTGAACGACGAGGCACGGATGATGGTTGTCGAGCATGACGGCAGCCGGAGCCCCTTGTCGGACCTAATCGCTCAGGCAAGCATCATCATCAACGGCACCTTCCAGAATCCGGCACAGCCCGTGGATTTTGTCACCGAGGACGAAGCCGACTGCCTGCAGCCGGGTTGCCTGATCATCGATGTGAGTTGCGATGAGGGCATGGGGTTTTATTTCGCCAAGCCCACCACGTTCAAGGAACCCATGTTCAAGGTGGGGACGGTTGACTATTACGCAGTCGATCACACACCCAGCTATCTATGGGAGAGCGCATCGCGTTCAATCTCCGCTGCACTCGTGGTGTATATGGCGACTATGGCGGAAGGACGCCCGGGGTGGGAGGGTAACGAGACCTTGCAGCGCGCGGTTAATATCGATCGTGGTGTGATCCAGAAGCCGGGGATCAGCGCATTCCAGTCGCGGCACGCCGAATATCCGCATCTGCCACTGGCTAATTTGGTTGAATAGCGAAACAGCCGGAGGAACGCGTCAACACCTTCAGCCTTTCTCTGTACCGAGTCGGTTGATCTCAACATTCTCCACGGTGGCTGGAGGCTCAGGCATCTGAGCTACCGCCAGCATGGCGCGCCCGAGGCGTGCAGTGCTCGTCATCAACGAAGGGGCCAGGCTTGCGCCGAGACCAATCAGCGGTGCGCCCACGATATACAGGGCGCGAAGCATGCGATGCGGGGACCGTTCGCCATGAGCCGGCTGGATGAGGCCGGGTCGCAGCATCGTGGTGCGCAGTGCTGACTCGCGGAGTGCTTGCTCCGCCTCGCCCTTGACCCGCAACGGAATCAGCCAGCTTTTGGTATCAGCATTCGCACCAGAGACATACAAGAACCGCATCCCGGGATTGAGGCGGGCAAGCGTGCGTGCAACCGACATGGTTAAGTCGACTGTCACATGCCGGTATGCGGCTTCCGGCGTTCCAACCGGCGGCGCACCTGCGCAGTACAGGCAGGCGTCAACGCCACCCAGTTGGTCTTCAACGGCGCTCAAGTCAGCGAAGTCTGGAACGATCACTTCCTTCACCCGCGGATCCTTGTTTCCGGTCGACTGGCGGCCAAGCAAGGTGATCTTGCTCACGTGTCGATCCAGAAGCGTCTCGTGCAGGACTCCCTGACCCACTAGGCCGGTCGCGCCAGTGATCAGTATATGTAGTGGTTTTGGTAGGTTCATGGTTGCTACCCGATCACAAAGGTTGTCGAAGCAGCGTATAGATATCCGATACTCTGGGTTCTTGCTCTGAACGGCATTCCAATCTTGAAGCGTATCTCTCGCACATTCATTTGGATCGCATTGGCGCTGGCTGTCGTGTTTCTGGCGGTGGCGCTCTTTCTTCACTGGCAAGGCCCGAAACTGGCGGTCTATGAGGTGAAGGCTAGGCCGCTGGTGCAGACGGTGGTGGCGACGGGAAGGCTTGTATCAGTCTCACGCGCACAGGTCGGCAGCCAGATCAGTGGCGTGGTGATACAGCGGCGCGTGCGCGAAGGGGATCGCGTGGATGCCGGCGATGTGCTTGCCGTGCTGCGCGCTGACGACCAGCAAGCTGCTGTGCGCGAAGCAGAAGCGACACTGGCCCAGCTTCGGCAAGGCTCGCGACCCCAGGCGCAAGCAGCATTGCGCGATGCCCAAGCGAAGTTGGCGCAGGCCAGTCGCGAAACCCAGCGCAGGCGCACGCTGTTGCAAAAGCAGTTGATTGCACGCGAGACGCTTGAGCAGTCGGTCGAAGCAGAAACCGCAGCACGCGCCGCCGTCGCGCAGGCGCAGGCAGCCGCAGGCGTGCTTGGGCCGGGTGCGCCAACCGAAACGGTCGCCCGTGAGCGCGTAGCGGCTGCGCGGGCGGCGCTGGACAAAACCTTTATCCGTGCGCAGGTGGCCGGAACCGTCCTGACCCGCAACGCAGAGCCAGGCGACGTCGTCCAGCCGGGAAAGGTGTTATTCGAGATCGCCCGCCAAGGTGACACTGAAGTGCTGGTGCCGCTCGACGAAAAAAACCTCGGCGCGGTCGCGCTACGTCAGACTGCTGTGTGCATTGCCGACGCATTTCCCGATAGGCCGTTCAAGGCAACCGTGGCCTTCATTGCACCCAGCGTGGATCCGCAACGTGGCACCGTGGACATGCGGCTGAAGGTCGCTCCGGTGCCTGGAGAACTGCGGCAGGACATGACGGTATCGGTCAACGTGGAAACCGGGCGCCGGGATCGCGCGTTGGTGATTCCCAATGATGCGTTGACCGGAGTGGCGGGCGGCAAGGCCACGGCATGGCTGGTGCGCGGCGGCAAGGCGATGCGGACAGAGGTCACGCTTGGCCTGCGCGGACTGACGGCATCGGAAGTGACCGCTGGAGTGAGGGCTGGCGATATGGTGCTGGCCAATGCCGGCGCTGATGTCGTCGATGGCCAACGTGTCCGCATCGATAAGCATGCTGTGCCTACAACCGGTACTGGCGACGCAAGTCGTAATGAGTTGCCGGTGCAATTCAACTGATCATGTGGATTGAATGGACGCTGGCGGTCCGATTCTTGCGTGAAGGACGCATCCAGAGCTCGTTGATCCTGGTCGGGATTGCAGTAGGGGTCGCCGTCATCGTCTTTCTTACGGCGCTGATCACTGGTCTGCAGTACAACATCATCGACCGAACCCTTGGGACGCAGTCGCACATCAAGGTGGAAGCGCCGGAAGACTTCAATCGCGTGGCGCCACCGCCGGCCGGCGTGATGCAACTGATTCTTGAGACCCCGCGCGCGCAACGGTTGCGTTCGATCAACAACTGGCAGCAAGTGCGCGATGCGCTAGATGTGTTGCCCGACGTCACTGCGGTGTCGCCGATCGTGTCAGGGCCGGCGCTGGCGCGTCGCGGTGAAGCAGTGGAGTCCGTGGCCCTAGTCGGCATCGACGTAGCGCGCTACACGCGAATCCTGCCGCTTGGCGATGACATCATCGCCGGCCAGTTGCGCGTCGGCGCCGGCGACGCAGTCATTGGTAGCCAGCTTGCCCATGACCTCGGCGTGACCGTGGGTGACAAGCTGCGGCTGGATGCGGGGCAGGGCAGCGGCAGCGTGGTGAATATTGCCGGCATCTTCGAGCTCGGCGTGCGTGAGTTGGATGCACGTTACGTCTACCTGGACATGAAACAGACGCAGTCGCTGCTGAACCTGCCAGGCGCGGCAACGGTTATCGATGTCACTGTGCGCGACATCTTCGCTGCCGATACGGTGGCCGCACGCATTTCGCGCTTGACCGGATTGAAGGCAGAGAGCTGGATCCAGACCAACGCGCAATTAATGAATGCGCTGAAGTCGCAAAGCCTGTCCACCCAGATGATCAGTTTCTTCGTGGCGATCTCGGTCGCACTGGGCATCGCCAGCGTGCTGTTTGTCAGCGTGATCCAACGCACGCGTGAAGTGGGCATCTTGCGCGCAATGGGCATCACGCGCCGACAGATGCTGTTGGTATTCCTGATCCAGGGCGGCATTTTTGGCTTGGGTGGTTCGCTGATCGGCGGCTTGTCAGGCTATGGAATGGTGTGGCTGTTCAACAATCTTGGCCCCGGCCTGTTCTTCATTCCGTTGAATCCGATGTTGTTGCTCGGGGCATCGTTGTTGGCCACCGTGACTGGCATCATTTCTGCGGCAATCCCTGCGCGCCGCGCGGCCCGCATGGATCCGGTGGAGGCCATCCGCAATGCATGATCCTGCCCAGCCCGTGCTGCGCTTGCGGGGATTGCGGAAGTCCTACAACGTCGGCAAGCCGAACGAGGTGGAGGTCCTGCACGGGCTGGACATGAGCTTGGCCCGCCATGATTTCGCTGCATTGGTGGGTGCATCGGGGTCGGGGAAAAGCACACTGCTCAATATCATCGGTTTGCTTGACGTGCCCACCGCCGGCGAACTGTTCCTGCTGGGTGAGCCAACCCGCGACATGGACGATGCGCGCCGCACGGCTTTGCGCGGAAGTGCGATCGGCTTCGTGTTCCAGTTCCATCACCTGATCCCTGCATTCTCTGCACTCGAAAACATATTGATGCCATTGATGGTGGCCAAGGGCCGTCCTTCCGTCGCCGACACTGACCTGGCCCGCGGGCTTCTGGCGGAAGTGGGGATGCAAGCGTATGCCGACCGCAAGCCCGGTGAACTTTCCGGTGGGCAACAACAGCGTGTCGCCGTAGCGCGCGCACTGGTGACCCGGCCCGCTTTGCTGCTAGCGGATGAGCCTACTGGCAACTTGGACAGCAAGTCTGCCGATGAAGTGTTCGCACTATTTCGCCGGTCAAATGAGAAATTTGACTGCGCGGTGCTGCTGGTGACCCATGACACACGTATTTCGGACGCATGCGATCGCGTGGTGACGCTTCTCGACGGGGTAATCGTGTCTGACTGATTGCAGCTAATGACGCGGGCCGCATCGAGTGATTTTGAGCACGGCCAGGCAGCATGTAAGTGGCGTGCTACGCGGGCAGTGGCCTGCCTTGGCCATGGCCGCATGAACATCGAGATTTCAGTCAAGCGATGTCTTCCCCAATCTCCGTGCGCCTGCGCAGTTCAGCCAGCATCGTGCGTTCCTCCATGTCCGCAGCCCATGCGGGGCGTAGCTGGAAATGCGGTTGATCGACAATCGTTTTCCAGTTTCCGCCCCATTCCAAGCCCAGTTCCATGCCCAGCGCGCCGACGGCCTTGTAGAGCGGAGATTCCGGCAAGTATCGATTGCCGCTGTAAATGCCTACATCGAACGCAAGTCCGAAGTTGTGGTTCGAGTACCCGCCGCGTGCATTGGTGACTTTGGCTCCCGGTGCAGTCCGTCCCTTTGCATAGAGCCGGTCTTGCTCCGCGAAGGTGCGAATGCCACTGATGATATTGATCGTGATGTCCAGCTCACGAGCCTTGAAGAACAGCGCACGTGCATAGGGACGGACGTGGGGCAGGAGCGTGGCGATGACACGCTCGCTGCGGTCATTGGCCTGGTCCTTGGATGCAGTGAACGCAACGTGCGGGTTTGCTTGTGGACGCACGATGCTTTGATAGATGGCTCCCCATGTCTGCGGGCCTGGGCGCCCATCGGCTTCTAAACCCAGCTTCTTCTGCACGGCCAGAATCATGTCGAGGGTTTTCATCACTGGGGCTCCTGGGTGTTTCCATGGGCCGCCTCGAGGCGGCCGGGCTGCTTGCGGTCAAACCAAGTCGCTGCGGCGTGCGCGCCAAGTATTGCGCCGCGCACTCACAACACCTCGCGCCGGCAGAGATGCCAGGTCATCGCGATCAATGCGATGCAACCACCGGCGAAGCCAAACAGCAATGCAAGCTGCGCGCGGGCTGGATCAGAAGCGAGTTGGTTGACTGGGATTTGCCAAGGCAGGAACGCGCCGATTTTTGCCGAGGTCGCGACAACGGCGAAGAATGTGCCGCCAATCCCGGTTGCGAGCCCGGGCACGAAACTCGCGTAGCGCAGTGCAATCCAAAGCTGTACCGCGACCAGCAGCCATGCTGCCAGGAATATGCGACCGAGCAACGACAGATTAGCCGCGATGTCGGGCGTGCCGATAGCGGCGACAGTCGGTTTCCACCAACCTGCCACGTGCACCGCAAGCCAAGTCATCAGCGCCAGTGCAATGCTCATCAACAACACGACACCTAACACGCACGCTGCCTTCGCGGCATACAAATGCCAACGCGGTAATGGCAATGCGCGCAAGTGATCCCATGCGTGCGGGCCGTGTTCGCTGTTGGCGATAAGCGCAGTGAGGGCGGTTACGCTCATCGGCAGCATGAAGAACGCCCAGATGGCAGCGGACGACTTGAATGCCATCTCCCACTGCGTCGGCTTGTCCATTTGCAGTTGGTTGAAGAACACGAATATCGCGATCAGCAGCGGTGCAACCGCCGCCAGCAGAAGGGCTAACGAGCGGCGCAGCTTGTAGGCCTCGACCGCCAGTGCGGTGCCGAAGCGGGGCGCATGAAAGATTGGCATAGAAGACTCCAGATCAGGGCAGGACAGGCGCATGCGCGATGGATAGTGCTGCTTGGCGATATAGGGTTTCCAGCGTGCGCTGGCGTGGGGCGAGCGCATGAATGCGGATGCTGGCCACGCACAACACGTGGTTGAGTGCGGCAGTGCCGGCACGGACTTCCTCGCCGGGCGCGAAACTGGCGATCAATGTGTCGTCGCTTTGGGCGACATTGAAGCCATGCTCACGCGCGATGGCCAATGCGCGTTCGGGCGTGTCGGTTTCAATGGCGACCTCGGACGCCAGCCCGGCCTTGAGGTCAGCCAGCGCGCCTTCCAGCACCAGTCGGCCATGGCTGAGGATTCCGATATGGGTCGCAGTCTGTTCGATCTCGCCCAGCAAGTGGCTGGACAGCAATACCGTCGCACCCGTGCGCGTCGGCAACTCGCGCAAAAAGCCACGCATGTCGGCGATGCCTTCCGGGTCCAGTCCGTTGGTGGGTTCATCCAGAATCAGCACAGGCGGCGCGCCGAGCATTGCGCGGGCCAGCCCCAAGCGCTGGCGCATGCCCAGCGAGTAATCTGCAACGCGGCGTCGGCCATGCGTCCCAAGTTCAGTCACTTCCAGCACGCGATCAACTTCGGTTGCAGGCAGGCCTAGCAGGCGACGGCTGAGATCGAGGTTCTCGCGGCCGGCAAGGTTCGGGTAAAACCCTTGTGCTTCAAGTAGCGCTCCAACCTTGCGTGCGGCGCCGATGCGATCACGGGCGATGTCGATGCCAGCCACCCGCGCGCTGCCGGCATCCGGGCGAAGCAGGCCCAGCAGAAGCTTGATTGTGGTGGTCTTGCCGGCACCGTTACGGCCGAGAAAGCCGTAGATGCTGCGTTCCGGCACGGTCAGGCTGACCGCATCTACCGCGGTTCGGTCGCCGAAGCGGCGGGTGAGGCTATGGGTTTCGATCGCATTCGACATGACGGGTCAAATTTTAAATTTAAGTTAGACTTAAATTAACCCAAGCAAAAACTTTAAGTCAAGGTTAAAATTCTCCAGACCTCACTTGACTGCCAAGAGTTCGTGCCGATGACGCTTCCTCACCGTTTCAGGGCCCAATGTCGCTTACTGCGCATCGCCACGCTGATCGTATTTTTTGGCTTGGCGTTGATGCTGTCAGTGGGTTTGATTGGATTGCCCAGTTGGCATGCGGACGGCATGTGGGCTCGCACCGGCATGCGTCAAACGTTGTCGATGCTGGTCTCTGGGTTGCCTGCGCTTGGTTACCTGTGGGCGTTGTGGGCCGTGCAGCGTGCGTTGGCCGATCTCGCTGGCGGCCGCATGTTTCATCCCACAGTGGCCCGCGCGATGCGGCAGATCGGCATCGGCGTGCTGGTCGGCGCGCTGTTGAATGTGTTCCTGGTGACCAACCTGAGCCGAATGATCGTTGGCGGGCAGGGCGGCTATCTGTACTTCGACCTGTCTGGCATCGTTCTGGGCGTGGTGGGCGCCGCGTTGATCTTGCTTGCGCGTCTGGTCGACCAAGCACGCGAACTGCAGGCTGAATTGGACGAGATTTTCTGATGCCAATTCGGGTGACGCTGGATGAAATGCTGACCCGCCGTGGCATGAAGGCGCGCGAATTGGCCGGGCAAGTCGGTATCAGCGAGACCCAGCTGTCGCTGTTTCGCAGTGGCAAGGTCAAGGGCATTCGCTTCCGGACGCTGGCCAAGTTGTGCGCAGTGCTTGAGTGCGCCCCAGGCGACCTGTTGGACTACGACTATCAGCCGGATGATCTGCAGGGTACTGATGTCGACTAAGTGAGCTGGAATGCCTGTTGTCAGCATCGCCGCTTGTGAAAATACACCTGCTCCGCTGCCCAGCGCAGCGGTGGCGAATGCAGCAGCAAGTCGAATGGCCAGTCGAATTGCAGACGATCGTACGCCCAGCGGAGTGCGCGCTTGGCTCGAAAGCGTGGAGCGGCATCAATCGCGACTTGTTCGGCTGGCGGTCCCTTGTCGCGCAGATTCGCAGCGATGCCGCGACCGACTGCCCAGCCGTGATCCCAGGCTGCATGGATGCCGCCGGCGGTGACCGGCGAGACGATACCCGCGGCATCGCCAGTGAGGATTGCGCGATCACGCGCAAGCACTGAAACGGGCCCGCTACACGGGATCAAACCGGCGCGGGTCGGGCCTGGCCTCAGGTGACGTGGCAGTCCACCGGCCATACCCACGCGGAGCAGGAAGCCGTCTATATCCGGCACGCATGCATTGGCGGGGTCGTGGCGCAGCGCCAGTCCAGCCTGCACGCCAGTCGGGTTCTGTGCCAGCCAGCCGATATAGCCAGGCGCGTAACGCTTGCTGATGAAGCAGTGCAGGGCATCAGGCATGGCCAGCCGCGCGCCGGGGAATTCGTATTCGATGCCGTAAAGGAACTGGCTCACCTCACCCAGCCCTGAGCGCCGCGCCACCCGTGAGCGTGCGCCGTCTGCGCCGACCAGGTAGCGCGTGGTTCCCGCGCCGGGGATCTGCCAGCCATCGGTCATGCGTTCTGCATCAGTGAAGGCACAGCCAAGGCGCAGGTCCACGCCGTGCGCGCGCATGGTCTCGGCCAACCAGCGCATGACCGCGGGCGTATCGGTGCCCAAAAAGTAGTAGCCGGGTGCGGCCAACGCCACCTGCTTCAGATTGGGCGCGTAGAGGCGCACGGCTTCGATGCGCCGGGTCATATGCGCTGGTAGCCGTTGCAGCAGCGTGTGTTCGGCAGCTTCCTTGACGATGATGCCGGTCGTGCTCAACTTGTCGCCGGGGTCGCGCTTGCGCTCCAGCACGCAGACCCGCAATCCACGTTGCGCCGCTGCAATGGCGCAGGCAGCGCCGGCAAAACTTGCACCGACAATGATCACGTCGAAATCGAATCCAGAATCGGGTCTCTCTTCTATTGGAATGACTTGCATGCTGTCCCCGGCGCTTGGCGTAGGGAACACGATGGCCGCTCACCGTGTGGCGTCGATGGGGGCTGGGTGAAGTGGGTTTGAAGTCCCGTGATGGCCGCTTGCGTTACATCATCGCGAGAGAGCAGTTACCGAAGTGGCCGGGGAACTCATCACGGATTTCCAGCTTGCGCTCAATCGATTGCATCACGGTACCAGCGAAGTTGACGCCTGCCATTTCGCTGCATGAAAAAAGATTGCCGGGACTGAATACGTTCACTTCAAGGATTACGTCACCAATGATGTCGATGCCGACCAGGAACATGCCGTCCTCGCGCAGCTTCGGGCGAATCAGCTCTGCCACCCGCAGCTGCCGTTCGGTGATCTTGATCGGCTTCGCGGTGCCGCCAGCATGGATGTTGCTGCGCATGTCGCCTTCGGAGTTGACCCGACGCATGGCTGCATATTTACCGTCGACTTCTAGTGGTTCGCCGTTCATCAGGAAAAGGCGGATATCGCCTTTTTCAGCCTCCGGAACATAGGTCTGGGCAATGATGTAGCCGTCGCGGCTGATCGCCTCGATCATCTGATTCAAGTTCGAGGATGACTTCTTGTTCACCAGGAAGACGCCTTGTCCTCCAGAGCCTTGAAGGGGCTTCAGCACGATGTTGCCGTCATGCTTCTTGGCAAACTCCTTGATGTCGTCGGCGCAGCGAGTGATGAGGGTCTCTGCGCGCACTTCGCGCGGGAATCCCTGGAAGTAGAGCTTGTTGATTGCTCTCGACAAGCTGGATGGATCGTTCAATACCAGCACCCCCTGTTGCGCGGCCCGGCGGCCGAACTGGATGCCGATGGTTTCGGCCCACGGGCGCTCAGTGGCATCGTTCGACGGATCGTTGCGCAGCATCAGGACATCAATGTCCGCGACATCGATCAGCTTTACACTGCCGTTGCTCTTCACGCTTTTGAGAAAGGCGCCTAGGTCGGCCGCATCTGCTAACGACCCAATGCTAGTGGCCTTCTTCGCAGCGGATTTCGTGGCCGTTTTGGTGGCGGTCTTCTTGCTCGCAATCTTGGTGGCTTTGGTTGCAGTGGCGCGAGCCGGCGACTTGCGAGCCTTAGGCGTCCCGGCGAAGCGGGCGTGTGCACGCATCATGTCGTCCGGGCTAAGTACAAAGTCACCCGGCGTGATGTAGCAAACTTCGTGGCCTCGTCGTGCTGCTTCGTGGGCCAAAAGCGTAGTGGTGTAGCGGGGATATTCGTCTTCCATGGCATTGACGAAGAAAGCGATCAGCATGGGGAAGGCTCCGAGATCAGATGGATGAGGGAAGCACCGTCGCGAATGCGTGCCAATTGGCGCCTGGCAACTGGACGGGATAGAAATTCTGGCGTGGCCAGGGGTGGGTGCAGCAGGCCGCGTTCCTGCAGTTCATGGACGATAGGAACGTGGTGCTCGGCGATCTTGCCGAACCATAGCGGCGCGAGTTCATTGCCTTGAGCGATGAAATCGAACACTTGCTTCAGGCCGCGCAGATAGATCGCGTCTTTGGTGAGGCCACCAGAGCGGAAGATCCTGGCGACGATATTGAATGCAGCCTTTTCGGAGAACCCATACATTTGATTCAGCATCTGGTGACAGTCTACGAACCCGTCGCCTGACAACATGGCTTCCACCGCAACGACGCGTGCGGCCAGTAGCCGGATGCGCGCCTCAGTCAACCCATCCACCATGAATTCGGCGAACACGCCCAGTCCTTCCTGCAAGCCTTCGTAATTGGCCAGCCCCGCACCAAAAATGCCCAACGGCTGGCGATTGCCATTCACGGCCGTCACCACGTGCACGCCAATCTCATGTTGCAACAGCGCATCCAGGCGACCACGCGGAACGCGAGAGGCAGTCGATATAAGCAGAGACTGGCCAGTGACCATCAGACCCATGCCGATGTCTTCGCGCAGCGCCACTTCGGCGTTGAATCCAGGGTATCGCGCCTGATATCCGCTGATGATTTTTTGCGCAGCCGATTGCACTGCGTGGCAATCCACGCGTGTGCAGTCTCCTGATGGGCGCGAGCCGGGCTGCACTTGCGTGAGGATTGCATGCGCCTGCGCCAGCAGTGGCGACTCGACCGGACCGTATTGGAGCAGCGAACTGTAGCGAAAATCTGGTGTATTACGGTTTTGCAGCATCAACAGCTGCAAGTCGAGTTCGCGACGCTTCTCGTTGAAGAGTTCCTCAAGCACTGGATCCTCGGCGGCGTGCACGTCAATTTCATAAAGCGCACGCTTGGTTTGCACCGGGCTAACGGTCAGCGGGCGGTATTGAAACTTCGGCGGTTTCGCGCACTTGTCCGAAAGAAACTGGTCATAGGCCTGGGTCGTATTGATGGGCGAGACGCTGAGCAGGAAGTCGAATGATCGGCTGATCCTGTCCAGCGAACGATCCACCTGCAGCGCAGCCTCTACCATGCGGCTGCGACCGTAAGCGCGGTAATGACGCTGTTCCCCGGGGGTCGTTTCGTGGATGAAGGAAGCACATGCCTGCAGCACCGCATCGAAGGTTGCGGTCTCCATGGCATCGCGAATCAGCGGGTACGCTTGCCCATCCTCACCGCGCACCCGGTGGATCTGCGGGATTCCAAGCGTGAGCTGAGAAATCCCCTCGACTTCATCCAGCAGCGCTGCGAATGCGGGTTCTTCAACGGCATGGTCGATAGACTCGATCTTTGGATTGCGCATGTCTATGCAGACCTTGCCAAGCGCATGCGAGAGGCACTTCACGCCAGCTTGAGCCGGTGCGTCTGCACTCGCGCCAATTACATAGCGAAACGGTTCCAGACGGGTACTCTCATCATCCAGGCTGTCGTCGATAGGCAGGTCGTAAAGCGTGACGACCAAGAATTGCTGGCTATCGCTGCGCCGCTGTACAAAGACGCGGCGCAATGTTTCCATCGCGGCGGCATCTGCCTCCTCTTGCGCTGGCCAGACGATGTTGGAAGGGCAGATGGTCGCGACCCGGGGTGCCAAACCCGAGGCATCGTCTTGTTCATGACGGTTCAAAACAAGGAACGGCAGGGGTCGATCGATATAGACGCGCCCACCGTCCGGAAGTGGTTGCAACCAAGCAGCGGCGCTACCTAGGCGTGCATCGGGAGCGATCTTCGTGTTCTTTTTCCCGGTAGCTTTATTTTTATCCGATGTCTCATCAATCATCCAAAGCCGCCCTGCAGGCATCGGCCGCCTGCGTCATGAAACGGCGCATCGCCGCAAGCTCATCGGGACAGGCTTCACCCGTCCACTCGTCCATGTAAAACTTCTTGAACTCGATGGCGATCGCGCAACCCGTGTTCGGGTAACGCTCATGAACGAACCGTGCTTGCTCACCCTTGCCCTGGAACGCCACGTTTTCACGCACATCGAGCTTCCGGCCATTGAAGTCAAAGATCCGCATCGCCTCGATCATGGGATCCACGACGAACGACCAACGATCACGCGGCATCGAAAATGTTCCGATGTTGACGTCGGGAGCTTCAGCTTGGGGCGTGGGATCCTCCGCCGGCCCATCACGCCGATGGTTGTAGCTGTGCACGTCGAGCAGGACGAACCGACCATGGGCCGCTACGATCTCATCCAGTTGCTCGCCTAACATCCTGTAATAGGCATCGTGCAGGCGAAGCGACCCCGCAACTACCGTGTCGGTCAGGGGCGCGTTCCATACCTGCAGACCCCAACACTGGTCGGGCGTGCGGTAGACCGCCTGGTCCCTGGCGCGATTGAGATCTACCTCGAAGCGTGAGCGATGTACCACCAAATGCGTTGGGATCGCTGCGATCGCGTCGCCAGTATTAGGGTCTTCCTCGCGAAGTCGATCGTCGTCACACAGCTGCATGCGGGCCGCGCAATCGGGGCGCAGTCCCCCGCCATCATGAATGGCCGTGGCTACGATGCAGTCGTCACTGCGCTGCAACGTCCACCACGGTGAATCCGGTTTACTTGATCTGCTATCCATTGATGCAGTCTCTTTGAGGTTGCGTTGACGGTGCGTGTAGATGGGTAATTTCCATCCGATGAAATCTTGCTTCATGGCTTATCCTTTCCCCTCTGGGTACTGGTGCATCAAGTCCGGGATGCAAATCAGGGGAAGCCTCATGCAACGCCACACACGCGTTCTTCTACTTTCAGTGCTGATGCTCGTGACGCCACTGGCCTTCGGCGCAGAGCAGGACAGGCCATTTGTGATGGAACATACGTTCTGGGTCAGGCCGGGCAAGACCAGCCAGTTCATCGCGCTGTTCAAGAAGAACAGACTGCCTGCATTGCAGGAGGAGAAAGCCAAGGGCCGCATCCTGTGGATCCGCATGACACAGCCACGCACCAGCGCTGGCAACGAGCAGTGGGATTTCCGGGTGACAGTGGGTTGGCGCGATGTCCAGTCGGCTTGGGATCACGAGGAACTCGCGCGGTCCGCGAACGGCAATGGGCGAGATGGGGCGCGCCAATCCATCGAAGACACGCTGAGCGAGGAGTTGATCGTCGAGCGGACCGATGTGTTGGTACAGGAATCGTCACGGTAAATTTCAGGTTCGGCGGAGTTTGTGTTCGCGCCATTCAACGGCCTTGACGGTCGAGCAGGGGCGCACGGCGTAATGCTTGTGCTGCAGTGGGCTGCATGCCGAGGCTAGATGCGCTAGCGTAGGTACATTCCATCCACCCGGCCCAGCTTATGTCCGCTATCTCGCAACGCTTCACACCCGCCCAGCGTCGCCTGCATTGGTTGATGGCATTGCTGATTGCCGTGGCGTATCTGCTGATCGAGCAGCGTGGATTATTTTCGCGTGGCAGCGTGGGCCGCGCGACGATGGTGCAAGGCCATTTCTGGACCGGTCTTACGATTTTCGTGCTTGCCTGCTGGCGTCTGCTAATACGTCGCCGGCATGGTGCGCCGCCGGTGACGCCAGTGCTGGATCGCTGGAATGCGCTGGCAGGCGCCTCATTGCACGTGGCGCTTTATCTGTTCTTCCTTGTCCAGCCGATGCTTGGGTTGGCCACTGCATGGACAGATGGCAAAGCGGTGCTTATTCCATTCACCAAGATTGCGTTGCCCGCGCTGTTGGCAGAGAACAAGGACCTGGCGCACACCCTTGAAGACCTGCACGGCACGATTGGCACCGTCTTCTACTGGGTCATCGGCATCCATGTGCTTGCGGCGCTTTGGCACCACTTTTGGCGAAAGGACGACACCCTGAAACGGATGCTCTAACGATCTTGCGCTGCGCTTTCTGCGTCGCGAATCTCCGGATCCTGCAACAGGCAGCCGGCTGCATCAACCAGCAGTCTCACGCGTCGATCGCCCAAGTAATAGCTTGCTCGATAAGAGCCGGCATCCTGGCCAGTGCCACGCTCGCACAGCACGCGGATCTTGCCGGTCTCCAGCAAGCGCTTGAACTCGGCGGGTTCCAGCCCAAGTCCGGGCGCGATCAGCGCAGAATCGACTTCGATCGAAGGCAAGGCAATTCTCTTGGTTGGATTCAGCTCGAACGTGTGCATGCGGAGTGGAACGTGATTGTGGTGTTGCCAGCATGGTCGTGAGGTGGGCAGCTGCCAATGACATGGATCAGTCGCAGTCCAGATCAATGCGAGCACGCTAGGACAGCTCGAGACAGCTAGCGTTTCGTTCCAAGTACGCCGTCCAGTGCACGTTCGGCTTTGAAGCCGGCTTTCTCCAGTCGCTTCAGGACTTCGCGGGGCACATCGCGGCCGCTGGTGAGTTTGTTCGGGCTGCCGGTGTAGTGGAACAGCCGGCCACCGCGCCGCAACACGCGCGCAAGCTGGTCGTAGAAGGCCTGCGAATACAATTCGCCTGCGATGCCGAAACGCGGTGGGTCGTGCAGAAGTGCATCCACGCTGGCATCGGAAATGTCGAGTATGGCCAACGTCACATCACCATGGATGAGTTGCATGCGATCTCTGCTGCTGGGTGCATCAGGATCCGGTGACCACGGGTTGAGCGTGCGCAGCCACAGCACGTCCGCATTCTTTTCGAACGAACGGATTTGGGCCACGCCTGCATCCAGGCAGCACGCGGCGAAATAGCCCAGCCCTCCGCAGGTATCCAGGATGACCTTGCCGCGTGGTTGTACTAGTGCCACTTTGCGTCGCGCGTCGTCGAGTGGCGATTCTTTCGAGGTCGGTAGCATCTTGATGCCGTCTATTTCGAAGGTCGGCGCCCCCCAGTGGGTGGGTACCAGCTTGATCAGTGAACTGGTATAGCGCGACACGGATACGAAGTCCTCATCGTCGCGGTAATAGATCGTGCGGTCCTTGAGCTTGGCAGGGTAGGGATGGCCTTGACCGCGCCACGCCCACGAATCCGCGCGAAGTATGACGTCGTCTTTCGACATCCCGAGGTCGAACGAACCGCTCCAGGTAGGTGCGCCGGCATCGCGTGCGGCGAGCAAACCATCGGCGACTGCGTGGGTGAGGAGTGGGCCGGAATAGCGCTGCATGGATGCTGCGGGCTCGAAAACGGACTGCTCAGGGTACAGCGGAGCAATGACATCGCGCACGCGTAGGGTGCTGTCGCATCCATGGGGGCGCCCATGATGGATATTTGCTGCAACAATGCACACCCGTTCTGCTTCGTCAGCGCCCGCCAAACTCGCCCGATACGAATGAAGACTCCAGATGCCCTGCAGGCGCTGATCGATGACGGCGTCATAGATGAAGTGCTGCGCCCACTCAAGAGTGGCAAAGAGGCTGCGGTGTATGTGGTCCGCAGTGGCGACAATGTGCGTTGCGCGAAGGTCTACAAGGACATGGCACAACGCAGCTTCAAGCAGCGCACGCAGTACCAGGAAGGGCGCCAGGTGCGCGGTAGCCGGCAGGCCCGCGCCGTCGGCAAGGCCAGCAAGTACGGTCGCAAGCAGGAGGAGACTGCCTGGAAAAACACCGAGGTAGATGCTCTGTATCAGTTACGCGATGCCGGCGTGCGGGTGCCCGAGCCGTATGGCTATTTCCACGGGGTGCTGGTGATGGAACTGATCACGGATGCCGGCGGTTTCTCGGCGTTACGGCTAGGCGAGGTCGAACTGACAGCGGATGAAGCCCGCGACTATCACCAGATCCTTGTTCGGCAAGTGGTGCGGATGCTGTGTTGTGGCCTGATCCATGGTGACCTGTCTGCTTACAATGTGTTGGTCGGGGAGGATGGTCCAGTGGTCATCGATTTCCCGCAGGTGGTCAACGCCGCCGGAAACAACGCGGCGCGGCAGATGCTGTTGCGCGACGTCAACAACCTCACCGCAAGCCTGGGCCGTTGGGCACCAGACCTGCTGGAGACGTGGTATGGCGAGGAAATTTGGGCTTTGTTCGAGGCAGGTGCGCTGCAGCCGGATTCAGAACTGACGGGCACATTCGTACACGACGAATCCTACGTCGATCTTGACAGCGTGCGCCATGCGATCAATGACGCCCGCGAGGAAGCACTGATCCGTGAACAGGGCCGGCAGGCGAAGGCCGAAGAAGAGGACTAGCTGCGATCGCGTGGGGAAGTCAGGCAATCCACGGTCCCACCTCTTGTGCGGGGCTCAGTTTCGCTTGGCAATTTGCTGCTTGAACGGGAACGGCAATGCCAGTACGTCGCGTTGTTGGCGTGCAAGCGTCTGGGCATCGTTGGCTCGCATCGAGATGTGCAAGACGTGGCCCTCGCCAAAATCAATTAGCGCCTCTCGCACCATTGCATCCCGAGCCGTGACAATCGAGGCTCGGTACCACTGCACGCGTTGGTCATTGAAAATGCCAACTTCCGCGCGATCAACTCGTTTTGGACTGAACGGCGATTCGCGGCTGAAGGTGAGTGCAAAGGCTTCGCTGCCGTCCTTCCGCACAGCGCGACAAAAGAGCATTCCGGGGGCGCGCATCGTTTCCCACTGGAGGGATACGCTGTCATCAATTGAAAAGGCAGGGCAATCGGAGAAGAACTCATCGTCTGCGGTTTGCGCCAAAGCCATTGCAGGCGTTAGGCAGGCGAGCGCTAGAAGCAGTTTCAGTGCGATTGATTTCAAAATAACCCCCGTTTATCACTGGTCGATCATCCTTGATGTCGGTGAGGCTGTGCTTCCAGTCGTGAATGCGCATGGCGCGATGCACGAGGTCAGTTATACACCCACTGTGCGGGCAGGCGTTGCTGCGGTCCATGTCGCGGTTGAGCAGGAAGCGTGCCAATTCCTGTGTCGCCCAGATCCATTCCTAGCGACCAAGCCTTGGTCTTTCTCGCGTTACGACTGGGCGATGCAAGTGCGCTTCGGTCATGTGCGTTTGTTTGCGATACTTGGGTGATGAACAGACTTCTTCTTGCCTTGGGCTGCGTAGTCCTCTCATTCGCCATCACTGCACCGGCACCTGCCGCCGAGCCGGAAGCGCCGGCGATGCGGACGATTGTTCTGGTGCGCCACGGGAATTACGCGGCAGACCCTTCCATTGCGGAGGAAGTCGGTCCGCCGCTGTCGCCGATTGGTGTCGCGCAGGCACGTCTTGCTGGGGCTGCGTTGATGGGTTTGCCGGTGCACTTCGATCACCTCTACGCCAGCCCAATGCAGCGGGCGCGGAATACCGCAGCGGTCATCGCAGGCGTTTTTCCGGCTCGCAAATTCGAAGTTCTCGACGATCTTGCCGAATGCACGCCGCCGACCCGGCGCAGCGAGGCGACCAAGGACGAAAAGCCAGCCGATCTGATCGCATGCAAGGACAGGCTCGACCGTGTGTTCGCTCGCTTGTTCAAGCCAGCAAGTGCTGGTGACCAAGCCGATATGCTGGTCTGCCACGGCAACGTGATCCGCTACTTGGTCACTCGCGCTCTTGGCGTTGATACCAAGGCTTGGCTGGAAATGTCGGTGGGCCATGCCAGCATCACTACTATCCGTATTGAAGCTGATGGTCGTTTCAAGGTCATTACGGTGGGCGATGTTGGCCATATCCCGCCAAACATGCGCACCGGCACGACCGGTGATCCCGCACGAAGCTTGGCGATTCCATCATTGCCCGAGCTGCCCGAAGCCGAACCCGGCCATTGAATTCCACGCGCAACATCAACTGCGCGATCTCCGGAGGTCACACCACATGACGAATCTTTCCCACTATCCGATAGGTACCGCCGGCCAGCCTTGGGGCGATGCCGAAAACGTCGAATGGCGCGCAAGCCAGCGCGTGCAGCGCAGCTATGCCGATGACGTGGTGACGGTCATTGATCGCCTGCGCGCCGACTTCGACGTTGAACAGTACGGTGAGCTGGATTATCCGGCGGGCCGCTTTCCGCTGTATGCGATCCGGAGTCGCGATTGGCAGGATGATCTACCGATCATGTTGGTGACGGGTGGCGTGCATGGTTACGAGACCAGTGGCGTGTTTGGCGCCCTGCAGTTCGTGGAGAAACAAGCGGGCGAGTATGCCGGCCGTGCCAACCTGCTGGTGGCGCCGTGCGTCAGTCCGTGGGGTTACGAGCGTATCCAGCGTTGGAACTCGGATGTGCTCGACCCCAATCGCTGCTTTCACGAAAACAGCCCAGCGCAGGAAGCAGCAGCGCTGATGCAACTGTTCGCGCCGCTGCATGATCGTGTGCTGATGCACATCGACCTGCATGAAACCACCGATAGCGATGAGTCGGAATTTCGCCCGGCGCTTGCCGCGCGCGATGGCAAGCTGTTTGAACCCGGCCTGATTCCCGATGGCTTCTATCTGGTGGACGACAGCGAAGCACCGCAACCCGGATTCCAGCAAGCGATGATTGACGCGGTTTGCAAAGTCACCCATATCGCGCCGGCCGATGCGAACGGCGAGATCATTGGTTCGGCCGTGGTTGCGCCCGGCGTCATCGAATACGCACTAAAGCCATTGGGCCTGTGTGCCAGCGTCAGCGGCGCGCGTTATAAGACCACCACCGAAGTCTACCCAGATAGCCCGCGTGCTACACCGCAGCAGTGCAATGACGCGCAGGTAGCGGTAGTATGCGCCGGCATCGAATACGCGTTGGCACATCGTTAGAAGACGCAGGGACGCGATCGGTTGTGATGCGCCAGGGTCAGAACTTTTCGCCAACCGGAAGATAACGCCACTGCCCTGGCGGCATCGCGCCATCGGGGCCTTTGCCGATGGGTACTTTACCGATACGCAAACGGCGGATCGCTACGACACCAAGCCCTACTTGTGCGCACATGTCCGGCAGCTGGCCGCCTTGCACGCCCTTGATTGCGAAGCGCAGGCGAATCTCGTTTTGCCAGCTGACCTTGCATGGCGGTAAGGCGCGGCCGTTGTAGCGCAAACCGTGGGCGAGCTTGCGCAACCCATAAGCGGCGATCTCACCACTGACTTCGACCAGGTATTCATGCTCGATTTCGTCGCCGTCTTCGCTCAGTCGGCGCCACACGCGACCGTCTTGGGTGAATACCAGCAACCCGCTGGACTCGGCATCCAATGGCACCAGCGGCGTCAGACGATGAAAATGGCGTTGTAGCGGGCGAATCCCGGATGGGTCATCCGCCCATCGGTTTTCTGGTGTGACCAGCAATGCAGCGGGATTGGCACCACTGATGGCATCGAAGCCGGAAGGCTTGTGCAGAATAATCGTGGCTGGCTCCACTGGCTCGAGGCGCGCGCCACCGTGTAATTCGACCAGCTCGAGGGTAACCATGTGCTGCGCGGCTTCGACGACGACGCCGTTGACCGTGACCCAGCCATTGCGAATGTAGTGTTCCGCATCGTCGCGTGAACAACCGAACAATTGGGCGACACGATGGGTAAGGCGCATCGGTTCGGAGGTGGTGTCGGGCATTGGTAAAGTTTGTTGGCAGGTCAGGCAGTGTAGCGAGCATGGTGGATGCCATGCTCGCTACTGACGACTTAAGCTAGATGAAGTCACCGCTCGAGTTGAAAATCAGCTAACGCTGATCGTGCCTTTCATCATCGCGCTGTGGCCCGGGAAGCTGCAGAAAAACTCATACGGACCAGCGCCTTTGATCTTGCTGGTGTCAAACGTGACCGAGGTGGTCTCACCGGCACCGATCACCTTGGTGTGGGCAATGATGCGGGTGTCATCGGCCTTGAGGTAGTTATTGGCCAAACCCTGGCCGATGCCTTCACTGGCGATCGCCTGCATGTCCGACATCGCGCTGATCACGACGTTATGGCCCATTGCCGCTGCCGGCATCTGGCCGGAGTGCGTCAGATTGATCGTGAATTGTGCACAGGAGGCGGGCACGCTGATCGATGAGACGTCGAATTGCATCGCGTCATTGCCATCAATGGTGGTGGCGCAGTTACTTACGACTGCGGGCCCTTTTCCATCCGCAACGGCGGGTGCTGCTGCAGAAGGAGTTTCAACCGCAGGAGCGGCAGGTTCTGCGGCCGGTGTCGATGCTTCGGCGGCTGGCGTAGGCGCAGCGGGTTCGGCTGGGGGATTCTTGTCGCCGCAGGCAGTCAGCGCCAGCGCGCACGCAGTGGCCAGAAGGGCAGTTCGGAGGATAAGCATGATGGGAGAACTCCAGTGGTGGGGTGGGTAATAAGGGAAGAGTGTGTAATGGACAGTGCAAGCTGCGTGTGAACAATTCTCAGCTGCGTTGCCAGACTCGATGATGGACCCTCTGCACATGGTCCGGCTTGATGCAGATCATTGCCGGCGTAACTGAAGTTTTTGCCAATGGTTCAAAGGGAATGCGCACGGCGAGTGAGGTGATCGCCATTCCAGTCGAGGGTCGCATTGCCGCTTGTATCCTGGTCAAAGCGCACGGCCTGCGGCGCATCCAGCGGCGATGCCATTGCGCCGAACAGTCCGGGGGTCGCCGGTTCAAGCGTGGCGCAAGTTTCTCCCCGGTTAATCCGAAGTACCGTGCCATCCCAGTGCACACGCACCTGATTGTGCGGATCGTTGTTGCCGTAAATTCCGGAAAAGGCTGCAAGCTCCGCGTTCGAAGGTGCCCACTGCCAACTCTGCCAGCTGGCATCCGCACGTGCCTTGCTCTGTTTGTCGCGGCGCATGGCCAGCAATTGGGCAATGCGCTTCGGGTAGGTTTCCTTGCGAAGTTCGGCCATCGGTCGGGCTTTCGGGTCATCGGTCAGGTATTGGAAATACTGCGTCACGGTACGGCTGGAGAGCCAATCCGTGGCGTTGTCGGAATTGGAAAATACGCCGATCCCGCGTTGCAGGCCGGGGGAGAACGCCATCATTGAGCGCGCGCCGGCGTAGCTGCCGCCATGGATGTACAACACGTGGCCTTTGAAGTCGCAGATGTTCCAGCCCAGCGCATAGCCATCGCAGGGCAGCTCATACGCATTCCTTGAGGTTTGCTCGTAGTCGGCGTGCCTGCGCTGGGCCTGTCGCACGATAGCGCGGGTGATGCCGCTTCCAGCGGGTCCCTTACCGACCAGTTGCAATTGCAGCCAGGTGGCCATGTCGTTCACCGATGTCATCAAGCCCCCGGCGGAATGCATCACGCTGTCGGCCTTGGGCGGCATGACCTGCCAGCCGGCTTCATCGCCCATCCAGCTGTGTCGCCACGCGATGTTGCCGGCAGGCAATGTGGAGCTACGGGCTGCTGTATGCCGCAAGTGCAGGGGCGCGATGATTTCCTGTTGCAGCCAGTCCTGCCAACTGCGTCCGCTGGCATGCTGCAGGATCGCGGCATACACGTTGTAACCAAGGTTGGCGTAGCGGAAGCCGGACTCGCGACTTTGGCCATTCGTGGCGAGTGCGGTTGCGTACTCCGCTGGGGCCAGTCCACCGACGTAGGCTTCCAATGTAGTGATGTAGTCGGACTCGATCGGTACTTGGTGGCTGAGCAAGTCGCCAAGCGTGTACTTCGAGGGATCTACGCCTTCCGGGAACATCATTTCGGGCCAGTAGTCCTTGATCGAGCGATCCAGTTTGAGGATGCCGCGTGCATCAAGCTTTGCGGCCAGCAGTCCCATGTATGCCTTGGTCTGAGATGCCATGTAGAACGCCGTGTCCGCATCAGCGGGTTTATTGCTGTCGGCACGTGCCCGGCCGGTAATGTGGCGAAGCAGGACCTTGTCCGGCGAGACCACGACGACGGCATAGGCGGGGCCTGGCGCATCAAGCCCGTCCAGGAATAGTTCTAGCTGGCCCACCGCATCTTGCTTCAATGCTGGTGTGGTAGCCGTCTGTTCTGTGGGCGTGGTCTGTGCACGCGCGGCTGATGGCAGTGCCACGGTGAGGGCGAGCACAAGTAGAGTGATTCGTCGTGGGCGAAGCATGGTTGGAACTCCTGCGTGGGATACACACGGGATACGGCGCCAGCATTGCTGGTTGCATGCCTTAGGGAATCCGCTCGCAGGCAAGCACTTCGGTAAGCTTCGATGCATACGCAAATCCACCACGCATGGATTCAAGGCAGATGCCAAAAATCAACCTGACGTCGATCCCCGAAACGAATGCGACTGGCTATCCGTCCCTGTATGCCGATGTTGTTGCCGGGCGTTGGTATCGGCGCCTTGCACCAGCCAGTGGAGTCACCGACTTCGGCGCCAGTCACGTGACGCTCAAGCCTGGTGCATGGTCGGCGCAACGTCACTGGCACGCGGACGAGGACGAACTTGTCGTGATGCTCTCAGGCGAAGCCGTGCTGGTCGACGACAGCGGCGAAACCTTCATGCGTCCGGGTGATATCGCGGCGTTTCCGAAAAGTGATAGCAATGGGCACTGTTTGCGCAATGACAGCAGTGTCGATTGTGTCTATCTCGCCATTGGCCGGCCACCGGCCGGCACATGCCATTACCCTGACGTCGACATGCACTTGCCAGCGGGTGGCACGCTCACGCGCAAGGATGGTTCTGCGTTCGATTGAGTGCTTCGACCAAAGCGGTTGTCAGAGCTGCGCAATAAATGCATCTAGGCGGTCTTGGACATGTTCGACGCCGCATCCAATGCCTGTGACAGGTCCTGCCACAGGTCGTCGGCGTGTTCGATGCCGACCGACAGGCGCAGCAGGCCTGCCGTAATTCCGGTGGCGGTGCGGGTCGCCTCGTCGAGTACGCGATGGGTTAGCCCGGCGGGATGCTGGATCAGTGTGTCCACGGAGCCCAGGCTGACGGCAGGCGTCATCAGCTTCACCGAAGCCATTACCTTCGCCGCCGCCGCGTGGCCGCCGTGTAGCTCGAACGCGATCAGGCAGCCGGGGCCGCGCATCTGGGTTTTCACCAGTTCGCTGTTACGCACAGTGCCCAAGCCCGGATAGAACACCTTGGCGACCGCAGGATGGTTGGTCAGGCGTTCGGCGATGACCATGGCATTGGCCTGTGCCCGCTCTACCCGAAGCACGAGTGTCGGCAGGCCCCGATGCAGCAGGTAAGCGCCGAGCGGATGCAGCAGTGCACCGGTGGCTGCACGCACCTGGCGTAGTAGCGCGGCATCTGCCTCGCTGCAGCAGAGCACGCCGGCGATGACGTCGCCATGGCCACCGAGCGCCTTGGTTGCGCTATGCAACACATAGCGGGCCCCGAGCAGGGCAGGTTGCTGCAGCACCGGTGTTGCAAACGTCGAATCAACCACTACCGGCACCTCGCCAGCGGCGGCGACTACCGCGCGAATATCGACCAGGTCCAGGGTCGGATTGGCCGGCGTTTCGATCACTACCAGCGCGGTGTCATCGCGAATTTTTCCTGCGATTTCGTCGACCTGCACGAACTCGGCGTCGAGCCCGGTCAAACCGCATGCAAGCAAGTGATCGGAAGTGCCATACAGCGGGCGTACGACCAGCACGTGGCGACCGCCCTGCAGGCGCATCGCGCCCAGCAGCGCGGTCAGTGCTGCCATGCCCGAGCCATAGGCCACACAGGCTTCTGTGCCTTCCAAGTCAGCCAGTGCATGTTCGACGCGGGCCACGGTCGGGTTGTACAGGCGCGCATAGATTGGATTGGCCGCAGTGGCCTCCCCAGCCACCAATGCATCAAAACTAGCGGTGCCTATCTCAAGGTCGGGGACGGGATAGGTGGTTGACAGGTCGATGGGCGGAGCGTGTACACCAAGACTGACAAAATCCTCGCGGCCGGCATGCACGGTGCGGGTTTCAAAGTTGGTTCCCTTGGATGCAGACATGACGCACCTGATTTGGTTAGATACAGAAATTATGAAACCTTCTGCGGTACTGAATTTCATGCTCGAATAATATTTCGTTTATGCTCGATTTCATGGAACTTGACCGAATCGACTTCGAACTCTTGCGGCTATTGCGGAAGAACGCACGGCTACCCAACAAGGACCTCGCCGAGATTGCGGGAATCGCGCCTTCGACTGCGCTGGAACGGGTGCGTCGGCTGCGTGAGGCGAATGTGCTCAAGGGCTTCCATGCGGAGGTCGCGGCGGAGGCCGTTGGTATCGGTCTGCAGGCATTGGTCGCAGTGCGCATGACCCGTCACTCACGCACATTGCTCGACAGTTTTCATGCCCATTTGCGTACGTTGCCCGAGGTGCTGGCCTTCTATCACGTAGCCGGGGCAGAGGACTTTCTGGTGCATGTAGGCGTGCGCGATAGCCAGCACATGCGCGACTTCACTCTGGCTGCGTTTACCGAGCGGCCGGAAGTGGCGCACATCCAGACCCACCTGATCTTCGAATTCCAGCGCAATACCGAGCTGGCCAACCTGTTGTCTCGCTAGCCGGCGTTAAACCGCGGTCCCACGTGTGCGCCCACAAGGTGCGTGCGCCGGCGGCGTCGGTTGATTCAGTGAAGCGGCGAACCTGTTGCAAGGGCACGCCGGCTGCCAGGTTTTCAACTTGCCAGCGGGCGCCGTCATCGTGCGCCAAGCCTTCACTGCGGAAACCCGCCCGGAGCGTTCCTTGCCAGTCCGGCCACAAGCTATCCGCGGACTGCGCGATCGCCGGGTCATCGCTGCCGACCCAACGGCGACGGTCGCAGCGAAACACGCCCACTGGTGATGATGCCCCGACGAAAGCCGTCACGATCAGTGCGGATATCGACTGTGAGCGCATCCGGCAGGCCGTCCGCTGGGAAAAATTGGTGAACGACGGTGCACTAGGTCCCATGAGGTCAAGGGCCTTGGTCGCTCGATGCTGTTTCGACGACGGCGCGATTTCGCCTGCCCATGTCGGGTTGGCGAGACACAGCAACACCCTGAGACAGAACGCCTTGATTACAGTCGTGAACCGTTAGCCCCTCCTTAAGCTTTCCCAAATGCAGTAGCCAGTTGAAAACACGGCGAAGAACTGCGGGCCTGGATCAGGTGGCCTGGTTCATGGTGTTGTGCAAGCAAACGTGGCATGGATTCAAGGAGCGAAGCATTTTTGAAACAGGAAGGCGCTGCGGATGCGCTCATTCGACTGGTGGGACAAGCCACCAGCACTTGGATCACTCCGCGCCAGACGGTTCCGATTCGGACTTGGCGGCCTTCGCGGCTTCACGCTCGGCTCGCTTCTTCGCGTCTTTCTCGTCCTGCTTCTTCTGCTTGGCCAGTTCGCGTTGGCGCTTTTCAAACGAATAATTCGGCTTTGCCATCATTCAACCTGCTTGTTTGGAGCTACTAGTGTAGGCCACCCATGCTTCCATGGTTGCCAACCGCAACCCAACCTTGCGGGTGATGCCTGGAATTGGGGGTCTGCTTGCGCAGCAGCTCCGGCCTTGGCATCGCGCGCGCGAATGGCCAGACTTGGCTTTATTCCACGCCTTAATCACGCAGGAGCCTTGTCTGTCCCGCGGTTTCGATGCCTTCTCCAATCACGGTCAATCCCAGTGACGCAGCCATGTGGATGATGTGCAGCGCGACTTCGCCGGTAGCTGCATCGGTGCCGATCGCGGCAATGAAAACTTTGTCGATCTTCAAGGAATAGGTCTTGAGCTTGGCCAAGTGCGACAAGCTTGAAAAACCGGTGCCCAAATGATCGTTCTCCACGCGGATACCCAAGGCTCTGATTGCCTCGACAGCGCCGCCTGCACGCTCTGTACCAAGAAGAAAATGCTCGGCGAACTCGGCCATCATGTTGGCGGCTGTGATGCCAGGAAGCGAAACCAGACGTTCGAGCGATTCAACGATGTGGCCTCCGTGAAGGTCGGTCGATGACAAATTGATGCTGATGTAACACTCGGGTTGCCAAAAAAGAAAGTCAGGTGCCTCAGTAGCAACCTGTTCAAGGACATACTCGGTGAACTAGCTGATCAGGCCGCAGTCCTCAGCGGCGGTAATGAACACGTCAGGCCGGATATACGTCCTATCGCGTGGCCACCGCAGTAAGGCTTCGTCGCCGACCATGTGTCCGGACGCCAGGGCAACAATAAGCTGCTAGTGCAGCCTGAACTCGCGTTTCTTCGAGGCGAGCCGCAGGGTGGTGGTCATCGAGTTCTGCCGACGCTCAAGCAGGAATACCGTCAGTGACACTCCGAACCCGAGTAAGAGTCCCTGCGGTAGTAACAGGGTTGCGATCTCGCGCAGTCGCGCTGTGGGAACGGCCGCGTAGGCAGCGACTTCATATTTTTTCGAGCGTCGGATGGCGACGAGATGCCTGCCGTCGAACAAGGTGACCGCTTCATCATCCTTGCCTAGTCTCTTGGTCCATGCAGGTTTGAATACACCACGTGCCGCGAGCAGAAGGCTGCTCTCGACACCCTATGATCTAATCGAGATGCCTAGCTGTTCGGCGAAGACATACCACATCTTGTTGGTATGAATTGCCGCTGCATAATGTCCTGGTTCGAAAACAAGGAAGTGGCGGTCCTTGCCCTGACCCAGGTCCAACGAGAGGCGGATGCGCGCGTCAAGTTTGCTGACGTATGCGGCTGGCCCAAATGGCAGGCCTTCGTCGTAAGGACGAAAGCACGAGCGTTGCAGGTGCTCGTTACTTACGTACCATACGGCCCGCCGGTAGTTGGACTTCATGCAGATATCCCGCGTCAGTGCCAAGGCCTCATCGGAGCAGGCATCGGCCAGGTGCTCCTGGTCGAATTGGGGCGATACGCGCTGTAGGCCTAGCAGCCCATGGCCTCGGCGCTGCGGAGCAGGTTCCTGCTCATGGCGGATGCCGCTGTTGATTCTTCGGCCACGCTCTGCTGATGCGCCGCGTGCGTAGAGTGCCACCTAAACAATTCACAGGATGGTCAGCACGCCGACGGCAATCGTGGCCCGTCTGGCGATGCGTTTGCGCATGCACTCAGTGTTCTTGGTCCGTCCTTGAGCACCCTTGTGTCGATCATGGATGGACCCGTGGTTGGTTGTCCCCAACGTCCGTCGGCATGGACTCATGTGATTTGGTGCATGCGATCCACTATTTCTTTGCCAATGCGTCGACCGCGGCCAGGGTTTCCTTGACGTGCTGGTTCGGATTCATCGCTGAATAGACATGCACAATCTTGCCCGATGGCGCGATTACATAAGAGGTGCGGTCAGACCAACCGGGTTTTAGCTTGAGCAGGGTATCGTACTGTTTTGCGATTTTAGCGCCGCGGTCGGCGGCAACTGCGAACTTGCCACCGCAATGTTCGGTTTCCTTCGAGAAATCTGCCAGCTCATCGATGTTTCCGGCGGTTACCCCTATCACCGTTGCGTCCTTGGCCTTGAATTTTTCTATTGCCTGCGAGAACAGTGAAGCCTCCAGGTTGCAACCAGCGGTATGCGCGGCCGGGAAGAAATAAACCACTACCGGACCCTTCTTCAGCGCATCGGCGAGATTGAATGTGAATGCCTCACCTGCAAGATAGGCCGGAGCACTGAATTCTGGGGCCTTGGCGCCTACCTGGAGTGCTGCGATAGCCGTTGAGGCAAAGGTGAGGGTGCTGATAAGGCCAATAGTCGCCAAGCGGCGGGTCAGTTTCATGGGATTGCTCCGGTGGGTTGCCCCCTTATACAACTGATCCCGTTTGGGTGGCGTGGCGATCTTGCGAAAAGCGCGATCATCAGGCCATGGGGTTGTGGTTGCAGATGGGCGTGGAACATTTGCATTCGGGTTTCGATTGTTGCTTCTAACGCCACTGCATGGATGTTCGAGCGTGCGCTAATTGAAAGCACGCGATGCAATCAAAGCGCGCATAATCGTGTGCCCGAGATGAGTATGCGAATGACTTCCCAGATCGAATTGTTCAAGTTCACATTGGGGAATGACCAGAGCATTAGCCCGAGTGCGTTGCAGACCTTGTGGGCGCGGGCATGCCAGACCTCCAAAGTTGCAGTCAGTCGACATATTCCCGGTGGACTGGGTGCGGTGGATCGGCCGATCTATTCGCTTTATGGCCCACAGCAGATCCATGACCTGCCGCAAGTCGAACGACGCCTGCGCCAGCTGCTTGAAGATGCCAGCCTGCGCGTTTCATTGGTCGCGCTGCATTCCTGAACTGCACACACGCCGCGATCCATGCGGCATGCGTGCGATGTAGGAATTAATCCCAAAAAAGGAGCTGGTCGACCGCTACTTCAGTGACGGCTTGGCGCTGGCATTGCCAGACCATGCTGCAAGGCATCCTGGATGGCGCTACGCATCACGCGATCCGCGATGTTGGCTTCGCGTTCGATTTGCTCACCCAATGCTTCCATATCCTTGCCGATGGCTTCCATCGGCCGCGCAGCGACCTCCATTTCCCTGCCGATTGCTTCCATCGGCGCATGCTTGCGTTCAATCTTGCGGCTCACTGCATCCATCACCCGTGCATGCTGGTCCATCTGCCGCGCTAGTCCATCCTGTTCGAGACTCAGCGCATCCATCCTGTGCGACAGTTCATCACGTTGCACATCGCTGCCATTGCGCATCTGTCGTGCCAATGCCTGCTGCCGGCGGCCTAGCGGTTGCATCTGCTTGCTCAAGGCGCGCATCTGCACTTGCGACTCTTTCATGGCTGTGGGCTCTTCCTCACCTTCGTGCGCACGTTCCAAGCGTTGCTGCAGGGCTTCCATCTCTTTCTGGTGTGGCTGCATGCGGTTGCTGAACACGTCCATTCGGGCGCTGAGCGCATCGGTCGCCTGCCAGGCCTTTTCGACACGCGCCAACACGGCGGCATCGCGGATCACATAAGCCTTGCCATCGCGGCGCAACCAGATGAAGTCGCCATCAATGCTGCGACGCGCGAGTCGGATCTCATTGACATCATCCGTGCTGCCGGACATTGCAAAGCCTTCGCGGTCCTTGCGGACGAGTGCATAGCTGCCACCCCTGGCGCCGCCATGCATGGCCACGTCGTTGCGCATGGGTGCGACGGGCGCAACGGGTTCGGGGGTCGAGGTGATCGGCCCCGATTTCACTTGAGGCATGGGTAATGGTGATGTCCGGACAATAGGTGCAACAGCTGGAGCGGGTGTTGCCGGTGCTGCAGCCGATGCAAGTGGCGCGTGGGAGACGGGTTGTGGCTGGTAGCTGGCATGGGCATAGAACGCAATGCTTGCTGTGAACAATCCCAGCAGTGGCAGGGCGAGAGTGGCGCCGACGCCGCGGCGCTGCGGGCGAAGCAATTGCTGGATACGGGACATCAGGTGACCTCCATGCGCGGCTTGCGCAAGTTGGGAATGTGGAAAGGGCGACTGCGTGGTTGCGATGCGGTCGAGTTCGGAAAGGGCAACTGCAAGGCGACGACGTTCGCCAAGCACGTCTGCGGCTAGGTCGTCGGCAACCAGTTCGCGTTCAACGCGGATGCGGTGCGACAACCACCACACCACGGGGTGGTAGAACAGGATCGCCTCCACTGCGGACTGCAGCAGATTGACCGCATAGTCGTGGCGGCGAATGTGGGCAAGTTCGTGGGCGAGCAAGGCTTCCAGCAGCTCGGCTGGCATACGCGCCACGACTGCGGCCGGTAGCAATACGACAGGGCGCCACCAGCCGGCCGAGACCGGGCTGTCACCGATTTCGACGATATGCAGATTGATCGTGCGGTGAATGCCGAAACGTTGCGCCAGGCGATCCACGCAGGCCTGCAATTGCTGGCCTGCGTCTGAAATAGAAACGCTGCACAGGCGGCGCACCCAAAACATGCCCAAGGCCATGCGCAGCGACAACAAGCCGGCGCCCGCAGCCCAGAATGCGACGATCCATGCCAAGCCATCGCCCGATGTGGTTTGCATCATGCCGGCATCGAACATGAGCGAGGAGGGCATTACTGCGAAGGGAGCTGCTGTGGAGCCGGATGCTACAGAAAGCGATGGCAACATCAGCCCACTGCCACGAAGGCCAAGCAGCAGATCGATGGCAGGCAGCAATGCAGACGCCAACAGCCCAAGGCAGGCGACGGCATAGCGTGCCTGCGGCCGGGCGTTGCGCAGCAGCGCTAGGCCAAGCCATGACAGCAGGCCGACCAGCGCGCCTTGCCAGAGGAAGTGCAGCAGGGTCAATGCCAGCGCCGGAACCAGCGTGGTGGGCAGGTCAGTCATCGCGGGTTTCCTCGAGGAAGCGCTGGATCTCGGCACGTTCGTCGTCACTGACGCGTTGGCTGCGCAGCGCGGCCATCACAAGGTCGCGGCCGGAGCCGGAGAACGCCTTGTGGATAAGGTCGTCCATCAGTTTTGCTTGCAATGATTTCTGCGGTTGCGCAGCGGCATACACGTGCGAGCGCTGGCTTTCGTCGCGCTTGAGTAGCCCCTTGCCATGCATGATTTGCATCAGTCGCAACACACTGGCATGAGGCAGGTCGGGGCGTTCGGCCTGCTTGGCTTCATGCACCTGCTTCACCGAGGCCGGACCCAACTGCCATAGCGTGCGCAGCAGGTCGAGTTCGGCGGGGGTGGGCTTTGGAGGGCGTTTGCTGTTGGTCATTGCTTGGGTCTGGCTGGAGCGTGGAAGTCAGCCTATTTCATGTAGAAGAATTTGTCTAGAACAAAATGTCTAAACTTTGCAGTTTGTGCATGTCATGCATGTCGCGAACAGGAAACGCCATGGCAGGATGTTGGTAAGCCACTCTGGGATCGACGATGCAGGCGCCTGCCACGTAGCCATTGACCACGTTTGAACCCATCGACGATTCAACACGCCTTGCGTGCGCGCAGGCATTTGCACGCGACATGCATCGCCGCCGCACCGTGCGGGATTACGCATCGACACCGTTGCCACGCGAGGTGATCCAGGCCTGCCTGAAAGCTGAAGGTAGCGCGCCCAGCGGCGCCAACTAGGAGCCGTGGCGATTCGTGGCGGTGCATGATGCTGCGATCAAGCAACGCATCCGTGTGGCAGCCGAAGAAGAAGAGCGTGAGTTCTACGGCCACCGTGCTCCCGAGGCATGGTTGAATGCGCTGGCAGCGCTCGGCACCGATGCCCATAAGCCTTTCCTGGAAACCGCGCCATGGTTGATTGCGGTGTTCTACGAGCGCACTGGCATCGCTCCGGATGGCGCGAAGCTAAAGCGCTATTACCCGCATGAATCGACCGGCATCGCCTGCGGCATGCTGCCGAAGACCGCCGGCTGCCCGACATCGAACGCTTTAGCCTCGCGGACTATGCAAGCTTTATCTGATCGAACTTGATTTTATCGAACTCTTTCCCCGCCTTAGGCACGCATTGCATTGATTCAGGCATCGGCGGAAGTACGCAGCCGCGCGGCATCGCCACTGGCAATCCGGTTGCGGCCGGCAGCCTTGGCGCGATACAGGGCGTGATCCGCCGCTTCCAGCCATGCGCGCAGGCTTGGGTCGTCGGCGAGGGGCTCGGCGACGCCAATACTTACCGAGCATCGAAGCGTAGCGACCTGTGGGAATTCAAGCGTCGCTACCCGTGCAAGGATGCCATCCGCGACTTCCATCGCAGCATCTGCAGGAATGGGCAAGACAACCGCAAATTCATCGCCTCCAATCCGCCCTGCATGGCTGCCTGGCGGTAGGCTAGCCGTGATCGCAACCCCGATGGCTCGCAGCACGTCGTCGCCTGAGGCATGGCCATGACGGTCGTTGACCTGTTTGAAATGGTCGGCGTCGATCAATAGCATGCTAGCGGTTGATTCGCCTGTGCTGTGGCTGGCAAGAAGCTGTTCCGCCTGCGCCTGCCAGTGCCCGCGACTCTGAAGCCCGGTCAGGTTGTCGACGCGGCTCAGTTCGTCCAGACGCACGTTCTGGGACTGTACTTTGCGAATCAGTCGGTAACTTCCCAGGCTCACTGCAAGTGTGTGGATGACCATGACTGGCAAGGTCGCCAATAACACCGGCATGCTGGTCTCGAGCTGGATCGTAAAGCCTGTCACAGTGCCCATAACAGCCACTCCGATCAGCATGCCCGGCAGCGAACGCACCAAAAGGCCGCGCACGCCCGTATTGATCTTGTCGGCACTCGCCATGGTGAGTAACACCACGGAAGGCAGCAGGTTGAAGTGCATCAAGGGCACCAGACTGCCGGCAAATGCAGAGTCCAGGCTGAGGTTGCGAAGCTCCGCGCGAAAGGGGTCAGCGCTGCGGGAAGATACCTGGTAAGCGATGTGCGGCCATATGAGGCAACAGAACACAGCCCAGCTCCACGCCAACCAGGATGCTTCGAGCTCTGTCAGTACTACGGCTAGCGGAAGAATGCCCAAGCCCATGCCGAGTGCGCGAAATCGATATACCCGCAGTGGGAAGGCTTTCAAATGCGTCCGGCCGTCTTCCAATGTGTCGCGGGGTGTGGCGTGTAACGGATTTGGTTTGCTCATGACAGCTGACCGCGTTCAGCGTTGCATCGCTTGTAGGCCCAGGAGCCATCGACATCAAGCCGATGCATGCTCGCGAACGTTGCGTGGCGCTTGCGCACTGCGATCTTCATCCAGGATTACTGTTTTCGATTCAGAATAGTCATAAGTAATTGACCAAGGACAGATCATGCCACGAGCAAACACTGCTCATGGAATCTCGCAACCAAACACGGAGAATTAGCTGATGGCCACGGGTTGGGCTGGCGATGGCGCAGTGCAGGACCAGATTGACGCCACGGTAGAGGATGCCATCAAGCGTGCGCGCAGCAGGTTGCCTAGTGGGCCGGGCCTGAAGCGTTGCGAGGAATGCGATGCCCTGATCCCGGAAGCGCGCCGCAAGGCGATGCCGGGCGTGCGGCTGTGCGTGCCGTGCCAGGACGCACATGACATTGATGCTGGATCCAGCGGTTATAACCGCAAGGGCAGCAAGGACAGCCAGCTGCGTTGACCCCACAAACAAGACGCCCGACCAGTGGTCGGGCGTATTAAAGACTGCTGGTTGTGCTGGATCAGTAGTTCTGGAAGCCGAGAATCGCGGTCAGAATGACCGGCAGGATGACCGCCAGCCCATTGCTGTCTTCATAGCGGCCGTACTGGTTGCGACCGTAGTAGGCATCGCTGTAGCCGCGCTCGAAGCCCTGTTGGAAGTAGTAGCGGTAATTGTTCGCGCTCACGTAGTAGCCGTTGTAGCCGTAGCTGCCGTCGTTGTATGCGTAGCTGTTCTGGTAGTCAAAACGCCAGCGATCCTGCCGGTCAGCGCGGCCCGCATAGAAGCCTTCCTGGTAGCCACCCCGCACCGCTTGCTGCAAAAGGTTCGCGCCATATTGGTTCGTGTTGTACGAATGCCCGCCGTAGCCATAACGATAGTTCGATGCTGTGTAGTAATAGGGGTCGTTGTAATAGTTGTAGCGGGGTGCATTCCAACGCGCCTGCTGGGCCAGCCAGCGGCGGTAATAGTCCTGCTGGTAACGGGATTTCGAATGGCGCCGTTGGTGTTCAAGTTGGCGCGAGCGTTGTTCGATGTGCGAACGGCGAGCAGTTTCGTTGCGTTGCCAATTCGTAGCGTGGCTCCGCTGCTGGTCGATCAACCGCCGCTGCTGTTCGTTTGGCAGCCGGTTACGCGAAGATTCCCGCGATGAATCATTGCGATAGTCACGGGTGTAGTCACCACGATCGGCGTTGCTGCGATCATCATGTCGACGCTCCGTGCCACGGGTGTCGCGGTCGCGCCAACCAATGTCCCGGTCGTGTCGGCCGCGTTGCTCGACGGCTCCACGAGGGCGGTTACCTGCACGCGCTTCGGCATCGCGCTCAACCTGTTGACGCTGGTCGTTGTTCCTGCTCTCAGCGTACGTGCGTTGCTCTGCCATGCGCCGCGTCATGTCATCTCGTTGTTGCGTCTGGAGCTCGGATTCCCGAGCTCGACCTTGGTTGTTGCCGCTATTTTTAAAGCGCTCCTGTAACTGCTGCCTCCGGTCCTCGCGGTTTTGTTGCAGCTGCTCGAGCGGCTCCGGATAGCGTTCGGGTGTTTGCACCGTGCGCTCGGCACTACGTCTTTCGGCTTGTTGCGGAGCTTGCTGGAAGCGACTCTCATTACGTTCCAGCTTGGGCCTTGCCACCACCGGCTCAGCTATCTGGCTCGCCTGTTCGCGCTGAGAAGCTTGCATGCGCTCATCGCGACGTTGCTCCTGGCGCTGCGCTCTCTTAGCCTTCAGGTCATCTAGGTCCGAGTCGTCATGTTGCTGCGCGAAGGCGGGAGCGACGCTGCCGATGGCGAGTATCGCGCCGAGCACCGCAGTGGTGAGGGTGCGAGTAGACAGAGGGATCATTTTCTTTCTCCATCGGCGCGAACTGTTCACGCCCGTCACTGTCAGTTAACGGTTGTCAGGATGAATCGATGCTGAGATTTCGCTGTATCCAGTCTTCGGCCGAATGCTTGAAAGCGCGCATTCAGTTTTAGGCATCGTCATCGAAAGGGCTCTCTCCACATTTGGCAGCGTGACCAACGGCAGAGTCTGGCAGGGCGCGAATATGCGATGGTCGCGTTTCGTTTTCATGGATCCGACATGAATCTGTCCCGCTGTCTGCTTGCATGTGCCTTTTCCTTCACTGTCTTCGGTGTGTGGGCGGCGGAACAGCCGCCATTGACTCCAACCACTCTGGCCAGTGGTTTACCTCTCGCTCCCGAGCAGGAAGCGGTGACCTTCGAACTGGCTGACCTGTCGTTCAAGATCGAACCCATTCGCAAATGGCTGGAGGGCGATGCTCGACTGACCTTCCTCGCGACAAAGCCGATCTCGCGACTGGTGGTGGATCTTGATCGCAACTACAGGATCGATCTGGTCGAAGTCGATGGCGCGCTAATTGCCGCAAACGCATGGCGCAACCCCGAAGGCCGCATGAGCGTTGACATGCCCAAGCCTTTGGCCATCGGTAGCCGGGCAGTGCTGCGCATCCGTTATGCCGGTTCACCGCACGAAGCCAAGCATGCGCCTTGGGATGGCGGCATCGTATGGGCGAAGGCACCTACCGGCGAGCCATGGATTGCTACCGCGGTTGAAGGTGAAGGTTGCGACCTGCTCTGGCCATGCATCGATCATCCAATGGGCGAGCCGTTGCGGGTAGACGAGCACATCACTGTGCCTGCACCGCTGGTGGCGGCTGGCAATGGCATCTCGAAGGGCATGGATGAAAAAGATGGATGGCGCACGTACCACTGGAGTGCGCGCAATCCCGATACCTATGCGATCGCCCTCAACATCGGCCCGTACGAATTGCTGCAGGCGGACTACCACTCGCGCTTCGGCAATGTCATTCCACTGCGCTTCTGGTACCTGAAAGGCAACGACGCCAAGGCGCGCGGATTGTTCGCCGAATTCACGCCGATGCTGGATTTCTTCGAGGAAACCGTTGGCCCGTACCCGTGGGGAGACGAGAAGATGGGTGTCGTCGAAACCCCGCACCTGGGCATGGAACACCAGACCATCAATGCCTATGGGAATGGCTATCGAAAGGATGTGAACGGTTACGACTGGTTGCTGCACCACGAGTTGTCGCACGAATGGTTCGGTAACCAGATGACCAATGCCGACTGGGACGACATGTGGCTACATGAAGGCTTCGGCATGTACATGCAGCCGCTATACCTGCAGTGGCTGCGT
>JBBSRO010000005.1:0-78481 GCA_038242955.1 Lysobacterales bacterium
CGCCATTGATTGACGGTCACAACGATCTGCCGTGGGAGCTGCGTGCACGTGGTGCTGTGGATCTGCGTGTGGACCAATCGAAGCAGGGCAGGGCTACAGATGGCCAAACGCCTCTGATGACTGATATCCCACGCCTTCGTGCGGGCGGGGTGGGCGGGCAGTTCTGGTCGGTGTGGATTCCCGCATCGACAACAGGTCCGGCTGCAGTGCAGATGACCCTGGAAGAAATCGATATCGTGCGCTTGATGGTCGCGCGCCATCCCGAGACGTTCGCGATGGCCTATACCGCCGACGACATCGAACGCATCCATCGCGAAGGCCGCATCGCGTCGCTGATCGGTATCGAAGGTGGACACCAGATCAACAATTCGATGGCGGTGTTGCGCGAGATGTACGCGCTGGGTGCGCGCTACATGACGCTGACACATACAGCCAACAACGACTGGGCGGACTCGGCCACGGCGGATCCGGTGCATAAAGGCCTGACGCCTTTCGGCAAATCGGTGATTGGCGAGATGAACCGGCTTGGCATGCTGGTCGATCTCAGTCATGTATCGCCTGACACGATGCGCCAAGCGATTGCTGCCAGCGCTGCGCCGGTGATGTTCTCGCATTCCAATGCACGCGCTTTGATCGATCATCCGCGTGGCGTGCCGGATGATGTTCTGCGCCTTGTCGCAAAGAATCACGGCATCGTGATGGTCAATTTCTATTCGAGCTATGTGTCAGCGGCGAACGCGCGCTGGGATGCCGACCGGGCCGCCGAAAAAGCCCGTTTCAACGCGCCTCCCTACGGTGGCCTCTATATCGGCCAGCCGGAACGCGCCGAGGCCGCGCTGGCCGATTGGGAAAAGCGCCATCCCGCTCCGGTGGCAACGCTGGGCATGGTCGCAGACCACATCGAGCACATCCGCAAGGTGGCGGGGATCGAGAGTGTCGGGATTGGCTCTGATTTCGATGGCATTTCGACGGCACCGAATGGGCTGGAAGGAGTCGATAAATATCCGGCGCTGCTGATTGAACTTGCACGCCGTGGCTGGACCGATACGGAACTTGCTGCATTGGCAGGCGGAAACATGCTGCGCGTCATGCGTGACGCTGAGGCTGTGGCGGAACGCCTGCAGGGCACCGAATCTCCCTCCTTACTCACTATCGATGGGAAGCCGTTGGTAGCTGACTGACGCCAGGCAAGAACGCCGGGGAGAGACCCCAAGCTAGGCTCTACAAACAGTCCCGTCAATCCTGCCGCAATCCCGATTGCGCGTGTAGGATCAATCCATGAGTGCAGCGATTGTCCGTCGTGCCCCGCTACCGTCCATCAGCCGATTCGGATGGTTGATGGGCCTGTATGCGGAGAACTATTCGCGCATGCAGCGGCTGTTCGAACCAGCTGATCTTTCCTGCGGCGCATATATTTCCAGCATCGGCGATGGACTCGACCTGCAGCTTGAAGTGATCGAGCGCCATGCCTACACGGTCGAGTTGCGGATGAGTTATGGATTGGTCGATCCACAGACCGGCCTGCGTGATCCATCGGCCAGCGTGCGGCTGTACAGCGATGCGCGCCAGGTCGAGGCCACCCATTGCTATGCCGGGCGTCGCTGGCAGGACGTTATCGGTATGTATCCGCCGCCGAAAATCATCCTGGACCACCGCCTGCGCATGAATACGTTCCTCGGCAAGTGGCTGGAATACCTGGCCGAGCAGGGGCATGGCGTAGCCACGCTGCGGCCTTGCCCGCAAGAATTCAGGATTGTCTGACCCAGAAACGAAAAAAGCCACCCGAAGGTGACCTGATCCGCTGAATTTTGCTGGCGTCCCCAGGGGGATTCGAACCCCCGTGTCCACCGTGAAAGGGTGGTGTCCTAGGCCTCTAGACGATGGGGACGCGGTGCAAAATCGTTGAAACTTTCCAGTAGTTGGTGGAGCCAGACGGGATCGAACCGTCGACCTCCTGCATGCCATGCAGGCGCTCTCCCATCTGAGCTATGGCCCCAACTTGTGGAGCCGCGCATGATAACGGTTGCTCTAAATAAGCGTCAAGCTCTGATTGTGTCGAATCATGAAGGAAAACCCGGCATCCTTTGATTTCGGGCTTCTCCTACCTTGCGGCAAGCGCCTTGCTGATGGCCTGAACAGATGGTGGCTGGGATCCTGCAGATCAACCGAATGCAGGCTTGCCAGGATGAAATTTGCTCAATGTTTGCTGGTCTTGCTGCTGTTGCTTGCAGGCAATATCCACGCTGAAATTCTTAACAAGTGCGTGTCGGGCAGCGGCACTGTTTCTTGGCAAGCGACGGCTTGTGGGCAGGGCACGCGCGTGATGAAAACGCTGGAGTACACGCCAGACCCGCCGACAGCAGTCGCTGTGCCCCATCCCGTTCGGACCACCGTCACAAAAAGCAGGACGCGCGCGTCAACAAGGTATCGGGTATCGACTCGCACAACCCGACGCAAGTCCAATGCTTGCGCCCGAGCACATGAGCGACGCGACGTAACGCTTGAGCGCGTCGGACTGAAGCGCAACTATGACCTGCTAAGCAAGCTTGATGCGGATGTCAGAAGCGTTTGTCGCTAGATGCTCAAGGCGTGGCTTCAGGCCATTGCTGTGGCACCTTGCGTAGCTTGTCCAGCGAGTAGCCCAGCTCCTTGAGCTTGGCCAGCGCTGCCTGGTAATCCTGCTCACTGATGGTCGGCGTTCGCGCCATCACCCACGCGTAGTCGCGTTTGCTGCGCCCGATGATGGTCTGCGAATAGTCGTCGTCAAGTCCGACGATCACGTATTCGGCCTTGATCGGCCAAAAGACCTGCATATCCCAGACAGCGTTGTGGGTGCCAGGAATCACGCGACCCACCGGGTGCATGATTTTCACAGGCGCGTCAAAGCTACCCTTGCGAAAGCGAAACGTGGTCTTGATCTCGCCATCGTCCTTGAGTTCGTAAGTCTCGATGGCGTTGTAGGCCTCGCGCTCCGGGTACGAGGGAATATTGGCGATCACGTACCAGTCGCCCATAAAGCGCTGCAGGTCAACGTTCGCAACAGGTGGAATCGTTGGTGGCGTGTGTGCGCAGCCGGCGGCAAATATCGACGCCATCAAAGCGGACAGCATGCCCTTGCGTGCATTTGTCATTTCAGTGCTCCTTGCGAAAACGATAATGACCAACCATCCATTCCCGGCCTTGGTCGTAGCCGAACAGCTCTGCGCAAGCCATCCAGAACATCCGCCAGCGCTGGAACCAGAGGCCCGCGGCCTCGCCATACGCCTCACGCAGCACCGGCATCACCACGTCGCGATGTTTGTCCTGCTCGTCCAGCCAGTGATCAGCGGTGCGTTGGTAATGGGTGCCATTGACCAGCCAGCGTTGTTCGATGCGCAGGTGTTTCTGAAACCACAGCAAGGTATCGGCCGAAGGCATCAATCCGCCGGTGAAGAAATGGCGACCCATCCAGTTGTCTTCACCCTCAGTTTCGAACGGGTAGAGCAGGGTCTTGTGGCAGAAGATGTGCACGAACAGTGCGCCGCCAGGCCGCAGCCATTTGCTGATGCGCCCAAGCAAGGTCTCGTAGTTGCGCATGTGTTCGAACATCTCGATCGATACGCAACGGTCGAACTGGTCGGCAAGCATGTCCAGCTGGTTGACGTCGCAGGTGAGTACACGCACGTTGTCGAGCCCACGTTCGCGGCAACGTGCTTCGATGAATTCGCGCTGCGGGCGTGAGTTGGAAACTGCTGTGATGTTCGAGTTCGGGTAGTGCTCGGCCATCCACAATGTCAGCGAACCCCAGCCGCAGCCAAGCTCGAGCACATCCTGGCCGTCGACGAGTTCGGCACGCTCGCAATACAGTTCGAGCATGGCTACTTCGGCTTCGGCTAATGTTTCGTTGCCGGTCGGGTAATAGCAGGACGAATACTTCAGGCGTGGCCCAAGACAGTGCTGGAAGAACGCAGGCGGCAGTTCGTAATGCTGGCGGTTGGCCGCATCGGTATGGATCGCGACGGGGCTTTCGCGCAGCATTGCAATTTGTTGCTGGAATCGCCGGCTGATGGCCTCGGGACCACCCGAGGATTCTTCATCCCGCCGCTGCACGCACATGCGGCGGATGCCTGCGCGCAACATGGCGTCTGGCATCAGACCGCGTTCTGCAAGGCCAAGCAGTCCGTTTGCTGGGTTGTCACTGTCGAGTTCAAGTGTTTCGGCGAGGGCATTCATGGCGCATTCCTTCCAGGCGTCTTGGCGGGTATTGGGTCGGGTGTCTTGCGTAAGGATTTTGGAAACCATGGGAACAACATGGGCGTGCTCTGCTGGTAGTCGCGGTAGTCGTCGCCCCGTGTGCGCAGGGCCTGCGCCTCGGTGTACGGGATGCCGCTGACCCAACGCAGGAACACGAACATCACCAGCGGGCCGGCCCACGCCAGCCACCAGAGCGGTGACGCAACTGCCAGGCATACATAGGCGAACCAGTGCAGCCATTCGAAGAAGTAATTCGGGTGCCGCGAATAGCGCCAGAGGCCATTACGGCAAGTTTTCCCCTTGTTCGCCGCGTTGGTACGGAAGTGGGCAAGTTGGCGATCTGCGATCGCTTCGCCGAGCACGCTCAGCAGCCAGAAGGCGATACCGGCAACGATCCAAAACGTCATTCCCGCAACAGGGTTGCGCGCTACCGCGACGAATGGCAGGGAGAACAAAACGATCAGCAACGCCTGGAACTGGAAGAAGGCGAACCACTTGCGCTCGTCCTGTCCGAAGGTTTTACGCAGGTGCGCGTAGCGGCCGTCTTCCGGTTCACCCAACACCCGATGCAGCAGGTGGCCAGCAAGTCGCAGCCCCCAGACTCCGCCAAGCACAGCCAGCAATATGCGCGGCAACACTGCGCCATCACCAAGCACGGCAGCGACGACCGCAGCTCCGCCGACGCCGGCTGCCCACACGACATCGACGATGCCGGCATTGCGGTGTCGTTTCTGCCACAGCCAACCAAGCGACTGGGCGATGACCGCTAGTAGCCAGATCACCAGAAGGCTCATGCCTGCGCTCATCGGACCGATTGTCATTTCGTGTGCTCCATTTGCAACGTTGAATCTGCCTGTTTATTTGCCCAGCGTTCGGTCAATACGGCAAGCGTCGCCAATGCGATAGCCCAGCCGATGGCCAGCAGCGCGATGGCCTGCCAAGCGGGCGTACTAAATACCACCGCATCGAATCCACGTGCTGCACCGAGATACGCCAATGGCCCGCCGATTCCGCCAAGCAACGCTGCCAACACGGGCTTGCCACGCAGGAATGCCATCGAATGATTGAGCGTCATCGCGAATGCCATCCACAGCGTCAGGATCCACACTGGGGCAGGTAGGGCGACCAGGGGAGATGCGTAGTGCAGCCATCCGGTGGCTGCCAGTGCGCCATCCATCAGGAACCCGCAGAGAAAGGCGGCGAGCAGGGCGCGCGCGTCTGAATTCGGTGTTGCCGAGTAGTGGAATTGCAGTGCAATGAAGACCAGCGCAGCGGCAATGCCCCACAACGGCTGTCCGCGCGAAGCGCTGATCACGATCGCAAACCAGACCAGCTGGTAGCCGACAAGATTGGCCCAAAAGCGCATCTCAGGCTTCCATCCGGCCATTGTCAATCACGTCGAGGCCTTGCACGAACTCTGAATCACGATTACCCGGCTTGGCCATGAGCAATTGCGCCACGCCGATAGAACGCTCCAGGAAACCACCTTCGCAGTAGGCGAGGTAAAACTCCCACATGCGGATGAAGCGTTCGTCGAAACCCTGCGCACGCACTTCAGGCAACTTCGCCATGAAGCGTTTCCGCCATGCATGCAGTGTGCGTGCATACGAGGATCCGAAATCTTCAAGATGGGTCAATGCAAGATCGCTGCTGCGGGTCTTGGCATCCAGCATCACGGCAATTGATGGGATGAACGAGCCGGGGAAGACATAACGCTTGATGAAGTCCACCGAAGTGAGTGCTTGCTTGTAACGGTGATCTTCAATCGTGATTGCTTGGACCAGTGCGAGTCCGTCGGGCTTGAGCAGCGACGCGAGCTTGCCGAAATACGTGTCGAGATATTGCGCACCGATAGCCTCGATCATCTCGATCGAGACCAACTTGTCGTAGGTACCCTTGAGGTCGCGATAGTCCTCCAGCAGCAAGGTCACGCGATCCTGCAGACCGGCTTCGGCGACGCGGGATGCAGCCAATGCATGCTGTTCGCGTGAAATGGTGGTGGTGGTGACATGGCAGCCGCAGTGACGTGCGGCGTGGACTGCGAAGCCACCCCAGCCGGTGCCGATCTCGATCACGCGATCGCCAGGCTGCAGGCGCAGTTTCTGGCAGATGCGGTCAAGTTTGCGAGTAGAAGCCGTTTCAAGATCGTCGTCCTCACCGGCATACAGCGCGGAGGAGTACATCAAGTCATCGGACAGGAACAGGCGGAAGAATTCATTGCCGAGGTCGTAATGGGCGGCAATATTCCTGCGCGAGCCATCGCGGGTGTTCTTGCGTAGCGTGTGCCACCCGCGCATGGCGATGCCGCCAAGGCGTGCCATGCCGGCTTCCATGCCGTCCAGTAGATCGCGGTTCTGCACTAATAGGCGAATCAGTCCGACCAAGTCGTCGCAGTGCCAGTGACCGTCCATATACGCTTCGCCGGCACCCACGCTGCCATTGGCGGCGACAGCACGGTAAAAACCGGCATCGATCACATTAATAGTGATCGGCGGCGATGCGCCATCACCTGCAAATTCCTGTGTGCCAAGTGCATCCGTGACGCGCAGCCCGCGTCCGCGCAGGGCAGCCATCGTGGCATGCAGGCGACTGCGCAATATGCGATCCAACGCGCCAAAGCGCGATGCGGGAAGCTGCAGGGCTTCGACGGTCTGATTCATGGCGTATCCCTATGGTGTCGTGGGTGATCGTGTACCGGTATGCGCTTGAGCCAGAGGCGAAGCGCCTGCCAATGGATGGCGCCAACAACCTGCGCGGTCATCAGCGGATAGCGCCACAACACGCGTGCTAGTGACTTGCCATCCAAAGGGCTGCGCTGCAGCGAAACAGTTGCATCGAACTCGCGTTCGCCTTCATGCAGGACGTCCATGTGCACGCGCAGGTCATCTGCAGGCGTGGTGAAACTCCAGTGGTATTCGCGCTGCATCGCCATGAACGGCGACACATGAAAGGCCTTGGCGAAATCCCAATGCCAGGCGCGCCCGCGTTGCTGCGCATCGGCGATCGGTAACACGTAGGCGTGGCGTTCTTTCCACGGCGTGTTGGTGATCTCGGCAACCACATGTTCCAGCTGCTGGCCGTCCGCTGTGTAGCAGTAGTAGAAGCTCACCGGGTTGAAGACGAAGCCGCCATAACGCAAGTGGCTCAGCATCCGGATCGGACCGGTTGGCCGCATGCCAGTGCTGGCATGGATACGATCACGCACGGCTTCGATCAAGGGCATGCCGGCTGGACCAAGGTAATCCGAACGACGGAACTCGGCGAGATTCCTCCCGCGGGACGACCATAGCCAGCGCTTCGCGAACAGCGAATCGACTTCATCAAGATCTAGGTACAACTGCGCCATCCGATAGTCGAATTCATGTGGCTGCGGGTGATGCCGGCGATGGCGCACCGTGCCTTCATATACGGCACTGTTCATGCAGGTTGTCGCACTGCTCGACATACGGTCGCCGCCCTTGCTCACGCTGGCATCAACGCTGGTTCACGCATCGGGTAGGGCGAAGCAGCAGCTTCCTGTCCCCATGCCACACCAAAGCCACGGGCTACATCCACAGCGCTGCGCATGCCGTCTTCGTGGAAGCCCCAGCCCCAATACGCGCCTGCAAACCATGTGTTGCGCTGGCCCTGGATTTCCGACTTGCGGGCCTGCGCCGCGACAGAAGCATGCGTATAGACAGGATGCGCGTAGTTCATCCGACGCAGCACTTTTGCGGGATCGATAGCGTTGGTCCGGTTCAAGGTCACCACTAGCGGTTGCGGCGCGTCGATGCCCTGCAGCAGGTTCATGCAGTAACTCACCGTGCATGCGTCTGATGGATCATTCGGCACATGCGCATTCCATGCCGCCCACGCCTTGCGGTTTCGCGGCAGCAGGCTGGCATCCGTATGTAGGACGACATTGTTGGCTTGATAGGGCATGGCACCGAGGATGTCGCGTTCGCGATGATCGGCATCCGCCAGTAATTCCAGCGCCTGATCACTGTGGCAGGCCATCACGACCTGATCGAAACGCTCGCCACCACGAGAGGTGTGGACTTCGACGCCCTCGGCATCACGACGAACATTCAAGACAGGCGTATTGAGCCGTGCATCCACGCGCCAGCGCGCGGTCATGGCGTTCACATAAGCCGCCGAACCACCTGCCACGACGCGCCATTCCGGCCGCCCGCTGATCTGCAACATATGGTGGTTTGCCATGAACTGGGCCAGGTAACGCGCCGGAAACGACAGGATGTGCGCTGATGGCGAAGACCATAGTGCGGAGGCCATCGGCACCAGGTGATGGTCGCGGAACATCGCGCCAAAGCCATTACTGTCGAGGTAATCGCCAAGTGAAGGGCCTGGGCCGTCACCCTCCAGCAATGCCGGCGCCATGCGGTAGAAACGACGCAGGTCGCGCAACATTCCCCAGAAACGGGGTGAAGCAAGATTCCTGCGCTGGCAGAAAAGGCTATTGAGCGATGTCGCGTTGTACTCGAGTGCGTCGCGTCCCCCTTTTGGATCACCATGCACCGAAAAACTCATGGTAGTGGGTTTCGTGCGCACGTCGAGTTCGTCGAACATGCGTGTCAGCAACGGGTAATTTGACGGGTTGTGGACGATGAAGCCGGTATCCACACGGTAGCTCCGACCATCAACTTCGATGTCATGTGTGTGCGTGTGCCCGCCCAAGTAATTACTTGCTTCGAACAGCACGACATCGTGCTTGCGCGAGAGCAACCACGCCGAGGCAAGTCCAGCAATACCGGAACCGATGACCGCGATGCGCATGTCAGCGCCGGACCTTTGCCGCGACCCACGCAGGGATCGGTTTGAGGTCGCGCACAAGGCCGAACATCGCCATCACGCGCAGCACGTACCAGGTCATGTCTATTTCCCACCAGCGGAAGCCTTGGCGCACCGTGCCGGGGAAGAAGTGATGGTTGTTGTGCCAGCCTTCGCCAAGGGTGATGAGCGCCAGCCAGACGTTGTTGCGGCTGTCGTCCTTGGTATCGAAACGGCGCTTGCCAAAGCGATGTGCAAAAGAATTGATGGTCACGGTGGCGTGGAATAGCACGACGGTCGAGATGAAAAATCCCCAGGTCAACATCTGCCCACCGCTAGTGCCAAGCTGCGGCTCGGTGTGTTCCAGGAAGGCACCAAGCGCATACAACGCGCCGGCAAGGAGCACCGGAACCAAGGTGTCATAGCGGTCCAGCACGCGCAGCTCGGGAAACTTCGCAAGATCGGGAATGCGCGACCAATCCGTGCGGAACGCGTGGGGGGTCAGGAACCAGCCGGCATGACTCCACAAGAATCCACGCAGGCCGGGTGAATGCGGATCCAACGCGGTATCGGCATTGCGGTGATGGTTGCGATGGTGTGCAGCCCACCACAAGGGTCCGCGTTGCACGCTAGACGCACCAATCAACGCGAACAGGAATTGCACCGCACGCGACGTACGGAAGGTCTTGTGCGAGAAGTAGCGGTGATAGAAGCCAGTCAGCGCGAACATGCGCACCGCATACAGCGCAACGGCAACCCAAACGGCTACCGGCGATACACCGACCCACAACACGGCGATGCATGCAAAGTGCATGGCAATGAATGGGACAGCCCGCAACCAGTCGATGCGGTCTTCGGATTCCAGATTAGCGGCCGTGTCATCGACATTAGTATCAAACCAGCGCAAAGCAGACGCCGCCAAACCCCGCTTGGGAACGTGGTTCGCGCTGACGGTAGCGTATTGCCCGAGGTTGGGTCTGCTCGGGCTGTCGCTGGAGTCCAGCATTGGATGCATCCTGCAATCGGTGATGCCTTCCTATACGGGCATCGGCCGATTACGGATGCACTCGGTCAGATCGTAACGATGGCGCCCTTGGCGACGATAGGTCCGGCCGGCGCGGCATGCGGCATGCCTTCCTGCACTTCCAATGTCACCGCCAGCGTGGAGCCCGCGACGAGGGCCACGCGGATGGACTTCGGTACGTCGATGCTGTGCGCCTTTTCGTTGGAGACAAAGCCCAGTGAAATCGGAGCTTGGCCCTCAGGAATGATCCACAGTTCATCAACCTTGCCAGTGGTATCGGCAGGCCTTGGCACCGGCACCATCATGACCTTGCCGTTGGTCGTGTCGATCGAGGCGATCCAGCCGGTAGCACCGTCATCCGTAGCAAGCACGGTCACCGGGCGTGCAGCCGCTTCCTCGGTCTGGGGCTGTGTTTGTGGTTGCTGGATGACAACCTGTTGTTGGGGCATGGGCGCCGGCGCTGGGCCGCGCAGTCCGAACACAATCGCAGCCACGCTGGCAGCCGCTGCGAAGGCCGTTGCGCCACGCCAGAATCCGGCATTATTCCAGAGTCCGGTTGGGGTGCTTGCCACCGCAGTCCAGCCAAGCTCCGTGCGGATGCGTGGCCAGACATGCGCGGATGGCACGACAGGTTCGGCCCTCGTCATCCATGCAGCAAACCGTTGTTCCCATTGCGCCACCAAGGCAGCAAAGCCATGGTCTGATGCAATCCGGGCTTGCGCCTGCAAGCGTGATTGCGAATCCAGCACGCCCAGGACGTACTCGCCGGCGCGAACGTCATCGCTCGGCGGCAGCTCGTTGTCGTTGTCGATGTGGTCGATGGGCGTGCTCATGATTCAAGGCACGCGCGAAGTTGCAGGAGGCCGCGGCGGATCCAGCTTTTCACTGAACCCAGCGGTGAACCGGAGCGCTCAGACAGCTCTTCATAAGTCGCGCCCTCAAAAAAAGCGGTGCGGATTAGGACCTGTCGTTTGGGTTCCAGTTGCTCGATGCAGTTATCCAGTTGCGCGCGTTCCATGCTCGATTCGGCATTTGCCGCAGGAGAAGGGGAAGGATCTTCCGCGAAATCAAGGACTTCGATCGGAGCACGCAATGCCGATGCCGGCTGGCTACGCAGGCGATCGATGCAGCGGTTGCGCGCAATCGTGCCCATCCACGTAGTGGCGCGCGCACGGGCACTATCGAACTGCACGGCTTTGCGCCAGACAGTGACGTAAACCTCTTGCAACACGTCCTCGGCCTCACTGCGATCGCCCAGCACGCGCATGCAAACGCCAAGCAGCATGCTCGAGGTGGCTTGGTAGAGAGAATCGAACGCGCGCTGGTCGCCGCGACCTGCGGCGCTCAGCCATGCATCCACTTGCGTGGTCAGTTCATCTCGATTCAGCATCGTTGAAACGGCCATCAGTTCCCCTTGCAGGCCTGCCCGGCATCCCCGTGCGGGGCCGCGGCAGTGCAGTGGAATGGTATGCCATGTGCGTGCACGCGGTGCAAACGTGCGTTGCCGGTGTCGTAGCGGGCGCGGTTGGGAAGCTTGTGAAATATTCTTGGAAGCGAGTGTCATGGTCATGCTCCGCAACGTCCAGTGAGGGGTAGGCGTCGTGCTGCCGCGATTTCGCTGACACTGGCTTGGCGGCCCTGAAGCCCGCCCGGAAACTCAATGCGAACTGTCTGGTTGCGGCCGAGCGCGTCACGAATCGTCCCGATGCCCTTGAACCGCAGCAGCCGTCGATCGCTGCTGCGATAGTCGAGATCGGTGTCCGGTGCAGCAAAGCCGTACCAGGTGTCCAGCTTAAGCCGCAGATGGGTCACGCCTGAGGCAGTCTGGCGTTCAAGTTGTTCGATGCTGACCTTGAGGAAGCGCAGTGCGCTGGGCAGCAGGAAATTTGCACTGATGCCACCTTCAGTCGAAAGACGAGACCATTGCGTGCGGATCATTGCGTCAAACCCCGTGTCAATCACAGCATGTGCCGGGACATCGAGGAGTTTTCTTTTCTCGACAGCTGCCCTGGATTTCTGCCAATAGACTTCGCGGCCACGTGGCGTGTTGCGTACGCCTTCCCGATAGCCGGTGCGCCCGTCGATGAAGTCGAAGTCTGGCGTCGCTGCACCTGAGCGATCGACTACGGTCTTCCTTGCAAACACAGACCCATCCATGCAGCGGTAAAGCACCAACCGGGCTGGCAAGCCGTCACTCTGGTACAGCAAGTAGCTTTCACGGTATGCAGCGACCCCATTGTCCAACCTGTACGCCGTCCCTTCATTCGTAGTTGTTGCATCAGCCGAAGCAGGCATCAGCGCCGCGGCGATGGCAAGTACGCCCGTGAATGTGATGGGTGGGCATTGGATATGCGAATTCTGCATTGGTCTGGTCCGTCGTGTTCCGGTGCAGGGGAGTCACGTTGCATACGCGGCTTTCACGCGTGCGGATGCAAGCACGCGTTCAAGGAATGCCTCCTTTCACGGTGCATCCGTTGGCACGCGCGACCCGTATGCAGTAGCTAGAGATACGTATGGAGAAGACTTTGAATCAAACAGGATGGATCAAGGTAATCGCGGCATCGATGCTGGCACTCTTGCTTTCCGGCTGTGAGGCAACGATCTTCCGCTTCGTCAATCGGGGACTGCCGCCACCAGACATCACAGTGCCGTTTGCGCCGGATGTCGGATTGTCGATGGATGTCTACAAGCCGCACATGGCGATTGGCGCGAAGGTACCGGTCGTGGTCTTCTTTTACGGCGGCGCGTGGCAGCGCGGAAACCGCGCGCAGTATCAATTCGTGGGTCAACAACTTGCGGACAACGGGGTGCTGGCGATCATCGCAGACTACAGAACCTATCCGACAGCCACGTTTCCAAGCTTCATGGACGATGCTGCACGTGCCGTGCGCCGCGCCCATGACGATGCCGCAGGGTGGGGTGGCGACCCGAAAAGGTTGTTCATCGCTGGCCATTCGGCGGGTGCCCAGATCGCAGCGCTATTGGCTACCGATCCGCGTTACCTGCATGCGCACGGCATGCAACCTGATCAGCTAGCAGGCGTGATCGGTTTGTCAGGCCCTTATGATTTCAACGTCACCGGTGACCTGGTCGATGTATTCGGGCCACCATCGCAGTGGCCACACGCACAGGCGGTCAATTTCGTTGATGGTAACGAACCGCCATTTCTGCTGCTGCATGGCACGGGGGACAAGGTCGTGGAATACGCGGACAGCGTCGAACTAGCGGAAAGACTTCGCAGAAATGGCATTCCCGCAACATTGAAATTGCTGCCTGATGCCGGTCATATCAGGGTGCTTGCTGGACTATACGATCCAAACCGTGCGCCCGAAGTGCTCAGTGACATGTTGGCCTTCATCAAGGGCGACAGGACCGCATCCAACGCGCAGGCTATCCACTGAATTTCAACGGACTCTGCATCTGTGCCGAACGCCCTCGTCTGGTTACGTAATGACCTGAGACTAAACGACCAGCCTGCTTTGCAGGCTGCGCTGCGTGGCGGTTTCAATCCGATCCTGCTCTATATCCACGCACCGGACGAGGAGGGCGCATGGCCACCGGGCGCCGCGTCCGATGCATGGCTCCATCGTTCGCTGCTGGCACTTGATGCTGATCTTCGCGAACGCGGATCACGACTGAATATCCTGCGTGGCACGAGTCTGGAAACGCTGCAACGCGTAGCCGCCGAGTGCGGCGCCGAAGCGGTGTTCTGGAGTCGACGCTATGAGCCCGCTATCGAGTTGCGCGACGCAGGCATCAAACGAGCATTGCGCGGAACCGGGCTGCTCGCCGAGAGCTTCAACGGCAGCCAGCTGATCGAACCATGGCAGGTCGAGAACAAGCAGGGCGATCCGTATCGGGTATTCACGCCGTTCTGGCGTACGGCATCGGTGCAGCTCCGCGAGCCAGCACCCATGCCTGCACCTGAGCGCTTCCCTATAGGCGCAACTCTTGCAGGCGCACTAGCAGTCGACGATCTGCACCTTGAACCAGGTTTGGGTTGGGATCAGGGTTTCTGGAGTCACTGGCTACCAGGCGAGGCGGGCGCCAACGTCGCACTGGAAAGATTCATTGAACACGCATTATCTGATTACGCGCAGGCGCGTGATTTCCCTGCGGATACGGGAACCTCACGCCTGTCGCCGCACCTGCATTTTGGCGAGATTTCACCTTGGCAGATTGCCCGCAGGATCCGGCAACTCCCGAAAGCAGGTGATATTTACCTGCGCCAGCTGGGTTGGCGAGAATTCGCAACCCATGTGCTGCATCATTTCCCGGAGACGCCTGAAAGCAACTTCAACCATCGCTTCGATGGTTTTCCCTGGGCTGAGGTAGCAGATGCCACGCTGGATGCGTGGCGCCATGGGCGGACTGGCGTGCCGATCGTGGATGCCGGGATGCGTGAGTTGTGGGCTACCGGCTGGATGCACAACCGCGTGCGGATGATCGTCGCCAGCTTCCTGACCAAGAACCTGCGCGCGCATTGGCATCACGGTGCCGCTTTCTTCTGGGACACCCTAATAGACGCCAACCTGGCCAACAATACGCTGGGCTGGCAATGGGTCGCGGGAACCGGCGTTGATGCCGCGCCTTACATCCGCGTATTCAATCCGGTCCTGCAATCGCAGCGGTTCGATGCGGCTGGGGAATACATCGCACGCTGGATTCCCGAGCTTTCACACTTGCCAGCGAAGTATCGGCATGCGCCGTGGCTATGCCAAATGACGTTGAATGGGTATCCCGCGCAACCTGTCGTCGACCTTGGCGACAGTCGTAAACAGGCAATGGCGGCATTCGCGTCGATGCGCGATGTCGCGAATGCCCGAAATTCCTGACACCAGTTCGGCTCGCGGAGGCGTTACCGGGATGGTTATGACGGCATCGATCGCTTTCGCACGACGTCAGCATGCATCGGGGCAAGGCGCTTCAACAACCTGTTCTGTGCCGCGACCGGTACATCGCGACGCTCCATCACATCAACCAGATCCTCCACCAATGCGTTGAAATGCACCTCGTCGATGCCGCGTCCTGCATGCGTTTCATCCATGGGCAGCCCCGAATACGTGCAAGGTCCGCCGGATTCGACACAGATTTGCTCGGTCAGCTTTTCACGGAAGCGCACGATGTCGGACTCCGCGAACTGGAAATTGATCCGTTCATCCACCAGGATCGCTTCCAGCAGGTCATCGACGATGGCCTGGACGCCGGTTGCACCGCCTAGGAGCATGTATGTCCTGCTGTCAGGCGGTGCGCTGGCGCATCCAGAAACCAGGGCGGCCAGCACGATGGTTTTCACGAAGGGTGCGGTCATGGCACTCAATGGCTAAATTGCAGCGACAGGTACGCCCCGCGCTGGTTTGGCAAGCTGGCAATACTGCCGAGGTCGGCATAAGCGGCGATCAACGCAACATGCTTGTTCGGGAACCAGCCCATGAATGCATCGCGCCATGCATCTTCCCTGGCGAATCCGAGATTGTCGGGTTTCTGTCGATATTCGATCCCCAGCACCCAGCGGGGATTGATGAGCACGCCGGCGGAACCTTCAAACACGGTCTTGTACCCGGCGTTTCGATCACCGCCGAACCCAAGCAGGCCTGTTTGATTGGCCTTGGTTGCGCGCAAGGTTCCGTTCAACAGAAGGTTGCGACCCGCTGCACCTGCTAAGAACAATTTAGTAGCCGAGACATAGATGTCAGTACCGCTGTCCTTGCGTGCGCCGATCAGCTTGGGTACATCGAAATCCAGGTGGCGCTTGTGCTGTAAACCCAGCGAAATCTGCGGCATTCGGGTGTAAATAAGATCGCCACCGAGCCTGATTTTTGTGCCGATTGTTTCCATGTCGAAGGTGGATGTCGGCAATCCCAATTGATCCCGGAGCGTGCCCAAGTGCAAACGTTGGCGTGCGTAAGACACTTCGACGCGGTTGTCGAATGAGTAGGCCGCGCCGCTGGCGTCTAACGCGTAGTCGCTGGCTTGCACGCGGGTCACGAAGGCAGTCCCGCCGCGTTGTCCTTCACTGGCATAGCCGGACAGCACTGCCCACGGCACAATGCCACCTCCTGCGCTGCCTTCCAACTGGGTTGCCCCACCGGTCATCAACAGGCGGTCGCTTGCTTGCGCCAGCGGGAGATACGCCATGCCCAAGCATGCCACGCCTGCCATCTTGGCCAGTTTCGTTACAAAACATGCCAAGCCTGCCATCAGCCTGCCGTTTCGCGTTTTTGGTACGTTGCGTGCCAACCGGGGAAATCAGCCGGGAGAAGGGGGCGAGAGAACAGGTAGCCCTGCACCATGTCGCAATTCAAGGATCGCAGGATGGCCAGGCTGCGCTCGTCCTCGACACCCTCGGCGATCACAGTCAGCCCCATGTTGTGGCCGATTTCAATGGCGGAACGGACGATGACGGAATCATCCTGGTCGCCACCGAGCAGCATGATGAAGCTCTTGTCGATCTTGATCTCATCCACTGGCAGGCTGCGCAGCTGGGCGAGGGAAGAATGGCCGGTACCGAAATCATCGATGGAAAGCCGTGCCCCACATTCGCGTAACCTGTTCATGGTCTTCAAGGACGCGCCAAGGTCGCGCATTGCCGTGCTCTCGGTAATTTCGAATATCAGGTGGCGTCCGTCAACGCCATGAGCCGTTAGTCGCTCGCCCAGGAACGCCGGTAATTCCTGGTCAAGCAGGTCGATCGCCGACAGGTTGATGGCGACGCCTTCGATCAGTTGCTCACGTATCCATGGCCCCGTCACACGCAATGACTCGTCGATCACATAGCGGGTCAATCCACTGATCACGCCGGAACGCTCCGCCAGAGGGATAAATTCATCCGGCCCGATCTTGCCGAACTCCGGGTGGGTCCAGCGCAGGAGCGCTTCGACATGGGCCACATTGCCGCTGCGTAAATCGATCTTTGGCTGGAACACCAGGCTCAACTGATCGCGCTCCTGGGCAAATTTTAGCGCTCCCATCAAGGACAGCTGATGGAGATGGTTTTCATCCCGGCCGGGCTTGTAAACGGCCACCCGTGAATGCAGTGATTTGGCTTCGTACATGGCGATGTCGGCGCGACGCAACAGGCTTGCCGCATCGCTTGCATGCTTTGGGAAAGCTGCGATGCCGATGCTGGCATCCAGGCTCACTTGGGCTTCTCCCAGCAGGAAAGGCGCATCGATCAGGGTAACCAGATCAAAGGCACGTTGAGCACCCGCTTCTGCGTCGGCGCCGTCCAGGATGACCAGAAATTCGTCACCACCGAGGCGGGCAAGCAGGTCGCCGGCCCTCACGTCCTCACGCAGCCGGGCTGCTACTTCACGCAACACTTCATCGCCAAACGCATGACCAAGCGTGTCGTTGATTTCCTTGAAACGGTCAAGGTCCAGCATCAACACACAGCAGTTGCCATCAACGCTGGTCGCACTCTCGATCGCCGCATCGAGACGGTCCAATGCCGTGCTGCGATTCGGCAAGCCGGTCAATGCGTCATGGCTGGCCTGGTAATGGATGCGTGCTTCACGCTGCGCGATTCCCGCTTGCATTGAATTGAATGCCCGCGCAAGTTCCGCCAGCTCGTCGCGCCCATGCACCGGCAAAGGTTCAGCATAGTCGCCATTTCCGACGCGCGTCGCCGCTGCCGCCAGCAAGGTGACTGGACGGCTGATGCCGCGTCCAACCAGCACTGCCAGCAGCAATGCGATCATGGCCGCCATCCCAGTCAACAGCATGATGTTGCGCTTAAGTACGCTGTTGGGACGCATGGCCTGATCAATATCCGCCAGCAACATGACCCTGATAGCGCCTTCCGGGGCTTCTGCGGCATTGAAGATGCGCGTAGCAAAATTGCTGCCGGCCAAGCTGATTTGCTGCCTCGCGTCGGCAGTGTCCAAGCTGGCCAAGGACTGTGTCTGGGCCTTTGAAAGCGTTGATGCGCGGACATTGAGGTGTCCATTGCTGGGTTCGAGCAATGTGACGTCCAGTCCGACGAGCGCTTTGTACTGTTTGGCAAAGGCTTCGCCATAACGAACGCCCATCACAACCCACGCGATGCGCCTGGGCGCAAGCACCGGCACTACAGCTACCAGATAGGGCTCGCCATCGAGCAGTACGACGTCGGTGGCCGTGCCGCCCAGTTCGGCCAGGCGCAACACTGGCGCCAGCACAGCTTCGGTACGTTCGGGATCATGCGCCTGGACGCTGCTGCGCAGCTTGCCATCTTGTTGCAACAACAAGGCCACGTCAGCGTGGATACGCAAGCCATGGTTGAGCAGCACGGTCTGTGCGGTCGCATCATCACCAGTGGCGACCGCCTCACGAAAGGCGAAATCCTTCGAGAGCAACGAGACCGATTCCACCAGCCTGTCAGCGTTGGCTTGCAACAATTCACCCCAGACGCGTTCGCTGAGTTCCAGGCGCTCCGACAGCTGGCTTTGCACGCTGCGATCAGCAGCAATGCTGACGATGCTCAAGGTTGCGAGCAGCGCACCTGCCAGTAGTGCAATGAATGCAAAGAGGATCTGTGAGCGAAATCCGATACGCTGCATCATGCGGCTGCGCAGCTCATTTCCCACGCTTGAGATTCCGGAATTTCTGTTGAAGATCGCGTAGCCGCTCATCGACTGGTTCCTGTCGATTCGGTGCAGACTTTACCCGGATCTCGACATTCAACGATGTCTTGGCGTCGGTCAGGTTGACCTGTTGGCTTGTTCGTTGGTTGGTCGGCGCAATTTGCAGCTCATGCCAGACATCCAGACGATACGTGCCTTCCGGCGCCTGCAGGGTGACTTGGCCGCTGGCATCGGTGACGGCGAAGTAGGGCGTGTCCAGCACAACGATATATCCCAGCATCCAGTCATGGATATTGCAGCCAAGCTCAACGACGCCTGGCGTCTCGAGCAGGATGGGTTTTGCCTTGGTTCCACTGTAAAGCGGCAACTCGAAGGCTTTCGCGGGGGAAAACGAATACACCTGATGGCGCGTGTTGTCACTATTCGGGAATCGGACCTCGCTGCCAACCTGCACTGCCAGGACATGTGGTTCAAAATTGAGCTCGCGCTGGTCCATTTCACGCTGTGGAAGACGCTTAGCCCGGGGCGATTTGGCCGGAGACAGACTGACGACGGCATTCTTCAGCGGGAGCCCTTGCCCAGTCAGTTTGACGGTCAAGCTTCCGGCAAAAGCTGGTCCGGTCAGGCAGGTCGTCAATATCAGGGCCACCCGCGCCACCCACAATCGTCTTTGGTCTGTCATTTGGCTCATCCCGGCCCCTGAGGCGAGTAGTGCAGCATTCGAATCTGTTTGTATACGCAGTGCGAACAGCCTTGGATACGCCTCAGCATGCATCTTTTCCTGTCCGACAACGCCGCCCGGTGTAATCTGCTACGGACATAATAGACATTATGCGAAGTTGGCGAGCGGGTGTTCGGCTGGTGTTGTGGTGGCTTGTGCAACGTTTGCGCCCCCGTCGGACACCGGATGCCGGCCACGTGGAGATGTTCGCATGATCGATTCAGCACAGCGCCCCTGTCACAGCATCGGCACCAAGCCCAACCAATGCGCCGCCAGCCACTACGACCGGATGACCTACAACGTAATGCCCCTGTACGGCCCGTGGGCAGGCTGGCGAATGGCCGGGCGTGATCTGGTATCACCCGATCGCCAGCGAATCAGTCCGGAGCGACTTAGAGGGCTGCTATTCCGGCAAGCGTCAGAACAAAGGCTGGCGCAGAGCCGTTTGCGGAACAACCATACCGATGGATCTGCGGACCGTATGGTCGAGAGCCTGCCAGCTCGAGAGCTATTCGCCGGATGTGCATAATGGCCGAATGCGGAACATCCTCTGGCGTCTCCTCGCCCTTGCCCTTGCCGGTGCATTGTCCTGGCTGATGTGGAACTGGCCGGAGCCACCTGTCCCGGTAGAGTTCAGATTGGAACCATCGTGCAACGCAGATGCCCCATTACCGGCAGACGGGCATGACGCCTGCATTGACGAAAACGGAAACGCGGTCAGCAGGCAATGGCGAGAGCCAGAGCGTCAACGTGGGCTCGCGCCCACACCCATTCCACCGTAACTAGGCGGTTCCGCGAACTCTTGCACGCCGGCGCGAGGCGATGAAGCGCCAGTGGCTTCGGAGGATTCCGTCTTTCGCACAGCAGGCGACTCCTTACCGCGTGCGTCCCCCGCATAGGCATTTTGAAGTGGTGCCTTGTAAGGGTTGTAACGCGGCCCGTTCCTTGACATATCGGCGCACTTGTCAAGCGAAATAGCGTAACGCGTGCCCTGCTCGGTCAAGCATTTGCAGCTATCGGCCACCCAGTTTTCCCCATCCATGTGGCCGCTGCTGATGCAGTACAACTCAGGTGCACTGGCGAACTCACGATTGACAAATCCGGGCGCAGTAAATGGCGCATCGTCAATCAGGGGTTGCATGAGATGGGCATATTGAACGGCGGTGTCGATCTTCTGCCTGCGTTGCTGGGGCGCGTCGCTTGCGGGCTGGGACGCCCGCTGCGCGTCGCTTCCAGCATCGGGCTGCATTGCGGCATTTACCCGCCAAACAACGAAGCCCAATATTGAACCCGCCACTAGCACCATGACCGCTGCGCGCTTGTACTTGTGCGGAATCGTGCGCTTGACCGTGTGCACCTCGGCTGATTTGTAGAGGTCGTAACAATCCTTCGGGAACGCCCACGTGTGGTGATCCTCGGCAGCTAACCCCTTGTCACTTCGCACGTTATCGATCACACGCGAGCGCGTGTAGACCGTTGCCGATTCTTTGCCGTTCTCGCGTACTAGATGCTCATGGGCTCCGACCAGTGCACGAATGTTTCCATGGATCAATGCCGGGTGCTGGGTCAACAAAATTAGGCGAATGCCGCGATGCCGAATTTCTTCCATCGCCTTGATGTATTCGGGAACACCCCTGTCCGCCCTGAAAAACTTTTGACATTCGTCAACGATCAACACCGAGCCGCGGGGCAATTCTTCCCACCGTGTTGGATCCTCGAAATCAGTTACGCCGTCGAGTTTGAGACCGTTGACATTGCAGGAAAAAACCTGTTCGTTTTGCTTTTGCGCGTCGCGCATGTACCACACGGCGCGAAGCGTTTTCCCTGATCCGGGTACTGCCGTAATCAGGGTAATACTGGCGGTTTCGGCAATGTCACTCATTACGTCCCCTTTGCAAAGAATACGCGCTTGGCAGCGATCAACGTCATGCCAGAAATCATGATCGACACCGCTTTCGTGACACCGAAAAGGCCGAGCCAACATTGCATATTGCCCGGCAGCGTCACCCACTTATTGAGGATCATTGTCGTGAGGGGCTCGGTCACCATTTCGTTCGTTGCAATGACCAATCCCAACCTGCCGAGGAACCCGGCAAACATGAGCGCACCCTTCGCAAGAAAGAAGCGTGCGATCCATGGCGACAATGCGGCGAGTAAAGGCGCGAGTAATGGCACGTTAGCCCCCTAGCTGATGTGCGAGCCACAGATACGCCATGGCAACAATTAACATGCCGATCCAACTGGCAAGCTCCCAAAAAGCCCCCGGCAATTCGATGGGCTCGCCCAACAATGAAAGCTCGACGCCGAACGAACACATGCCAGCAGAGCCGCCGAGCAATCCTTCGTTGATACCTTCAAAGGTGTTCGTTGAATAAATATCTGACACGTTGATCTCTTCGTAGCCGTCAGACTCGGCGGCAAGATTTGCGGCCTGATCGTCCTGGGCTTTATTCCGATCTTCAATCGCGCAGCGCGTGGCCCATGCTTGGCTTGCAATTTGAGCCAGCAATGGATCGCCCGAGGACACAGGCGGCGCTTGACAATCACCACCACCGCCAGATTCGTTGCCATCTTCGTCACCATCGCCAGCGCCGGTGCCCGTGCCCGTGCCCGTGCCGCCAGAACCGCCGCTTATAGGCTTGCCATTCTGGTCGGTTGCCTTGCCTTCGTTTTTCGTTCCCGCAGGCTGGCCGCTTGTCGTCGTGTACGTGCTGATCGTAGTCGAGGTGGTAACGCTTTCAGAGGTCTTTTCGATGATCTTCTGATCAACGTTTTCGCTCCCGGGCGGCGGGGTCGGCGGCTGCACGCCCGGCTTCACTTCTTGCGTGATCGGCCCGTCTGTTTTCTTGCCTTCTTCTGCTGGTTTCCAACAGAAAGACCGCCCAGTAGTCGCCGTTGCGCAAAAGTCACCGTTCTTTAAGACGCAATAGGTTTTACCACCGCCAGCAGCGACGCACTCGTCCTGCGGCTTTTCTTCTTCCCGAGGCTTGGGTGGTGTCACCGCGCACGTTTGATTGATGTATTCCCACTTGCCGCCATACATGGTGCTGGTCTTGACTTTTTCTTTGGCCCACGGTCTTAGAGTAAATATCCCGCGTTTGAAAATCAGACATGATCTTGTATTTGCAACCTGAAATGCATTGATCGGCGTTGCTCTCTGCGAATCGAAGCGGCTGATTGACGCCACCAAGACCCGCGTTGCGGCTTTCGCACTCCGCGTGGAAATTGTGATATGTACCGAAGCCGAAATTGCCTTGATTATTTACATTCCAAAAGCATTGCCATTGTCTTCGGAAGGTGTTAGGCCCATAGGTATCCACGAGAATGGGCCCATGGTGCGAATCTGCGCCGCACGATTGAACGGGAAAGCCAGTCGAATTTGCATCTTCAAATGCCATGCCCTTATCGCACTCAGCCTCAGGGCCAGAGGTAGGGCAATTGGATTCAGGTAGGGTTTGGGCGCTTGCCTTACCCGAAAACAACGTTGCCACCGCGGCAATAACCGCGACAATCGCAAGGTATGTCAGTTTCCTCACAGCAGACGAAACCACAATATCTAGAATCTTCATTCGTCCCACCCATTGGACACAGCGACACCGGCACAAATCCACCAGAGCAATTCGATCATCGGCAGCAGGTCGGCAAACACGTTTTTTTCTCCTAAGCAAAGGGGCGGGATTCCCGCCCCTTGCCTATCAGGTGACGGCTTATCGCGGCTTCAGCAAACCCGATGCCTTGATGGCCCACAGCACGACCGCGAACGCGATCACGAGGCCGACCACGGCGATCTTGTAGGTGGCGAACTCGGATTCGATGGCCGATACGTCCGGGCCGGTCTGGGCGAGCGCCAGGCCGGAAGCCATGAAGCCCGTACCGACAGCAGCGGCGCGGGTTGCGTAGTGCTTGGCCGACTGCGCGGCGCTGGAGAACTTGCTCTGATGCATGGTGAAACTCCTATCGTTGAGGTTTGAAAGTACGTTTGACAAAGGCCACTGTTATTAGCGCTGCAAAGAACGCAAATCCCACCGCATTGGCCTGTTCATGGGTGGGCAAAAAGTCCGCGATACTGGCCTGTTCAACCCATGCCTGTTGGACACAGCTACCGTCTGTGGGCATTGGATAGTCGAGGCAGGCCAGCACGCGCGGCATGACTTACTTGGCGCCCGGCAGTGCGCTAAGTACCGTGAACTTGCCAAGGCTCGCAACGCCCTTGTTGACATTCATCATTGAAGCAATGTCGAACTGGTAGCGCCCAGTTGCATATGGCTTCTGGCCATCTTCAAGCCGGACATCATAGGGATAAGCAAATCCCCCAACCTCCAACTTCGCTTTTTGCTTGCGGGTCGTGTAGCTGATTTTTTCGCCATCGCGGCCATCGAACTCGCCGGAGCGTTCAACAGGTTCGGAGTCAAGTACGGTGCAAATCACTTCGTTGTTCATGCGTATTTCTTCCTGTTTTCGGCCACTATTTCAGGCCAGTTAGCTGCGGCTTCTTTGTTCGCCCACTTCGGCAGCTTTGGCGAAGTAAGCGACCGGATTACCCGGCCTAAGGCTTCGTCATCGGGTGTTTCCCGAACAACGAAATTCAGTGTTGCGCCGTACTGGCGCTGAAGATGCCTGCGGCACGACTTCCAAGTCGCCGCTGCGGCAGCGCTTGTCGGATCAATGCGGAGCGCCATCGCTCTAACGAACTTAAGCACCGGATATGCGCCAAGGAGGTAGGCATCTGGATCGCGCAGGATGTCTAACGTCAACTCTTTGCGGCGGCTTGCTTTGAACTCCGCTTCATAGCGCACCCATGGAGATACCTTGTCGCCTAGCTGCATTCCCTTTTCATAGACGCGCAGGAACTTTTCAGACTGCCGACTGCCGACATACAGCGTCTTACCCTTGCCTGTGTCGAAATCGTCGATTAATTGACGGTTGACCTTTTGGCCCCGGTTATCGAACTGGCCATCTTCCAGCCATTGCATAGCTACGCTGATCGGATACGCGCCCATAAGGTCATCGGCACAAACATCCACACGGGTTAGCCTTCCAGCGGTGCTTTCGAGCTTCGCTCTCAGCTCCAGCCACCGCTTCGCATGGCCAGAGCACGCCCCGCCGTATATCTGGCAACCGTCGCCGGTCAGCTCTATGCGGCAGGTATAGACACCGTCCTGCCGGACTGTAGAGGCGCCTCCCATTTCGATTAGGCCCACATGCTCATCCGCTGAATTGCGAATGCTCACGCGTGAGGCATAGAACCTGCCCTTGCCTGCTTCCTCGGCCAGAACGAGGCCGCAGCCAGCAAAGAAGAACGCGAACACATGGGATGCGACTTCTAAGGCCGTTGAGCCATCGTCGCAGCCATCCAGTAACCGCTTGCGACCTGTGTTAGCCGGGCCATGCTGGTATGCGCCCTGCTCTTGCAGAACTCGCACAAGATCGACCGAGGCTGAAAGCCAGTCGATACCCACACCAATTTTCACTTTCGATTCTTGCTTGCGCCTTTGGCCGGTGAACTTCTCGGAGCGATATGCTTTCGGCTTCCTGAATCCACTGACTCCCCTGTTAGACGAGGGGAGTCCCAACACCTGAGAGCCGTCAGCCACGGGCAGCCTCGCGATCACAAGCAATAGCAATGCCGTGCCACTCAAGAGCCGTTTCTAGGGAATTGCACCAGAGATCGCGCTGGGAACCTGCACAGAACTTCGCAGCGGCCGCTGATGCTTCCTCGTAGCGTTCCCACGCGATATCGGCGCAAACCTCTGCGATTGGGCGCGGGCCGCTCACGATTCCATCTCGCTGCGCACTTGTGCAACGAAGCGACGAATGGACCTGTCTGACACCAAACGACTACGGCGTCTCAGACTGATGACGTAGATCAAATTTGTAGCCGTGGCACCAACCAAGTAGCCAACGGCTAAAAGAGTCCACGGGTCCGAAGTTGCGACCATGTAGGAAATGGCGGTCATTCGCCACGCTCCCACCGAGATAACAGGTACATGCAGATTCCGAGGACCACGAAGTAGAAGGCGGCAGTACCCACGCCCGATAGTGATTCCGCAGCTTCGCTAATTGCTTCGATGTAGCCGATTGAAGGATTCATGGCCCCTGCCCTGATCGTGAGGCGTCGCGGGGCGGACTAGCCGGGATAACCGGAAGGGGCATCCGGCCCCTGTGCTAGCGACCCGCCCCGCTCGGCTTTAGGTCGGTCTATAGGTCTATAGACGCAGCACGAGTAGAGTTGTCCATAGATCCCTTGTCAAGAGAATGTCGCCATGACCGCAGTAAATAAAATGCTTGACACGGTGCGCGTTACCTGCTCCATCGCATCTGACGGCGCTTTAGCGGAAACGCTGGGCGTGTCTAAACAGTTGGTTTCGCAATGGCGGAAAGGCGCTAACCCGCTATCTGATGAACGAATCGCGCAAATCGCGAAGCTGGGCAAGCTTGATGCAGGCGCATGGACTGTGCTGGTAAACGCTGAGCAGGCAAAAGGCGAAGCGCGGAAATCATGGGCGACTGTAATTAAACGCTTGGGAATCGCGTCCCTGCTTGCACTGCTAGTGACGTTTCCAGTAGCAGCAAAAGTGAGCCACTACGGGCACGAATCCGGGGCGCACGGGCTAGACATTATGCGAAGTTATCGTGTTGTATTGCATCCGCATCTGACTGCGGCATCGTATTCCTATAGTGCTGTCGAGCACGGCCCCTGGTAAATGCCTGAATCAAAGTTCCGAGGGCACCACGCACATCCTCTGAGGTCATCTCCATGTTCGGTGATATATCCGCAATCGATCTGGCACGGTTCCAGTTTGCGTTCACCATTTCCGCCCACATTATTTTCCCGGTCTTCACCATTGGCCTGGCGAGCTTCCTGGCTGTGTTGAACGGCCTGTGGTTGTGGCGTAATGACGATGTTTACCGGAACCTGTTCGACTACTGGAAAACCATCTTCGCGGTGGTTTTCGGCATGGGCGTGGTCTCTGGCATCGTGATGTCATACCAGTTCGGCACCAACTGGTCGGTGTTCTCGGACAAGACTGGTCCCATCCTCGGGCCCTTGATGGGCTACGAGGTGCTGACGGCCTTTTTCCTTGAGGCCGGGTTCCTCGGCATCATGCTATTCGGTCGTGAAAAGGTCGGTCACCGCTTGCACATGGCGGCCACTGCCATCGTGGCGCTGGGCACCGTGATGTCCGCGTTCTGGATCCTCAGTGTCAACAGCTGGATGCAGACCCCGCAGGGCTTTTCAATCAATGAAGTCGGCCAGTTCGTACCCGAAGACTGGTGGGCGATCGTGTTTAACCCATCGTTCCCCTATCGGCTTGTACACATGGTACTGGCGTCTTATTTGACGACAGCGTTCGTGGTTGGTGGCGTTGGCGCATGGCATCTGCTGCGCAATCGCGACGGACAAGATAATCGCGCGCCGGCGGTCATGTTTTCGATGGCGATGTGGATGGCGTTGATCGTGACGCCTGTTCAGATCCTGGCGGGCGATATGCATGGCGTGAACACGCTGGAACACCAGCCTGCGAAGATCGCCGCAATGGAGGGGCACTACGAGAGCTTTCCCGAAGGTCGCGCCCCGCTGATCCTGTTCGGCATACCCGACGATGCTGCTGGAGTGACTCGCTACAAGGTCGAAGTGCCGCTGCTGGGTTCTCTCATCCTGACGCACAGCCTCGACACACCTATAAAGGGTCTTGATGCGTTCCCAGCAGGCGATCGTCCGAAGTCGGCCATGATCTTCTGGACGTTCCGCATCATGGTGGCGATCGGGTTCGGCATGCTCGGCATCGGCCTCTGGTCGGCGTGGGCGCGCTGGAAGAAGAGGCTTGACGAAGCATCCTGGCTTCACCGCGCCGCTGTGGTGATGGCGCCATCGGGATTTCTCGCCGTGCTCTGCGGATGGATTACCACCGAGGTCGGCCGCCAGCCCTTTACCGTTTATGGCCTGCTACGCACCAGCGACAGCGTTGCGCCGCTACAGGCAGATGCGGTGAGTGCCTCCCTCCTCGCCTTCATCGTGGTTTATTTCTTTGTCTTCGGCTCGGGGACTTTTTACGTGATGCGCTTAATGAGCAAACGACCCAAGGACCGGATCGATATCGATGCAATAGGACCGACACGCGCGGCAGGCATCACGCCTGTCGCGGCTGATCCGACCACACCACATTCGACTGCAGGGAAATAAGTCATGGAAATCGACCTGGCCCTGGTCTGGGCGTTCCTGATCGCTTTCGCGGTACTGGCTTATGTGCTGCTCGATGGGTTTGACCTCGGCATCGGCATCTTGTTTCCGTTCCTGAAGGATCGTGATGAACGCCATCTGGCGATGAATACCATCGCGCCAGTGTGGGATGGTAACGAGACTTGGCTGGTACTAGGCGGTGGCGGTCTTTTTGCCGTGTTCCCCCTCGCCTACTCGATATTGATGCCCGCACTTTATCCTCTGATCATCGCCATGCTGTTGGGCCTGATCTTTCGCGGCGTGGCCTTCGAATTCGTGCATCGGACAAAGCGGATGCAGGCATTTTGGGAGTTCGGCTTCTGGGGCGGGTCGCTGATAGCGGCGCTGGCTCAAGGCATGGCGCTCGGTGCGATGGTTCAGGGCATTGCCGTCAACGGACGCGCCTACGCTGGCGGAAACTGGGACTGGCTGACGCCATTTTCGGCACTGACCGCGTTGGCGCTAGTGGTGGGATACGCGACGCTGGGTGCAACCTGGGTGATCATGAAGACCGAAGGCGAAACGATGGCACGTGCACGGAGATTGGCAATTCCGCTGGGCGTGGCGTTAGTCGTGCTGATCGGCGCGGTCAGCCTTGCTACTCCATTCCTGCGCCCTGAATATCTCGCGCGCTGGTTTGGATGGCCTTCGGGTGCTTGGAGTGCGGTTGTTCCGGTCCTGCTTGCGCTCGCCATCTGGCAGCTATGGAGCGGATTGCGAAATCAAAATCACTTGCGCCCTTTTCTGGCGACGGTGGCCTTGTTCGTTCTGTCGTATATCGGACTTGGGGTCAGCTTCTATCCCAACCTCGTCCCGCCTTCGTTGACCATTGCCAATGCTGCAGCACCCGATAGCTCGCTGCGTTTCCTGCTGGTGGGGTCGGTGGTACTGATCCCGATGATCCTTGCGTACACCGCGTATTCGTATTGGGTATTCCGCGGCAAGGTTCGCCCCGGCGACGGTTACCACTGATGCGCCGCTGGGCGTGGTTCCTGGCGCTGTATGTGGCAGGAGTTGCGGTGGTCGGCGCGATTGCGTTCCTGATCCGCTCGGCGTTGATCTGATTTAATTAACGGTCGTCGCTGAACAAGCCCTTCCGCGACGTCTAGCGTATGTGAATTCGCTGGGCTTGAATGTGGTTTCGTGAGCAGTGCGTACTCACCCTGCATCGATGATCTTTCGCGTGTGCTCTGCGATGACGGCCTCTTCGTCCGTGGGAATGATCCAAGCTGACAAGCTACTGGCCGCAGTCGAGATCCTGCCTGTACCAGCACCGTTAGCTGCCTCGTCCAGCTCGACGCCCAGCCAAGTCGCGTCGCGGCAAACGCGTTCGCGGATCAAGATACTGTTCTCGCCAATGCCAGCAGTGAACACGATTCCGTCAAGTCCACCGAGTGTTGCCGTCAACGCACCGAGCTGTCGTTTGATGGAATGCACGAATAGATCAATCGCCTGTTTTGCGGCGGGTGAATCGCTGGCTTCGAGCGTGCGCATGTCGCTCGATATGCCGGACACGCCAAGTAGTCCCGACTGCTGGTAAAGCACCTTCTCCACTTGATTCGCGTTCATCTCAAGTTGCTGCATCAGATACAGGATGACGCCCGGATCGAGCGCGCCGCAACGGGTACCCATCGGCAGTCCGTCCAATGCGGTGAACCCCATGGTGTTCGCAACGCTTTTTCCATCCTGCACTGCGCACATGCTGGCACCGTTGCCGAGGTGCAGGACCACGACGCGACCGGCAAGCGCTGGATCGCGTTGCGCCATCACCGAGGCGATGTACTCGTACGACAACCCATGGAAGCCATAGCGGCGCACGCCCCGTTCGGTGATGTCACTGGGCAATGCAAACGCGCGTTCGATCGATGACTGCGTATGGTGGAAAGCGGTGTCGAAACAGGCGATCTGGGGTAGGTCTGGTGCGGTCGCCAATAGCGTCCGGATCGGTGCGAGATTGTGAGGCTGATGCAAAGGCGCTAGCGGTATCAACGTCTCGAGTGTGGAGAGCACTTCAGCATCGACGCGTACCGGCGCGATGTAGTGCTGCCCGCCGTGTACCACCCGATGCCCGATCGCATGCAGGCGATGGCCCTTGAGCTGTACAGGCAGCATCTCGAACAGGAAAGCGATCGCGTCTTCCTGTCGGAGCGAGCCGCCCTCCTCCCATTGTTTGGAGTCCAGGATCTCGCCTGCATGGTTCTTCACGATAAAACGGGGAAAGGAAGTTCCAATATCCCTGATGCTGCCTGCAAGCACGCGCCGCAGCCCCGTGACATGCTCCTCGAACACCGCAAATTTGATACTCGATGAGCCGGCATTAATGACGGCGATGGCATCCTGCATGGCGTACTTCCACTCGGTGGTGCAATCTGGCGATCTTACGTTGCATTAGCATCAGCATCGGTCTGCGTTTGACCCGGATCAATGCGGGTGTTTGCAGGTGACCTACAGTCAAGGGTGATAAACAGGCGTTTTGATCTGAACCCATTAAGGAGTCAATCACACCATGAAGATTCTCATTGCAGTCGATGGCAGTCCGATCAGCAACAAGGCTGTCAAGTTTGCGATCAACCTGGTACGCAAGCTTGCCGAAGCTCCGAAATTGACACTGTTCTATGCGGACCCGCCGCTACTGAATGCCGCTGCGATCAAGCTCGGTCCTAAGGCGATGAAGGAATATCACGATGGCAACGTCCAGTTCGCCACCAAAACTGCGCGCGCTGCGCTCAATCGGGCGCATGTGGTGTTTGATGAGGAACAGGTCGTCGCCATCCCGGCAGACGCGATCGTTCGGTTCGCCCAGAAAGGTAAGTACGACATGATCATCATGGGCTCTCGTGGCCGCAGCGGACTGACTGGTCTCTTGCTTGGCTCGGTGACCAGCAAGGTGATCGCGAATTGCGAAATTCCGGTCACGATTGCACGCTGACGACCATGTCAGTAGTCCGCCCGCTGATACTTTGTTGCAGTTTGCTGTTTGCGACTTCGGCGGCAGCGGATGCTTCCCAACAGGTTTCCACACCATCGGCGGCTACCGAGTTGCCGTCGGCCGGTTACATCTGGTCCCCGCAAATCGCGCCGCAGGGACCAGTGGTGATCATCGTCAGCCTGCCCGAACAGCGCGCGTACGTGTATCGCAATGGCATCCGCATCGGGCTGTCCAAGGTGAGCACTGGCAAGCCCGGTCACGAAACGCCGACTGGCGTGTTCGAGATCCTCCAGAAGCGCCGGGAACACTATTCGAACTTCTATAACAGTGCGCCCATGCCGTTCATGCAGCGACTGACGTGGGATGGCATCGCGCTGCACGCAGGCAACGTGCCGGACAACCCTGCCTCACATGGCTGCATCCGTTTGCCTTACAAGTTTTCACAAGCGCTCTTTGCTGTCACATCGCGTGGAATGACCGTGATCGTCAGTGACAAGATGGGTGAACCTTCAATTACGACCCCTGACTTGTTCGCGCCATCCGCTGCATCATCCGAGCTCGCAGGCACCTACAAAATTCCTGCGCCAGCCCCCTACCGCTGGACGCCAGGGCTGGTCGAAAGTGGTCCCATCGCAATCTTGCTCAGCACGCATGATCAGGAAGTACGCATCCTGCGCAACGCGGTCGAAATCGGACGCGCACCGATAATCTTGACCGCCGATCCGGTGAGCGGCACCAGCGTTTACGTCCTTCTCGACGGAACTGCGCACGGAGCAGGTATCGATGCGGTCCGCCCTGCCCTGCCATGGCAGCAGGTGCCATTGATCGACAGTCGCGAGGAGGCTCCGCGCGACGTGCAAAAGCTCGTCGGGCCGGAACAGTTGCGTGTCGATCCAGAGTTCGTGCGCTTGGTCTACGACGCCCTCACGCCCGGTGCGACGCTGTTGGTGACAGATGAACCGTTGCAACCCCTCGTTGCCGGTGATATTTCGATTCTCAGCGGTGACCAGCCGCAACCGGTAAGTCCCTATGCTCTAGGCACAGGCTGGTTAAACGAACAGCCCCTGCTGCCGTGCATGCGCGACGCGGACGGCCAACGCGCAAGACATCAGGCGCGTTAGCCGACTATCCGCACGACTGGCAAGAATGATTGGGATGCGGGCGCCAAGCACCAGTCCGGCAGCATCCGCTTTGCCGAGGAAGATCAACTGCTTGGCCATCATGTTGCCTGCCTCCATGTTCGGCATCAACAGCACGTCGGCATCACCGGCGACTTCGGAAACGATGCCCTTCTCTTTGGCGGCCTCGCGCGAAATCGCGTTGTCGAAGGCCAGCGGCCCGTCGATCACGGCACCTTCAATTTGTCCGCGCTGCGCCATCTTCGACAGGCAGGCGGCGTCGATCGTGGATGGCATGTCCGGGTTCACTGTTTCCACGGCCGTCACCACTGCGATCTTGGCGATTGCATCGGCTCCGTTCAGTGCCTTGAACAGATGGATCGCGTTGCGCACGATGTCGGCTTTTTCCGACAGCGTGGGCGTCAAGTTGATAACACCATCGGTGATGAAAAACGGCTTGTGGTAATCCGCGTCAACGAACGCATAGACGTGGCTCATGCGGCGCTCGGTGCGTAGCGGCTTGGCCGCGATAACCGCTGCAAGCAACTCGTCGGAATGCAGCGAGCCCTTCATCAATGCTTGAACTTCACCTTGTACAGCTAATGCACATGCGTGCTCAGCGGCGGCGTGGCTGTGTTCGACGTCATGTAGTGGCCAGTCGCTGATGTCGACGCCCGCTTCTTCTGCCGCGGCGCGGATACGGGCTTGCGGGCCAACCAGCACAGGTTCGATGAGGTCTTCGGCGAAAGCATCGAAGGCCGACTGGATGGCGTTTGCTTTAACCGGATGCACGATTGCCGTACGCAGCGCTGGCATCGATTTGCAGGCGTCCAGCAATTCGCGAGCGGTGGGAAGATGGGTCATATTGCCTTCAAGGTTTGGTAGTGCGCGCGACGGCATGGTGAAAGTTCGTGATGCACCTCTGGCTGCGTACCTCAAGGTCCGGTGAAGCCGTACTCCACCGGCATGTGGATGTAAAACAGCGTCAGTTTTTCATCGGTGATTCGCTGCAAGAGCCGTGCAGCATCCTCTTCGGACAGGGCGAATACCACCTCGATCGGAAGCGTGCCTTGCAGCTCGATGAAGGCTTGCTCGTGGCGGCGCCCGTGATGCCCGTAACCGGCGGTCGACCGGAACACAGAACAGCCCGGAAGCCCAAGCTCGATTGCGACATCGACCAGCCATTCGTGGACCAGGTGGCCTTTGTGGCGCAGGTTTTCCTGCACGATGAATTTCAGGTAGAGACCATTCATTGCCTTGCTCCGATTTCAGGAGGCCGCGCGGATCGCGCGCAGCGTGTAGAGACCCAGGACCGTCATCGAGAACGAGCCCACGACATGAATGGCGACGGTGGCACCGGCCCAGCCGTATTGCTGGCGTAGCAGCAACTGTACGGTTTCCGCCGAGAACGTCGAGAACGTGGTCAGGCCGCCCAGGAGGCCGGTGATGATGAACAACCGCCATTCGGGCGACAAGCCTGGCGCATTGGCGAACCAGGCCAGCGCCAGGCCGATGCAGTAGCCACCGATCAAGTTGGCGGCTACTGTTCCGAGCGGCAGGATCGCGTGATGTGGGTTTAGCCAGAGACCGAGCCCCCAGCGCAGCCAAGCGCCGATGGCGGCACCGCTTCCAACGGCAATGATTGAATACAGCATGCATGTCTCCTGCTAAGTGCTGACAAGGACAGGAGGACAATGACCTACCGTCCCGTTGCGGGAATCCGGTAGGCATAATCAGCCGCGATCAACGGGGTCGCAGCGGTTCAAGGAGGATGCCATCTCCCGATTGATTGATCTTGCGATTATGCGGCCGGATGACGCTTGGCGCGAGTGCGTGCTGTGTGTAGTTGATCAAGCTTTTCCTTGAGCCTGATCTCAAGCCCGCGTTCAACAGGCTGATAGTAGACACGCTCCCCCATCGCGTCCGGAAAACCAGTTTGATCGAGGGCGATACCGCCTTCGACATCATGGTCGTACTGGTAGTCCTTGCCGTGGCCAAGCGACTTCATCAATTTTGTAGGCGCATTGCGAAAATGCATCGGCACGTCTTGCGTGCCATACGCCACCACATCCTTGCGTGCGGCATTCCAGGCGGCATAGGCGGCGTTGGATTTGGCTGTACTGGCGAGGTAGATAGTCAACTGCGCGAGCGCTAGTTCACCCTCCGGCGATCCGAGCCGGTCGTAGCTGTCCCATGCATCCACGGCCATCTGTAGTGCGCGTGGATCAGCCAAGCCAATGTCTTCGACCGCCATTCGGGTCAAGCGTCGAGCCAAGTAAGCCGGGTCGGCGCCGCCGTCAAGCATTCGTGCGAGCCAGTACAACGCTGCGTCCGGATTCGAGCTGCGCACGCATTTGTGCAAAGCAGAGATCTGGTCGTAAAACTGGTCGCCGCCCTTGTCGAAACGACGGGTGCGGTCGGCGAGTACCTGCTGCAAGGTGGACTCACCGATCTCGCCGTCCTCGCCCGCGAGTTCGGCGGCAATTTCCAGCAATGTCAGTGCACGTCGCACATCACCATCGGCCGCGTGCGCGACTTGCGCCAGCAAGCAATCATCAATCTGGATGCCGCGATCCCCAAGCCCGTGTTCGACATCCTGTAAGGCGTGTTTCAGCGCGATTACGATGTCGTCGGCAGCGACTGCTTCCAGGACATGGACCCGGCAGCGCGACAACAATGCCGAATTCAGTTCGAACGATGGATTTTCGGTGGTAGCACCCACGAAAACGATGCTTCCGCGTTCGATATGCGGAAGAAATGCATCCTGCTGCACCTTATTGAAGCGATGCACCTCGTCAACGAACAAGACTGTGCGGCGCCCACCATCAAACCGTTGCTGGGCTTGGGCAAGGACTTCGCGAACTTGTGGCAGGCCGCTCAGTACAGCTGAGATGGCAACGAATTCAGCATCGGCGTAACGCGCTAGCAGCAGCGCCAGCGTTGTCTTGCCGCAGCCAGGTGGACCCCACAGCACCATCGAATGCACGTGTCCGCCTTCAATTGCCCTACGCAATGCGGAACCTGGCGCTAGCAGGCGCTTCTGCCCCACCATGTCATCTACTCCGCGCGGCCGCATACGCTCCGCGAGTGGTCGCATCCGGTCGTCGGTGGCCGCAGGGACCAAGTCATGTGTGTGGGAAGGTCTTGGCACGGCACGGGTCACGATGAGGTGGAGCCATCATAAGCGCCCGACCAGGTTTGGCATGTACAAGCCAGTCGGCTGCCAGCTTTTTGCAAGTTCAGCGCGAAGCTAGGAATGCCGGTTCGGCAACAAGCCCGAACTCGTAACTCGCATCAATCCAGCGTGCGGTGCGCGTGTCGTAAACACCTTGGACGCTGACATCTTCCTTGCCCTCGCCGTCAAACATGGCAATACCAGTGCCTTCAACAATCAGATGCTGCCCGTCACCGCCAATCACACTGGCGTGCTGCAGGTCGAAACTAACCTGCTGCGCCCCGAATTCTCTGGAGATCGCTTGATCAAGGCGTGCCTGCAAGCCCTCTAGTCGGAGGTTGGCGTCAAGGCGGGCGGTGTGCTGCGAACCCAAGGTGATGCTCGGGCTTTGAACGGTTTGCGTGTCCGTGTCGTAGAGCGCATCGAAGCTGATAGGAAGCCACGTCCCTGCCGTATCGAAACGAATTTCTCCATTTCCGTGTAATGCGATATCACGCAGGCTCGCTCGTTGGCTCAACACATCACCCAAGCGAAACTGGACCGACGTGTTGTCAAACCGTGTCGCCAGCGCACCGATTACAGCGGCTGCGGCTGCGTCATTGATCGCCAATGTCCCTTGCGCGGTCGTGACCTGACCTGTCGAAGCCGCGCTCATACTATGTCCTTGGACGAAGACAGTATTAGGCGCCTGCGAGGCAATTGAAGCACTACTCGCAATGGCGAGAAAAGTGGCGAAATGGATGCTATTCACGTGACGACCTCAGGACATCTGTCTGTTGATCACCACTATCGTGTCATCAGCGTGCATGGCGCGTGGGCGCAGCGTGCACTGCATGTGAACACAGGGCCGGCTTCAGTGAAACGGGCCCTGAATGGCATGCTTTAAAACTGCCTCACATCAACCGCCAATCACGTCCACGCCCTTGGCAGGCACATAGACGAAGGTCCCTTTTGCGAAGCTGGGATTGCGCTTCCAGCCATCAAAGGTGATGCGCGTGCGCTGACCGAGCGCATCGACATATTCCATCTGTGCAAGCCCAGCTTTGCTGAAGCCCAGCTTGGCCGACTTGAAAGCGGCATCGGCATTGCGCGGGGTCAACTTTAGCCACTCTATACCCTTGTCCATGCCTGCTTCCTTGACCACGAAATCGCGGTCAAGCATCGATGGGTCAAGCAGGATGGCCAGCGGGCTGTTGGCTTCTTCGGCACCCTGCGGACGCTTGCTCACTTGCTTCAGGTCGGGATCGTGTACCCACACCGTGGTGCCGTCGGCCACAATCAGTTGCGGATAAGGCGTGGTGTATTCCCAGCGGAACAGGCGAGGCGCGGACACGGCAACGCGGCCCGTGGATTGCTCCTTCTGCTTGCCATTGCTGGCGAACACCTGTTGCGTGAAATGACCATCAAGTCCCTTGAGGCCTTTGGTGAACGTGTTGAGATCATCGCGCGCGCCCGCGCTTGCGGCGCCAATCATCGACAACAATCCGATGGCGATCGCGCTGGTGAGGACTTTGGTGGATTTGCTCATGGGTTGGCTCCTTGCATCATTACGATGCAGTGTGTCCGAGCCAAGCTGAATGCGGGTGCACGCGGGCCCGCTAACAGTTATGGCCGTGGTGGCGGTGGCGCCAACACGGTACGGTCGCCATTGTGTTCCGGTGTACTGACGACGCCGGCAGCTTCCATTGCTTCGACCATGCGCGCAGCGCGGTTATAGCCGATCTTGAGCCGGCGTTGCACGCCAGAGATCGAGGCACGACGGGTCTCGGTGACGATCTTAACCGCCTCGTCATACAGCGGATCGGATTCGTCTCCTCCTCCGCTACTGGCTTCCGACAATCCGGTGGCGCCCACGCTGGTGCCGTCATACATGGTCTGCGAATCATCCAGCACGCCGGTGATGTAATCGGAACCGCCGCCGCTCTGGCGCAGGTGCTCCACGACGCGATGGACTTCCTCGTCGCTGACGAACGCACCGTGCACACGCTCGGGCATGGCCGTACCAGGTGGCATGTACAGCATGTCGCCGTGGCCAAGTAGCGTCTCTGCACCTGACTGGTCCAGGATCGTGCGGCTGTCGATCTTGCTGCTGACCTGGAATGCGATACGGGTCGGGATATTCGCCTTGATCAAGCCTGTGATGACGTCCACCGACGGTCGCTGGGTGGCGAGGATCAGGTGCATGCCGGCGGCACGCGACTTCTGCGCCAAGCGGGCAATCAGTTCTTCAACCTTCTTGCCAACGACAACCATCATGTCGGCGAATTCGTCGATGAAAATGACGATGAACGGCAACGTCTCCAGTGGACGCGGTGCTTCGTCGAGTTCAGGATTCGGCTTGAACAGCGGGTCCATCATCGGCTGGCCAGCATCGATGGCGTCGCGCACCTTCTTGTTGAAACCGGCCAGGTTGCGCACGCCGACCGCGCTCATCACCTTGTAGCGCCGCTCCATTTCAGCCACGCACCAGCGCAGGCCATTCGCAGCCTCCTTCATATCGGTGACCACAGGCGCAAGCAGGTGCGGAATGCCCTCGTAGACCGAAAGTTCAAGCATCTTCGGATCGATCATCAGCATCCGCACATCCTTTGCGGATGCCTTGTACAGCAGGCTCAGGACCATCGCGTTGACCGCAACCGACTTGCCGGAACCCGTCGTGCCGGCGACCAGCAGATGCGGCATGCGGCTGAGATCGGCCACCGTCGGCCGCCCGCCGATATCCTTGCCCAGTGCCAGCGTGAGCGGGCTGCTGGCCTTGTCGTATTCCTTGGAGCGCAGCAGCTCGCTGAGATAGATCATCTCGCGATGCGTGTTGGGCGTTTCCAAACCAATGACCGACTTGCCGGGAATCACATCGACCACGCGTACCGACTTCACGCTCAAGCCGCGAGCGATGTCCTTGTCCAGCGAGCTGATCTGGCTGACCTTCACGCCAGGAGCGGGCTGTACCTCGAAGCGGGTGATCACCGGGCCCGGATAGGCACCGACGACTTCCGCATCAATGCGGAAATCCTTGAGCTTGAATTCGATCTGCCGCGACAGCGTTTCCAGCGTTTCCTCGCTGTAACCCTTCGGCTGCGGCTTGGGGTCGTCCAGTAAGGCCAGTGGCGGGATGCCGCTGCCGTCGCTCACATGAAAAAGCGGAATCTGTTGCTCGCGTTTGGCGCGCTCGCTCTTTTCGACAATCGGCGCCGCAGGCGGCTCGATCTTGACCGGCGCACGCTTGGCACGCAGGCCGGAATCAACCTTGCGCATCTGGTCGCGCTCTTCGCGGAAGGCACGTGCCTCGCTCCATTCGCTGGCCTGCTTTCCACTCTTGCGGAACAGTTTGCCGAGGAGATGTGGCAACGCCAGCGTCCACTTGCCGATGCGGTCCATCACCGCCAGCCAGGACAACCCAGTGGCGAGCGTGACGGAGATCAGGAACAGGCTGATCAGGAACAGGTTGGCGCCGAGTGGGCCGAACAGGAGTTTCAACGAGTTGCCCACGAGCGAGCCAAGCACGCCACCGCTGCCGGAAGCCAAGTCGTTGGATCCAGCAATTCGTAAATTCAGCAAGCCGCAACTGGCCACCAGGAAACCGACGATTCCTACCAGCCGGAGCGCCGGCCCAAGATCAACTTCTCCATCACCATCAGTATCCATGCCGAATAGCGCGATCCAGGCGATGGCACCAAGCACGATGGGCAGTAGAAACGCCACGTAGCCGCACAGGAACAGCAAGACGCTAGCAATCCATGCGCCCGCCAGCCCCCCAATATTCTGGACAGGTGCCAAGACACTGGAAACGCGTTCGTAGCCCGGATCTAGCGGGGAATAAGAAAACAGGCAGGCCAGCAGATACAGCAGCAGCGGCGCGACCGCGATCAACGCAAGGTCACGCCACAGCCGTTGCCGGCCCGGATTACTGGCCGGCTTGGCTCTTTCTTGCCGCGCGGCAGGCTTGCGGCCAGCCTTCACGATGTCGGGCGCGCTGCGTGCCACTTGCGATCAGACCTCAGGAAGTTCCCCTAGGCCATTGATAATACGTCAAGCTTTCATCTCCTGCAGCGCCGGATGTATCAATTCACCGGCTTCCACGTTGATCCCACGCAACAGTGCCGCATCGTTACGCCAATGGCCGGAAGCCAGTTTGCTGACCCACGGCAGGATGGCTGCGCAGATCGCTTGAGAGCTGGTCTGCGGCACGGCGCCGGGCATATTGGTGACGCAAAAATGGGTCACGCCTTCTTCGACATAAGTTGGCTCCTTCCACGAGGTCGGCCGCGATGTCTCGAAGCAGCCCCCTTGGTCAATCGCGATATCCACCACGACGCTGCCGTCTTCCATCGACTGCAACATCTCGCGAGTCATTACGCGCGGCGCCTTCGCGCCGGTGACCAGCACGGCGCCGATGACCAGATCAGCAGTTGCCACTTCAGTCGCCACCAAGTCGTGATACGGATACAGCGCAGTCACGTTGTGACCCAAACGCATCATTTCGTCCATCCGGTCCTGGCGCATTTCGAAGACGATGACATTAGCGCCTTCATTGGCGGCTAATGCCGCTGCAGCGCCGCCAGCCTTGCCGGCACCGAACACCACCACTTTGCCGCGTTGCGTAGATGGCAGTCCGCCCAGCAGCTTGCCCTTGCCGCCCATTGGTTGATGCAGCAGGTGCGTTCCGATCTGTACGCCAATCTTGCCGGCAATGATCGACATCGGCGCCAGCAACGGCAGGTCGCCGTTAGGCAGTTCCACGGTTTCAAACGCAATGGCGGTCAGACCGATGTCCAGCAGGCGCTTGGTCAGCTCTGGCTCGGCGGCCAAGTGCAGATAGCAGAACAGCAGGTGATCCTTTCGCAGAAGCGACAAATCACCCTCGATCGGCTCCTTCACCTTCACGATCAATTCGCCCTTTTCGTACAGCGCAGTGGCATCCGGCGCGATTTTCACCCCAAGTTTGGCGTACTGCTCATCCGTGAATCCGGATTTGAGGCCGGCGCCTTGCTCCAGCCAGACCTCGTGGCCGTGCTTGACCAGGTCGCCTGCGGCGGCTGGTACCAGTGCGACACGCCCTTCAAGGGTCTTGGTTTCCTTGGGTACACCGATGCGCATGACGAGCTCCTGATGAGGTTGGGCAGCACCTCTGCAACCAGACTGTTGCAGTGGCGTGGCTTGAAAAGGGTCGGTGCGCCCGCCAAGCTAGGGGGCACGCAACGGGTATTTGTATCGTTGATCGATATCCGTGAGCAACCGCGAATCACTTAGCAATTATAGAACCTGGACTTCCTTCAATGACTCCGACCAAGCACACCCGTTTGCTCATCCTCGGCTCAGGCCCCGCTGGCTGGACTGCCGCTGTTTACGCCGCTCGCGCCAACCTGAAGCCTGTCGTGATCACAGGCATGGCCATGGGCGGCCAGTTGATGACGACCACGGAAGTCGACAATTGGCCGGGAGATGCACATGGTCTGATGGGCCCGGACCTGATGGCGCGGATGCAGGTACATGCCGAGCGGTTCGATACCGAAACCGTGTTTGATCACATCCATACGGCTGACCTGTCACAGCGCCCGTTCCGGCTCAAGGGTGATTCCGGCGACTACACCGCCGATGCGGTGATCATTGCCACGGGCGCGACCGCCAAGTACCTCGGTATTCCGTCTGAAGAAACGTACAAGGGTCGTGGCGTGTCTGCCTGCGCGACGTGCGACGGATTCTTCTACAAGGACCAGGACGTGGCAGTGATCGGCGGTGGCAATACAGCAGTAGAAGAAGCCCTGTACCTGTCGAATATTGCCCGCAAGGTCTATCTGGTGCATCGCCGCGATACCCTGCGCGCCGAAAAAATCATGCAGGACAAACTGCAGGCGAAGATCGAGGCCGGTAAAATCGAGCCGGTCTGGCACCACACCGTCGATGAGGTGCTGGGCAACGATGCGGGCGTCACCGGGATGCGGGTCAAGTCCGTGCTCGATGGCAGCACCCGCGAGATCCCCGTGCACGGCTTTTTCGTGGCGATCGGCCACAGCCCGAACACCCAGTTGTTCGATGGCCAGCTGGCCATGAAGAATGGCTACCTGACGATCACCACGGGCCTGGAAGGCAACGCGACCCAGACTTCGGTGCCGGGCGTGTTTGCGGCCGGCGATGTCGCTGACCAGGTCTACCGCCAAGCGATCACCTCGGCCGGCTTCGGTTGCATGGCCGCGCTGGATGCCGAGAAATTCCTGGACGACGCGCACTGATGGTGGAGGCGTGCTTCACGCCCGAAAGACGCGCCTGACAGGTGATACTGGGCGCTGGTGGTCTGTAGGTGCGGGCGTGATCTCGACGGATAAATGGCTTTACGTGCTGCAGCGCCTGTCCAAGCGCATGTGGTTTCGTGCGTCGCTGTATTGCGGGTTGGCGGTCGTGACGGCATTGGTCGGCGTGGTGGTAAAGCCGGTATTACCGCTGGGACTGGCAGAGCGATTCGGGGCCGATGCCGTCGGCAACATCCTCTCGATCCTTGCAACGTCGATGCTGGCGGTCACCACGTTTTCGCTTGCGACAATGGTGTCGGCGTATGGCGCCGCGTCGCAATCGGCAACGCCGCGTGCGGCCAACCTGCTGATCGAGGACAACGGTGCGCAGGGTGCGTTGGCCACGTTTATTGGCGCGTTCCTGTTCTCCATCGCGGGATTGATCGCGCTGAGCACCGGCATCTACGGCGACGGCGGTCGCGTGGTGCTGTTCGCCGCTACCGTAGCGGTGATCGTGCTGATTACGGTCACGCTGCTGCGCTGGATCGAGCAGTTGTCGCGCTTCGGCCGAGTCAGCGAGACCATCAACCTGGTCGAAGCAGCGACAACCAAGGCAATGCTTGAGCGGGCAAAGGCCCCTTGGTTAGGCGGTGTGCCGTCTGGCGATGAACCGCCGCCGCAAGGTATGGCAGTGGAAGCCGCAACGGTGGGTCATGTGGAGCATCTGGACATGGAACGGTTGCAGTCCGCGGCGGAAGATTTGGGCTGCGACATCCATGTCTGCTCGTTGCCGGGAACACTGGTAATGCCGGGGCGACCGCTCGCGGTTGTGGTCGGCGGGATCGACAATGATGGCATCGACAAGGTGCGCGACGCGTTCTCCGTCGGTGATGCGCGAACGTTCGAAAATGACCCCCGCTACGGCTTGGTGGTTCTCAACGAAATCGCGATCCGCGCGCTGTCACCTGCCATCAATGATCCAGGTACGTGTATCGATGTGATCGGCACGGTGGTGCGCTTGTTCGCTGGCTGGTCGGACGCACGCATCGAGCATGCCAGCGAAGCGGAAATCCTTTACCCCCGCATCCATGTGCCCGCCGTGCAGGAAGCTGACATGTACGACGATGTGTTTCCTTCCATCGCCCGCGATGGCGCGCATATGCGCGAGATCGGGATCAAGTTGCAAAAAGCCTTGGCGGCCTTGTCGCTTTGCAAATACGAACCAATGCGAATGCCCTCCGGGCGGCATGCGGCTGATGCCTTGGCACGGGCCATGGCGGCGATGTCATTCGAAGCGGATCGCGAATCCGTGCGACAAGTGGCGTTTGCCACTAACGGCCGCGACAGCGTCTCTGCCAGTTGCCAGGACGCTGATGGACGCATTTGATGCGCGCGTGTTTAGTGCGCTGTCGGATATACCGGCTGCCGATTGGGACGCGCTGCACGATGGACGCAATCCGTTCGTTGCGCATGCCTTCTTGGCGGGTCTGGAGCAGACCGATTGCCTACGACCAGACTGGGGCTGGACGCCCCACCACCTCACATTGTGGGATGACGATGTGCTGGTGGCGGCCGCGCCGGCTTACCTGAAAGAGAACTCACACGGGGAATTCGTGTTCGACCACGCGTGGGCACATGCCTATGCGCAGCATGGATTGGACTATTTTCCAAAGTGGCTCGCCGCGGTGCCCTACTCGCCAGTGTCTGGCCCGCGGTTACTGGCTCGTGATGGCACCACGCGCGTTGCATTGGTGCAGGCGATGAGCGCGCTCATGCGTGGCGAGAACCTGTCATCGGCACACGTCAACTTCCATGCCGAATCGGATGATTCCGCATTCGACGAGGCATGGATGTTGCGCGAGGATATCCAGTTCCATTGGCATAACGACAGGGGCTGGAACACGTTCGACGATTTCCTTGGCGCGATGGACCACAAGCATCGCAAGAACATCCGCCAGGAGCGACGCAAGGTGCGTGATGCCGGCATCCAGTTTCGCGTCGTGCATGGCTTTGACGCCAGCGACGGCGACTTGAAGGCGATGCATGGCTTCTATCTGCAGACGTTCGCCGAATACGGAAATTCACCGGCATTGACGCTCGACTTCGTGCGCCACCTTGCCCGCGCGATGCCGGGCCAACTGGTGATGTTCCTCGCCGAACGCGACGGCGTGCCAATTGCTGGTGCGCTGTGCCTTCGAGGTGGCGACACCCTCTATGGCCGTTATTGGGGATCTAGTGAACTGCATACCGGTTTGCACTTTGAAACATGTTACTACCAAGGTATCGACTACTGCCTGCGTACAGGCCTGGTGATATTTGAACCTGGCGCCCAAGGCAGGCACAAGATCGCTCGCGGCTTCCTGCCTACGCTAGTGCGCAGCCGGCATCGGGTGGCCGATTCGCGCTTCGCCAGTGCCCTCAGTGGATGGTGTGCGCAAGAACGTGATGCGGTGCATTTGCAGCTTCAGCAACTTGCAGTACATTCACCGTTTCGCCATGACGTGATTTCAACTGGCGAACCGGTTTGATCTTTCGTTTGCCGCAGCTGTCGGCCGACCCGGAAGCGCCGTTCCCAGCACCCGATTCCGCGCTTTCGGAACCGGATGGACTGCTGGCATTTGGCGGCGATCTCTCCCCGCACCGGTTGCTGAATGCATATCGCAGCGGGATCTTTCCCTGGTATTCAGACGGCGAGCCGATCCTGTGGTGGACTCCGTCGCGACGTGCGGTATTCCGTACCGATGCGATTCATTTGCCGACACGCATGCGCCGCAGTCTGCGCGATTCGAATTGGGTGGTGCGGATGGATACCGCATTTGAGGACGTCATCGCCGCCTGCGCAACGGTTCCTCGCTCAGGACAAGCCGGAACGTGGATCACGCCAGCGATGCAACGCGCCTATCTAGCGTTGCATTGCCTTGGCCATGCGCACAGTGTCGAGGTATTTGATGGGAGCGGGCCTGATGGGCGGCTGGTGGGCGGCCTGTATGGGCTGGTGGTGGGACGGATGTTCTGTGGCGAGAGCATGTACTCCGCCGAATCGGGTGCGTCCACACTCGCTCTGCTCGCTTTGGCGCGGCACCTGCACGCTCGCGGCTGTCCATTGATTGACGCCCAGGTGCCCAACGCGCATACCCAGCGGCTTGGAGTTGAAACGTGGTCACGGCGCGATTACCTGAAGGCATTGGCAGAACTGCGGGACGGCGATATTCCACCCGGAAACCTGGCGCAAGGGTTTGGCGAATGCCCTGCTTCGGCACTGGCCCGCACACCGGCGCCTTAACGGTTTTTTTGCAAGTGAGCATGCCGCGTGTCACAATCCTCGGCTTCGGGCCTCGAATGGGCCCACACTTGTTAGAGAAACAGAAACACATGTCGAAAGACGACGTCATCGAATTTGAAGGCACGATCTCCGAGACCCTCCCGAACACCATGTTCCGGGTCAAGCTTGAGAACGGCCACGAGATCATCGCGCATATCTCCGGACGCATGCGCAAGAACTACATCCGTATCCTGACCGGTGACAAGGTCAAGATCGAGATGACTCCATACGACCTCACCAAGGGTCGCATCACCTATCGCATGAAGTAATCCAACTGCGGCTCGGTGCAAGAAAAAGGCGGCCATTGGCCGCCTTTTTTGATATTTCCATGACAGTTTTTACTCAACGACAGCCGGCAATAATTTCTCCGGCTCTGCCTGCACATCCAGACGCAGTTCACCATCCAGCACGTCCAGCCCGACCCGACCACCGGCCATCAACTTGCCGAACAGCAATTCATCGGCGAGCGGACGCTTGATCTTGTCTTGGATCAACCTTGCCATCGGACGCGCGCCCATCAGCGGATCGAAGCCGTTGAGTGCCAGCCACTCGCGGGCGTCTGGCGTGGCCGACAAGGTCACCTGCTTCTCGTGTAGCAGTACCTCCAGTTCGATCAGGAACTTGTCCACCACGCGCAGGATGTGTTCAAAGCCCAGCGCCTGGAACTGCACGACGGCATCCAGCCGGTTGCGGAACTCCGGGGTGAAACCGCGACGGATCGCTTCCATGGAATCAGTGCTGTGGTCCTGCTTGGTAAAGCCAATCGTCCGCCGCGCCGCTTGCGACGCGCCGGCATTGGTGGTCATCACCAGCACCACGTTGCGGAAGTTGGCTTCGCGGCCATTGGTGTCGGTCAATACGCCGCGATCCATGACCTGCAACAGGATGTTGAAGATGTCCGGATGGGCTTTTTCGATCTCGTCCAACAGCAGCACGCAGTGCGGGGTCTTGACGATCTTCTCAGTCAGCAGGCCACCTTGGTCGAAGCCGACATAGCCCGGCGGTGCGCCGATCAGGCGGCTAACCGAATGCGATTCCATGTATTCGGACATATCGAAGCGGACAAGTTCGATGCCAAGCTGCATAGCCAGCTGCTTGGTGACCTCTGTCTTGCCGACACCGGTTGGTCCCGCGAACAGAAAATTACCGATGGGTTTGTCGGGACTTGCTAGTCCAGAGCGGGCCAGTTTGATCGCCGAAGTCAGGCTGCCGATCGCTTCGTCCTGGCCAAAGATGACCATTTTCAGGTTGCGCTCCAGGTGCTGCAGCACATCCTTGTCGGACGAACTCACCTGTTTGGCTGGAATTCGAGCCATCTTGGCGACGATCGTCTCGATCTCCTCGACATCGATCAGGCTCTTGCGCGATTCCACCGGCATCAGCCGCTGGCGTGCACCGGCTTCATCGATCACGTCGATCGCCTTGTCTGGCAACAAGCGGTCGCCGATATGCTTCACTGAAAGATCGACTGCGGCCTTGATCGCATCATCGGCGTAGCTCACGCCGTGGTGCAGTTCATAGCGCGGCTTGAGGCCATGCAGGATCTCGATGGTCTCGCCGACAGTTGGTTCCACGATGTCGATTTTCTGGAAGCGCCTTGCCAGCGCGCGGTCTTTTTCGAAGATCCCGCGATATTCCTGGAACGTGGTCGAGCCAATGCAACGGAGTTCACCATTCGCGAGCACCGGCTTGATCAGGTTCGACGCATCCATGGTCCCGCCGGATGCGGAACCGGCACCGATAATGGTGTGGATTTCATCGATGAACAGGATCGCGTTCGGCAACTTGTTCAGCGCCGCCAGCACGCTCTTCAGGCGCTTTTCGAAATCGCCGCGATACTTGGTGCCGGCGACTAAGGCACCGAGATCAAGCGAATAGATGACGGCTTCACTGAGTACTTCGGGCACGTCACCATCGACGATACGCTTGGCCAGGCCTTCCGCTAAAGCGGTCTTGCCGACGCCGGCCTCCCCCACGTACAGCGGGTTGTTCTTACGGCGCCGGCACAGGATCTGGATGGTGCGTTCGACTTCTTCTGCGCGGCCGACCAGCGGATCGATCTTGCCCGCTGCCGCCAGTTCGTTGAGGTTGCTGGCGAATTCGGACAGCGCGTCGCCCTTGGATTCGGCGGCGTTGCCCTCGCCTTGCGGTGCGTCGCCGTCGGCAGGCTTCGCTTCACCCTCGCCATCCTGGTGGGCGATGCCGTGCGAGATGTAATTGACCACGTCGAGCCGATGCACGTCCTGCTTGTTGAGGAAGTACGTGGCGTGCGAATCCTTCTCGCCGAAGATCGCCACCAGCACATTCGCGCCGGTCACTTCCTTATTGCCAGACGATTGCACGTGGTAAACGGCCCGCTGTAGTACGCGCTGGAAGCCTAGGGTCGGCTGGGTATCGCGTCCGTCGTCCTCTGGGAGCTGATTGACCGAGGCCTCAATGGCCTCTTCCAGTTCATGGCGCAGGCGGGGGAAATCGGCCCCGACCGCCTTGAGCACGGCTTCCGCTGACGCATTATCGATCAGCGACAGCAGCAGTTGTTCGACCGTCATGAATTCGTGGCGCGCGTCACGGGCGCGCTTGTAGCACTGGCCGATGGTGTGCTCGAGATCCTTGCTGAACATGGGGGTAGAACCCTCCGTAGTGCGACTACATCAGGATGTGGGGTTTTGATGCACCCCGTACAAGTCCTTCTACGCTTTCTCCATCGTGCACAACAGCGGATGTTGGTTCATCCGTGAATACTCGTTCACCTGCGCCACCTTTGACTCGGCGATTTCACGGGTGAACACCCCGCAGACGCCGCGACCACGCGTATGTACATGCAGCATCACCTGCGTCGCGCGTTCAAGGTCGAGCGTAAAAAAGCGGGTCAGGACCTCGATCACGAAATCCATCGGCGTGTAGTCGTCGTTCAGCAACATCACCGAATACAGCGGCGGTCGGGCTGTTTCCGGGCGACTGGGGGCGACGATGACGCCGTGGTCGTGATCGTGTTCGGGTTTGTGTGGGTCTTGAGGCATGGTTGAATTATACGGAGGACGGGATGCATGGACGCCGACCATGCCAACAGTGAGAATGTGGGCATGCAGATCGATGTCCAAGCCCTCATGGGTGCAGCAACATGAGTTATCGCGAAGGCCGCTTCTGGCAGCCGGATGTCACCGTGGCGACGATTGTTGTTCGCGATGGCCGCTTGCTGTGCGTGGAAGAGCGCTCCAACAATACGCTGGTAATCAACCAGCCTGCCGGTCACCTGGAGCCCGACGAGAGCCTGTTGCAGGCTGCAGTGCGCGAAACCCGCGAAGAAACTGGCTGGATCGTTCGGCCTACCTTTTTCATTGGCACATACCAGTGGAAGGCGCCGGTACGTGTCGGAGACAACGAGGGCCGCCACTACCTGCGCTTCGCCTTTGCCGCCGAAGCGGTTGAGGAAATCCCGAACGCCCGGCTTGACGAGGGCATCGTACGAGCGATGTGGCTGACTCCCGAGGAACTGCAGGCGTTGACGCCGCGCCATCGCAGTCCATTGGTCTGGCGCACGGTCGCCGACTACCTCGGCGGAAATCGTCATCCGCTCTCAATGGTGGAACAGTTGGCATGAGTGCTGGCCGTATCGTGGTCGGCATGTCGGGTGGCGTGGATTCATCGGTCGCTGCGATGCTTCTGCGCGACCAAGGCGCTCAAGTGATCGGTTTGTTCATGCAGAACTGGACAGAGGCTGAGGGTGGGGATTGCCGCGCCGAGGACGACCGCCGCGATGCCGTGGCGGTCAGCGGCGTGCTTGGACTGCCGATCAAGTTCCGGGATTTCTCGCGCGAATACTGGGACGGCGTGTTTACCCATTTCCTGGCCGAGTACGCGTCAGGACGCACGCCCAATCCTGACGTGCTCTGCAACCGTGAGATCAAGTTCAAGCATTTCCTGGATGCCGCGCTTGAGCTTGGTGCGGACGCCATCGCCACCGGCCATTACGCGCGGGTTGATTGCATGGATGGAGTGTATCGACTGCTGCGCGCCCGTGATCTTGGCAAGGACCAGAGCTACTTCCTGCACCAGCTTGGGCAGGTGCAATTGGCGACGACGCGTTTCCCGTTAGGAGAGCTGCATAAGGACGAGGTGCGCCGCATCGCCAAGGATGCCGGCCTGCCGACCTCGGCCAAAAAGGATTCCACTGGCATTTGCTTCATCGGCGACCGAGATTTCCGCGAGTTCCTGTCGCAATACCTGCCAGCCAAGCCCGGGGAAATCCGTGACCCGCAGGGCGTGCGGATTGGCGAGCACCCCGGCGTGTTCTTTTTCACGCTGGGCCAGCGTGAGGGTCTGCACATCGGCGGCGTGCGTGGCCGCGATGACGCGCCCTGGTATGTGGTTGGCAAAGACATTGGAAGCAACATCCTTTACGTCGACCAAGGGCACGATAGTCCGTGGCTGCAGGCCACGACCCTGCGCAGCGAGCGTGCGCACTGGATCGCCGGTGCCGCGCCGGCCGGTGCTTTCAGTTGCACCGCACAGACCCGCTATCGACAAGCAGACGAAGCATGCGATGTCCAGGTGCTGGATGATGGCAGCCTGCAAGTGCAATTCGCATGTCCGCAGCGTGCGGTCACGCCGGGCCAGTCATTGGTGCTTTACGACGGTGATGTCTGCCTCGGCGGCGCAGTGATCCTCTCAACTGATGCGCCTGTCGCAGGGCGCGACACCGCAACAAGGACCCAAGCTGCATGAGTCATATGTTATGAATGAAGCCATCGATGATCGCGTGCTGGCATTGGCTGGCGTGTTGCAGGCTTTGGCACAGGTGCGCCGGATCGCTGACACCGGCCAATCAGAGGCCGCGCAGGTCGACGTCGCCTTTGCAAGCGTGCTTCGCCTTGAGGCCGAGACCGCCGAGGCAGTGTATGGCGATGCGCAGGACTTGCGCAAAGGCCTGGGCCTGCTTCGCGACTATCTGGCCAATAGCCCGCGCGATGAGGCCCTAGGCAAGCTCGCGCTAGCGGTACTGCAATTGGAACGTCGTTTCAGCCGTGATGACGCAATGGCGGAAAAAGTCGGCGCCGGTATTGCCAGTGCAGCGGCGACCGCTAGCCAACTCGGCACCAGTCACCCGGACGTCATCACCCAGTTGGCCGAGCTGTATGCCGGCACGATCAGCCAGTTGAGTCCACGGATCATGGTCCAGGGCAATCCGCATTACCTGGGCCAGGCGGGCGTAGTGTCCGAGATCCGTTCATTGTTGCTGGCGTCGCTGCGTTCCGCAGTGCTATGGCGGCATTCCGGGGGCAGCCTGTTGGACTTCGTGTTTCGTCGTCGCGACATGGCTGCGGCGATCGACGCGCGCTTGCACTGAAGCATTGCTTTCGCTGATTCAGCCCAATAAAAACGCCCGGTATTACCGAGCGTTTTTATTTGCATCGGAGCGTTGCAATCAGCCGGCAACGGTCTCCGCAACTTGTTGGTATTCCTCGATCTGGTCAAAGTTCATGTAACGGTAGATCTTCGCGCTGTGCTCGTTGAGCACGCCGATCTCCGCGATGTATTCGGTGCGGGTCGGGATGCGACCCAGGCGCGAGCAGATTGCCGCCAGTTCGGCGGAACCCAGGTAGACATTCGTATTGCGACCGAGGCGATTCGGGAAGTTGCGGGTAGAGGTGGAGAACACCGTCGCGCCTTCGCGTGCTTGCGCCTGATTGCCCATGCACAGCGAGCAGCCCGGCATTTCCATGCGCGCCCCCGCGCTACCAAACGTCCCGTAGTGTCCCTCCTTGGTCAGCTCCGAGGCATCCATCTTGGTCGGCGGCGCGACCCACAGGCGGGTTGGGATGTCCCGCTTGCCTTCCAGTAGCTTGGCAGCCGCGCGGAAGTGGCCGATGTTGGTCATGCACGAACCGATGAACACTTCGTCGATCACCGCACCGGCCACGTCCGACAAGGTCTTCACGTCATCCGGATCGTTTGGGCAGGCCACGATCGGCTCATGCACGTCGGCCAGATCGATGTCGATCACTGCGGCGTATTCGGCATCGGCATCCGGTTCAAGCAACTGCGGGTCTGCCAGCCATGCCTCCATCTTCTGGATGCGACGGCCGATCGAACGTGCATCTGCGTAACCCTCTGCAATCATCCACTTCAGCATGGTGATGTTGCTCGTGAGGTATTCGATGATCGGTTCCTTGCTCAGTCGCACCGTGCAGCCGGCGGCCGAGCGTTCGGCCGAAGCGTCGGACAACTCGAACGCCTGCTCCGCCTTGAGATTCGGCAGGCCTTCGATCTCGAGGATGCGGCCGGAGAAGATGTTCTTCTTTCCCTGCTTGGCTACTGTCAGCAGGCCTTGCTTGATCGCATACAGCGGGATTGCGTTGACCAGGTCACGCAACGTCACGCCGGGCTGCATCGTGCCAGTGAAACGCACCAGTACCGACTCCGGCATGTCCAGAGGCATCACGCCGGTGGCGGCGGCGAAGGCAACCAGGCCCGAGCCTGCTGGGAACGAAATACCGACCGGGAAGCGCGTATGCGAATCGCCACCGGTGCCGACGGTATCTGGCAGCAACATGCGGTTGAGCCAGCTGTGGATGATGCCGTCACCCGGGCGCAGCGAGATGCCTCCGCGATTGCTGATGAATTCCGGCAACGTGTGGTGGGTCTTGACGTCCACCGGCTTCGGATAGGCGGCGGTGTGGCAGAACGACTGCATCACCAGGTCGGCGCTGAAGCCTAGGCAGGCCAGGTCTTTTAGCTCGTCGCGGGTCATCGGGCCGGTGGTGTCCTGCGAGCCGACCGAGGTCATCCTTGGTTCGCAGTAAGTGCCCGGGCGCACGCCCGTGCCCTCGGGCAAGCCACAGGCGCGGCCGACCATTTTCTGCGCCAGCGAATAACCCTTGCCGGTATCGACGGGATTTTGTGGCAGGCGGAACACGGTCGACGCCGGAAGTCCAAGCGCTTCTCGCGCCCTTGCCGTCAATCCGCGACCAACGATCAGCGGGATGCGGCCGCCGGCACGAACTTCATCAAGTAGCACGTCGGACTTCAGGGCGAATTCCGTGATCACTTCGCCATTTTTCAATGCCTTGCCGTCATACGGACGTAGTTCGATCACGTCGCCCATATTCATGTTCGACACGTCGAGTTCGATCGGCAGTGCGCCAGCATCTTCCATGGTGTTGTAGAAGATCGGCGCGATCTTCGCGCCCAGGCAGACGCCACCGAAACGCTTGTTTGGCAAGTACGGGATGTCCTGGCCTGTGAACCACAACACTGAGTTGGTGGCCGACTTGCGGCTGGATCCGGTGCCGACCACGTCGCCGACATAGGCCACCAGCTGGCCTTTTTCCTTCAGCGATTCGATGAAGGCAATCGGGCCGCGCTTGCCGTCGTCCTCGGGCACGATGCCCTCGCGCGCGTTCTTGAGCATCGCCAGCGCGTGCAGCGGGATGTCGGGGCGCGTGGTCGCATCCGGGGCCGGCGACAGGTCGTCGGTATTGGTTTCGCCGGTCACTTTGAAGACGGTAATGGTCATGCTCTTGGGCACTTCCGGCTTGCTGGTGAACCACTCGGCGTCGGCCCAGCTCTGCAGTACGGCCTTGGCGTTGGCACTGCCCTTCCCTGCCATTTCTTGCACGTCGTGGAAGGCATCGAACATCAACAGTGTGTGCTTGAGCGCTTCGGCGGCGACCGTGCCGACCTCGGCATCGTCCAGTACTTCGACCAGTGGAAGGATGTTGTAGCCGCCTAGCATTGTGCCCAGCAGTTCGGTCGCGCGCGCACGGCTGATCAGCGCGTTGGTTTCGCTGCCATGGGCCAGCGCCGCCAGCCAGGACGCCTTGACCTTGGCGGCGTCGTCCACGCCTGCTGGCACGCGATGGCTGATGAGATTCAGCAAAAATGCTTCTTCGCCCGATGGAGGGTTCTTGAGCAGCGCAATGACGTCGGCGGTTTGTTGCGCGCTCAGCGGCAGCGGCGGGATACCCAGCGCTGCGCGCTCGGCAAGATGGTGGCGGTAGGCTTCCAGCATGGTGTGCTCCATGAATGTTGATTCGGGGTGTTGATGGGGGCGTGGATCTGGGGTGTGGTGCGAGAACGCAGGCATGGGCCAGGCGCGAGCTATTCGGTCACGGGCACGATCAGTTTCAGGCCCTTGAAATAGTCACGATGCAAGGCGGTGTCAAAGGTGATCAGGCCATCGCACTGCAGCAGCGCATGTGCGCCGACCAGGAAGTCAGCAATCGGGCGCGCTTCATCGTTGCGAGCACGTTGCCTGCGCTGCATTTCGCCCGCGCGCAGCGCGGACTTCGCTTCGATGGCGCTGAAATGCACGCCCATCTCTTCCAGCGCGGTCAGTGCGTCGGCACCGTTCTTCAGCGCTGCACATAGCTCGGCCAGCGCGGCATCGCATATCACCACTTTGCCGCTGCCCAGACTGCGCCGCAGGCGCGCTTCCACGGCATCGGCGTGCGGCCCATCGGTCAGCAACTCGATCAGTACCGGCGCGTCCACCGCAATCATGTGGACGACATCCCCTTGCTGCTATCACGCTTGGCGCTCGCAACCCTTCCGCCTTCCAGGGAGAACTTGCCGCGCACGCGGGAGATCGCGTCGTCCACATTTTTGCGCAGCACGATGCGGCTCCCGTCCAGTTCTACCTTGAGTACGCTGCCTTTAGTCAAGCCCAGCGCATCGCGAACGGCCTTCGGCAGAGTGATCTGGCCGCGTTCTGCAACAGTGGCTTCCATTGACTTTTCCCACGGCAAAAAAAGTATGCATCAATTATACATACTTAGAAAACTCGCCCTGCATGGTGCTGCAACACGTTGTGGTCCCGCCGAGGTCATTGGTGTAACAACGCAATCACGGATCGGGACGTACACTTGCAGGCTTAACACCGCAACGGAGTATTGAAATGGCCGACTCGTTCGCCACCCGCGCCCACCTCGACGTCAATGGCAAGTCTTATGCTTACGCCAGCCTTGCCAAGCTAGGCCAGAAATACGATATCTCCAGGCTTCCGTATTCGATGAAGGTCCTGCTCGAGAATTTGCTCCGCCACGAAGATGGCGTGAGCGTCTTACCGGCACATATCGAAGCAGTTGCGCAATGGGATCCTAAGGCCGAGGCCAGCAAGGAAATCGCCTTTATGCCTGCCCGCGTGCTACTGCAAGATTTCACCGGCGTGCCCTGCGTGGTCGACCTGGCTGCAATGCGTGATGCGGTGGTCAAGCTGGGCGGCAAAGCCAGCCAGATCAATCCGCAGATTCCGTCCGAACTGGTGATCGATCATTCGGTGCAGGTCGATGTTTATGGCCGGCCCGACGCGTTGGACATGAACTCCAAGATCGAGTTCGAACGCAACCAGGAACGCTACAGCTTCCTGCGCTGGGGACAAAAAGCCCTACAGGATTTCAAAGTGGTGCCGCCCAGCACGGGCATCGTCCATCAGGTGAACCTGGAGTACCTGGCGCGGGTGGTGATGGAGAGGGAGATTGATGGCGAGTTGATGGCCTTCCCGGACACCCTGTTCGGAACCGACAGCCATACCACCATGGTCAATGGTCTCGGCGTGCTGGGTTGGGGCGTTGGTGGCATCGAGGCCGAAGCTGCGATGTTGGGACAACCGTCCTCGATGCTGATTCCGCAAGTCGTCGGTCTGCGGCTGACCGGCAAACTACCGGAAGGCGCCACTGGAACCGACCTGGTGTTGACGGTCACCCAGATGCTTCGCAAGTTCGGCGTGGTGGGCAAGTTCGTCGAGTTCTTCGGTGACGGCCTGCAGCATTTGTCGCTTGCCGATCGCGCCACGATCGGCAACATGTCGCCGGAATACGGTGCGACTTGCGGCATCTTCCCGATCGACAGTGTGGCCGTGGACTACCTGCGCCTATCGGGCCGCAGCGAGGCACACATCGCCTTGGTCGAAGCCTATGCCAAGGCGCAAGGCATGTGGCACGACGAAAACTCCCCGCACGCCACCTACTCAGCCACCCTGGAACTGGACATGGGCAGCGTGCAGACTTCCTTGGCTGGTCCCAAGCGCCCGCAGGATCGCGTGTTGTTGGGCGACATGAAGCAGAATTTCCACGACAACGTGGGCCCGATGACCGCTAGCCGCACGCCGAAGACCGGCTGCGCAGTGCAAGAACTCAAGGATGAAGGCGGTGCACAACCGCAGGCAGACCACCTCGCGGCCAAGCCGATCTCCACGATCTGCATCAATGACAAGGACGCCCACATCAGCGATGGGTCCGTAGTCATCGCGGCCATCACCTCATGTACCAACACATCCAACCCCGCAGTGATGCTGGGCGCTGGTTTGGTTGCGCGTAATGCGCTTGCCAAAGGCTTGAAGACCAAACCATGGGTGAAGACTTCGCTGGCACCGGGCTCGCTGGTAGTCACCGACTACCTAAAGAAAGCTGGCCTGCTCGAGGATCTGGAACAGCTTGGCTTTTTCCTGGTGGGTTACGGCTGCACCACATGTATCGGCAATTCCGGTCCGTTGCTGGCATCGGTGTCGCAGGGAATCAGCCAGAACGACCTCGCCGTTGCCGCAGTGTTGTCGGGTAATCGCAACTTCGAAGGCCGCATACATGCCGAGGTCAAGATGAATTACCTCGCATCTCCGCCACTTGTAGTGGCCTATGCGCTGGCCGGCACGATTGATATCGACCTCACCTCCGAGCCGATCGGCCAAGATGGTGATGGTAACGATGTCTACTTGCGCGACATCTGGCCCACGACAAAAGAAGTCGGCGAACTCATTGCAACGAGCGTCACGCCGGAGATGTTCGTGCGCAACTATGCGGACGTGTTCAAGGGCGATACCCGCTGGAACCACGTGCACTCACCAGATGGCGAGAGCTATGCGTGGAGCGAAGACTCGACCTACATCAAGAATCCGCCCTACTTCGACGGCATGACCATGGAGATCGGCAGCATCGACGACATCCATGGCGCACGCGTGCTGGGCCTGTTTGGTGATTCCATCACCACCGACCACATCTCGCCAGCCGGCAACATCAAGAAGGATTCGCCGGCGGGACGATTCCTGCTGTCGCGAGGCGTGCAGCAAGCCGACTTCAATAGCTACGGCAGTCGCCGTGGCAATGATGACGTGATGGTGCGCGGGACCTTCGCCAACATCCGCATCAAGAACCAGATGCTGGGTGGCGAGGAAGGCGGCAATACCCTGCACTTCAGCAACGACGGCAGCGAGCCGGAGAAACTCGCGATTTACGACGCGGCCATGAAGTACAAAGCCGATGGCGTGCCGCTGGTGGTACTGGCCGGCAAGGAATACGGCACCGGCTCCAGCCGCGACTGGGCGGCCAAGGGCACGATTCTCTTGGGCGTAAAGGCGGTGATTGCCGAGAGCTTCGAGCGCATCCACCGTTCAAACCTGGTCGGCATGGGCGTGCTGCCTCTTCAGTTCAACGAAAGCGAAAACGCGAAGACACTGGGTTTTGATGGCTCCGAAACGTTCGCGATCACCGGCTTGCAGGATGGCGAGGCGAAGGTCGCCACGGTCACGGCAACTCGCACCAGCGGCGAGCAGGTCGTGTTCCAAGCCCAGGTGCTGCTGTTGACGCCGAAGGAAGTCGAATACTTCAGGCACGGCGGCCTCTTGCAGTACGTGCTGCGCCAGCTCGCTGCAAAGGGATAAACCCAACGCGACATATGTGAATTACAAGGGCGGCTTCGGTCGCCCTTGTTGCATCTGCGGCAATGAGTTTCCCGAATCCACCTGCTCAGAACTCTGGCTTCCAGCGTGCATTGAGAAGGCGCCACTTGCCATCCTCCAGCTGCCAACCTGTTTCAACATCGAATACCTGCCCACTGCGTGGTAACAAGCCTCCATCGCCGCCGGTTGCTAATAGGCTGAATTTCGCAGTTGCCTCCGTTTCACTGCGGGTCTCGACCGTAACCGGACCCAGTCGCGCACCCACGGCACGATGACGCAGGAACACTGCAAGGGCCAGTTGGCGCGCGCTACGTCGATCCATGCCGTGATTGCCGATGAAGTCCCCGGCAAGGAGGTCGTGCATGGCGCCTGCATCACGTGTATCGATCGCCGACTGCAGTGCTTTGAGTTGCTGGCGCACCGCTTGTTCTGGTGGTGACTTCGAACAGGCCGTAAGCGCAGCAATCAGCACGCAAAGCACTGCAAGTTCGTAGAAATTCTTGTTCAGAGGAAAATGTTGCATTGCGATAGGCTCCATGCGGCTTGATCCAGCTTGTCACTACTGGGTGCCTATGCTCAAATCAAATGCACTCCATACGCTGACGCCCTTGTGCGCTGGCTCACTCGCAGAGGAATTGATCATGAGTTCAGAACGTCCTTGGCTGGACCATTATCCAAAAGGCGTGCCTGAAGAGATCGATCTGAATGAGTTCCAGTCGATTCCCGCGGTCTTCGATGCCTCCGTGCAGAAATTCCGCGACAAGATCGCGTTCTCCAACATGGGCAAGTCGATTACCTATGGCGAGCTGGATCGATTGAGCCTAGATTTCGCCGGCTATCTGCTTGGCGAGCTGAAACTCAAGAAGGGTGATCGCGTCGCGATCATGCTGCCAAACTGCCTGCAATATCCGGTGGCTCTCCTCGGTACGCTTCGCGCGGGCCTGACCGTAGTCAACACGAATCCCATGTACACGCCGAGGGAATTGAAGCACCAGATGGTGGATTCAGGCGCCTCCGTCATCCTGGTATTGGATAATTTCGGCGAGATCGTCCAGGAAGTCCTGTCGGACGTGCCGGGCGTGCGGACGATCACTACGGGCCTTGGCGACATGCTCGGATTCCCAAAGGGCCTGATCGTCAATTTCGTGCTCAAGCATGTCAAGAAGATGGTGCCCGATTACGATATCCAGGGTGCGGTTCGTTTCAACGACACGCTTACCCTCGGGCGAATGCATCAGGTCGCGGACATTGTTATTGGCCATGAGGATCTGGCCTTCCTGCAGTACACCGGCGGCACCACCGGCGTCGCCAAGGGAGCGATGCTGACCCACCGAAATCTGGTTGCCAACATGCAGCAGGCGGCGGCATGGGTTGGTGGCAACATCCGCATAGGCGAGGAATTGATCGTCACTGCGTTGCCGCTTTACCATATCTTCGCGCTAACGGCGAACTGCCTGACCTTCATCAAGTTTGGCGCACGCAACCACCTGATCACCAACCCACGTGACATGCCGGGTTTCATCAAGGAAATCAAGTCGCTGCAGTTCACCGCGTTCACCGGCGTCAATACGCTTTTCAACGGGATGCTGCACGCCCCCGGATTCGACCAGGTCGACTTTTCCAAGCTCCACCTCACCTTGGGTGGCGGCATGGCGGTGCAACGTGCCGTTGCGGACAAGTGGAAGCAGGTCACTGGCTGCACACTGGCCGAGGCCTATGGCCTGACCGAAACCTCACCGGCGGTGTGCATCAATCCGCCAGAGCTGAGCGCGTTCAATGGTTCGATCGGACTGCCGGTATCCTCGACGGATGTCTGCATCAAGGACGACAACGGCAATATGCTGCCGATGGGCGAAATAGGCGAGTTGTGCGTGAAGGGTCCGCAGGTGATGCGTGGCTACTGGCAGCGCCCGCAGGACACCGCACAGTCCATCGATGCGGACGGCTGGCTGCATACCGGCGATATCGCGCGTATGGATGAGCAAGGATATTTCTACATCGTCGACCGCAAGAAAGACATGATCCTGGTCTCCGGCTTCAACGTGTATCCGAATGAAATCGAAGACGTGATCGCGATGATGCCAGGCGTGCTGGAAGTCGCGGCTGTAGGTGTTCCTGACGAGAAATCCGGCGAAGCCGTCAAAGTCTTCGTGGTCAAGAAAGATCCGGCGCTAACGGTCGACCAGATCAAGGCGTTCTGCCGCGAGAACATGACTGGCTACAAGCAGCCCCGGCATGTGGAGTTCCGCAATGACCTGCCCAAGAGCAACGTCGGCAAGATCCTGCGCAAGGAACTGCGGGATCCTGCGCCACACTGACACGGCTTCCATCGCTTCCTGCAATGGGCGGCCCCTGCCGCCTTGCACTCCGGTATTTTTCGGTGCATAGAGGCCTTACGGGCCCCTGTTTCCCGCCGGCATACCCGGAGCCGGCAATCAGCCTGGAGCGACCATGTTTACCCCGAACCCAAGATTCCCTGCGACTCGCTATGCGACCCTACGCGTCACGGAAAACAGCGAAATGGCAACCCATTGGTGCCACATGCATGCGGACCTGGCCGCCACTCCCGGGCGTGCATGTTTCAAGCCGCAGTTGATCGATGACATCCTGAAATTCCAGAGTAACCTGTCTGATCGCCTGCGGCGCAGGCAACAAGATGACCAGCAGGTGCTGCAGCACGTCGTGCTTGCCTCGGATTGTGATGCATTCAACCTTGGTGGCGACCTCGAGTTTTTTTGCGATGCAATTCGACGCCAGGATCGTACGGCGTTGCTGGCCTACGCGCGTCAATGCGTGAATGGCGTGCATGCGTTCCACAACGGGCTGGATGTTGGCGTCCACAGCATCGCCTTGGTCCAGGGTGATGCGTTGGGTGGTGGTTTCGAGGCAGCCCTGAGTTGCCATACGATCGTGGCCGAAGAAGGCGTGAACATGGGCCTTCCGGAAGTCTTGTTCGACCTGTTTCCCGGCATGGGCGCTTATTCCTTCCTGTGCAAGCGGATCCCGCCGCACCAGGCGGAACGCATGATGCTCTCCGGTGACCTGTATAGCAGCGAGCAGCTGCACGGGATGGGCTTGGTGGACGTGCTGGTGCCTCGCGGCCAAGGCGTACAGGCGGTGGAACAAGTCATCCGCGCCAATCGCCGCATCCCGCATGCCCGTGCCGCCATGCATCAGGTCCGTGCGATGGCCCAGCCGGTCACGCTGGAAGAAATGCAGGCCATCACCGACGTGTGGGTGGATACCGCGCTCCAGCTTGGCAGCAAGTCCTTGCGCACCATGGAGCGTCTGGTTCGCGCGCAGTATCGCCGACATGGCCAAGGCGACGCCGCACGTGCAGGCGTTACCTGAGGACTGGAACTGAACGATTCGGCTGGGCGATCGAGCTGACCGATTTGCCTAGAGCGAGTCTTCGCGGACGGGGGCGAACTTGCCCCTGGCAGCGAGCGCCTGCTCGCCCCGCACTATGCAGTCCTTCAGGGTGTTGAACTCGCGAGTCCATTGTCGTGCAAGTTCCCAGCTTCCCATCTGCATCATGACCGAGCTGCGGGCGGCCAGTTGCACCAGCCCGAGGTTGCCTGCGATGCCCTTCAGGGCATGCGCCTGTTCGTGTACCTGCTCGTAGTTTGCGGCCTCGCCAGCCCTCTGCATGCGATCCATGGTGTCGCGGATGTCTGCAAGGCATTGGCTTGCGTACTTTGTTTCGAAATCACGTCCCATCCCTAGGCTCGCGAATTCGTCCAGCAAAGAGGGGTCAAAGATCCCGGATGTCGATCCCGACACTCTTGCCAGGGGCTGTTCTTGCACAGAGGGAACACCGCCAGATCCGATTTCCGCGATCGTATCCAGCAAGTGCGAAACCGCAAATGGTTTGGCAATGAATGAATGGGCACCCGCATTCCTGCAGGCTTGCACCGACTCCGGGGTGACATCTGCGCTGAGCACAATCATCGGGGTCCTGCGCATGCCGCCGGATTCCATGGTGCGCAGCAGGCGCAGCAGTTCGATTCCGTTCAGTCCTGGCATATGCAGGTCGACCAAGGCGAGGTCGAACCCGTTTTCGCCCAAGGCATCCAACGCAGCCTCACCATCTTCAGCCGCGACCACGCGGTGGCCAGCCTTTTGCAACAGGCTTACCAATACCAACCGGTTTGCGGCGTGGTCATCGGCAACCAGGATGCGCATGGCCCGTACCCGTGCGCGGTGACGCAGGAACGGGTTCGCAAAGGCGATGACATTGCCGGCCTCAGTACCCGGCAATACAGATTCGATATTCGGTGCAGCGAACTTGGAAATCGCATGCTGGTCGACAGCATCGAGTGCTATATCAAAGGGCAATTCGACCCAGAAGCGGCTGCCAGTTCCCTCTCTGCTTTCGAACCCGATCGACCCGCCCATCGCTTCGGTCAAGCCCTTTGCAATCGTGGTTCCAAGTCCAGTGCCTGCGTGGCTACGCGACAAGCTGTTGTCGGCTTGCTCGAACGCCTCAAAGAGCTTGGCGCGCGCCGATGCTGGAATCCCTATGCCGGTGTCGGTGATCGTGAAGCGTAAACGCAGCGATGCATCGCGCACCGGACTGGTGACGGACACTTCAAGATGCACATGACCCGCGCGGGTGAACTTGATCGCATTGCCCAGCAGGTTGAACAGTACCTGCTGCAGGTGCGTTGCATCCCCGCGCAACTTGCTGGGGACTTGCGGAGAGATCGTCACCAGGTAGCGCAGCTGCCTGGCTTCTGCCTGTGGCATCAGCACCAGGCCAATCTCGTCGATCAAACCGCGCAGGTCGAAGGCATCGACTTTGGTCCTTAGCTTGCCTGCCTCGATCGCCGAGATGTCCAGCACGTCTTCGACCAGCGCTAGCAGTGCACGATTGGATGCCTGAATCGCGTCCAGGTAGCCGCGCTGCTCCGCATCCAGCTGGGTGCTGGCCAGCAGTGTGGACATCCCAGACAGTCCGTTCAGTGGCGTCCTGAATTCGTGGCTCATGTTGGCTAGGAAGCGGCTCTTGGCCAGGTTGGCGCGGCGTGCGTCGGCAATTGCCAAAGTCAATGCCTTCAGTAGCGAGGCAAAATACAGTGGTACGGCGACCAGTCCCAAGACCAAGCCCCAAGCCAGGTAAGTGTTGGCGAGCCAGAATGGAGTCGTGAGGATCACCATCAGGAACGAAGCCGTCGCCAAAGCGGTAGCCGCGTACAGATAGTGGGGGCCATAGCGCATGCCATTGCCGATGGTCACCCACAGGTATGCCGCATACAGTGGCGTAGCGGCTTCTCCCATGAAATGCATCACGCCTGCCATTGCGGCGTAGTCGACCAGCATGCCCAGCCAACGGCGCGTGCGTGAACGCTGCGGGTTCACCAGGATGCACGCCAGCAAGCCGACAGATACCAGCAGCTCCCCGATCAGGATCAGCCAAGTGCCATAAAGCGCAAGGCTGCTGTCGCCTCCGGCCTGCCAGCCAAGGTAAGCGATGAACAATGCCGTGATGGCGATCCGAACAAACACCTGCGAATGCTCGCTGTCCGGCCGGTTGACCAGCCTGCCTTGGATCCAGAGCAATGCATTTGGCATATTCAGGACCAATCGGGGTGCGCGACGACTCGTGAATAACGTTCGCAGATTTCATCCAGGCGTCCGCGGTTGTGCAGCAATGCGTTGACGCACACCGGATCCATCAGTTTCCCACTCTGCGATGCGATGTAATCCAGTGCTTCATCGATCGACCATGCTGGCTTGTACGGGCGTGGCGAAATCAGGGCATCAAACACATCGGCCACGGTCACGACACGCGCCTCGATCGGAATCGCTTCGCCTGCCAGTCCTTGCGGATAGCCCGTGCCGTCATAACGTTCGTGATGATGCAGCGCGATGCTGGCGCCAACCTGGATGAAACGGTTCTGGCTGTTCGCCAGCAGTTCGTAGCCGATGCTGGGGTGCTGCTGCATGCGCTTGCGTTCATCTGCGTCGAGCGGACCAGGCTTGAGCAATACGGAATCGGGGATTGCGATTTTGCCGATGTCATGCAGCGGGGCCGAGAGCTCGATGATCCTGGCTTGTTCTTCGGACAACCCTATCGCTTCGGCGATCAGTCCAGCCACACGTGCCATGCGTTCCAGGTATGCGCTGGTCCCGGTATCCCGATATTCGATCGCGCGCGCCAGGCGCGTCAGGGTTTCCTGCTCGCGCTCCTCCACCTCGTGAATGCTGGCCAGCAAACGCTGTTCGAGCGATAGCGCGCGCTGTTTGACGGACTCCGTTTGCTGGCGCAATTGCAGCAGGTTGCGGCAGCGCGCCCGCAATTCGCGCGGACGGATCGGTTTGACCAGGAAATCGATCACGCCTGCATCCAATGCTGCCTGCCGAATAGGCTCATCGCCCACGACTGTCACCAGCACGATGGGAACGTCGCGATGCAGTAATGGACGACGAAACTCGCGGGTAAATTCCAGCCCATCCATGCCCGGCATGCGGTAATCGAGCAACACTAGGTCGGACGGATTTTGCTGGCACCAAGACAATGCGGCCTTAGGCTCGCCGAAATCGTGCACGACGAGGCTTGGCCCGATGTCTTCGACGATATGCCGGAGCATTGTCCGGGCCGAAGGTTGGTCATCAACGATGACGATATCCATGAGCCGTTCCTTATTGTCAGGAGGTGGCAAGCCCATGCTCAACGGAATACTGCTTAAAGGCAAGTGCTGGCCTGACTCCGGAAATGCGACCCATGGACGAGTCAGGCCATGCGATTCCCCTGCCAGCAGCGATTCAACCGTGTTCGGGGCGCATGTAGGGGACCAGCAGCACGTCGCGGATGGAGCTTGAGCCGGTCAACAGCATCACCAGGCGGTCGATGCCGACGCCCAAGCCGCCGGTGGGCGGCAGGCCGACTTCCAGCGCACGTATGTAGTCGGCATCGAAATGCATGGCCTCGTCATCGCCACCCTCCTTCGCCTCGACCTGGGCGCGGAAACGCGCGGCCTGGTCTTCGGGGTCATTGAGCTCTGAGAAGCCATTGGCCAACTCCTTGCCGCCGACGAACAATTCGAAGCGGTCGGTGATGCCGGGATCGCTGTCCGATTCCCGCGCTAGTGGAGAGACTTCCACCGGGTAATGGGTGATGAATGTTGGCTGCACCAATCCGGCTTCAACCGTCTTCTCGAAAATTTCCAGCAGCAGCTTGCCCCAGCCGTAGCCAGACTTCACATGCACGCCAAGGCGCTTGCAGTGCGCGGCCAGCGCATCGCGGTCGCGGCACTCGGCGACGGAGATTTCCGGATTCAACTCGCGTACTGCTTCTTCCAGCTTCCAGCGTCGGAACGCTGGCGACAGGTCGATGTCCTGGCTATCCCAATGGAACTGCAGCGTGCCCATCGCTTCGCTGGCGACGTCGCGGATCATGCTTTCGGTCAGGTCCATCACCTCGGTGTAGCTGACGTAGGCCTCATATAACTCGAGCATGGTGAACTCGGGGTTGTGCCGGGTGGACACGCCCTCGTTGCGGAAATTGCGGTTGATCTCGTACACGCGTTCAAAGCCGCCAACGACCAGGCGCTTGAGGTAAAGCTCGGGTGCCACGCGCAGGAATAGATCGAGGTCGAGCGCATTGTGGTGCGTCGTGAATGGCTTGGCGGTGGCGCCGCCCGCGATGTAATGCATCATCGGGGTTTCCACTTCCAGGAAACGGCGTGCGTCCAGCCAGCGGCGCATGCAGGCCACGATCCGCGAACGTGCGATGAACACCTCTCGGGCGTCAGGACTGACAATCAAATCGACATAGCGTTGGCGGTAGCGCTGCTCGACATCGGCCAGACCATGCCACTTGTCCGGCAGTGGCCGCAGTGATTTCACCAGCAGGCGGAGAGTTTCTGCGCGCACCGACAATTCGCCGGTCTTGGTCCGCATCAGCGTGCCTTCGGCAGCCACGATGTCGCCCACGTCCCATCCTTTGAAGGCTTCGTAGGCATCGCCGAGCGTGCTGCCCTGCAGAAACAACTGGATGCGACCGGTCATGTCCTGTATCTGGGCGAATGCCGCCTTACCCATGACCCGCTTCGCGATCATCCGTCCCGCCACCGTAACCCGCTTGCCCTCGGACTCCAGTGCTTCGCCGGTCCACTGCTCGGCATCAACATAAGCGTCCTGAAGGTCCTGCACGTACTCGGCGCGGCGGAAGTCATTCGGGAACGCGATGCCCTGTCCTCGCAATGCTGCTAGCTTGCCGCGGCGTTCGGCGATCAGATGGTTTTCGTCAGGCTGAGGGGTCGTGCTGGATTCGGTCATGGTTTCGGATCTACTGGATGCTGCGAACGGTGGTTGGGAAATTACTGGCTCACGCGGCGTCGGTGCGTTTCGAGCCAGCCTCCAGCCCCGACTTCAGGCTGGCTTCCACGAATCCGTCGAGGTCGCCATCCAGCACTTTCTGAGTGTCGGTACGCTCGATGCCGGTGCGCAGGTCCTTGATCCGGCTTTGGTCGAGCACGTAATTTCGAATCTGGCTGCCCCAGCCGATGTCGGACTTGGTGGCTTCCAGCGCATCCCGTTCCACGTTTCGCTTCTGCACTTCGAGCTCATAAAGCTTGGCTGCCAGCATCTTCATCGCCGTGTCGCGGTTCTGGTGCTGGCTGCGCCCGCTTTGGCAGGCGACTACGGTATTAGTCGGAATGTGGGTGATGCGCACCGCCGACTCGGTCTTGTTGACGTGCTGGCCACCGGCGCCGGAGGAACGGTACACATCGGTACGCAGGTCAGCCGGATTGATGTCGATCTCGATATCGTCGTCTACTTCCGGCGACACGAATACGCTGGTGAAACTGGTGTGCCGGCGATTGTCAGAGTCGAACGGTGATTTGCGCACCAAGCGGTGCACGCCAATCTCGGTCTTGAGCCAGCCGTAGGCATATTCGCCTTCGACGCGGAAAGTCGCGGATTTGATGCCGGCCACATCGCCGCCACTCACTTCCATCAACTCGGTCTTCCAACCACGCGATTCGGCCCAGCGCAGGTACATACGCAGCAACATTTCAGCCCAGTCCTGCGCTTCGGTACCACCCGCCCCGGCCTGGATATCGACGAAGGCATTCGCGCTGTCCATCTGGCCGGAGAACATACGTTGGAATTCGATTGCTTCCACGCCCTTTTCAAGCCGATCAACATCGCTCACCACGGCAAGCGCAGTGTCTTCGTCATCTTCCATTTCGGCCAGTTCCAGCAGCTCGTTGCCGCCTGACAGCCCATCGGTCATTTCACGAATGCCGTTGACGGTCTTGTCCAGCAGCGAACGTTCCCGCCCCAGCGCCTGCGCGCGAGCAGAATCATTCCAGATATCCGGATTTTCGAGTTCGCGTTCTACTTCTTCCAGGCGCTCGCGCTTGGCATCGTAGTCAAAGAAACCCCCGGAGCGAATCGAGGCGACCAATCAGGTCGGCGATGCGTGTTCGGATGGGATTGAGTTCGATCATGAGTAGGGACTTGTTGCAACGAAAGAGCGCCGATTCTAGCAGCCGGCACGACGCTGGCTCAAAAGCCGGCTTGTCTGGCATCTGACCGTTACAGGGAACGTCGGGACGATGATCGTCATTCCTGTCCCTGCGGGAATGACGATCAGGAACCGGTAATTCAGGACCCCGTTTAATCCCTTTGCTCAATCCGCATCATTTGACCTCGAATTCGCCGACCAGCACGCTGTCCTTCTTACCAGACAGTCTTAATGTGACCATCTGGTCGTGTTGGCGCTGCATACCCCATCCTGTACTGAGTTTCAGGGTAAGCGTGGTGGCGCCGGTCACGACCTGCTGGCGGTCTCCGTAGAAATTTGCCTCGACCCGGTAAATCCCGGGCTTTGCATTACGCAACACGAATTCCTCCGGGCCATAACCACCCGTGAAGTCATTCGAAATCAGCCCGCCCTGGTAGGTGAGCTTGTTGCTGTAATAGCACTTCTCGCCATTCGGATCGGTCACCCACAAGTCCATGTCGCTGTTGTCGCTGTCCCAGGACAACGCAGCGCGAAGGTCCAGTGGCATGTTTTGCAACAGGCGACGGTCGATGAAGCTGGTATCCAGCGGCTTCGGGCTGGTGGCGATGATCGCGTTCATTTCATTCAGTGCGATTGCAGGAATGCCATTGAAGCGGCTGTCCCACTCTCCCAATGCCACCTCATTCAACTGCTCGATGGCTTGCTGACGCTGCCCTGACGCTGCGAGTGCCAATGCAAGGTCACGACCACTCTGCGGCTCTTCTTCGGCCATCTCGAGCACTTGCCTGAAAACGACCACGGCCAGTGCCCATTGCTTGGCCTGCATCAGTCGATAACCAAGCACGCGCAGGACGTGGCGGTTGTCGAGGTCGAGTTCGGCGAGATTGGATAGCACACGCATCGCTTCGACACGGCGATTTTTTTGCAGCAGGACATCGGCGACATCGAGATAGAACGCCGTGCTGTCCGCGTGACTGTCGCGCTCGTCCAAGTACAGGGCATAGACCTGATCAGCCTGGGCTGTACGCAAGCGCCGGGCATAAGATGACTCCGGAGACCACGCTTGCAGGCGAATGGTGGCGACTGCTTCGCCACTTGCTTTGGACGCGTCTTGCAAAGAAGCCACTTCAAGTATTGCCGGGCGTTGATCATTGAGGACTGCGCGTGGGATCGCTTCACCTTCGGCCAAGGGAGCGGGAGGTGGTGGTGGAACAGGAAATGCGCTGACGGCTTGCGCTGTGCTGGCTGTCACCACCACGCTATCCAGACTGGCCGAATCCGATTCGGGCTTCTCCCTCGCTTTCCGGGCCGCTGGTTGATCCTTCGGGAATGAGGTCTTCCACCAGGCAAGCCGTTCCGCGAAGGCATTGGCGATTGAATCCAATCGCGCGCTGCGAGACACGTCACGGCGCTTGCCCTGCTCTGCCTGCAAGCGTGCGACGTCCGCGCGAAGTTCGGCAGGTGGCGCAATGTCATAGCGCACATAGTCGGCAATATCGTCCAGCACCAGCAGCGATGTGCCTGCGGTCACGATCGAGAATTGCTGACCCAACCGTGCAATGGCTGCACGATGCCGATCAGGCTCGCCTGCATAAGCAGCGATTTGCCACTTGGCCCATTGCCGCGGCACATAGGAACTAATGCCACCACCATCGGGTGCGCTTGAAACCGGCAGCGTGATGTCACGCCGATGTCCCGATTCATCCAAGATCACCCGTATGACCCCGGTCGGCTCGGTAAGCCGACCCGCAATCCTCAGTAAGCCGGCATCCAGATCGCGCGTTTCTGTCTGCAGGTCTGTCACGCCTTCGCCGAGCATCTTGACGATGCGGGTTCCGTGGCCAAGCAGCGCGCGTGTTGCCGAATAAAGACCGTTACGACCTTGCCACGCGATCAGCCTGCCTCCACGCTCACCAGCAATCGCTGCCAGTCGACTATCGTCCGATGCCGCACCGGCCGAGTTGATGGCGTAAAGGCGCTGGCCGCTGGCGAGCACCGGGAATGGCTTTTCGCCATAGTCCTGCAGGCCATCGCTGACCAGTAGGTATTCGTTGATCAGCGGATTTGGCGTCCAGTCCGACAGGTTGCTTGCGCCATCGTTGACCGTGGATTCCAGCACATGCTGCAGTCGTGCCCACTCGCCGTTGCGGATGTCAAATATGCCGCCATCCTCTCCCACGTCGCGTAGCAGGCGCAGGCTCACGCGGCCATTGCCCATCGCCTTGAAATAGCGATCAAGCAACGCGAGTTCGCCATCCAGGTCGCGCTTGCGCGCGGATGCGGACGCATCCCATAACAGGCCTATGTTGGATGGAATCACCCTGGCGATTTCGCTGGATTGCAAAACCGGTACTTCAGCCAGGACATAGTGTTCGCCATTGTGCTTGCCGCCATAGGTGACTGCATTGGTGCTGGCCGAAAAGCGCAACGACAAGCCGCCTTGCGGGCGAAATGCAGTGCGTCGAACGACGGCTTGGTAACCCTGCGCATCGCGTTTGAAGGGCAACGCGTCGAAATTGCCTTCTACTAGTGGCGGGGTGGCTATGCCGTTTGCCCGGATACGCATCGAAAATTCATCGGCACCGGACAGCAGTTGCACCGGAATCGCCAAGTGCCAGCCGCCGGATTCGCGCGGCATGGCCTCTTCGATCACCAGTCGCACTTGGCGCGAGCCTTGTGCCGGGATCGGGTAAACCCGCAGTCGGAACTGGTTGCCGGCCGTCTGCTCCAGCAAGCCCGGATCAACGCCGCGCCGTTCGATGCTTTCGAACACCTGCCTGCCGCGTGCCTTTGCAACCGGAACCGCATCACGCAACACACCACCGATGTCCAGCGCAAACCCCACGACTTGCTGGCCGTCGCTCAACGGGAATTGCAGGGTGCCTTCCAGCACGCGGTTATTCGGATTGCGAAGCTCAAGCAGCAGGGTCGTGGTCGCGAATCCGCCGTTGACCTCGATCCCCACGTCAGCAGAGTGCAGGCTGACAGGCGCATCCGCCTTGCCAGTGACTTGCAGCAACGGAGGTTGCGGCACGACATTCGTCGAGACCTGTTGCGCAGGCGCGAGCGAGGCAAAGATCACGGTGAGCAGGCAAGTGCTTGCGGCAAACAGGATGATCCGGCGCATGGTGAGTTCCATGAAAGTGACTACCCCGTCAACGCATGGATGCCGTGGATGGGGTTTGACGAGTTTGCATGATGCAGTCAGCGCGGCTTCAATACATCCCGATAGGTGCGACTGCACGGCAACACTGTTCCATCCTTCAAGTGGACGCGGGCATCTCCGGTCTCCAAGGGTTCGATAGAGGCCACCTGATCCAGGTTGACGATATAGCTGCGATGAATCCGGGTGAATCGTGCCGGGTCCAACATGCTTTCAATTGCTGTGACCGTGCTGCGCAGTGGATAGTCGCGATCGCGGACTCTCAGATTCACGTAATTGCCGGCTGCCTGTAGCCACTCGATGTCATTGGCCGCCACCAGAAATTCGCGTCCCAGTTTGCGTACCAGAAAGCGCTCAGGGCGTTCCGCAGGATTAGGTGCTGAACCATCGTCGGGCGCATCCAGCACGTGTGCCTCGCCCTGCCACCGCCGCCAGAACCACTCGTAACTTTGGTGCACCGCGACGATAAGACTGAACGTGCGAACGTCTTTGAGGTACTCGTAGAACAATTGGCGCGGCCAGTTTCCGAAGTCGTAATGTCCACCTGCCATGGCATAGGCAAGCTTGCGCAGCAGCACCATGCCGACCACGTGCAGTAACGACCAGACCACGCTTGCGATCACATAGATAAGCAGGTGCCGGCGCAACGTGTCGAAATGAAGCGGCCAGCGCCGGCACATCCCGAACAACGCCGGCAACAGCGCCAAGCTGACGATCGCGCTGCTAGCCTCCCAGACCACGGGCTTCCAGACAGGCATCCCCATGCCATCCCTACCGGCGTCCATCACTATCACCAAAGTATTGGCAACAGCAGCCAAACCGAAGACCGTGACCCAGATCATTACTTCAACCGGGAGCTGCCACGGAGCGAACTGCCGCCACGGCTTTGGCGGCGCGTTCTGGTTGGACGTCTTCATCGTCGCATTCTAGCCATTGCAGGCCTCATGCCTATCGCGGTTGGTCCCCGTCTTCCGCGACTCGTCCCTCAGTGGCGTCGGACTGTCACTTCAGCATGGTGTCGCTGCCAAACCACCAACAACCTGTGCTCAATTCACCACCGGCCGCACCCATGGTTCGCCGCCACGATATCGATGCACTGCGCGTCTTCGCGTTCGTCCTGCTGATCCTGTATCACGCTAGTGGCGTCTACGAGACCAACTCGGATTTCCACATTGTCAGCACCTATAAGTATGACTGGATCGAGTGGGTCAGGATCGTGGTCAACCGCTGGCGAATGCCCCTACTCTTCGCGATTTCAGGAATCGCGATCGGCTTGTACCAGCCGACGCGGGGCCCACTACGCTTTGCCGGGAACCGAACTTGGCGCCTGCTGTTGCCACTGGTGTTCGGCATGCTCTTCATCGTCCCGATCCAGTCCTACTGCGAAGCCGTTCGCAATGGCGCGGTCCCGACCGGATTCGTCCACTTCATGCAGCGCTACCTGCAAATCAAGCCTTGGCCAGATGGTGGCTGGACCGGCGCGTCGCATGGCGTGACCTGGAACCACTTGTGGTATCTGGCCTACCTGTGGCTCTACATGTTGGTCTTGTTGGCGCTGCTGCCACTTCTCGAATCCGGCATCGGCCAGCGCGTCCAAGCATGGCTGGCAAGCCGCACCTTGGCCTGGATGATCGTCTTGCCGACGCTGTTCTTCTTCGGCTACCTGATGTTGCTGAAGCCGAGGTTTCCAGAAACTCATGCGCTAGTCGGCGACTGGTACCTGCACGCCGAGTACTTCAGCGTGTTCCTTTTCGGCTATCTGATTTCCCGTCAGCAAGACTTCTGGCAGCGAGTGGCGCGTTGGCGCTGGAAGATGTTGCCGGTGGCACTGCTGGGCATCACCGTGGAACTCGGATTGCGCGCCATCGGACGCGGGTTGCTGTTGCCGGATGATGCGCCGGAATGGCTGACCGTATTGCCTTGGGGCGGCATCGAGCGTGCTGGACGCGCGCTGTATATGTGGACCGCCTTGCTTGCGATTTTTGGCTGGGGTCATGTATGGCTCAACCATCCGTATCGCTGGCTGCCGTATGCAACTGAAGCTGTCTATCCCTGGTACATCCTGCACCAGAGTTTGATCGTGCTGCTTGCCTACTGGCTGATACCGTTGAATCTCGGTGGCGGGATTGAATCCGCGCTAGTGATCGGCGGCACGATTGCAGGCTGCCTGCTGCTGCACGAATGCGTGATCCGTCGTATCGGATTCTTGCGGCCGCTGTTCGGGCTGAAGCGGAAGCGCAACAGCAACTTGGTACGGGCAGAACGACCACCGGCCGCTATTTCAACTGGTTGATGTTGCGATGCCTTGTGCATGCACCACGATCAACTGGATGGCATCCTTGCCACGATAGTCGTCCGGCGTGAGGCGATAGGCCAAGTGCAGGCGATCTGCCGGTGGCGTGCCATCCCAGCCACCGAAGTGGATGGCATTGAGTCGGCTACCACCCTGCATGAGCTCGAGCTTCAGATGACGCTCGCCAACAATGCGCCAGCCCACCACGTCAAACTCGCCATCGAACAGCGGTTCTGGATAACCCTGCCCCCAATGGCCACCATCGCGCAGGGCCAATGCGGATTCGATGACGAATTCATCGACTGCCAGCTCGCCATCGCTGTGCAGGGTGTCGGTGAGCAGCTCAGGCGTCAGCCATTCGGACGCGACCTGCTGGAAGGCATCGCGGAATGCCGCCAAGTCATCGAGTTCAAGACTCAGTCCTGCCGCCATCGCATGTCCGCCGAAACGCGGAACCAGACTCGGATGGCGCGCATCGACCAGTGCCAGTGCGTCGCGGATATGGAAGCCTGGGATTGAGCGCGCCGAGCCGCGCAACATCGTGCTGCCGGGTTCGGCCGGAGCAAATGCGATTGCCGGGCGATACAGGCGTTCCTTGGTTTTGGATGCAACCAGACCAACCACGCCCGGATGCCAGTCGGTATCGAACAGGCAGATACCGTACGAAGAAGTTTCGGCATCGCCAAGCTTGGGCATCTGCGCTTCGGCCATCTCCTGCATTTCAGCCTGGACGCCACGGCGCTCCTGGTTGATTGCCTGCAGGATCTGCGCCAGCTCCATGGCCTGCGATTGATCATCCGTGAGCAGGCATTCGATGCCGATGCTCATGTCTTCCAAACGGCCCGCCGCATTGATGCGCGGGCCAATCGCGAAACCGATATCGGTAGTGGTCAGGCTTGCCGCGTGGCGTCCAGCAACGTCGATCAATGCGCGCAGGCCGGCACAGCCCTGCCCTGCCCGCAATCGCCGGAGGCCGGCGCCGACCAACGCACGATTGTTTGCATCCAGCGCGACCATGTCGGCCACGGTACCTACGGCGACGAGATCGAGCAGTGATGCGAGATCGGCCTGCACGCCACGCTTGGCACGCAGCGCCAGCAGTACGTAGAACATCACGCCGACGCCGGCCAGCGCCTTGCTCGGAAATACATCGCCTGGCTGGTTGGGATCGACGATGGCGTCTGCATTGGGCAAGGTCGGTCCCGGAAGATGATGGTCGGTCACCAACACCTGCCAACCATGCGATTTGGCTGCTGCGATGCCGGCATGACAGGCAATGCCGTGATCGACGGTGACCAGCAAATCGGGCTTCAGGCCAACAAGCTCTTCAACCAGTCCCGGCGTCATCCCATAGCCATGCACGATGCGGTTTGGCACCGCATGCGACACACGTTTTGCGCCCAGCATGCGCAGGCCGCGCACACCGACCGCGCATGCAGTGGCGCCATCGCAGTCGTAGTCTCCGACCACCACGATATGTGCATCCCGCGCAATGGCGTCTTCAAGCAGCGACACTGCTTTCTCGATTCCAGTCAGCTGTCCGTATGGCAACAGATCAGCCAAGCGTGGCATCGCTTGTGATGCATCTGCGCTGCCACGCGCCGTATGCAGACGCTGCAACAGGAGTGGCCATTGTGATGGCCACTCACCATCGATTTTCGCCGGTTGTTCGCGGCGGACGATGCGCCGCTGCATGCTCACGCTGTCAACGCCGTGCGTGGTTTGCGCCAGAAGCGCCAGCGCTGGTTTGGCTGCAACTGGAACATTCGTCCATCAGCCAAATCGAGATCGACCTGGCTGCGCATGGCGACCCCGAACGCAGGCTGCAGCCAACGTTCAATCAAAGCCTTCGAATCGCGGACTGTGCGCAGATCAATCAACGTGTCATTGGTGATGGAGTCGAAACCGGTGAAGTCAGCCACTGGCATGGCGTTGAATGTGCCGATTTCCGCCAATCCGCGCAACAGGGGATCATCTGAAAATATGATCGTGGAATCGCTCGCCGCATGGTCGGGCAGCACCCCGCCACCCCAGAACCACAGGGAGTTGACTGGCACTAAACCCGCCTGGGCACGCACTTCGTTATGCGGATGATTGTGCAACACGACCTGCGTTTCACTCAATAGAGTGCGCCAGCGACGGGCCTGCGGGCCGTCCGGCATGTGGTCGAACACATCCTCGCCCAGCGCCTGCTCGGGGGCCGGGAAATCGGGCAGTTTGGTCTCGCGTGGCAAGCGCAGATACCAGCGCGTCGAATGCGGCGCATCCAGCAGGAAGCCCGCATCGCCAAACAGCGGACGCAGTGCTGGCAAGAACGCCTCGACATCCTGCGCGTCCATCGACAGTGCAGCGCCCGTCGCAAGCAAGCGCGCACCGTTGATGTCGGGACGGATGTGGGCGGGGTCGGCGCGCAACCACGCGGTGGAGCGTGCATCGTCAAGCCCTGCATCGGCCGCGCGGGTCAATGCCGCGTGTGGCCAGTGATCAGGTAGCAGCTTGAAATGACGCGTCAGTTGCGCTTGTTCGCCAAACTGCCCGGCCACCTCATTTGCGCGGCCCAGTGCCTTCGCCAGCGACGCCGGCAACGCGATGCCGGCGACTCGCACGCCTGAGGGCAGCAACAGTGTCAATCGCATTACTTCAGTCCAGGTAGCTAACCGAGATGATTTCGTATTCGCGGGTACCCGCTGGCGCTTCGATGGTGGCGGTGTCGCCTTCGTGCTTGCCGATCAACGCACGTGCCACTGGTGAGGAAATCGCGATCAGCCCCTGCTTGATGTCGGCTTCGAGGTCGCCAACGATTTGGTAGGTGCGCTCCTCGTCGTTATCACAATCGGCAAGTTTCACCGTTGCGCCAAACACGACCCGGTCGCCAGCGGTCAGCGTGGCGATATCGATCACCTGCGCGTGCGACAGCTCGCCTTCGAGATGCTTGATGCGACCCTCGATGAAACTCTGCTGATCGCGGGCGGCGTGATATTCGGCATTTTCCTTGAGGTCGCCGTGGGCACGCGCCTCGGCGATGTCGGCGATCACTTTCGGTCGGTTGACCGACTTCAGTTCCTCGAGCTCAGCGCGAAGGCGCTTGGCGCCTTTGGATGTAATGGGGGCCTGTATCACTTCAGCTCCTTGTGCAGTTCCTGCAGCGCCAGCACTTCGCCGACGCCGCGATGGTCCATCGAGTGCAGCAATGCGCGTGCGCCTGCCACGGTGGTGGAATACGTGACGCGATGCTGCAGGGCCTCGCGCCGGATTGAGAACGAATCGGCGATCGCCTGGCTTCCCTCGGTGGTGTTGACGATGTAGCAGATCTCGCCGTTCTTGATCAGGTCGACGATATGCGGACGCCCTTCGATGACTTTGTTGATGCGGTCACAGGCGATGCCATGGGCGGCCAGCACGTTGGCAGTGCCAGACGTGGCAACCAGGCTGAAGCCACGCGCGATCATGTCGCGTGCAACCGGAACAACCCGAGCCTTGTCCGGATCGCGCACGGAAATGAACGCCTTGCCGGGTTGTGGCGCGCGGATATTCGCGGCCTCCTCGGCGCGTGCGAACGCGGCGCCAAAGGTGCGGCCAACACCCATCACTTCGCCGGTGGAACGCATTTCCGGTCCCAGGATCGGGTCGACGTTCTGGAACTTCGCGAACGGGAACACGGCTTCCTTGACGGAGTAGTACTCCGGCACGATTTCCCTGGTCGCGCCCTGCTCTGCCAGCGACTTGCCAGCCATGCAACGGGCGGCGATCTTGGCCAGTGGCTGGCCGATCGCCTTGGATACGAATGGCACCGTACGCGACGCGCGCGGATTCACTTCCAGCAGGAAAATGGTGTCATTGCCATCAGCGTCGGTTTGCACCGCAAACTGCGTGTTCATCAATCCAATGACATTGAGCGCCTTGGCCAGCATCACCACCTGTTCGCGCAGCTTTGCCTGGGTGTCGGCTGACAGCGAATACGGCGGTAGCGAGCACGATGAATCGCCGGAATGCACACCGGCCTCTTCGATATGTTCCATCACCCCGCCAACCAGCACGTTACCCGACGAGTCGGCGATGACGTCGATGTCGACTTCCACCGCGTTGTCCAGGAAGCGGTCCAGCAGCACTGGCGAATCGTGCGAGACCTTGACCGCTTCGCGCATGTAGCGGGCCAGGTCGGCTTCGGCATGCACCACTTCCATGGCGCGGCCACCGAGCACGTAACTGGGGCGCACGACCAGCGGGTAACCGATGTCGCGGGCGTGCACCAAGGCTTCGTCTTCGCTGCGCGCGGTGCGGTTCGGCGGCTGTAGCAGGCCCAGCTCGGTCACCAGTTTCTGGAAGCGCTCGCGATCTTCGGCCAGGTCAATGGATTCCGGCGAAGTACCAATGATCGGCACACCATTGGCTTCGAGCGCCTTGGCAAGTTTCAGCGGCGTCTGCCCGCCGTATTGCACGATCACGCCATGCGGCTTCTCGAGTTCGACGATTTCCAGCACGTCTTCCAGCGTCAGCGATTCGAAATACAGACGATCGGAGGTGTCGTAATCGGTCGAGACGGTTTCCGGGTTGCAGTTGACCATGATGGTCTCGTACCCGTCTTCGCGCAGCGCCAGCGCGGCGTGCACGCAGCAGTAGTCGAACTCGATGCCTTGCCCAATCCGGTTGGGGCCGCCGCCAAGCACCATGATTTTCTTGCGGTCGCTCGGCCGCGCCTCGCATTCGTCCTCATAGGTGGAATACAGATAGGAGGTAGTGGTTGCGAATTCGGCCGCACAGCTATCGACGCGCTTGTACACCGGGCGCACGCCGAAGGCTTTGCGCAATGCACGCACCGCCGACTCGTTGGTGCCGGTCAACTGGGCGATGCGGATGTCGGAAAAACCCTTGCGCTTGAGTGCACGCAAGCGTGCCGCATCCAGGCCATCCAGGCCGCGATGAGCGATGTCTACTTCGGCGTCCACGATCTCTTCGATCTGGTCAAGGAACCACGGATCGACGAACGACAGCGCGTGCACTTCTTCCACACTCATTCCCGCCCGGAATGCATCGGCGAGATAGAAGATGCGCTCCGGACCCGGCTCCTTGGTCTCGCGGCGAAGTGTTGCGAGATCATTTTCGTCGGTCAGGTCCAAGCCAGTGGGATCCAGCCCGACTTTTCCGGTTTCAAGTCCGCGCAGGGCTTTCTGCAGCGATTCCTGGAAAGTGCGGCCGATCGCCATCACTTCGCCCACCGACTTCATCTGCGTGGTCAGGCGGGCATCGGCCGTCGGGAACTTCTCGAAGGCGAACCGCGGGATCTTGGTGACCACGTAGTCGATGCTGGGCTCGAACGATGCCGGCGTCAGGCCGCCGGTGATTTCGTTCTTGAGTTCATCCAGCGTGTAACCAACCGAGAGCTTCGCTGCGACCTTGGCGATCGGGAAACCCGTCGCTTTGGATGCCAGCGCAGACGAGCGCGACACGCGCGGGTTCATCTCGATCACGACAACACGGCCGTCCTGGGCATTGATGCCGAACTGCACGTTGCTACCGCCAGTATCCACGCCAATCTTGCGCAAAACGGCAATTGACGCATTGCGCAGGCGCTGGTATTCGCGGTCGGTCAGGGTCTGCGCCGGTGCGACGGTGATCGAGTCGCCGGTGTGCACGCCCATCGGATCAAAATTTTCAATGCTGCAAACAATAATGCAGTTGTCCGCGGTGTCGCGGACCACTTCCATCTCGAATTCCTTCCAGCCCAGCACCGATTCTTCCACCAGGACTTCGCCGGTCGGCGAGAGGTCCAGGCCACCGGTGACGATATCGATCAGTTCCTCTCGGTTGTAAGCAATACCCCCGCCGGTTCCGCCAAGTGTGAAGCTGGGCCGGATAATCGTCGGGTAACCGACGCGGGTCTGGATATCGAGCGCCTGTTCGAGCGAGCGTGCGACTTCCGCTTTTGGACACTCAAGGCCGATCTCGCCCATCGCCACGCGGAACAGCTCGCGGTCCTCCGCCATGCGGATCGCTTCGCGCTTGGCACCGATGAGTTCGACGCCGTATTTTTCCAGCACGCCGTTGTCCGCCAAGTCGAGCGCACAGTTGAGTGCGGTCTGCCCACCCATGGTCGGTAGCAGTGCCTCGGGCTTTTCCTTGGCGATGATGCGTTCGACTGTTTGCCAGTTGATCGGCTCGATGTAGACCGCGTCGGCCATGTCAGGGTCGGTCATGATCGTGGCCGGGTTGCTGTTGACCAGCACCACCCGATAACCCTCTTCGCGCAAGGCCTTGCAGGCCTGTGCGCCGGAGTAGTCGAATTCGCAGGCTTGGCCAATCACGATCGGGCCAGCGCCGATGATCAGGATGGTCTTGAGGTCAGTGCGCTTTGGCATATCAGTTGGCTTCCGCTTGCTTGTTCAACATCACCGCGATGAACTGGTCGAACAACGCCGCCACATCATGCGGGCCTGGTGAAGCTTCCGGGTGCCCCTGGAAGCTGAAGGCCGGTGCATCGGTCAGGGCAATGCCCTGGTTGGTCTGGTCGAACAGCGAACGATGGGTCACCCGCACGTTCGCCGGTAGGCTGGTTTCATCGAGGCAGAAACCGTGGTTTTGCGCGGTGATCATCACCCGCCCGCTACTGCCTTCAGCAGACTCCAGGTCGATTACCGGATGATTGGCGCCATGGTGGCCGTGCGGCATCTTCATGGTCTTTGCGCCAACGGCCAACCCCAGTAATTGGTGACCCAGGCAGATGCCGTAGATCGGTATTTTAGCTGCCAGCAATTCACGGATAGCAGCGATCGCGTAATCGCAAGGCGCCGGATCACCAGGGCCATTGGACAAGAACACACCGTCGGGCTGCATCGCCAAAACGTCAGCGGCAGGTGTTTGCGCAGGAACCACGGTCACTGCGCAGCCGCGTTCAACCAGCATGCGCAAGATGTTGCGCTTGACGCCGAAATCGTAGGCCACGACCTTGAACTTCGATTCAGGGCGCTGCCATTTGCCAGTATCAAGATCGAGCTCGCCATCGCGCCATTCGTACGTCTTGGTCGTGCTGACAACTTTGGCCAAGTCCATGCCGGCCAGGCCGGGGAACTTGCGTGCAGCTTCAATGGCCTTGTCGGCATTCAGTTGCTCGCCAGGCTCGGTCCCTGCCAGCAATGCGCCATTCTGGGAACCGCGATCACGCAGCATCCGCGTCAGCTTGCGGGTGTCGATGTCGGCAATCGCCACAATGCCGCGTGCCTGCAGCCATTCCGGCAGGGCGACCTGGCTACGCCAGCTGCTGGGCCGGCGCGGCACGTCGCGCACGATCAAACCGGACGCCCAGACCTTATCGGCCTCGTTGTCTTGGTCGGTGCAGCCGGTATTGCCGATATGCGGATAGGTCAGGGTCACCAGCTGCCGTGCATAGGACGGATCAGTGAGGATTTCTTGGTAGCCGGTCATGGCGGTGTTGAACACCACTTCGCCCACGGAAAGGCCGGGTGCGCCCACGGAACGGCCCTCGAAGACTGTTCCGTCTTCAAGCGCGAGGAGTGCAGGTATGGTCAAGTGTGTCGCCTTGCGTCAGGTTGCAAGAAAGCGCCGAAGCGGTATCGACCG
>JBBSRO010000006.1:0-77273 GCA_038242955.1 Lysobacterales bacterium
GTCGATCAACTCACCGAACGCAGCGAGTTCGCCGGCGAAGCGTAGTTTGTCGTGTGGCGGCAGCAACTCATGCACGCCATCCACGACATCTTGGTCGAAGCTCAGGCGCAGGCCGTTGCCGGAGAGCAGGACGAGCTCGCGCTCCACGCCAGGGAATGCCGAGAACGGTGCATCGGCTTCGATCTCCGCGATAGACAGCCGCCACTTCCAAGCATCGTTGTCAGGTACGCGGAGGATTTCCGAAGTCCAGCCAGCATCATTCTTCCAGCGCATTCGGCTGTAACCACTTGCCGGCAATATCCGCGACTTTCCTGCTGTATCCATGGCTACCTGCTTCATGCGGAAAGTCACCTTGGAAGTTTATACGCCGCAACCCGCCCGGTTTAAACCGGGCGGGGGCATGCATGCGGTTGGAAAACCTGCTGTATTCAGCGGCGGGCAACAGGCTTCGGTGCGGCGGCCACGCGAACTGCGGGCTTGACGGCATTGGCTACCGGACGCGTGGTGCCAATCACGATACGGCCGCGGTTCTTTTCGACGGTCTTCAAACCAATCCCCTTGACCAGGGCGAGTTGCTCGGGACTGCGGAACGCGCCGTTCGCCTTGCGATGGTCGACGATGGCCTGCGCCTTGGTCGGGCCTACGTTCACTAGCACGCGATCAATGGTGGCGGCATCGGCGGTATTGATGTTGACGGTCTCGCCAGCAAGGGCACTGCCAGCTAGCACCAACGACAGGATCAGCGAGGAAAACAGGGTGGTCAGCGACTTCATGGTGATCTCCGGGTTTGACATTGAGGTGTGGGGTGGGCTCCGGAAGCGCGGGCTGCGATCCGGTGTGGACAGATTGCCGATTCGGCTGAAACCTCGGTATCGGCCACTGTCGCATTGGATGGCAGGCATCTGACGCAGCAACGAGTAGGAAAAATACTCACCCACACGGCCCCGCAACAACCACGGCGCTAGACTCACGGATCTAGAGTCACGGATCGAACAGGAGAACCCGCGCCATGCAAGCAAACCAGATCAGCGAATTCGTCGGCAACAAATGGGAAGCGGAGATTGTTCCGCAATTGGTGGAGTACATCCGCATCCCCAACAAGTCACCGATGTTCGATGCCGACTGGGTCGCCAATGGGCATATGGAACGTGCGGTTGAATTGATGGAAACGTGGGCGCGCGCGCAGCCCATCCCGGGCATGCAAGTTGAAGTGGTGAGGCTGGAAGGGCGCACGCCGCTGATCTTCATCGAGATTCCCGCATCTGGGGCAGATGTCGGCGAGGATTGCGTGTTGCTGTACGGACACATGGATAAACAACCCGAGATGACCGGTTGGGATGATGACCTTGGTCCGTGGGAACCCGTGCTCAAGGGCGAACGGCTGTATGGACGTGGCGGCGCCGACGACGGTTACGCGATTTACGGTGCACTAGCCGCGATCATGGCGTTGCAGGCGCAAGGCGCGCCGCATGCGCGCTGCGTGCTGGTGATCGAAGCCTGCGAAGAATCCGGCAGCTACGACCTGCCCGCCTACGTCGATCACCTGGCCGAACGCATCGGTAAACCATCGCTGGTCGTATGTCTGGATTCGGGCTGCGGCAACTATGACCAGTTGTGGTGCACCACTTCGCTGCGCGGCATGGCCGGCGGCAACCTCACGGTCAACGTTCTTGAGGAAGGCGTGCACTCGGGCGATGCGTCCGGCATCGTGCCATCGAGCTTCCGCATCATTCGCGAGTTGCTGTCGAGGATCGAGGACGAAACCACCGGCCGTATCCTGGTGGAGGGACTGTATGCGGAAATTCCTGCGGATCGCCTCACTCAAGCGGCGAAGGTAGCCGAGGTGTTGGGCAACGAGGTTTACGACAAATTTCCATTCTTGCCAGGGATGACCCCGATGGCCACCGACAACACCGAGCTGGTGCTCAATCGCACGTGGCGGCCAGCACTGTCAGTCACTGGCGCCGACGGAATTCCGCCGCTTGCTTCTGCCGGCAATGTTCTTCGCCCACACACTGCGCTCAAACTCAGCCTACGCCTGCCCCCGACAGTGGACGGAAAGCTTGCAGGCGAACTCTTGCAAGACCTCCTGCTGCGCGATCCGCCGAATGGCGCGGAGGTCACCCTGAAGCTGGAAAAAGCCGCGACGGGCTGGAATGCACCAGCGCTATCACCGTGGCTGTCATCGGCGATTGACCAAGCAAGCGAGGAGTTCTTTGGCCAACCTGCGATGTACATGGGCGAAGGTGGCTCGATTCCGTTCATGGGCATGCTCGGAGAGAAGTTCCCCGGTGCGCAGTTCATGATCACCGGCGTGCTGGGTCCGCATTCCAACGCACACGGCCCCAACGAATTCCTGCACATTCCGATGGGAAAACGGGTCACCAGCAGCGTGGCGCGGGTCATCACCGAACATCATGCAGCCAGCCTACGCGGCGAGACCACCGGCGTTGCAGCGGTTCCCGGCGGCGAGCAGCATGGCGATCACGGCTGCTGCTGAAGGGCAAGAAGAAGCGCTGAGACTGTATTGCCTCACACATCAAAAAAGCCCCGCATTGCGGGGCTTTTTTGTACAAGGGGGCGACTCCGGCGCGAAGCCAACTACGCAGCAATCAGCTGAGGCAATTGCAGCCAATGCGGCGCTTGCGGCCAATGCGCATCCTGCCTTCCCTCCAGCACGCGGCGTAAATCGCGCGGATCCAGCTGAGGGGCCAATCCATGCAGCAGCGCAAGCGCGTAATCACGCAGCACACGGCCGCGCGGGATGACCGCCCAAGTGATGCACTCAGGCAATTCGGCAGGCGCCGGCAAGATACACAAGTCGGCGTCGCCGCGCTGCCCCAGCGCCATTTCCGCCAGCAGACCAGCACCGAGGCCGGCGCGCACATAGGTCTTGATCAAGTTGGCGTCACACGCCGTCATCGCGATTTGAGGAACGACGCCGGCACCGGCGAATGCGCGCTGCAACGAAGAGTCAGCGCGTGTCGAGGACTCGTAGCTGATCAACGGATGAAGGGCAAGTTCGGCAAGGCTAGGTGCACAGTGAAGCCGTGCGAGGGGATGTGCTTTCTGCACGAGCAACACGCGCCGCCAGCGGAACAACGGCACCGCAATGCCCCCCTGCGGCTGGCTACCAGCGGTACTAATCAGAGCCAGGTCTGCTTGATCAAGCGCACCCAACACGTCGGAATCGGCGGTAGCCAACAGATCGACACTGACCCGAGGAAATTCGCGTTTGATTGCTGCTATCACCGGCGGCAGCACGTAACGAGCTTGGGTATGGGTGGTTGCCAGCAACAGGCGTCCACTATGCTCGCCGCGCTCGTTGGCCGCATAGCTGCGGATATTGGCGGCTTCCGCCAGTATCCGGCGCGCGTGCGCGATCACCTGGCCGCCTGCCGGCGCAATGCTGTTAAGGCTGCGGCCCTTTCGGATGAACACTTGAAAGCCCAACTCATCTTCAAGTTGCTTGAGCTGCTTAGACAGCCCCGGCTGGGTTGCATGCACGCGTTCGGCTGCCTGCGTGATGTTCAGGCCGGAATCGGCGATGGCTACAAGGTAACGAAGCTGGGTCAGGGTCATGGCGACATTCTTTATCGCTACATCCGGATGAAGCGATCAATATAAACAGATGCGATATCCATGTCCATACGAGGCTTATGCACTTCCGGCATAAGCTCAGGTGCCTCGACCATTTCCGCACGGACAGGGCCCCTTGTAGCGTTAACGCATCACGCAATCCTTGCCATTGCTCTGGCACCCCGCCTTGCTGTTCACGAGACTCTTCACAACCGGCGCGTATTTGTCGCTTTCCACCCCGTTTTTCCGGACACACATATGAGTCTCTACGACAGCATCCTCGACACGATTGGATCTACTCCGATCGTCAAGTTGCACCGCATCGCACCGAAGCACGTCACCCTTTACGCCAAAGTCGAATCATTCAATCCCGGCGGCTCGGTCAAGGATCGCTTGGCGATAGCAGTAATCCTCGATGCCGAAGCCAAGGGGCTGCTCAAGCCGGGCGATACCGTGGTCGAGGCGACATCGGGCAATACCGGCGTTGCACTCGCCATGGTCTGCGCAGCGCGCGGCTACAACTTCGTCGCGACCATGACCGAGACGTTCTCGATCGAGCGTCGCAAGCTGATGCGCGCCTATGGCGCCAAGGTAATCCTTACCCCCGCCGCAGAACGCGGCATTGGCATGGTCCGCAAGGCCGAGGAACTCGCCGCGAAATATGGCTGGTTCCATGCCCAGCAGTTCAAGAATCCGGCCAACCCCGATTACCACGCTTCGAGCACCGGGCCGGAGATCCTGAGCGACTTCGCCGGCAAGCGGCTGGACTATTTCGTCAGCGGCTGGGGTACCGGCGGTACCATGAGCGGCGCCGGGCGCGTACTCAAGGCGGCACGCCCAGACATCAAGATCGTCACCAGCGAACCAGTCGCGGCCGCGATGCTGGCCGGTGACGAATGGCATCCGCACAAGATCCAAGGCTGGACCCCGGACTTCATCCCCGAGGTACTGGACCGCACGATCTTCGATCTGAACATCCCGATCGAGGACGTGCTCGCGCGCGACACGGCGCGACGCTTGGCGCAGGAAGAAGGCCTGTTCGTCGGTCTGTCGGCGGGCGCCACCGTGGCTGCTGCACTGAGTATTGCTGAAGATTCGGCGGAGGGCACGGTGCTACTGGCGATTCTTCCAGACACCGGCGAACGCTATCTATCGACGTTCCTGTTCGAAGGTGTCAACGAAGGCTCGGATGACGCGTGGTTGGCGACGTTGGGTGACTACGCCCGCCCGTAGACATCCTCGTAGCGGAGGATATCGTCCTCGCCCAGGTAATCCCCCGACTGCACCTCGATCAGTTCCAGCGTCTCGCTGCCAAGGTTCTCCAGGCGATGTTTTGCGCCGATCGGAATATATGTCGACTGGTTCGCATGCAGCTCGAATACGTCATTGTCGCGGGTCACGCGCGCAGTGCCGCGCACCACGATCCAATGCTCGGCGCGCTGCCTATGCGACTGCAGCGACAGCCGCGCACCCGGCTTGACCTTGATCCGCTTGACTTGGAATCCGTCACCGATGTCGATGGAATCGTAACTTCCCCACGGTCGGTGCACTTCGCGATGCAGGGCGGCCTGGCTGCGTTGTTCCGCCTTCAAACGCGCAACCACGTCCTTGACCTGCTGGACTTTGTCCTTGCGCGCAACCAGCACCGCGTCGTCGGTTTCCACCACGATCAAGTCATCCACGCCGACCAGCGCCACCAACCGGCGCGAGTAGGCATAGCTGTTGCGGCTGTCGATCGAAATTACGTCACCGTGATGGGCATTGCCGTCAGCATCTTGCTCGCTGACATCCCAAAGGGCTGACCACGAACCCACGTCGTTCCAACCAATATCCACCGGCAACACACTGGCCATGTCAGTCCTTTCCATGACGGCATAGTCGATGGAATCCGATGGGCACCCGGCAAACGCATCTTTGTCCAGACGAATGAAATCACCGTCGCGTTGCGCGGCATCGAACGCTACGCGAACGCTCTCAATAATGTCGGGCCGGAACCGCTGCAGTTCCTCCAGATAGCGTGAGGCGCGAAACAGGAACATCCCGCTGTTCCAGTAATAACCGCCCGCAGCGACATAGGCCTGCGCGGTGACGGCGTCGGGTTTCTCGACGAAGCGCAGTACGCGGAGCACCCCATCGACATGATCGGATGATTTTTTGTCTGCCTCGATGTAACCGAAGCCAGTTTCAGGTGCATCCGGCACGATGCCGAAGGTGACAAGCGCGCCTGCTTGCGCGGCCGGCATGGCTTGGCTGACAGCGGCGCGGAACGCAGCCTCGTCGCGCACCACATGGTCTGACGGCAGCACCAGCATCAATGGATCATCACCATCCCGCATTGCCTGCATCGCCGCGGCTGCAATCGCCGGAGCAGTGTTGCGGCCCATTGGTTCCAGCACGATGGCGGGCGTGGGTGCGCCGATCTGGCGCAATTGCTCTGCCACCAGGAAACGGTGGTCCTCGCCAGCGACCACGACTGGTGCCAGATCCGCGAGTGCGGCAACCCGCCGCCAAGTCGCCTGCAGCATGGTGTCTTCGCCGGCCAGGGCAAGGAACTGCTTCGGGTAAGCCTCGCGCGAGAGCGGCCACAGCCGGGTGCCTGAGCCACCAGAGAGCAAGACGGGTTGCAGCTTCGACATCTTTATTTTTCCTGTCTGGTCGCCCGGATCAATGCAGCAGTTTACTCTTCGCCCATGAGCGAATCCGAAGCGAGCCAAGCCCCAGAAGCACTCGACGCACGTGCAAGCGCGCGCAACGCGTGGACCCGCGAGGTCTTGGGCGATCCACGTGCCAGTCCCGTGCGGGCATCAATGGATGCCGGCTTCCGCAGCTATTGGCGGGTACACACCCCGGACGGCACCGGCCTGTTGAAGAGCGTCATCGTCATGGATTCGCCTCCGGACAAGGAAGACGTGCGGCCGTGGCTGCACATTCGCGCGCTACTCGAATACGGCGGCGTGCGCGTGCCAGGCGTGTTGGCAGAGGATGTCGAAGCCGGCTTTCTGCTGCTGGAAGACCTCGGTGCGGACACGTATCTGCACGTGATCAACAGCGGCAATGCCGATCTATTGTTCGACCAGGCAATCAGCCAGTTGTTGAAACTTCAGGCGATCTCCCCGCCAGCCGACCTGCCCGCTTACGACGACGCGATGCTGATGCGCGAGTTGCGCCTGTTCGACGAGTGGTTCTGTGGCCATCACCTCAGCATGAACCTGGATCGCGATGACATGCAGACGCTGGATGATGCATATCATTTCTTGATCGATAGCGCGCTGGCGCAACCGCAAGCCCTGGTCCATCGCGACTATATGCCGCGCAACCTGATGCCGGTGCAAGCCACCGTGGACAACGGCGTAGCCGATGGCCCGGCGGTGCTTGATTTCCAAGATGCGGTGCTTGGCCCGATTGCGTATGACGCGCTGAGCCTGTTCAAGGATGCGTTCCTGAGCTGGCCGCGGCTGCGCGTCAAGACCTGGCTGGAGCTTTACCATGCGCGTGCGTTGGAAGCTGACCTGCCCGTACCACCGCTTGCACAGTTCATGCGTGATGCGGAGCTGATCGGCGTGCAGCGGCACTTGAAGGTGATCGGCATTTTCGCCCGCCTGCTACATCGCGATGGCAAACCAAAATACTTGGCGGACGTGCCGCGCTTCTTTGCCTATCTCGACGAGGTCATGCCGCGCTATCCCGAACTGCATGGGCTGCAGCGTTTCATCGAGCACAAGGTGAAACCGGCGATCGATGAATTGCAGGCAGTGGCGCAGGCGTGAAAGCGCTGATCTTCGCGGCGGGATTGGGCGAGCGCATGCGCCCGCTGACCGACAGCACGCCAAAACCATTGCTGGGCGTCGGCGGCAAACATCTGATCGAATGGCATCTGGAGAAGCTCGCGACGATGGGTATCGATGAAGTGGTGGTCAACACGTCATGGCTAGCAGATCAGTTCCCGCACGCCTTGGGCGATGGTGGGCGCTGGGGCTTGCAGATCCATTACGCGTATGAGGGCAGTACGCCGCTCGAAACCGGCGGGGGCATGTGCAATGCCTTGCCATGGCTGGGCGATGCGCCCTTCATCGCCGTCAATGGCGATATCTGGTGTGATGCCGATTTCGCTGCACTCCCGCGTGAACCCGCTGGCGAGGCGCACCTGCTACTGGTCGACAACCCCGTGCACAACCCGCGTGGTGATTTCGCGCTGGGTACTGATGGCCATGTCTATTCGAATGGCGACGAGCGACTGACGTTTTCCGGCATCGGCGTGTACCGCGCATCCCTGTTCGCGGACTGGCGCACGGTCATCGGCGAGGTTGCCGGCACTGAACTCAAGCCACCCCGTTTCAAGCTCGCACCTTTGCTACGCGGGGCAATGGGCCGCGGTGCGGTGAACGGAACACATCACCGCGGGCGTTGGACCGATGTGGGCACGCCCGAGCGCTTGAAGCATCTCGATGAAGCCTTGCGAGCCGAAATTTAGGCGGCGTCGAGTAACTGACGCAGGAACGGCACGGTAATGCGTCGCTGCGCAGCCAGTGATGCGCGGTCGATCTGCTCGAACATGTCCGTCAAACCTGACAGGTCACGACTGCAACGGGTCAGCAGCCAGTCCAGCGCTGGGTCTTCAAACACCAGGCCGCGCGAGGTCGCGCGCTGGCGCAATACTGCAGCGCGACCGGCATCATCCAGCATGCGCAATGGCATCAACGTGCATTGCGCCAACCGCGAGCGCAGGTCTGGAAGCGCGACCCCCAGCATGACGGGGGCGGCGGTTGCTGCATACAGCAAGCCGACGCCGGCATCTTGCAAGCGGTTGTGCAGGTCAAACAGGGCGACTTCATCGTCATGCACGCCGCTGATCGCATCCACGTCGTCCAGTGCGACCAGATCCGCCGTCTGCTCGAGGCCATCCAAAGCATCACGCGCATGCCCGCGCACGCGCGCAAGCGAGAGGTACTGCGGGCGAAGGCCTACTGCCTCAGCTGCAGCGCACGTCCCGAGCAGTAGATGCGTCTTGCCGCTGCCATTGGCACCTTGCAGGTACAGCGCATCCGAAAAGTCACCGCCGGCCAGCACCTGCAAGCGCTCGATCATGCCGGGCGCGGCACCAAGATAGGTCAGCAGACGTTGCTCGGGCGGAAAGCGCAGCGCCAGTGGCAACTGCGGCACCCATGGCTGGCTCCGTGACATTTCAGGCGATGGGATTTTCGGGGTCGGTCGAACCAGCATTCGATGCCACATTCGGGACCTGGACTAGGCCTTCATGGAGCACGATCGTTGGCCCCTCACCCGCATACAGGCGGCTCTGGGTATAGCGTTGATGCGCATAGTGCAGCAATACGTTCGTCACTGCGGCGACCGGCAATGCCAGCAGCATGCCGAGGAACCCGAATAGTTGCCCGCCGGCGAGCACCGCGAAAATCACTGCCATCGGATGCAGCCCAATGCGGTCACCGACCAGTTTCGGGGTCAACCAATAGCTTTCGATGATCTGGCCAATCGTGAACACCACAGCCACGCCTGCCATGTGCTGCCAATCGCCAAACTGCACCATCGCGGCAATGCCGCCCATCACGATGACCGCTGCTGGCCCCAAGTAGGGGACGAAAGTCAGCAGGCCGCCGACGATGCCAATCAGGACGCCAAGATCCAGGCCAACGCCCCACAAACCGATGCCATACATCACGCCCAGGATCAGCATCACCAGCAACTGACCGCGCAGAAAGCCGCTTAGTACTGCGTCGGATTCCTTCGCCAACTTGCGGACGGTGGCGAAATGATCACGCGGGATCAGCGCACCAACGCGCCCCACTAGCAGGTCCCAATCGCGCAGGAAGAAGAACGTCAGCACTGGCAACAGCACGATGTTGGCGACCATGCCAAGCAACGCGAAGCCCGAACGCGACACGTAGCCGAGCACCGTGGTGGCAAAACCGCCGGCACTCTCCCAATGCTCGCGAATGAGGGTGAACAGGCGCGTGGGATCCAGCCAAGCCAATATCTGCAAGCCAGTCCGGTGTTCCAGCCACGGCAACGCGGTACCGATGAACCAGTCGCGATAACCCGGAAGCGATTCCATCAGGGTGAGGACCTGCCGCTCCAGCAACGGCACCAAAATCACCAGCGCGATCACCAGAGCCAAGCACATCACACTGAATACAAGGATTACAGCGGTATTGCGTGAGCGCCCTGCGCGCTCCAATCGATCAACCAGCGGATCGCCCAGCCAACCCAGCAATGCAGCAAGCACGAATGGGCTCAGGATCGGTGCAAGCAGCCATACCAGCCACAACACCACCATGGTGAGCACCGCCCACTGCAGGCGGCGCAAGAAGTCCGCGATGCTGCACAGATGACTGTCCGATTCTGTGGTCATCAATCTTCCCTGCCGGCTAACCGGAAGGTGGTGATACCCGCTACTGGCGGTCGTGGGCCGCCTGCATTCACTCCAGCGCCTGTATCGACCGGACTGCGGTTACCCACTTGTAGCAGGACACCGTTACGGTCCACATAGCGTGCAAAACCACTCACGCCAGTGGCCAGGTCCAGATCCAGATCCAGCGTATCGCCGGCTGCAAAAACCGGCTGCACGCGCCTGACGATCGACAGCCCGCCCAGATAACCTGCCAAGCGCATGTAATCGTCGGCACTCGCCAGGCCCAGGATACGCACGCGGAACCTGCCGGGTGGGCCGCCGCTACCCGACTTGGCATAGCGCTTGAACAGCGCATCGGCCGCGCCATCGGCACCACCGATCATCGCCCGCCGCGCATCTGGACTGCTGGTGGTCCATTTCGACAGGACCTTGCCTTTGTCGACGAAAGTCCAGTCTGCAACCCAGCCTCCACTGCCGCGATACAACTTGCCAAGCAACTGCATCGGAGGGCTGTAGCGACTCGACAAGCTGGCGATTGCGGCATTATCTCCACGCCATATAGCCCCAACCGCCGCCTGCTCGGCCGCATTGCCACCCGGCATACCGAGCGCAAAACCGCGTGACTTGGCCTGGTCCAGCACAGAGCGCGCGGCATTAGCCTGCGCCAACCCCACTAGGCGTGCACCGCTACCATCGTCGATTGCCAGCCACAGCACCGGCTTGGCACGTGGCAACGGCCATACCGGTAGTCCGAGCATCCCGACCAGGCCATCTACCGCATCGCGCTTGAAACGGGTGACCAGCATGGTCTTGAAACTCGGCGAACCGTTGGCGGACATGCCCTCGTCCTGACGGTAGTCGTAGCCGTCGACATAGTCCTTGGCATTGGACAATTCTTCGCGCACGCCCGGCCGCGTTATTGACCCGGTATCTCCCGTGGCCTTGACCAACACCTGCACTAACGCACGGCCAAAGGCCGCCTCGCGCTCGCCGTCGGTCTGGTTGCGTACGCTGGTTTCAGCCTCGTAGGCACCCGTGGCCGCAGCGCGGTCACCTTCCGTGCGCTGCGCGCTGGTTAGCCCGCTGGCAAGCAGTAGTGACACCGCCAACAACAACCGAGATGACTGCCGCAACCCGTGACTCAATCCTTGCATCGCTTGACTATCCTTGCCCGGCACGATGCCCGGCATGGGGGAATGGTGCCGCAGCGGGGCCAGCACGTCCACGCCGGGACGGCTTTCACGCTAAAATGGCCGACTTGCAGGCGCGCTCGCGCCAGCGTGTCGAGGCCTTCCGTGACCCAACCCACTCCCCTGACCTACCGCGATGCCGGCGTTGACATCGATGCCGGCAATGAACTTGTCGAGCGCATCAAGCCACTGGTGCGGCGCAGCTTCCGGCCCGAAGTGATGGGTGGCTTGGGCGGATTCGGCGCGTTGTTCGACCTGTCCGGCAAGTATCGAGAGCCGGTGCTGGTCTCGGGCACCGACGGGGTGGGCACCAAGCTCAAGCTGGCCCAGCAATTCGGCCGCCACGACACCATCGGCATCGACTTGGTGGCGATGTGCGTGAACGACGTGTTGGTGCAAGGCGCCGAGCCTCTGTTTTTCCTCGACTATTTCGCCACCGGGAAGCTGGACATCGACACTACGGTGGCGGTGGTCGGCGGCATTGCCGCCGGTTGCACCGAATCCGGTTGCGCGCTGATCGGCGGTGAAACCGCTGAAATGCCCGACATGTACGCGCCCGGCGAGTACGACCTGGCGGGTTTCTGCGTGGCTGCGGTGGAAAAGTCAAAGTTGCTCGATGGCAGCAAGGTCCAGGCCGGCGACGTGCTGATCGGCATCGCTTCCAGCGGCCCGCACTCCAACGGCTATTCGCTGGTGCGCAAGATCTTCGACCGAGCCGGCCAGCCGGGCAACCTTGATCTCGGCGGCGTCAGCCTCATCGATGCCTTGATGGCGCCGACCAAGCTCTACGTCAAACCCATACTGGAACTGTTGTCACTGCACGAACCGCATGCGATGGCGCATATCACCGGCGGTGGCCTGACCGAGAACATCATCCGGGTGATTCCGGACGGACTGGCACTGGACATCGAAGCCAGCGCAATCGTGCTGCCACCGGTGTTCGACTGGCTGCAGCGCGAAGGCGCAGTGCCGGCTGCGGAAATGTGGCGCACCTTCAACTGCGGCATTGGCTTCGTGCTGGTGCTGGCGCCGGGCGATGTGGCTGCGGTGTCTGCCGAGCTAGAACGCCTAGGTCTCTTGCACCGAGCCATCGGCCAAGTCGTGGCGCACGCCGATGGCGAGCGGGTGCGGATTGGCTGACGTCTCACTCCAATGACCATCCGCATCGCGGTGCTCGCCTCCGGCAGCGGCAGCAACCTGCAAGCCCTTCTGGATGCTATCGATGCCGGCCAGCTGGATGCGAGGATCGCCGGCGTGTTCTCCGACAAACCTGCGGCGTTCGCGCTGCAGCGCGTTCCCGAGCCATTGCGCTGGTCGCGCACGCCCAAGGCCTATCCGTCTCGCGCGGCGTTCGATGCCGAGCTCGCCAATGCAGTGGCCGCGACAACGCCGGACTGGGTGGTCTGCGCCGGCTATATGCGCATCCTCGGCGCAGCATTCGTCGAACGCTTCCGCGGACGCGTGCTGAATATCCATCCATCGCTGCTTCCCAAGTATCGCGGCCTGCATACCCATGCGCGGGCGCTGGAAGCCGGCGATGCAGAACACGGCGCCAGCGTGCATTTCGTGATCCCCGAACTCGATGCCGGCGCCGTGATCGCACAGGCACCGGTGCCTGTGCTGGCGGGCGACACCGCAGAAAGTCTTGCGCGGCGCGTCCTGCAGGTCGAGCACCCTTTGCTGGTGCTCGTGACCAAGCTGGCGGCCGATGGGCGACTGGCTGAACACGGCGGCGTTGCCAACGTGGATGGTCATCCCCTGTTTACGCCGCAGCGGCTAGAGTTCGCTGCCTTATAGATGCTCGTGCAAATCCTCTGGATGGTTCAATCCAGCGACTGATTGCAATGGAACCAATTACTTGCCTATGAAAGCCATACGCTCCATGTTGCCCACCGCTGCACTGATGCTTGCCTGCATGTCCAGCCCTGCCTGGGCGGTCAAACCTTTCGTGGCCGATTATGAAGCGACGGTAAAAGGTGCAATCCATGCCGATGCACAAATGAAACTCACTTCGGCTGGCACTGATCGCTGGAGCTACGAGCTCAGCGTGGAAAGTCCGATTGCATCGGCACGCCAGACCACGGTCTTCGAAGACCGGGATGGCGCGTGGCGCCCGGTTTCCGGCAGCGATTCGACCCAGATGCTATTCAAGAAATCGCAGAAGAACGCGACCTACGACTGGGCTTCGGGCGAGGCCCGTTGGACCGGCAACGTCAAGCCTGATCGCATGGGGCCCGTAAAGCTGCAGGCCGGTGACGTGGACGCGATGTTGCTCAACCTGGCGATTGTCCGCGATGTCATCGCCGGCAAGCCACTCAGCTACCGCATGGTCGACAACGGCGTGGCCCGCCAGCAGGTCTTCCAGAACCTCGGCAAGGAAAGCATCACGGTGGCCGGCAAGCAGGCAACCGCCACCAAGGTGAGCCGCAGCAGTGACAGCAAACTGGTCACGGTGTGGGTCGTGGAGGGATTGCCGGTGCCGGCGCGAATCCTGCAGCAGGATGACGGCAAGGATTCATTGGACCTGGTCCTGAAATCGGTGCATTGAGCGAATCCGCCAGGCGCGCACGCACGCACGAAAAAAGCCCCGCATTGCGGGGCTTTTTTGTGGTCTTTGGCCAACGCCCTCAGTCGATCCGGTGAATGGTTGCACCCAGCCCTGCGAACTTGGCCTCAATATTTTCGTAGCCACGATCCAGGTGGTAGATGCGGTCGATCGTGGTTTGGCCTTCGGCGACCAGCCCGGCCAGGATCAGGGAGGCAGAAGCCCGCAGGTCGGTCGCCATCACCGGCGCGCCGCTGAGTTTTTCCACGCCACGCACCACTGCGGTATGCCCATCCACGCGGATGTCCGCGCCCAACCGCACCAACTCGTTCACATGCATGAAGCGATTTTCGAAGATGGTCTCGTTGATCACGCCAACGCCATCGGCCACGCAGTTCATTGCCATGAATTGCGCCTGCATGTCGGTCGGGAATGCGGGGTGTGGTGCAGTAGTGAAGTTGACTGCAAGTGAGCGCTTGCCAGCCATGTCCAGGGTGATGCAATCACCATCGATGTCGATGCGGGCACCGGCTTCGCGCAACTTATCGAGTACAGCATCCATCGTATCCGGACGCGCGTGGGTGGCTTTGATGCGGCCACCGGTCATTGCAGCTGCGACCAGAAAGGTCCCTGCCTCAATTCGATCTGCGACCACGGCATGCGTGCAACCCTGCAGCCGCTCCACGCCATGGACCACGATCCGCGACGAGCCCGCGCCCTCGATCTGCGCGCCCATCCCCATCAGGCATTCCGCCAAGTCCACGATTTCCGGTTCCATCGCCGCGTTTTCGAGCACGCTGGTGCCATCGGCCAATGCGGCGGCCATCAGCACGTTTTCGGTCGCGCCCACGCTGACCATGTCGAACACGTGGCGCGCGCCGCGCAGGCGGCCATTGACCCTGCCCCTGATGAACCCGTGCTCGACCGTAATTTCTGCACCCAACGCCTGCAGGCCCTTGATGTGCAAGTCAACCGGACGCGAGCCAATCGCGCAGCCGCCGGGCAGCGAGACCTCGGCAATTCCGAAGCGCGCCAGCAACGGACCCAGCACCAGTATCGAAGCGCGCATGGTCTTGACCAGTTCATACGGCGCCACGTGACTGTTGACGCTACGCGGATCAACCGTCATCGCATCATCCGCATGCTCGACGCCCGCACCCAGTCCAGCCAGCAACTTGGCGGTGGTCAGGACGTCATGCAAGCGCGGCACATTGGTGATGCGCACCGGCGTATCAGCCAACAGGGTCGCGCACAGGATCGGCAACACCGCGTTCTTGGCGCCCGAAATACGCACGTCACCACTCAGGCGTGCACCGCCCTGGACCAGGATCTTCTGCATCAGCCCACGGCTTCGGCAGAGGTCACCGTACGCAGCTGCAGCGCATGGATTTCGCCACCCATGCGCCCGCCCAACGTGGCGTAAACCATACGGTGGCGGGCCAGCGGCAACTTGCCCGCAAAGTCATCGCACACGACCGTGGCTTCGAAATGCACCCCATCCTCTCCCTGCACCTGCGCACTGGCGCCGGGCAGTCCTGTTTCTATCATTTGGCGGATCAAATCGGCGTTCATGGCTGGTCAGCAAGTGCTCGCGTAAACTGAATGAGCCAGTCTAACGGATGCCTCTTTGAAAACGCCTGCATTGCCTATCGCCATTCCAGCCAGCGCTGAAGAGAGTGAAGTGCCTTTTGACTTCGCCGCCAGCGGGCGCCGCGTATTTGCACTGGAACGCGACGCGTTGGACGCGGTAGCCGCGCGCATCGATGGCGCATTCAGCGCCGCCTGCCAGACGATCCTGGCCTGCCGCGGGCGGGTGGTCTGCACAGGCATGGGCAAGTCCGGGCACGTGGCCCGCAAGATCGCCGCGACCTTGGCCTCCACCGGCACACCGGCGTTTTACATGCATCCGGGCGAAGCCGGCCATGGCGACCTCGGCATGGTCACGGACGCCGATATCGTGCTGGCGCTGTCATATTCGGGCGAAAGCGACGAGATCCTGATGCTGCTGCCTGCACTCAAGCGCCAAGGCAATACCGTGGTCGCGATGACCGGGCGGCCGAGTTCCACCCTATCGAGGGAAAGCGATATCCATCTTGACGTGGGCGTGCCGACCGAGGCCTGCCCGCTCGCGCTCGCGCCGACGTCCAGCACTACTGCTGCGCTCGCGATGGGCGATGCACTTGCGGTGGCATTGCTCGACGCACGCGGTTTCACCGCCGATGACTTCGCTCGCTCGCATCCGGCAGGTGCACTCGGCCGGCGCTTGCTGCTGCATATCACCGACGTGATGCACGCCGGCAACGAGGTACCGCGCATCGGGCCCGAAGCCAGCATTAGCGAAGCCTTGGCGGAAATGAGCCGCAAGCGCTTGGGCATGACCGCAGTGGTCGATGCCGAAAACTACCTGCTCGGCATGTACACCGATGGTGACTTGCGCCGCAGCCTCGACGACACCAAGGTCGACCTGCGCCATACCGCCATTTCCGTGGTGATGACGCGCTCGCCGCGCACCATTGATGCGGGCGCGCTGGCAGTCGAGGCTGTACAGCTGATGGAAACCCACAAGATCAACGCACTGCTGGTGGTCGATAACGAACAGCGCGTGGTCGGCGCGCTTAATATCCATGACCTGCTACGTGCAAGGGTGATGTGATGGCGGTTGCTGACTATCCCGCGAATTACCCCGCAAATATCCTGCAACGTGCCGCCGGCATCCGGCTGATCGGGTTCGACGTGGACGGCACCCTCACCGACGGCCACCTGCTGTTTGGCAGCGACGGCCACGAGACCAAATCGTTCCACGTGCAGGACGGGTTGGGCTTGGTCCTGCTGCGTCACGCTGGGATTACTACTGCGCTGGTAACGGCGCGCAACAGTACGATCGTCGAACAGCGCGGTCGTGAGTTGCAGATCCCGCACGTACACACCGGCGAGCGCGGCAAGCTGGCCTGCATGGAGAAAATCGCGGCTGGCATGGGCATCGGCATGGACGCAGTCGCCTTCATGGGTGATGACCTGCCGGACCTGGCCACGATGCGCGGCGTGGGCTTGTCCATCGCACCTGCCAATGCCCATGCATGGATTCTTGCCGAGGCTCGCTGGATCACGCCACGCAACGGCGGTGCAGGCGCCGCGCGCGATGCCTGCGATCTGCTGCTACACGCGCACGGCAAGGTCGAGGCGATCCTGGCCCACGGAGAACATCCCTGATGCGAGTCGCCATGAACTGGCGCGGTGGCCTCACCATCATTTTGCTGATTGCGGTCATCGCCAGCGGCTGGTCGGTATGGAGGCATTCCGACGAACGCTCCGACCAAGTCATCGCCCAACGTGCTGATTACGTATTGCGTGACTACGAGATCGTCTCGCTGGACAATGAAGGCACGGAAGCTTTCACCCTCCGCGGCCCGGAGCTTCAGCGCGATATCGGCGCCAAGTCCATGACGCTGCGGACGCCGCTGTTCTTGGTTCCTGTTCGCAATGGCACCTATTGGGAGGTCCGCGCCAAGCAAGGCTTCGTGCCTGAGGGTGGCAAGGAACTTCGACTGAGCGGTGACGTGGTCGCCACCAGCCCGGTGCAAGCGCCATCGCTGACGCGCATCGAGACCGCTGAGCTGAACCTGTTCCCCCGCGCCAATCGGGCTACGTCCACAGTTGCCGTCACAGTCACCCGACCGGGCCTTACAATGCGCGGCCTTGGCCTGGAAGCGGACTTCAACCGCCAGCAGGTCACACTCCTCTCAGAGGTGCATTCTCGTTATGTCCCTGCGACCCGTTAAATTACCGGCCCTGTTGCTGGGTCTGCTTGCTGCTGCATTTGCGACAAACGCTGGTGCACGCAACAGCGACCGCAACCAGCCGATGGACATCGAGGCTGCGCATCAGGTGTGTGGCTTCGGTGCCAATGACACCTGCACCATGACGGGTAATGTCACCATTTCCCAAGGATCGCTGAACATCGTGGCGGCCAAGGCCGTCATCCAGCAAAGCGGTGGCGATCCAAGCCGTGCGCTGCTCAGTGGCGGCGTGACCCTGCGCCAAGCCATGGATGACGGCAACCAGATCAACGCCACCTCCAGCAATGTCGATTACAACCTAAAGAGCGAGGTGGTGGTCTTCACCGGCAACGTGGTGATCAACCAGCAGCGTGGCACGCTCAATGGCCAGCGCGTGGTCTACAACATGAAGACTGGCCAGGTCGAAAGCGGTGGCGATGGCAATGGCCGCGTGAAGATGCGGATCCTTCCGAAGGGTGCACAGGGTGCGAGCGCACCAGCAGCGCCGAAGCCGTTTGCTCAAGCCAGCCAAGGCAAGCCCTGATGCTGGTCGTCAAGGGCCTTCGCAAGCGCTATGGCTCGCGCGATGTGGTTAGCGATTTTGACCTGACTCTTGAAGCGGGCGAAGTCGTCGGTCTGCTGGGACCCAATGGCGCCGGCAAGACCACGTGCTTTTACATGATCGTTGGGCTTGTGCCTGCTGATGCCGGCAGCATTACCCTGGACGGCAAGGACATCACCCAGCAGCCGATGTATGCCCGCGCCAAGCAGGGCGTGGGGTACCTGCCGCAGGAACCCTCGGTGTTCCGCAAGCTCTCTGTGTCCGACAACATCCGCCTGGTGCTGGAACTGCGTACGGACCTCGACCACGACGGCCTCGAACGTGAGTTGTCGGACTTGCTTGATGAATTGCAGATTAGCCATGTTGCCGACCAGGCCGGTGCCAGCCTGTCGGGTGGCGAGCGGCGCCGTGTCGAGATCGCCCGTGCGCTGGCCGGCAAACCGCGCCTGATCCTGCTGGACGAACCCTTTGCCGGCGTTGATCCGATCTCTGTCAACGAGATCCAGCGCATCGTCAAGCACCTGAAAGATCGCGGCATCGGCGTGCTCATCACCGACCACAACGTGCGCGAAACCCTCGGAATCTGCGATCGCGCCTACATCCTGGCCAACGGCGCGGTACTTGCCCAAGGCGCGCCCGACGCGCTACTGGCCGATCCAGACGTTCGCCGCGTTTATCTGGGCGACGCCTTCCGGCTTTGATCCATGCATCGTCACACCTGAGTGGCGATGGACTGACGGCCCTGCGTCAAGACACAGTTTTTTAAAGCCGTGGACGATATGCTCAAGGCATGAAGCCGCGCTTGTCCCCCGCCCTGCATCAACAGCTCATCCTGACGCCGCAGTTGCGTCTGGCAATCAGGTTGTTGCAGCTGTCTACCGCCGAGCTTGAGCTGGAAGTCGCCGAGGCGATGGACAGCAACCCACTGCTCGACTGGACCGAAGACGACGTCGAACCGCCTGCCGAAGCGCATGAGACCCGCGACGCCGACGGCGTGGATGGACAACGAGAGGCGCAAAACGAGCAGGAATTCGCGGAGGAACCTTGGGATCGGGAAGGCGAACCCTGGCAGGAACGCGCCGGCCCAGCTTCTGACGGCAGCAGCAGCTTCGATGTTGCCTGTGAACATGCCGCCAGCGAAGAGACCTTGCATGACCACCTGTTCTGGCAGCTCCACCTGAGCCACTTCAGCCAGCGCGACCTGTCGATCGGGGTTGCCCTGATCGATGGGATCGACGATGACGGCTATCTGCGCGACGGCTTGGATGCCATCGCCGACAGCCTCGAACCGGAGATAAGCGCCAATCCAGGCGAAATTCTTCTGGTGCTGCAAAGGATCCAGCAGTTCGACCCGGTCGGCGTGGGAGCCCGCGAACTTGACGAATGCATGCGCCTGCAACTGCACGCATTGGCGCCGGACACACCCGGCCGCGCGCTGGCCATCATCATCACCGAAGGACCCTTGGCAAGGTTGCCGAAAATCGGCATTGATGGCCTGTGCAAAGAGCTCGGCTGCGGTCGCGAGGACGCACAGACTGCAGTCGAATTGCTGCGCAGCCTGGATCCCCGCCCCGGCGCACAACATGGCGCCATGCCTGCTGGTACCTATGTCACCCCGGATTGCGTTATTTGGCGCCAGCAGGGTCTTTGGCGGGTTGCGCTAGCCGCCGGGGCGACGCCCCGCATTGGGATACACCATGGTTACGAACAGATGATCCACGGTGCCAGTAGCGGCGATGCGGACTACCTGCGCGGGCGACTGCAGGAAGCACGCTGGCTGATCAAGGGGCTTGAATCACGCGCGGATACCCTGTTGCGCGTCATGCGCTGCCTGGTGCGCGAACAGGCCGGTTTCCTGGAGTTCGGCGCGCAAGCGCTGCAACCGCTGACTCTGCGCAGCATTGCCGGTGAGCTGGGCCTACATGAATCCACCGTGTCACGGGCAATTGCGCGCAAATATGTGCGAACGCCGCGCGGGACGATTGCGCTGCGCGATTTCTTCGCCTCCGGCATCGAGACCGAAGGCGGTGGCAGTGCGTCCAGCACGGCGATCCAGGACATGATTCGCAAACTGGTCGAATCCGAGGATCCACGCAAGCCGCTGTCGGATGCACGGCTTGCGGAGCGGCTCAAGACGGATGGCGTGCCAGTGGCCCGCCGCACCGTCGCCAAGTATCGCGAGGCATTGCACATTCCGCCGTCCCACGAACGCGTGCGCATCGGCTAGGCTGGAGGCACGCGATCCGCCGACCGGACCCCACCGGTGGCCCATCACGTCCAAGGAGGTTCACATGCAGATCGAAACCCACGGCCAGCAAATGGAAGTCACTCCGGCCCTGCGTGACTATGTGGAAACCCGTCTCGCCCGCCTCTCCAGGCATTTTGACCACCCGTGCGAGATCCGCGTCCAGCTTGGCCTGGACAAGCCCGAGCATCGCGCCGAGGCCACCATCACCCTTACCGGCCGCGCGCCCATGCATGCCATCGCCAATGGCGTGGACATGTATGCCGCCATCGACCTGCTAACCGACAAGCTGGACCGCCTGCTGATGAAGCACAAGGAACGCTTGGTCGACCATCATCGCGGCACGGGTACCGCCCACGACGCCCTGCTCGACTGATCGGCAGGCAGGTCGACACGAGCGAATGGCAATGAACCAATGAACGCAGCCCGCATCACTGCCGCCGAGCTGTTCGCGCAACAGCAGGAGCGGCTCGAGTTGCGCTGGATAGCGGGTCAGCAAGGGGCGGCGCTGCGCGTCGTGGAAGCGGTTGACACGGTAGCGCGCCGACCTTCGCTGGCCGGCTACTTGAATACGATTTATCCGAACAAGGTGCAAATACTGGGCACCGAAGAGTTGGCTTGGCTGGACGGACTGGACGCACGACATCGCTGGGAGATCATCCAGCGAGTCATCAACTACCGGCCATTGGCGTTGGTGATCAGCAAGAACCAGTCCTGTCCGGACGACCTGCGCATCGCTGCAGAAGAATCCGACACACCGCTGTGGGGCTCGCCACAGCGCGGTCATGAGTTGCTTAATCACCTGCAGTACCGCCTGGCGCGCACCCTCGCGCCACGGATCACCATGCATGGCGTATTCCTGGAAATCTATTCGATCGGCGTGCTGATCACAGGCGAATCAGGTTCCGGGAAGAGCGAGCTGGCGCTGGAGCTGGTCACCCGCGGGCACCGCCTGGTTGCCGACGATGCACCCGAGTTCACCCAGATCGCACCGGACGTGCTCGACGGCACTTGCCCTGAATTACTCCAGGACATGCTGGAGCTGCGCGGCCTTGGCGTGCTCAACATCCGCCAGATGTTCGGCGATACCGCGATCAAGCGGAACAAGTACCTTAGGCTGATCGTGCATCTCAGCAAACCATCGCTGGAAGCTAGGCCTGATGGCCTCGAACGGCTGACCGGCGACATCAGCAACAGGCGCTTGCTGGACCTGGACGTACCGATGATCACGCTACCAGTGATGGCCGGGCGCAATCTGGCGGTGCTCGCCGAGGCCGCTACCCGAATGCACATCCTGCGCTCCAAGGGGATGGATCCGGCGGCGGCATTCATGGCCCGCCACAGTAATTTCCTGGAGCGCGCGCAGTGAGTACCGTTCAGCCGACAACGCCGCCATTAGTCATCGTCAGCGGCATGTCCGGGTCCGGCAAGTCGGTCGCACTGAATACGTTCGAAGACCTCGGCTACTACTGTGTCGACAACCTGCCGGCAGAACTGCTGCCAGAGTTCGTGCGGCGGATGCTGGCCAACGCCAATCCTCCGGAAAAAATTGCGGTTGGTATCGATGCACGCAGCTTGGGCGACCTTGCCGATGTCCCGGATGCGCTGTCCCAGGTCGGCGCGCTTGGCCTGGATCCAAAGCTGTTGTTCTTCGAAACCGCCGACGCCACCTTGCTGCGCCGTTATGCCGATACGCGCCGCCGGCACCCCATGAGCCACCTCGGACTGGTACTGGCCGATGCGATCTCGCTGGAACGGCAGGCACTGAAGCCGCTACGGCAAATCGCCGACCACGTCATCGACACCAGCGCGCTCAACGTGCACCAGATGCGACGGCAACTGCTGACCGAATACGGCCTCAGCGGTGCAGGCCTGTCGCTGCTGTTCGAGTCGTTCGCCTACCGCCGCGGCGTGCCCGCCGATGCCGACTTCGTGTTCGATGCGCGCGTGCTGCCCAATCCGCACTGGGACGCTCGCCTACGTCCGCTCTCGGGCCGCGATGCCGATGTCCGTGCCTACCTGGAAGACGAACCAGACGTGCTGGCGTATGTCGGCCAAGTGCAGGGATTCCTGGATACCTGGCTTCCCAAATTGCAGAAGGACACGCGCAGCTACGTCACCGTCGCATTCGGTTGCACCGGCGGGCGGCATCGTTCGGTCTATCTGGCGGAGCGCCTAGCCAGGCATTGCCGCGAAACCGGATGGGCGGAAGTCGCGACGTATCACCGCGAACTGGATTAGCGTTCTCCCGATTGCGAGCGACACAGACCGCCATTCGCCCGACAACACTTCCGCGTTGTGACCGGCGTCTGTTAACTTGCGGAGATGACTGTCGGGATCCTGCTCATCACTCATGAAGGCATTGGCAACGCCATGCTGGACGTCGCCACGCGCCTGCTGCGCAAATTGCCTCTGGTCGCGGAAGCGTTCGAAGTGCCCTTCGATGCCGATGCCGACGCCTTGCTGCCACAAGCAAGCGCCGCCTTACGTAGAGTTGACAGTGGCGATGGCGTATTGGTGCTGACGGATCTTTACGGTGCCAGCCCCAGCAACATCGCTGCGCGACTTGCACGACTTGGCACACCGGTTCGCCGGGTTTCCGCGGTCAATCTTTCGATGCTGCTGCGGGTGATGAACTATGCCGACCTACCATTGGACGAACTGCCTGCGGTGGCCACCGCAGGCGCACGCAACGGGGTGATCCTTGACGACGCCTGAGCCACAACCAAGCGAACCCACGCCATGATCCAACGCGAACTCACCATCATCAATCGGCTCGGTCTGCATGCGCGCGCGACTGCCAAATTGGTCCAGCTGCTATCAAGTTTCAAATGCCAGGCCACGCTGGAAGCACGCGGCCGCGAGGTCAATGCCAAGAGCATCATGGGCGTGATGCTGCTTGCCGCCGCGACCGGAACCAGTATTGTCTTGCGCGTGGATGGAGAAGACGAGCAGGCCGCTGCCGATGCAGTCACCGCACTGTTCGAACGACGCTTCGACGAGGACAGCTGATGCCGCGCCACGTCCTGTCCGGGACGCCCGCTGCCCGGGGCAGCGCCCTCGGACGGGCACGCGTGCGCCTGCCGCATGCACTGGACGTCGAAGAGTCCCACATCACCCCCGAAGAGGTCGAGACGGAATTACAGCGCATCCATGATGCGGTGCACACAGTTCGCACGGAGATGCAGATTCTGCGTGAACGCCTGCATGGCGCTCTCGCGCATGAGGTCGGCGAGTTCCTCGACCTGCATGCACTGCTACTGGACGATCCGGAACTACTGCAAGGTATCGATGCACTGATCCGCACAGGCCTGTACTCCGCCGACTACGCGCTGCGCCTGCAACGCGACCGTATCGCCGCAGTCTTCGAAGGCATCGATGATGCCTACCTGCGCAGCCGCATCGATGACATCGACCAGGTGATCGGTCGCCTGCATGCCGCGCTGCACAGCCGTGAAGCTGAATTGCTTGGCGTGGCCGGCGAGATCCTGGTCACCGACAACATCTCGCCGGCCGAACTTGCACAACTGCAGGTGCAAGGCGTCATGGGTGTTGTCACCGCAAATGGCAGCACGCTGTCGCACAGCGCGATCCTGGCCCGCAGCCTGCACCTTCCCCTGGTGGTTGGCGCGGCCGCTGCACTGCAGAAGGTCAACGATGGCGATGTGCTGGTCATCGACGGCAGCAGCGGTTTAGTGGTGCTGGAACCCAACGCCGCAGACCTGCGCGAGCACCATGCGCGGACCGCCAATGCGCGGCGCGAACAACGTCAACTCAACCGCCTCCGCCGCGAACCCAGCCGCACGCTGGACGGCGTTGACATCAAGCTGTGGGCCAACGCAGAGTCACGAGAGGACGTGGCCGAAGCACATGCATTGGGCTCGGCCGGCGTCGGACTGTACCGCACCGAATACCTGTTCATAAACAACAACGAAATCCCCGACGAAGAGACCCAGTTCCGCGTCTATCGCGATGTGGTACTGGGCATGACCGGGCGCATGGTCACCATCCGCACCCTTGATGTCGGCGCAGACAAGGCCGATAACACCGGACTGGCCTTGCGCAACGAACCCAATCCCGCGCTGGGCCTGCGTGGCGTGCGCTTGTCTTTATCGCGCCCGGCCCTTCTGCACAGCCAGTTGCGCGCGATCGTGCGCGCATCGGGCTATGGGCCGGTGCGGATCCTGGTGCCGATGATCAGCGGTGCAGAGGAAATGTTCGCGGTGCGCGACATGCTGCGCAAGGCAATGGGCGAAATAGCCCAGGAGGGCTCGGAAATGGCTTCGAGAATTCCACTCGGCGCGATGATCGAAGTGCCGTCAGCCGCCCTTTCGCTGTCGACGTTCATCAGTGCCTGCGATTTCCTCTCGATCGGCACCAATGACCTGGTCCAGTACCTGCTTGCCGCCGACCGCAACAACGATGCACTCGGCGAGCTGTACACGCCATTGCATCCGGCGCTGCTTCGACTCTTGCGCGACGTGGTCCGTACCGCAAATCGTCGCGGCCGGCCGGTAGCGGTGTGTGGCGAGATCGCCGGCGATGCTATGTTTACCCCGCTACTGCTCGCGCTTGGCCTGTCCGAACTCAGCTTGCATCCCGGCACCTTGCTGGAAGTAAGACGCGCGATCCGTGGCTGTGACCTTGCATCGCTACGCGCTCATGCACCGGCCTTGTTGCGCGCACGTGATCGCGCCGGCATCGAACGCTGGCTGACAGCGCATGCGCCGGCCTGACATGGGCTCTGAAAAGGGGTCAGAGTGCAGTTTCCTGACCAAGATCAGGAACGGCTGGGCCATCGCGGCAGGTTGTCACCCTGACCCCTTTTCCGCCTTTTCCCGCCTTTCTCCGCGATAATGGTGCGATGACGATCTGATCCGGGCCTGCGTATCGCAACGCGCTGCGTGCCCCCACCAGCCGGAACCCGCCCATGGCCGATCCAGTCCGCCACGACAAGACCGCGCGCCAGTTGCGTCTGCTATCGGACGCGCTGGATAGCGGGCGCCTGGGTCCAGTGCGGCGCTTGGTCAACACCCTGTCGCCAGCCGAGATCGGCAATCTGCTTGAATCGCTGCCACCAGGCAAGCGCACCGTGCTCTGGGGTTTGGTGGATCCGGAAGACGACGGCGAGGTGCTGGTCCACGTCGGCGACGAGGTCCGTGAAGGGCTGATCGCCGACATGGACCAGGACGAACTGGTCGCCGCGGTCGAAGACCTTGATATCGACGATCTCGCCGACCTGGTCGAAGACCTGCCGGACACCGTCATCGACCAAGTGCTGAAGTCGATGGATCGCGAGAACCGCGAGCGCTTGGAACAAGTGCTGTCCTACGACGAAGACAGCGCCGGTCGCCTCATGAACCCCGATGTGGTGACGGTGCGCGCCGACACCACGGTCGACGTGGTGCTGCGCTATCTGCGCCTCCGCGCGGAGCTGCCTGATCACACTGACCATCTCTACGTGGTCAATCGCCGCCACCAGCTGATCGGCTGGGTCGCACTGCAAAGCCTGGTCACCTGCGATACCCATACGCCAATCAATGCCTTGATCGATGGCGACCTCACTGCGCTCAATGTCGACACGCCCGCCGAAGAGGTGGCCCGGCAGTTCTCTGACCACGACTGGATTTCCGCGCCGGTGGTGGATGAGAACAATGTCTTGCTGGGCCGCGTCACCATCGATGACGTGGTCGACATCATTCGCGAGCAGGCTGAGCACCAAGCGCTTGGTGCCGCCGGCCTGGACGAGGACGACGACCTGTTCAGCCCCGTCTGGCGCGCGATGCGTCGTCGGCTGATCTGGCTATCAATCAACCTTGGCACCGCTTTTCTTGCCGCCAGCGTAGTCGGTCAATTCGAGGGCACGATCGACAAACTGGTTGCCTTGGCGGTATTGATGCCGATCGTGGCCGGCATGGGCGGCAACGCCGGCACGCAGGTGCTGGCATTGATGATCCGCGGGCTCGCACTTGGCCAAGTCGGCGCCTCCAATATCCAGGCGCTACTGTGGAAAGAAGTGCGCGTTGCCTTGTTGAATGGCGTGATTCTGGGCACGATCCTTGGCTTGATCGTATTGGCTTGGTTCCACAATATCGGACTGTCGCTGGTGATTGCGTTTGCACTCACCTGCAACCTTTTACTCGCGGCGGTGGCGGGCGTGATGGTGCCAGTGATGGTCAAGCGCTTCGGTTTCGACCCGGCGCTGGGTAGCGGAATTCTGCTAACCACGGTCACCGACGTGATGGGATTCTTTACCTTCCTCGGACTCGCGACAGTCGTACTGCTGCAGTAGCCCGCACGGCGCAGCGTGTTGTTAGCAGAGCAGCGTTTCCAGAACCGCCATCCTCACCGCCACGCCATTGGCGACCTGTTGTAGCACCCGTGACTGGGGGCCGTCGGCCACATCATCGGTGATTTCGATGCCACGATTCATCGGTCCCGGATGCATGACAATCGCATCCGGTGCGGCACGGCGCAGGCGTGCCGCGGTCAGGCCGAAGTCGCGGTGGTAATCCTCCAGCGACGACACCAATCCTTCGGCCATGCGTTCGCGCTGCAGGCGCAGCATCATCACTGCATCCACGCCATCGAGCATGGCATCAAAATCATCACCGACCACGCAGCCTCGCAGGGTATCGTCGTGAGGCAAAAGCGAGGCCGGGCCGCACACGCGCACCTCACCAGCACCCAGTGCATTCAATGCATGCAAATCACTACGCGCCACGCGCGAATGGTTCACGTCGCCCACGATCAACACCTTCAGCCCCGAAAAGTCGCACCCCTTGGCTTGCTGGAGGGTCAACATATCCAACAGACCTTGGGTTGGATGGTTGCTGCGACCATCACCAGCATTGATCAATACGGTTCCCGGCAATGCCGACTGTGCCAAATCGGCGACTGCACCATCCGCCTTGTGGCGCACGATAAAGCCGTGGACACCCATTGCTTCAAGCGTCTTGAGAGTGTCGACATCAGTCTCGCCCTTGGTGGTGGAGGCGGTGGATGCATCGAAATTGAGCAAGTCGGCACCTAGTCGCTGCGCTGCCAGGCTGAAGCTGCAGCGGGTCCGGGTGGACGGCTCGAAGAACAGCGTGCATACCGCCTTGCCGGCCAGCGCATCGCGCATCCCGTTGCCGCCATGCGCATGCGTAGCCAGTGCATCGGCACGCTTGAGCAGTGCTTCCAGCAGGCATCGCGGCATGCCCTCGAGCGTCAGCAGGTGTTTCAGTTTGCCCGCATCGTCCAATTGTTCGCTCATGCCACCACCACCGCGTCTTGGGGTGCCGCCAGCCAGCGTTCGACAATGATCGCGGCTGCTACAGCATCAAGCACCGCGGCATCGCGGCGGCGCTTGCGACCACTGGCACGTTCATCGGCAAAACGTTGTGCGGCTTCGATCGAACTACTGCGCTCGTCCACCATCACCACTGGCAGCTTGGTGCGCTCGCGCAACTGACGTGCGAATGCCTGGGCGGCCTTGCGGATCGGCTGGTCGCCGCCATCAATCGTCATCGGGTCACCCACGATCAACCCATCAGGCCGCCATTCGCGGCGCAGGCGCTCGATCTCGTTCCAGTCGGGGCTGCCCGCATGCACAGCAACGACGGCAATAGCCCGCGCGCCAGTGCCGAAGCCACTGCCCACAGCCACCCCAATCCTGCGCGACCCCACGTCGAAGCCCAGCACGGTACCGTCACGACGGATGGCATCGACAGGTCCCGGCGGCAGGCTCATGCATGCCCACTGTGGCTTGCGTAATTGACGAGGTCCACGCCAATACTTCCCGCCGCGGCCTGCCAGCGTTGTTCCAGCGGAAATTCGAACAGCAGATCTCGACCCGCCGGCACCATCAGCCAGCTGTCATCGACCAGTTCCTGCTCAAGCTGGCCCGCACCCCAACCGGCGCAACCCAAGGCAACCACAGCCTGCGGGGGGCCATCGCCGCGAGCCATTGCTTCAAGCACGTCTCGCGAGGTGGTCAGGTACAGGCCATCGCCTACGGTGAGGGTGGAATCCCATTCACGTGCGCCGTCGTGCAGGACAAAGCCACGCTCTGGATGCACCGGACCACCGGCCAACACAATCTGCGATTGCAGGGCTTGGTAATCACTGCTGATGCCCATTTGCTGAAAGACTTCGCCTAGCGTGTATTCGGATGCACGATTGATCATCACTCCCATTGCGCCGTCCCCATCGTGCTGGCACACCAAGGTCACGCTGCGCGCGAAATGGTCGTCGTGCAGCGCTGGCAGCGCCACCAGCAAGTGGTTGGAGAGGGGCGACGGCCCGCTTGGTATTTCCCTAGGCATGGCGTAATTCTAGCCCGCCCATGACGTAGCCCGCCCACGACGAGATGCGAAGTTGAAAAGAGTCGGACTAACGTGCCTCGGCGACTTCCACGCCATCCAGGCCTTGGGCCAACGTCCTGGCATCACCGCCTTGTGCCAGCTTGATCCTCAGGCGCACTTCGTTGGAGGAATCTGCAAAGCGCAGCGCATCCTCATAGCTGATTTCGCCGGCCTGGTAGAGCTCGAACAAGCTCTGGTCGAAGGTCTTCATGCCCATTTGCACGGACTCTTTCATCACTTCCTTGAGCTTGTGGATCTCGCCATCGCGCAGATAGTCCTTCACCAACGGCGTCCCGAGCAGGATTTCCATCGCCACACGGCGCCCCTTGCCATCAGGCGTCGGGATCAGCTGCTGTGCGACCACGCCCTTCAGATTCATCGAGAGGTCCATCAACAATTGGTTGCGGCGATCTTCCGGGAAGAAGTTGATGATGCGGTCCATCGCCTGGTTGGCGTTATTCGCGTGCAGGGTGCACAGCACCAAGTGACCGGTTTCGGCGAAGGCGATCGCGTGGTCCATGCCCTCGCGCGTGCGCACCTCGCCAATCATGATGACGTCTGGCGCTTGGCGCAGGGTGTTCTTGAGCGCGTTGTCCCAGCTGTCCGTGTCGATACCGACCTCGCGCTGGGTGATGATGCAGCCTTCGTGCTTGTGCACGAATTCGATTGGGTCTTCGATCGTGATGATGTGGCCGGTCGAGTTCTGGTTGCGGTAACCGATCATTGCGGCAAGCGAGGTAGATTTACCCGTGCCGGTTGCGCCGACGAAGAGGATCAAGCCGCGCTTGGTCATCGCCAAGGTCTTGATGACGGGCGGCAGGTTGAGCTCTTCGACTGTCGGGATGCGGGTCTCGATCCGGCGCAGCACCATGCCGACTTGGTTGCGCTGGTAGAAACACGAAACGCGGAAACGGCCAACGCCCGACACGCCAATCGCGAAGTTGCACTCGTGGGTCTTCTCGAATTCCTCGCGTTGCTGCGGGGTCATCACGTTTAGCACCAAGTCGCGCGACTGCTGCGGCGTCAACGGGACCTGGGTGATCGGGCTGACCTTGCCATGCACCTTCATTGACGGCGGCATGCCCGCGGTGATGAACAGGTCGGACGCCTTCTGGTGCGCCATCAGCTTGAGGAACGAGGAAAAATCAATGCTGCTCATGCGTATGGCTCCAGATCAATAGGCACGCCCAATGTGCGTGTGGTTCGGCAGCGCAGTCCTTATTCGAACAAGCGCTTGTCCTTGGCATACTCGCGGGCCTGCTGGCGTGGAACCTGGCCGCGCTTTACGAGGTCCTGCAAGTGTTGGTCGAGGGTCATCATGCCGGCATTTTGGCCGGTTTGGATCGCCGAATACATCTGCGCCACCTTGTCCTCGCGGATCAGGTTACGGATGGCCGGCGTGCCCACCATGATTTCCCACGCAGCTGTACGTCCGCCGCCGACCTTCTTAAGCAATGCCTGCGCGATGACCGCACGCAGCGACTCGGACAACATCGAACGCACCATGCCTTTTTCACCGGCCGGGAACACGTCGATGATGCGGTCGATGGTCTTGGCAGCGCTGGACGTATGCAGGGTACCGAACACCAAGTGACCGGTTTCCGCGGCAGTCAGCGCCAGGCGAATAGTCTCGAGGTCGCGCAACTCGCCCACCAGGATGATGTCGGGATCTTCGCGCAGCGCCGAACGCAAGGCCTCGTTGAAGCCGTGGGTGTCACGGTGGACCTCGCGCTGGTTGATCAAGCACTTTTGCGAGGTGTGCACGAATTCGATCGGATCCTCGACGCTGAGGATATGGCCGTATTCATTCTTGTTGATGTGATCGATCATCGCGGCAAGCGTGGTCGACTTGCCCGAACCAGTCGGTCCGGTGACCAGGATCAGGCCCTGCGGTTGCTCGATGAGCTCCTTGAAAATGCGTGGGCAACCCAGGTCTTCCAGGGTCAGCACTTCCGACGGAATGGTGCGGAAGACCGCGCCTGCGCCACGGTTCTGGTTAAACGCGTTGACGCGGAAGCGAGCTAGGCCGGGAATTTCGAACGAGAAGTCGACCTCGAGGAACTCCTCGTAATCGCGACGCTGCTTGTCGGACATGATGTCGTAGACCAGCGCGTGTACCTGCTTGTGATCGAAAGCCGGAATGTTGATCCGACGGACGTCGCCATCGACGCGGATCATCGGCGGCAATCCGGCCGAAAGATGCAAGTCCGAAGCCTTGTTCTTCACCGAAAATGCCAGAAGTTCAGCAATATCCATGCATATTCCCCTGCGCTCTAATGTGGTCCCGCGGTCTTGATCTCGCGCCTGCAGCCACTGCCCGAGTGGCATCGCACACACCCCACGGGCAGTATGAGCGCACACCCCAGAGTGTCAACCGCCGTGCCTGAGCTTCACCTACCCATGCAAATGCGACTCGCAAACGTCCTTGCACGCCTCAAAAACGTGGCGCCGCTTCCGAACCGGCCAGACCAATGGGCAGCGCCGGTCCTGCTGGCCGTATCCAAGACCCAGCCAGCGGAAGCGATTGCTACCCTTGCCGCAGCCGGCCAGCAAGCATTCGGCGAGAACTACGTACAGGAGGCCCTGCCCAAGATCGAAGCGCTGAGGGCACTTGATCTTGAGTGGCATCTGATCGGCCACCTCCAATCGAACAAGACACAGGAAGCCGCATGTGCATTTGACTGGGTACAGACTATTGACCGCGCCAAACTCGTGCCATTGCTGGCCCGCCACCGTCCACCGGGCCTGTCGCCACTGAACGTATTAGTACAGGTCAATATTGACGATGAAGCCAGCAAGCACGGCTGCGCGCCCACAGATGCCGTGTCGTTGGCAGACCTGATCGCCGCCGAATCCCGGTTGCGGCTACGCGGGTTGATGGCCATTCCTGCGCCGCACGAAGATCCACGGGAATCCGCACAGGCTTTCCATGCAATGCGCGATTTATTCGATGCACTGCGCCAGCGCCATCCCGGCATCGACACATTGTCGATGGGCATGAGCGGGGATTTCGTCGTCGCCATCGAGCAAGGTGCGACCATGGTGCGCATCGGCAGTGCGTTGTTCGGCCCACGCAACGCACCCAAATTCAAGGAATCAAATACATGACTGACAACATCGCATTCATCGGCGGCGGCAACATGGCACGCAGCCTGATCGGTGGCCTGATCGCAAAAGGTCGCGCACCCGCATCGATCCATGTCGCAGAGCCCGTTGCGGCATTGCGGGACGCCCTGCTGGCCGATTTTGGCGTATCCGTGTTCGATACCGGCACAGATGCAGTGGCCGACGCATCGACCTGGGTATTCGCGGTAAAGCCCCAGGTGATGCGCGCGGTAAGCGAATCACTTGTCACGCAAGCGCAGGCACAACGCCCACTGGTGATTTCGATCGCAGCCGGCATCACCGGCAGTCAGCTGGAACGCTGGCTGGGCGGCACATTGCCGGTCGTGCGGACGATGCCAAACACCCCCGCCATGCTCGGTGCTGGCGTGACCGGATTGCATGCCAGTGAACATGTCGATGCTCATGGCCGCGCCTTCGCTGAAACCCTGCTCACCACCGCAGGCAAGACCGTCTGGATCAAGGACGAAAGCCTGATGGATGCGGTGACGGCGGTGTCTGGCAGCGGCCCTGCTTACGTTTTCCTGCTGGCCGAGGCGATGATCGACGCCGGGATGTCCGAAGGCCTACCCGCGGAGGCAGCGCGTACGCTGGCCTTGCAGACCGTACTTGGCGCCGCGCGGATGCTTACAGAGGAAGGTGCGCCGGATGCAGCCGAACTAAGGCGGCGTGTGACTTCGCCCAACGGCACCACCCATGCTGCGATCGAATCGTTCGAAGCCGGCGGCCTGCGCGCACTGGTTGCCGGTGCGGTCCACGCAGCACGCGAACGTGGGCGGGAACTGTCCGCCGCAAACGAATGAGGCGGGTCATGCATCGAAACCATGCTGCCATTTTGCTTGCGCTGGCGTTGCTGGGACTGGCGGGATGCAACGGGAGTGAATCTGCCGTTCCCGCTAACCCAATGCAAGTCAATCCAACGGCTACCACGACCGTCGGCGGCGCGACCCTGCAGGCGTCAACGATGGATGTTGCCGACCTCAACGCCATGGTTGCGACGCGTTACGCGATCGAGCGCGGCAGTTCCGGACTGATGTTGCTGGTGACAGTCCGGGATTCCAGCGGCAATGGCATCGAACTCGGCGATCTTCGCCTGGATGCCGTCGCCGGCGCATTGCCTGATGTACCAAGGCCGCTAGTGCTAAGTCCGATCACCACCAATGGCATGACCGACTTCATCGGTGTATTCAATGCCCGGCCACCGGCTTCGGTGCAATTTCGGATCAACGCAGTGCGCAATAGCGCGCGGGCCGAGATCTCTACGACTGCGGAGTTGTATTCGCACTGAAGTTAGCGCAGGAAATGGGGTCAGATTGAAGTTTGCTGAGCAGGTTTCACGAACGATCGACTGGGGTTGACAGGAAATTCAATCTGACTCCAGTGCTGGCCCCGATGCCCAATCGCGGATAATTCGCGCGATCTCGTTGATGCCGTCTGTCAGCGCCGCCGGCCCTGGCTGCAAAATAATGGGAGACTTGATTTCGTGCAGCTGACCATCGCGCACGGCAGGAATCACATCCCAACCGGGGCGTGCGGCGACTTTTTCGGGCCGGAATTTCTTACCGCACCAAGAGCCCATGATGATGTCTGGTGCCCGCCGGATCACTTCATCCGGATCGGCCAGGATGCGGCCTTTCGCGAGTGACGATGCTGCGCATTCGGGAAAAACATCATCGCCACCGGCGATGCCGACCAGCTCACTCACCCAACCAATTCCGCTGATCTGCGGATCATCCCATTCCTCGAAATACACGTGGGGCCTGCGCGCCAGCGATGCCGCATCGCGTGCGATTCGCTCCAGCCCCGAGCGCAGTTCGTCGGCATAGGCTGCGGCACGTTCGCTGACGCCGACCAATGCGCCCAGTCGCTCGATGTAATCCAGGATGCCGGCCACGCTGCGATGGTTTGCGATCCAGACTTCAACACCTTGGCGGATCAACTCGGCGGCGATATCGGCCTGGATATCGGAAAAGCCGACCACGAAATCTGGTTCCAGCTTCAGAATCTCGCCGATCTTCGCGCTAGTGAACGCACTGACTTTCGGCTTTTCCTTGCGCGCACGCGGCGGGCGCACGGTGAAGCCACTGATACCAACGATACGATCCTGTTCACCAAGCGTGTACAGGACCTCGGTGGGTTCTTCCGTCAGGCAGACAATGCGCTGCGGGCCCGACCGATGCCTGTTCACGGATACAGCATCCTGGTAGACCAGTTGCCGTCGGCATTGCGCTCATGCAGGTAGCGCTCGTGCAGCCGGTAGTCTGCGGCATACCAGAATTCCACGGCATGGGGCACGACACGAAAGCCGGTCCAACCGGGTGGCCGCGGCACATCGGACCCTTCAAACTCACGCTCGACCTCGGCCAGGCGCCGTTCGAATGTGTCGCGACCAGGCAGCGTTTCGGATTGCCGGGACGCCCACGCGCCCAGCTGGCTGGTACGCGGGCGGCTCGCGAAGTAAGCATTCGCTTCAGCAGCGTCGACGAGCAAGACATCGCCCTCGATCCGCACCTGTACGCCATTGCGTACCCGCGGCCAATGGAACAGCAGCGCAGCCTGTGGATTGGCTCGCAATTCGCGGCCCTTGCGGCCATCCATATGGGTGTAGAACACGAACCCGTGCACGTCGTGCGACTTGAGCAATACGGTGCGCACCGAAGGCCGGCCATCCACCGTGGCGGTGGCCAGCACCATTGCTGTCCTGTCCGGCTCGCCAGCGGCAAGAGCTTCAGCGAACAGGGCGTCGAACGTGGTCAGAATGTCAGTAGGGAAATTGGCCATCGCGCATTATCGCCAGTCATCCGCGCAGATGCATCTGCGGCCTGTGGCGTGGCGCACGCGACTGCTAGCATGTTGCGATGCGCAACTTCCCGAATAGCCCATCGCATATCGTTCTGGTCGGCCCGATGGGGGCTGGCAAGAGCAGTATTGGTCGGTTGCTGGCAAAACGACTTCAACGCGCGTTCGTGGATCTCGACGCATGGATTGAAGCGGAAGCCGGCGTGACCATCGCCTCGATTTTCTCGAACGAAGGCGAAGCCGGCTTTCGCTCGCGAGAATGCCGTGCGCTACGCGACGTGCTGATGAATTCCGAAACAAGCATTATTGCGACGGGCGGTGGCGCGGTACTGGACGAAACCAACCGTAGCGCAATGCGTGATGCCGGCAGCGTGGTCTACCTGCAAATCGAGCCAGCTATGCAATTGCAACGCCTGCAAGGCGATTGCTCCCGTCCACTGTTTACCACTGCCAACCCATCTGAATGCCTAACCACATTGCAGGCCACGCGGGAAGCGTTGTATCGCGAGGTTGCTGAATTCTGTTTCGATACGACGTCACATTCCCCGGAAAGCGCAGCAGACGCATTAGCGACACTGTTGGAACAGGCGATGGAGACCGGCGCATGAATACTCGCGTGGTTCAAGTCGGCGGCGCGGCTTCGTATCGGATCCAGATCGGCCCGGGCCTGCTGGAAGACGGCACAGCCTTGGCGTCCATGCTGCGTGGCCGGCACGCACTGATCGTCAGCGATGAGCATGTCGCGCCGCTGTATGCGCAGCGCGTGCAGCAGGCGTTGGCGAACGCACGACCCGACGCCCGCATCGCCACGCATATTTTCCCTGCCGGCGAGGCTTCGAAGACGCTGGAAAATTTCGGTGCTGTCATCGAAGCATTGGCAACGCATGGCGCCACGCGCGACGCGTGCGTGTATGCACTCGGCGGAGGCGTGGTCGGCGATCTGGCCGGCTTCGCTGCGGCGTGCTGGATGCGCGGCATCGACTGCGTGCAACTGCCCACCAGCTTGTTGGCGATGGTGGATTCATCGGTCGGTGGCAAGACCGCAGTGGACATTGCCCAAGGCAAGAATCTGGTCGGGGCGTTCCATCCGCCGCGCGCGGTGTTCGCCGACACCATGGCGTTGCGCACATTGCCACCACGCGAACTGCGCGCGGGCTTGGCTGAAGTCATCAAGTACGGCGCCATTGTCGATGCCGATTTCCTGGACTGGCTGGAAACAAACGCCCATAAGCTGCTGGCTGGCGATGAGGCACTGCTGGCCGACGCAATCGCCCGCAGCTGCGCGCACAAGGCGGCGATCGTCGAACGTGATCCGTTCGAACATGGTGAACGCGCGCTGCTCAATTTCGGCCATACCTTCGGGCACGCCATCGAAACCGAGCAGGCGGCTTTCTTGGGGTATGGCGGCGGCGTGAACCATGGCGAGGCCGTTGCAATCGGCATGGTGCTGGCGGCGAAGCTCTCCAGCGCATTGGGAATGGCCGATACAGTAGATGGCGAGCGCTTGCGCGCGTTGCTGCAAGCGTTCGGACTCCCTGTCGAAATTCCTGCCGGGCTAGACCCGCTGGCACTGCTGGCACATATGCGCTTGGACAAAAAAGCACAGGGCTCTGGCATGCGTTTCATTTTGTGGGATCGCGCTGGCGCAGCCCGCATCATGGCTGGGGTAGATGAGGCCGTGGTGCTGGCAACCCTGCAAGCCTGAACCCACGAGGGCCGTAGCCCGTACAATGCGCGCCCATGCGCCTGCTCCTGCAACAACGCCCTGATGGCAACGAAGCCCCGCGCTTCGTCCAGCTCCAGCTCCAGCCCGATCTGCTGGGCGGCTGGACGTTGCTGCGCGAAACAGGGCAGATCGGAGCCCGCAGTACCCTGCGTCGAGAGCTATTCCCGGATCAGGCTAGTGCGCTGGCCGCGCTGGAATTAGCGCGCGACGCACAGCTCAAGCGCGGCTTCCAACTGATGTTTGCTCAAGGCGCGGACGCACCGCGCTGATGGATACCAATGTGACTCAAGACGCTTCCTTCCCAAATAACCCTGCATTCAATAGTCGATTCCTGCGCGCGCTGCGCCGCGAGCCCGTCGACTGCACGCCTGTGTGGCTGATGCGCCAAGCCGGTCGATACCTGCCCGAGTACCGGGCTACGCGTGCGCAGGCTGGCAGCTTTTTGGCCTTGGCCAAGAATCCGGAGCTGGCTTGCGAAGTAACCCTGCAACCGCTGCGCCGGTTTCCGCTGGACGCCGCGATCCTGTTTTCCGACATCCTGACCGTTCCCGATGCAATGGGCTTGGGGCTGTATTTCGCTGATGGCGAGGGCCCGAAGTTCGAACACCCGATCAGCAGCGTGGCGGACATCGAAAGACTCGCCGTACCGGACATGGACCGCGAGCTGCGCTACGTCATGGATGCGGTCCGTACGGTGCGCCGCGAGCTTGATCCTGCGATTCCGCTGATCGGTTTTTCAGGCAGCCCGTGGACACTGGCTTGTTACATGATCCAAGGCAGCGGCAGCAAGGACTGGAGCAAGGTCAAGGCATTAGCCCTGAACGAGCCCAAGGCCATGCATCATTTGCTGGGTGTGGTCACGGATGCGGTGATCGCCTACCTCGCCGCGCAGCACGCGGCAGGCGCGCAAGCCCTGCAGGTATTCGATACTTGGGGCGGCACACTCTCACCGGCGATGTACAGGGAGTTTTCGTTGCCCTACCTGACCCGTATTGCACGTGAACTGAGTCGCGGCGATGCCCCGCTGATTCTATTCGGAAAGGGCAATGCGCCGTATCTGGAAGAACTCGCCGCCAGCGGCACGCAAGGACTCGGCGTGGACTGGACCGTGACCCTGGAAGATGCCGCACGCCGCACCGCGGGCAAAGTGGCCATACAGGGCAACCTTGACTCGGCAATCCTGTACGCCTCGCCTGCCGCAATTGCAGTGCAAGTACAGGCCACGCTGGACAGTTATGCGACCGGCAACGGCGGCTCACGCGAAGGCCATGTATTCAACCTTGGCCACGGCATGTCGCCTGATATGAAACCCGAGCACGTAGCAGCACTGGTAGCCGCGGTACATGCGGGCAGCATGCAACGCCAGCTCGTCTAACGCGTGTCACCCTTTCTTGCGGGACTACTCAGGTAGCAGGCGTGCAAGTGCCTGCGCCAGCATCGCGCCGGTCACGGGCTTGCGCAGGAATCCGTTGAAACCGGCATCCCGCGCCTGCGATTCAGCACCAGCATCCGAACGTGCGGTGACCGCAAGCAAGGGCGCGCCGAATCCTTGTGTGCGCAGCATGCGCGCCAAGGCGAGCCCGTCCATGCCAGGCAGGTCCAAGTCCAACAAGGCGGCATCGAAATTCTGGCCCGCGATCACACCCAGCGCCGCCAAGCCGTGTCCCGCATGGCTAACCGCGTGGCCTTGCTCCTGCAGGAGCTGCCGGATGACCTCGGCCACCGTGGCGTCATCTTCGACCAACAGAAGCTGCAGTATGCGCAGTGAGTGCTGGTTAGGCGCAGTCTCCACGGGCTCCGCAATGGAAGGAACCATGGCACTGGCCAGAGGAAGATCCACGATGAAACGTGTTCCCCGACCAAGCTCGCTTTCGACATCGATACGCCCTCCCATCGCCGCCGCAAGTTCCTGCGAAATCGCCAGCCCCAAGCCGCTGCCGCCATAGCGCGATGCGGTGCGCGCACCATCGGCTTGTTCAAAGCGACGGAACAAGCGTGCTTGCTGTTCGCTGCTCAGGCCTGGCCCTGTGTCGGCAACCACGAAGCGCACACCATGTGGCGCTATCGAAAAAGCTTCCATCGAGACATGGCCGGCATCGGTGAACTTGACCGCATTGCCAAGCAGGTTCAACAAGATCTGTTCGATGCGCGTGCGATCGCCATGGAGTGCCGACGGCGCCTGCGGATCCAGCGTGTCGACGAATTGCAGGCCACGGCGTTCCGCCATTGGCGCCATCAGCGCAGCGACTTCATCCAGCAACGGGCGCAAGGCAAAATCCGCCTCCAACAGCTCCAGCCGCCCGGCCTCGATGCGGGCCAGGTCCAGCGCATCATTCACAAGCCTGAGCAAGTGATTCCCGGCGCGATGTATCGCATCAACCTGCCCGCGCTGACGCGGATCAAGCTCGCTGGCCAGCAGTAGCTCGCTCATGCCAAGCACGCCGGACATCGGCGTGCGCACTTCATGACCCAGCGTCGCAAGGAAGTGCGTCTTGGCCTCGGATGCCTGCTCCGCCATGGCGCGCTGCGCCTCGGCCAACTGCCAGGCATGCCCTCGCCGCAAACGCGCCCGATAGAGCCACGCGGCGTACAGCACCAGGCATACGACCAGGAGCGCGAACAGGGCCTGCGCCCATCGCGTCAACCACCACGGCGGCGGAACCACGAACGACAAGGATTGCTCGAGCGCCGCATTGCCAACTGCATCCTGAGCCCGCATGTGCAAGGTCCACTTGCCTGGCGCAAGGCCGGTGAAGACCCGCTCACCATTGCTGCCCAATGCAATCCAGTCGCGATCAAAGCCATCAAGTTTTGCCCAGTAGCGGCTACCTTGCGGGTCATCAAAGGCAAGCAGGCGTGCGCTCATGCGGAACTCACGGTCGTCGCTACGCAATTCGAGCCTATCGCTGATCGGCATGTCATGCCAGCGACCGCCACGCCGCACCGAAAAACGGTCGAAGCGCAATACCGGAGTCCTGCTCGCTGGATCGGCAGCATTCGTATCCACAAGCACCAGCCCGCCATCAGCAGTGGCAGCGGCCAACACCCCATTGCTATCCATCGCCAACGCACGATCCAGATACTCCTGGCTGCTGTTGCTGTCCTGCATGCTCTGTCGACTCAAGATGCGACGTACCGGATCCCAGCGAAACAAACCGCGCGGGGTTGAAACCCAAACCCGATGACGCGTATCCACCCGGATACCGGCAGCACCCACGGCAGGCATGCCTTCATCGATGCTGACATGTGCCTCGAGTAGCCAGCGTCCTTTTTTGAGGCGGTACTGATCCAGACCGGAAATACGTTGCAACCAAAGCACGTCACTTCCGTCGAACGCGAGCGCATATACGCGCTTGCTACCCAACTCATTTACCGGCCTGAAACGTCGATTGACACGATCCAGTCGCGCAACGCCATCGCTTCCTGCCACCCAAGGATCTCCGTCGGGTGACAGTACCAAGGCTTCAATATCGGCAATGCTCAGGTCACCTCCCTGGCGCGCTGGAATGTTGAGTAGAACCTTGCCCGATGCCGTATCTCGCTGCTGCACACCGCCACCAGGTGCGGACAGCCACAGGCTACTATCATCGGCAAGCTGCAGCGTGTCGATCTGGGCATCCGGTGTGGAATTCTCGGCGTCATCTGCGCGCCATTCGTCTATGACGCCGTTGCGTCCAACCTTGATCAACCCTGATCGATGGCCGAGCCAGATATTTGCAGCATTGTCTTCCAACAAGGCCAGCGGCTTGACGTTCTTTAGGCGCTTACCGACATCTTCGTTGGCGCGGTCCACGGTGCCATCAGCCGCCATATGTTCCAAGCCACCATCTACTCCACCTAGCCAGAACCCACCGGGATAAGCGGGCGTCAGCGCCCGATAGACTTGCCCTTGCAACCCATCTGCGACACCGGAAAAATGGGAAGCCCGCCGCCATTCTGAACCAAGGTAGCCCAGACCGCTCCCTTGCACACCAACCCACAGCATTCCGTCCGGCTGCAGCAGCAACGTACTTATTGAACGCAGGCCACCCAAACTTGTCCCGCTCTCCGGGGTGGGCGGCGTACCGCCCTGCTGCCGCCACAGCCCGCGTTGGCTGACTATCCAGTAACTACCTTCGTGATCACGAACGATCGCCTTGACCGCATTCGGTCGTTCAAACATCGAGGACCATTCTGGCTGCGACCACGCACCTGCAGCATCACGGCGCCAGATCCCTTTGGATGTGCCTACCCACAAACCATCGGAGGCCACGCTGAGCGAGTACACCAGCGGTGGGCCGTCTGCGCCGGGCAGGTGCACCGCATGAGGCTGCCCATCTCGCAGGACCGCCAAGCCCTTGTCGGTGCCAATCCACAAGGACCCGTTGGCATCCACCGCCAGCGAAATGATCGTGTCCGATGGCAGGCCATTCGCTACGTCGGGATCATCGTGGAATCCCGCGATGCTGCCATCGGGTTGCAATCGGTAGAGACCACCTTCGTAAGTGCCAAACCAGACCGTGTTGCCCTGATGTGCAAACGCCCAAGTATCGTCGCTGCCGATCTGCGGGTGGCTTGATCGGTTGTAGTGTGCGAACACATACCGCTTGGCATCCAACACGCTGATGCCGGCTCCTTCGACCGCAATCCATACCCGGTCGTCGGCATCTACCATCAAAGCTTGGATATTGTTGCCTGGCAATCCGGCGGCATTGCCCGGGTCATATCGCCACACACGCATGCCGACACCGTCGTAACGTGCAAGACCATCCGCGGTGGCGATCCACAAATAACCGTCATGGTCGCGCGCAAGCGCCTTGATTTCAGTGGATGGCAAGCCCTGAGCAGGGCCAATGATGCGGAAATGGGGACGCTCCGGGACCGCGGCCAGCGCGTTCGCGCACAGCAGCCAGAGTGAGAAAAGCATGCATAGCCTGTGCAACATTCGTGGTCCCCGGCAGCCTCGCCGCATGCTCTCAATGCAACGCCGGCAAAGCAAGCGCGTACAAGACTGCTTCAATCCTGGCCACCTCCTTCCGGGCCTATTGCCAGGAAGGTGCGCACGACGTCCATATCAAAAGGCCAATCCAGCTCACATCCGCGGGCGTCATCGCTCAACACTGGCACGCGCAGACCATAGCGCTGTTCAAGCACGTCATCATCGTCGATGAACACGCTTTCGAAGTCCGGCATGCGCGCAGCTGAAAGCACCCCCAGTGCCAAGTCGCACAGATGGCAATCATCCCGCTGATAGAGAATCAGTCCCATATGTCAACGTCGCTCCAGAAATGGTGCCGGCATAGAATAGGCGCATACACCGCAACTTTTCACATCCCCAACGAGCACCTGCACACATGGCCGTCAGCACCTTCGACCTGTACAAAATCGGCATCGGTCCGAGCTCATCGCATACCGTCGGGCCCATGCGTGCCGCGGCGCGTTTCGTCGAACATCATCTAGCCGACGCCGGCCGTCTGCAGGATGTCGCACGCGTGCGCGCCGAAGTGTTTGGCTCACTGGCGCTCACTGGCCGCGGCCACGGCACTGACAAGGCCGTGCTGATGGGTCTTGAGGGCCAGTGGCCCAACCTTATTGATCCGGACATCATTCCGGCAGCTCTTGAGCGCATCCGTGGCGAAAAGTGCATCAACCTCCACGGCCAGCATCCCATCACGTTTGACGAGAAGCGCGACCTGGTGATGAACAAGCGGCAGAAGCTGCCGTTCCACACCAACGGCATGCGCTTTGCTGCATTTGATGCGGCGGGCGTAGAAATCGCGACACGCGACTATTACTCCGTGGGCGGCGGTTTCGTGGTCAACCAGGACGAGGCTGCCGAAGACCGTATCGTCGCCGACACCACTACAGTGGCTTATCCATTCGCAAGCGGCGATGAGCTGATCCAGCGTGCACTCGACAACAAGATCACTATTGCCCAGCTCATGTTCGAAAACGAGCAAGCGTGGCGCACAGGCGACGAGATCAAGCAGGGCCTACGCGAACTTTGGCAGGCTATGCAGGACGGCGTAGCGCGTGGCATTCGCCAGACCGGGACATTGCCCGGTGGCCTGCATGTCAGCCGGCGCGCGCCCAGCCTGTATGCCGAGCTTTCATCGAAGCCCGAAGCGGCGATGCGCGATCCATTGACGGTGCTCGACTGGGTCAACCTGTATGCATTGGCGGTCAATGAAGAGAACGCCGCTGGTGGCCGCGTAGTGACTGCGCCGACCAATGGGGCAGCCGGAATCATTCCCGCAGTCCTTCATTACTACGACCGCTTCTGCCCCGGCGCCAACGAACAGGGCATCTTCGACTTCCTGTTGACGGCATCGGCCGTCGGCATCCTCTACAAGGAAAATGCCAGTATTTCAGGTGCAGAAGTCGGCTGCCAAGGCGAAGTCGGGGTGGCGTGTTCGATGGCTGCTGCCGGCCTGACCGCCGCACTGGGGGGAAGCCCGGGGCAGATCGAGAATGCCGCCGAGATCGGCATGGAGCACAACTTGGGACTGACCTGTGACCCAATCGGTGGGCTGGTCCAGATTCCGTGCATCGAGCGTAATGCGATGGGTGCGGTCAAGGCGATCAATGCCTCACGCATGGCGCTGCGCGGTGACGGCAAGCACAAGGTCAGCTTAGACAAAGTGATCAAGACCATGCGCGAGACCGGTCGCGACATGCAGGACAAGTACAAGGAAACCAGCCGTGGCGGGCTTGCGGTGAATGTCATCGAGTGTTGAACCGTGACATGGTAGCCCTTGCAACATGATGCTGGCGTCGCTTGCATCCAGCGTGTGCCGGATCGTCTGTAGTCCTCAGCCCCTCGAAGCATTCTTCGGGATGAATGGCCTCACCCGAATGGCTTTATCGCCGACAGTTGCCGCATGGATCGCAAGCGCATCATCCAGCAATGCCGCTGCGGTCACTGCAGCACCCGCGCCAGGCCCCTGGATCACCAGCGGCTGCTCGCGATACCGGTCCGACCAGATGGCGACCTTGTTGTCCGTGCCTGCACCGCCTGCAAGAGGATGATCGGCCGCTAGAGATTCCAATCCAATTGTCGCCAACCCATCCTGCAGGCGCGCGATGAAGCGCAGCTTCTCTCCATTTTTGTAAGCTGCCGCATAGTGCGCACGCATCGGCGCATCAAGCTGCATCAGTTCAGCATCAACGTCCTGCTCCGCCAGCCCAGACAGCCCCGCGGGCACCAGTGATTCAACCTGTACTGCATCGACCCGCAACGGATAACCGGCGGCACGGGCCAGGATCAACAGCTTGCGGCGCACGTCCTCGCCGGACAGGTCTTCGCGTGGATCCGGCTCGGTGAAGCCGGCTTCCCGTGCTTCGCGAACAAAGCCTGAAAACGGGCGCAGCCCATCGTAGTTGTTGCACAACCACGCCAGCGATCCTGACAGCACGCCCGCGATGGCTTGGATGCGATCACCACCAGCCTGCAGATCACGCAGGCTGCGCAATAGCGGCAGACCGGCACCGACAGTCGCGCTGTCACCGTAATGCGCGCAACGCGCATGGCAGGCCGATTGGATCGCGTGCCAACGTTCCAGCGAGGTGCCCTGCCCCAGCTTGCAAGCCGTCACCACATGAATGCCCTGCGCCAACCATGCGGCGTGTTGCTCGGCAACGTCATCGGATGCAGTCGCATCGATCACGATCCGCGGACCCAAGCCATCGAGCGCCGCTTCCACCGCATCCAGCGAACTGGCCTGCGGCGTGTTCCCCATGACGATGCCAGGCGTATTAGTAGGGATTCCTTTTCGATTGCTGACGGCGACCCGCGAATTGGCGACGTGCACCAGTGTCAGGCGGTCGCCCAACGGCGATCCGGCCCACGCAGCCAGCCGCGACCACAATGCAGTGCCCACCGTGCCCGTTCCAAGCAAAGCCACTCGCGCTGGCTGCATGCTGGCAATGCGCAGTGGCGCGATCCTTCCGCTCATGTGGCGATCTTTCTCGCCGTGATGGTGGCGGCCTGTGCCCTCGCAAGCGCATCGCTGAGATCCGCGCACAGGTCGTCCGCATGCTCGATACCCACGGACAGCCGCAGCAATCCATCGGAAATACCCGCGGCCGTGCGCGCTTCAGCGCTCATCGACAAATGGGTCATGGTCGCCGGATGCGCGACCAAACTCTCCACGCCGCCCAGAGATTCGGCCAAGGTAAACAAGCGCAGCCCATCGACGAACGCGCGAACTGCCTGCTCACCGCCTTCCAGCTCGATGCTCAGCATGGCGCCGAAACCGTGCTGCTGGCGCGCCGCCACGGCATGCCCCGGATGCGTGGCAAGTCCGGGGTAGTGCAACGCGCGCACTGCAGCATGCCCGTCCAGCAACTCCACCAATGCCTGCGTGTTCTCTTGGTGCACGCGCAAGCGTGCGTCCAGGGTCCGCAGGCCACGCAGGGTCAGGAAGCTGTCGAAAGGGGAGCCGGTAATGCCCAGGCAATTGGCCCACCACGCAAGTTGTTCATGCACGGCAGCCTCACGTGCGACCACCGCACCGCCGACCACATCGCTATGACCATTGATGTACTTGGTCGTCGAGTGGACCACAACATCCGCCTGGAAATCGGCAATCGGGCGTTGCAGCGCTGGCGACAGGAAGGTGTTATCGACCACCACCAATGCATTCGCCTTGTGCGCGGCATCGATCACGAAGCGCAGGTCGGTGATCCGCAGCAATGGGTTGGACGGCGTTTCGATCCAGACCAGTGCAGGCGACGGATCCAGCGCCTGGGCCAATGCGCGTGGGTCGGTTAAATCGACAGTGATCAGTTCGAATGCACCCTTCTTCGCCAGCGCATTGAACAGGCGCCAGCTGCCGCCGTAGCAATCGTGCGGCACCACCAGCCGGTCGCCCGGCTGCAACAGGGCATGGAGCACCAAGGTGATCGCTGACATGCCCGTCGATGTCACCACGCCACCAGCGCCCCCTTCCAGTTGCGCAAGCGCTTCGCCCAGCAGGTCGCGGGTCGGATTGCCGCTGCGCGAATAATCGTACTGGCGCTTTTCGTCGAAGCCGGCAAAGCTGAAATTTGATGACAACACGATTGGCGGCGTGACGGCACCGAAGGCGGTGTCACGATCGATGCCGGCGCGCACGGCTTGGGTCGAAGGACGACACCCAGCGTAGTGCAGGGAAATCGCGTCGATATTGTCCAGGCTCATGCTGTCTCTCCAGTGGTGTTGTGGCGCAATGCAGCGCCAAGCAGTGCATCAATGCGATCGCCTTCCTTGAGGAAAGCGTCATGTCCGTAGCGGGAACGCAGCACGCGCAGGCTCCCGTTTGATCCCAACCCTTCGACCAGCGCCACTGCATCGGACAACGGCACCAGCCGGTCGCCCTCCACGGCAATGACTGTCGTCGGCACGCTGACTTGCGTCGGATCGATTTGATGCAGGTCGATCGATTCGGAAAGTCGCAGCCATGCAGTGGTGCTGATGCGGGCGACGAATTTCGCGCCCGCGGCATCGAGGTAATCTTCCGCAGCCACGCAGACGCGGCCATTCTTCAGCGTCGGTGGTGCGTCGAAACGCTCACCGAACTCTTCCGGAGTTCGATAACTCAGCATCGCGAACTGACGCGCCAGCGACAGGCCCTGCTCGTCAGCGCACTGCAGTTGGCCCAACGCGACCGCCTTTCGTTGCAGCGCACGCCACGCCGCTGCATAGGGATGTGCGCGATGCGCGCCACTCACGGCGACCAGTCGCTGCAAGCGCGTCGGGTGTCGTTGTGCCAGCTGCAAGCCGACCATCGCGCCATAAGAGTAGCCCACGAAGGCTTCAAGGCATTCAACTCCCAGTGCCTCCAGCAGCAAGGCGATTGCATCGGCTTGGTCGGCGGTGTCGATTGGCGCATCCAGGCTGCCATCGGCACCTATGTAGTCGAAAGCAAGGATCCTGCAGCGTGCAGGATCCAGGGTGCGGCCTTCACCCAAGAGGTCTTCTGCCCAGCCCGTACCGGCATCGCAACCATTGGCCGCAACATGCCGATGCGCGGAAATGCCGCCGGCCACGAACACCACCGGCGCACCCGCCATGCCCGCAAGCTCATAAGTGATGCGCACTTTGCGGGTACCGGCATGCCGCGTGGGCAACACGGCGTCGATGCAGCCACGCACGCCATCAATGTTGGCCTGCAGAGGGGCCAATGTGCTCACAGCCGCTCCCGCATGAACAGGTTGCGGGCTGGACGTGGTGCGTTCGGCAAGACTCATGGCGATTTCCCGGATGGATGAAACCATCGGGTCTCGCGGGGGAACCGGAATGCCGACAACGTCGGCGGATGCAGGAGTCGCGACGTGCACGACTGCGCAACCATCTTCCGGTGGACACGCAGGTCCCCGCAGGATTTGGCACCGGGATGGAGACCACCACGTGGGTCGTCTCCATCGGGTTGCCCCGGCTTCTTCGGGCCTGTCCCTCAGCCGGTCTCGATGGATGGCCGCAGTCTGGCCACGCACTCGCTTAATGTCAATCTCTTTATGCGGATAGAGCGATATTCATAACTCATTGTCATAAGAGACGCCGCCGATGGCTTCCGACATACTTGTCGAATGGGTTCAATTCGTCCTCGCCCCGCCTTGCTCGCATGGAGCGTTGTACTACTGGGATTGGTATTGCCCGCACTTGCTGGCAGCCGACAGGCGTACCGCTGGATTGACCAGCGCGGGGGGGTGCAGTACGCCGACAGACAACCGGAATACGTACCTGCTGCAAAGGTGCGGATGATCGCGATACCGGTTGAGCCACGTGCCATCGCCCGCCTGCGGGTCGAAGCAGGCGACGGCAACTACCTGGCATGGGCCGACAATCACTTGGCGGGCCCCATCGAAGTCATGCTTTCTTTCACCCGCAGCAGCAACGTGCATGCCGAACCCGCGCTGCCAGCACGCGCCACGGTACCGGCACATGGCAGCGTGTTGGTGGCACGCCTGGACGCAGATACCCTAGGCCGCAATGGATCTTTTAAATTGAGCTTGCGGGGCGTTCCTGGCAATCCCAGTGCACGTCCAAGGGCCGTCGAATACCTGCCTCCGCTTCGGCAACCACGTAGCCGCATCGACCAGGGTTTCGATGGCCAGTTCAGCCACGATGATGAAGAAAATCGCTACGCGCTGGATTTTGCCGCCGACATCGGCAGCCCCGTCATGGCCGCGCGCGCCGGTACAGTGATGCAGGTCGAAGCGAATTTCAGCAAGGCTGGCGTAAAAAAAGATACTTATAGCGGCCGTGCCAATTTCGTTCGGATCCTTCACGACGACGGCACCATGGCCCTTTACGCCCACCTCAAGACGAGTGGCGTGCTTGTCCGGGTCGGCCAGCAGGTGCAGGCTGGCCAGCAGATCGGCCTATCCGGCAATACCGGCTTCACCACCGGCCCGCACCTGCATTTTGCGCTGCAGGTAAATCGCGGGATGCGCTTGGTCTCGATCCCGTTCCGCATGCGTGGCATCGGCGCGCCAGCGTCGCGAGCAGTTCAAGGCGGGTGCTTAGACTGGGGTTCTCGCGCTGCACGTTGCCGTGCAGATCCGGGCCACGCACGTGCTCCAGCGCAAACCACGGCGATGGCAGGCCGCCGATGACGTCTTGGCCAGCCGCGTACAGGCGCACGATGCCAGGATGTTCGAGTTGCCCCAGCAATTTGATCTCGCGCCGGAAACGGTCCAAGGCGCCGCCAGAGATGCCGCGCATTACCTTAAACGCCACATCGCGCGGCGGGTGACGTTCGCGGGCCAAGTAGACACGCCCGATGCCACCCTCGCCCAGCAAGCCGAGGATTCGGTACGGACCGATCGATACCGGCAGGCTGGCGGCCTGCTGGGCTTGCGGGTCACGCGCGTGAGTCAAGTCATCGGCATGGCGCCGCCGTTTTTACGGTATACGGCCATGCTGCCCGCGCCGGTATAATTGCGCAATGTCAGAAGTCGCTTCCGAAGCCGCGCGCCGCCGCACCTTCGCCATCATTTCCCATCCCGATGCCGGCAAGACCACCTTGACCGAAAAGCTCCTCCTGTTTGGAGGCGCGATTCAGATGGCAGGCTCGGTGAAATCCCGCAAGACCACCCGCCATGCGACGTCCGACTGGATGGCGCTGGAGAAGGAGCGTGGCATCTCGGTGACCAGCTCGGTGATGCAGTTCCCTTACGAGGGCTGCATCGTCAACCTGCTGGACACCCCTGGCCACGCCGACTTCGGCGAAGACACCTATCGCGTTCTGACCGCGGTCGACTCCGCGCTGATGGTGATCGACGTTGCCAAGGGCGTGGAAGAACGCACGATCAAGTTGATGGAGGTCTGCCGCCTGCGCGACACCCCGATCATGACCTTCGTCAACAAACTCGACCGTGAGGGCAAGGACCCGATCGACCTGTTGGACGAGATCGAATCCGTGCTCGGCATCCAGTGCGCGCCAGTGACTTGGCCGATTGGCATGGGCAAACGCCTCAGGGGCGTGGTCCACCTGCTTACCGGCGAAGTGCATCTGTACGAGCCGGGCCGCAACTTCACGCGCCAGGATTCAACGATCTTTGCATCGCTCGATGACCCCCAGGTCGAAGCGCGGATCGGCGAGAACATGCTGGCGGAGGTGCGCGAACAGCTCGAACTGGTACAGGGCGCAAGCCATTCGTTTGATCGCGATGCCTATCTGGCGGGTCAGCAATCACCCGTGTTCTTCGGGTCAGGCGTGAACAATTTCGGCGTGCAGCCGCTTCTGGATTTCTTCATCCAAAACGCCCCCTCACCGCGCCCGCGTGCCACGCTGACCCGCGATGTGGCGCCAGAAGAAACCAAGCTCACCGGCTTCGTCTTCAAGATCCAAGCCAACATGGATCCCATGCATCGCGACCGCGTCGCGTTCATGCGCGTGTGCTCCGGCAAGTTCACCGCTGGCATGAAGACCTTCCATCAGCGCACCGGCAAAGACTTCAAGCTCGCCAACGCGCTGACCTTCATGGCGTCCGACCGCGAGATCGCCGAAACCGCCTTCCCCGGCGATGTCATCGGCATTCACAACCACGGCACTATTTCGATTGGTGACACTTTCACCGAAGGCGAGAACCTCGCTTTCACCGGCATCCCGAACTTCGCGCCGGAACTGTTCCGGCGCGCCCGCCTGCGCGATCCGCTCAAGCTCAAGCAATTGCAGAAAGGGCTGGCGCAGTTGTCCGAGGAGGGCGCCACCCAGTTCTTCAAGCCACTGATGAGCAACGACCTGGTCCTGGGCGCAATTGGCGTACTGCAGTTCGAAGTGGTGGCCTATCGGCTCAAGGACGAGTACGGCGTCGAAGCATCTTTCGAAGCCGTGCAAGTCAGCACCGCGCGTTGGATCAAGTGCGGCGATGGAAAGAAGCTGGAAGATTTCCGCGAGAAGAACGCAATGAACCTTGCCATCGATGGCGCCGGTCACCTGGTCTATCTGGCGCCGACCCGCGTCAACCTGCAGCTGGCACAGGAACGCGCGCCAGCCGTCGAGTTCATGGCGACGCGCGAACATGCGCATGCGCTACAACAAGGCTGACATCGAATTTCCAATGCCCACCACGACACGACATATGGATTGCAGGCTGAGGCATAAAACGCCACTGTCAGGCCTTGCACGGGACTGTTGCCCGCACGGCGAAACGTGATGGCGGAGATCATGCATGACGTGCGAGAGGAACTAGCCAGTGCCCTGACACACGGCCTTGGCGCCACCGCAGCGCTTGCCGGTGGCGCGGTGCTGATCACGCTGGCCGCGCTGCATGGCGATGGCTGGCAGTTGGGCGCCTCCATCGTATTCGGCGTGGCGCTATTGCTGCTTTATATTGCCTCGACCCTCTATCACTCGATCCATCACTCGGTGATTAAAGGTCGACTGAAGGTATTCGACCACTGTGCGATTTATGTACTGATCGCCGGGACCTATACCCCATTCACCCTTATTGGGCTGCGTGGTTCAGTGGGATGGTGGCTGTTCGGCACAATATGGGCACTGGCGCTGGCGGGTGTGGTGTTCAAGCTGTTCTACACCGGTCGTTTCAAAAAACTCTCCACCCTGATTTATGTGGCAATGGGTTGGCTGATCATGGTCGCGGCCAAACCAATGTTCGCGGCGCTGGACACCTGGACCTTGGGTTGGCTTATCGCCGGTGGTGCGTTCTACACGCTGGGTACTTTTTTCTACCATCGCCCATCAATGCGCTACTCACACGCGATCTGGCATCTGTTCGTGCTCGGCGGCAGCATCTCCCACTACGTTGCTGTGTTTGCGCAGGTCGCTCCGCCCAATTGAACGTCAAGCTGTAGTCCAGTGAGTTGCGAGTCCTTAAATATCCAAGTGGCAAAACTTTGCTATGTTTGTTGCTAATACCTTGCAAGAAATTGTCTCCCATGCGCCTTTTTCTTACCTGCTGCGTACTCTCCTTCTCGTTGACCTGCCACGGACCTGCTACGGCGGCTCCAGGTGGTCAGGACGCCGTCAGCGCTGATACTCAAACCCAGCAAAAAACCGAAGTTCAAGTCTATTTGGCGAAAATTGACCATATGCTGGCACTTGCAGCCGACGGTCAGTACGGCAGGCTCAAACGAGGTTCTGAGGAGAAATTGGAGGCAGAGCGCGACCGGATCGAGAGCGTACTGGGCAGCCATACAACCGTCGCTGACCTTCCCCCAGGGGACCAGCTTGCGCTCCAAGACGCCGAAGATTCCATTGCTGCCATCCTGCAGAACAAGGACAAGGATCGGATGATATGCACGCGGGAAACCCAGATCGGCACACGATTTTCAACCAAGTCATGCATGACCGTGTCCCAACGTGAGGCGCGCGCGGCCTCTGGTGCTGAAGCCGTTGAATCAGCCCAACGCCTAACATGCGTTGAAAGCGCTACTAGTCAATGCGGCCGCTAAAAACTATAGCGGTGGCGCCTATAGGCACTGGCCCCACAATGGCTTGATGAAATCGGCAGCAAACCGATCCATGGATTCATTTGCTGCGCATTCGCGCTATGAAGCGCGGTATTGACCGTGTCAGCTGGCGATATAACGCTGCAGATGGTCCAATTCTTGGCGTTGCTCCTCAATCGTCGCCTTCACCAAGTCACCAATCGAAATCACACCGATCACTTGTCCATCTTCGACGACGGGTAGATGACGGATGCGACTGTCGGTCACCAGCTGCATGCACTGGTCGGTATCGTGCTGGGGACTAACGCTGACCACCTCTGCAGTCATGATGTCGCGCACCGGAGTATCCTTGGATGAGCGCCCCTGCAACACGATCTTGCGCGCGTAATCGCGCTCGGAAAGCATACCGGCCAAGCGCGGGCCGTCCATTACCAGCAACGCGCCAATCCGTCTCTCGGCCATCAATCTGATCGCATCGATCACTGGAGCATCCGGCGAGATCGAATGGATCTCAGGCGATTTCGTGTCCAGCAGTTGACGCACCGTACGCATGGCCCGCTCCTTGCAGGATGGAGGATAGGTTCGAGTCTACCCCGCTAGCGGACTACCAGCAGTGGACGAGCTACCGCGGTCGCTGCTTGGGCTCTTCATATATAACCGGCCCAATTGTTCGCCAATCAGGCCCAGCGAGACCAGTTGCACGCTGCCCAAGAACCGGATCACCGCCATCATCGTCGGCCAGCCTGCCATCGGGTCACCCCGCAGGATAGGCTTGCTAATGATCCAGCTCCCGTAGGTGAAAGCGACCACGGCGGTTGCGATGCCCAGATAGGTCGCCGCTCGTAGCGGTGCTGAAACTCGTGATGCCTTCCAGCGCAAAATTCCACAATTCCCATACGCTGAATTTGCTGCTGCAAGCAATCTTGGCCGCACGCTGATGGGGGAATCGCGACCTGGTTGCAGCCGATCCAGCCGAAGAGGCCCTTCATGAAACGATGGTGTTCGCACAGTTGACGCGGCCGCCGGTCCACGCGGCAACAGCAGGCGAAAATTACCCGTGTCCGCGGGATAGGCGTCTTTGAACGCCTGCTGATGAAGCGGTAGAAGACATACGCAGCTGCCCGCTTGAAAACGCCTTCACCACCGCGCGAGATGCGCGTGCTATGCACGTCATCAAAGCCTTCCCGCTCCTTGGCGATGCACTGCGGCAGCAGCTGTGGTGGATCCTGGCCATCAGCATCCATCACCAAGGCGGCGCCGCGCTCGACGTGGTCCAATCCCGCCTTCAGCGCGCTCTCGTTGCCGAAGTTGCGCGAGAGCCGCAGCAATGCAACACGCGGACACTCGACGCCCAGCCGTTCATCAGCTGCCACGTGGCATCTTGGGTGCCGTCATCGACATAGAACAGCCTGACCTCCAGTCCATCCCACTCGACCAAATCCATCGCGACGACAAGCCGTTGCTGTAGCGCCGGCAATCCATCGGCCTCGTTGAAGGCGGTGATGAATCAGGTAATGCGCCGGTCGGCAGCTGGAATTTGATACATGCTTCGATGTCATGCCAGCTGCGACTCGACGGCCCAGCCCAGCTCAGTCCAGCGTACGCAGATATGCAGGCCCGCCGATCTGGCGCATCTGCCGCTGGATTGAATCTGCACGCCGCTGCACGTATGGCCCTGGATTAGCTGCGTTGTAGCGCTTCGGGCTGGGTAGGACCGCCGCCAGTCTCGCGGCCTCGGCAGGGGACAGCCTTGCGGCGTCCTTGCGAAAGAAGTTGCGCGACGCCGCCTGCGCGCCGTAGACGCCGTCTCCAAACTCGGCAATGTTGACGTAGACCTCAAGGATGCGCTGCTTCTTCCACAACACCTCGATCAACGCCGTGTACCAGACCTCAACGCCCTTGCGCAGCATCCGGGTCCAGCCCCCACCACTCCACAGGAACAGATTCTTCGCAGTTTGCTGGCTGATCGTGCTTGCACCGCGCAAGCGACGCGCCGGCTTGCCGCGCTTCTCTGCCTGCGCAGCCATGCGCTCGTTGTGGACCTGGGCTTTCTCGATCGCATCGAAGTCGAATCCGTCATGGTTCGCGAAGTTCTGATCCTCCGAGGCCACCACCGCGAGTGGCAGGCTTGGTGAAATCTTTGCCATGTCACGCCAGTCATACGTGATTCGAAATTTGAAATCGCCGGCGAAGACTGCATCCAGCTGGCGTGCCAGCATGAACATCGAAAACGGCGGGTCGATGAATCGCAGCGTCACGACCTGCGCAACGCTAAACAGCGCCAACAGCAACGGCAGCTTCCACAACCATGCACGCCAGCGTCGCACCCCCTTTGACGTGCTCATGCGCGCGCGCCCGTGCTTCTGCATACCTTGTCCCTGCGCCCCTCGACCTTGCGAAGTTGGCCGCCGTTCCCCATATCCTTGTCCACACATACTCCCCGCCGTTGGCCTGCCTATTATCCGCAGGCTTGGCGCTTGACGGTATCGATATGACCCAGAACGCTCCCCACGACCTGCAACTTCGCTTCCTGCTGCCCATCGCCGGCGTGCGTGGTGTCGTGGTGCAGCTGCAGGACACATGGCAAGCGATGGCCGAACGCGTCGCCTATCCACAGGCGGTAGCCGAATTACTGGGCGAAGCCGCGGCGGCTTCCGCCTTGTTCACTGGCCACGCCAAAGTCAATGGTCGACTTTCCGTGCAGCTGCGCGGGCAAGGCGCACTTCGCACGCTGTTCGCGGAATGCACTGCAGCCGGCAGCCTGCGCGGTATTGCCCAGCTTAACGAGGCGGTGCTGGATGGCAGCATGCCACCACCTTCACGCGACCTGCGCACGCTCGGGCGCGATGCACTGCTGGCAATCACCATCGAAAACCCCTCCTTGGGCACACGTGAACCCATGCGCTACCAAGGCTTGGTCGAGATCAATGCCGAGAGCCTGGACCAGGCATTCGAGGGTTACTTTCGCCAATCCGAGCAGCTACCCACGCGCCTGCTGTTGGCTTGCGACGGCAAACGTGCTGCCGGCTTCATGCTGCAGGCCCTTCCCACCGACTCCGGTGACAGTGATGGCTGGAACCGGATCGGCGCGCTGTTCGACACCTTGACCGCCGCCGAATTGCTGGCCCTGCCGCCCGCAGAGGCCGTCCACCGCCTGTTCCATGAAGAAGCACCCGAACTCCTTGGCGAGCAGCCGCTGCACTTCGCTTGTTCATGTTCGCGCGAACGCGTCGGAGCTATGTTGGTCTCGCTGGGCACCGAGGAAGCCCAGGCTGCCGTGGCTGCCGGTGGCGGCCAAGCCCAGGTTCGTTGTGAGTTCTGTGGCCAGGACTACCGTTTCGATGAGGTGCAGCTGGCAACGCTGTTCCGTGATGCAGCTGCCGAATTGCCGGTGGCACCGGGCATACAGTGACGTACAGCACGTATATAGACACCTATTCAGGCTAGGATCACTATTGTTAAATATTCATAAATCCACTAGCATCAAAAGACTCTGAAGCTGAACTTCCCTGCCGGACATTTGTCTCACAACAGACCATGCGCAACCGCCTGCCCATCATCACCGTCACCCTGCTCGCCCTGGCCTGTGCCAGTGGCGCTGGCCATGCACAGGCGAAACAAGGCAAGCGCGACTCCGCCGTGGTTCCTGTGCTGAACAAGGAAAGCGGCAAACTCGAAGCAGTCCTTCTATTGGAACCGACCACGACGACAGCGGGTACGCGCTTGCGCTTCGGCAGCACGACGCTTGAAGCGACTTATGGCTTGCAAATCGGTGACTCGCTGGCCCTGCTGTGCGACCGTCGCAATGGCATCGGCAGCGAGATCGTGCAGTTGGCCAACAGCTGTGTGCTGGCATCTCTGGATGGCGACAAAGCTGGCAACGGCAGCCGCCACGGCACTGCCAGTGCAAGTGTCAGCCGCAATGGCAACAAAGTTGGGGTGGCTGTAGGTAGCGGTCGCGACACACTGCCGGCTTGGCTGGCGCCGAATAAAGTCAGCAACAAAGTCGATCAGAACGACTTCTCGTTGTTTGCCGAGAAAGACATCGGCCGCGACAGTTTCGTCAGCGTGGGCGGCACCGTGGCGCGTATTCGCTTGGTACCTGCCGCTGACGTACCGCAACTGGCCGACCAGTGGAATACCCGCAGCCTGAGTGTCGGCGCCGGTTATGGCTCGTTTGGCGCAAACATCGTGGGGCGCGTGGTCAATGTGCCCGGTGAAAGCAATGTCTGGAAAGGCCTCGGCCTCGGTCTGACCTGGCGCACGCCATGGAGCGGCCAACTCAGCGTGGGTGCCGACAATGTGGTCACTCGCGGCAAGAATCCCTTCTCGGTCACCAGCGGCCAAGAAGACGAGGGCACGGTGCCCTACGTCCGCTACCAGCAGGACTTGTAACCAGCGATCGCAAGCAGCACCACCGAATCACGACGAAGGCCGCATCATCGATGCGGCCTTCTTGTTTTTGAGTCTTCATTTCTTAGTCGACATGCCTGCAGTTACTGCAGCCGCAGTTCGGCATCGCCCGAGAAGCTTTCGAGGCGGATTTCGCCCTTGCCATCGCCATAGTGCTGATGAAAGCTGGAACCTGGTCCGAATTCTTCCCGTTCGATCTTTGCGCCAGGCGCCTTCAGCTCACCACTGAAGCTTTCGCCTGATATTTGCGCCGACAGTTCACGCGGCATGATCAGCAACAAGTCACCGCTGACGCTCTCCATCTTCACCACTCCATCCACGGACAAGCCCGTGCGCGCCAGGATATCCCCGGACACCGTACCCGCCCTGAAGCTGGAGAGCCTTTCGCCCTTGCTATCCACGCGCACGTCGCCGGCTACGGTCTCAAGCGACAATTTTCCGTTGAGCCGTCCGCTGAGGACAAGGTCACCACTGACGGTGCTCACGCTGACATTTCCGCTGTTGAACGTCAGCATGATGTCGCCACTGACGGATTCCACTTTGGCGCGGCCAGGCGCGCCATTGGCAGTAATGTCGCCGCTGACGGACTCCAGCGATATCTCACGCGACGCCATTCCATGCACATCGATGTCAGCCGAGACCGTGTCAATCTCTAATTCGGCAAGCAATGGCACCTGCAAGATCAAGGTCGTCGGTTCGGTTCGGTTGGAACGCGATGGATATTTTGCCCTGATGCGCAAGACGTTGCCGTCGCCCTCAACTATCAATTTCTCAACACCATCGCCCAGGCTACCGGTGATCTTTACTTCGGCACGGTCCCAACCACGCACTTCCACCCTGCCCTTCAGGTTGTCGATCTCAACTCGACCTTGGACATTCAGCGGCTTGACCTGATTGATAGGTGTAGCGGCCTGGAGAGGCAATGCAACAGCGCATGCCAATGCCAACACGGAAACCACCAAAAAACTGCGCATGTTCAACTCCTTCAGACGTAGAGCGCGCGGCGTGCGAGCACGAGCCGGCGTGTATAGGTTGCGCGCAGGCGTTCAAGCAACAAACGCGAATCAGGGTCATGCTGCATCGCCGTGAGAATCTCGACGGCGCTGCGATCCAGTGCGTCAAGCCCTGGTTGCCAGCCGACAGGAAGGGGCTTCAGTTCCATTTCCCTCAATGCGCTTTCGTAATGAACCGTCATGCTGCCGGCTTCACGCTGCACCAGGGTTTCATTTCCGGTGACGTCCGATGCGCTGACCGGCGATGCCTGGGCAACCTGCGGGACAACATCCGTGGTCGACTTCAGTGGCTTGATTTGCCATGCCACGCCCACCGCCAGCAGCAGCGAGGCTGCCATCGCCAATGGCCACAACCAGCCTGGCCGCGGTCTGCGCGAGGTTTTCCCGGACTGCTGCGGGATCGACTGCAGGCGTGCCGCGATACCAGGCCAGAGGTCGCGTTCGGGTTCGATGTCACGCCGCAGGCCTCGCAAGGCCATCCGCATTTCAGCGTCGCCCATCTGGACGCGTTCCTTGTTCATGCTACTTCTCCGATGCGCGTGCGCAACAATGCGCGCGCGCGGTGCAACTGTGCCTTGGAACTACCAACCGCCATGCCAAGTTCAGTGGCGATCTCCGCGTGCTTCCAGCCTTCGACATCGTGCAGCACCAACACGGCGCGCGCGCGTGGCGGCAACGTTGCCACTGCACGCTCAAGGTCGCGTCCGAGGACGGCATTCCCTGCAGTATCCGGTGTGGACAACTGGTCGAACGTTTCGTCGTCATCATCCTGCAATGGCCGGCTGCGCCGCGAACGCAACTCCATGAGCGCGGTAGTGACCGCCAGACGATGCAACCAGGTGGATACTGAGCTTTCATAGCGGAAGCTTGGCAGTGCCTGCCAGGCTCGGACAAAGGCCTCTTGGGTCAGGTCTTCCGCGCGGGCACTGGCCGGGCCGACCAAGCGCACGATCACGCCATGTACCCGGCGATGGTGACGCCGGTATAGCTGCTCGAACGCTGCCACATCCGCCTTGGCAGCACGCATGGCCAGCTCAGCATCATCGCCATCATCCGTGCGGGGCATATGGCATGTGATTTCAGATGGCATGGGCATGGTCAACGACAGCATACCTAGTGGGATGCAGGATCATGGCCGGGGGTTTAACCAACTCAGGCTGGAATCAACAACAAATCATCGATTCAACAAGGACAGCGCGTTCAATTTGGCTTGATAACGGATGCGGTCCACTTTTCCACTCAGATTTCTTGCCTGAATCAGCTCCAATCCGGCCCGGCGCGACTGACCCAACTGGTAGTAAGCACGTGCCAGGCCGAAATGAAAGAGCGGCTCGTCATCATTGATCCTGGTGGCCCTGCGATAAAGGCTAACGGCTTTCGCGTATTCCCCCGACCGCTCCTGCTGCCGGCCGAGCGAAAACTGATAGTAAGGATCCTTTCGCAGGATTTTTTCAGCACGCTGTTGCCAAGCGGCAGCCTCGGCAAGGTCGCCCTTGGCGCGATACAGCGCAATCAGATTGGAATAAGCGCTCGTGAGTTTCGGATTCTCTACCAGCGCGCGCAGATAAGATGTTTCCGCCGCGGCTACATCTCCCCTTCTGTGGCTCAACACGCCTGAATTGTTCAAGAGTGTTGCATCATCAGGACTATGAAGCAGGGCCACATCAATCCAGGCCTGCGCCTCGCGCACATGCCCGGTAGTCAGCAGCTCCATGGCACGGTTACTGTAAAATAAGGCCAGCAACTGCTCATCGTCCACCTGGAAATTGGCGACAGGGGTGGATAGTTCATCAGCAGCAATGTCGGCCATGAACTTGCGTCCATCAAACGTGACCACAGCGTTGGCATGCATGCTTTGGATAACCGTATCGCCTGTCGTGCCCCACGCCAGGACTCGGTCAATTTGCTGCGCATAGGCCTTCAAGCCCGCCTTTCGGGCCAAGACGACGAACATCAGCGTGAAGGAAAGACAATTTACCTGGCGCTTGCCATACGCCTCCGTGAGGGTGTACGTGGCATCCGGCATGTACTTCAAACCAAGCCCATCTTCGTCGAACATGAAGTTCGACAATCGGCCCAATCGTTGTTCCGGCGACCGGGTCGGATTTACTACTTTATCCAGGAAGTCCCGCTGCAATTCTTCTGGAATGGCAAGCACCTGCTCGGGCGTCGGGGGTATATGGAGCTGCGTTAGCGCTTCGTTGGAAGCAGGCACACCTTGCAACGCCAACACCGTTGCGAGTATCACGCTAAGCATCAGGCGCCTCCCATCCATGCATCAGACATGTCTACGCCTAATGTATACACCCTTCCCCGGCTAGCGGAACAGCTGATCTTGGCGGGCGCACCCACAAGGCCAAAGCAAGCAAGGCAGCGTGGCAATGCCAGTTCTTTGCGCCGCCTCCCAGCCAGCGCGAATGATTGTTTTAAGGAATTCCGCAGAGACACGAGCACACCGATTCGGTTCACGTTTGCAGGTCGGCAATCTCAGCGCCGCCAGCGCGCAATGCATACATCAGCGGTTGCAGATATCGCGAATAGGGTGCCCACTTCGGAATCTTCTGATGGATCACACCATCCCGTACCTGGATTGAGCTGGCGGTGGCCACTGCCCGCTTGCTCGAAACCGTGCTGCACATCGTGTCTACGTAGTCGATACCGCAGAAGCGCGAAATTTCTCGCATGACCGTTTCCGTACTCGTTGTAAGCCGCGCGTAATCCACATCGAGAATCCGCCCCGGATATGCCGCTTGCCAGTGCATCATCAACCGACGGTACTGCAGGAAATACTCAGCCAAATCCTCCTGGTTGTAGGAAAATGAATTGATATCCGTGAATAGTTCGCGCAGGTTCGAGAAACAGGTTTCCATCGGATCGCGAACCAGGTGCAGGATCTTTGCCTGCGGCAATGCTTCGCAGATGAAACCGATGTTTAGGAAGTTTGCGGGCTGCTTATCGGTGAAGAACTTCTCGTCACCTAGCCGCCATGCCAAGCCCTCCATGTAATGGTGCCCTACCCTCGCGAAGTCGATCTTTGCAGCACGATCAACCATGGCTCGGTCGGTCGTGCCCTTGCAGTAGTAGTCGCTCGCATCACGCATCGCACTCGTGAAATCTGACAACTCCCCGAGCCCGCGAATCTCTGGACTTCCGTCCAGCAACTGCTCCATCAACGTGGTACCGGAGCGATGCATCCCGACAATGAAGACAGGCACTTTTTGATGATCCCGAACCTGCTGTTGGCTCACAGCTGGCGGGTTCATCCCGCCGGACCACGCAAGCAACGCCTCGAAGGTATTGCGGGTCTCAGCAGGACGGTAATTTTCCATGGAGCGCTTGATGATGCAGAGCCTTTCCAAGGCCTCCCACGCGCCAGCATGGTCCCCGATGTCATCCAGCTCCTTGTGCAACGCACGGGCCACCGCCGCAGCATCGGCTGGACGTATACCCTGCATTCTCGACAATTCCCGAAGTTGCGGCAGATGGTTGGATTGCACCGTCTGCTTCTTCAACCGGGCTAGGATCCACCATCCGATGGCAATCCGTGGATTGCGCCCCAGCACCCAATTGAAGTCGGCGACGGCCTCATCGATACGGGCGTGTTGCGCAAACAACTGCCCACGCACCAGTCGTGCGGCCAGGTCGTCTGGCGCCTTTGCAACGGCGGCCTCTGCACACTGCAACGCCAAGGGAAAATCGTTCAGGTTGCTCAGTTGCCTTGCACATTCCACCAGCAGGCCATGCGAAGTTGGCGCGGCTTGCAGCAAGCCGATCACTAGTTGGCGTAGCGGCGGCACCTCATTGAAAGTGCGTAGACGGCGCACAAGCGACACCACGCCATCCATGGACGGCGTTCCAGCGCGAGCCGCTCGCAGTGCCCAATCCCGTGCTGCCAGATAACAGCCCGCCAGCGATTCCAGGTACGAAAGCTCCAGCATGATCTCTGGGGAATTCATATCCAGATCCAATGCCCGCAGCCAGTGGGTACGCGCAGCGTCCCAATTGCCGGCGTCCATGCTCCGCACGGCCTGCCTGGTGATCGCGTCGATCGTTGCGTTCATTCCCTTGCACCTCACATGAAAAAACCGGCCTTCTTTCGAAGGCCGGTTCAGATTTACAACAAATCGACCGCTAGCGGTCAGTAATCGTACGACACCGTCAACATCATGGAACGCGGCGTCTGGCGGCGACCATTACCAGACGGCATCAGGAACGTATTGTTAACTACGTATGGCCCCTGACGCACTTCGGACTGAATGTCGAACTGCTGAGCCTTCTGCTCGTTGAACACGTTGAACACCTGCAAGCCGATCGACATCTTCTTGTCCAGGAACGACGGGGTATAGGTCAAGCCCATATCCAGCGTCTTGGTCCACGGTGTACGCGTGCTACCCGGGCTCGCCACCTTGCCGAAGCAGGTGTGATACGAGGAGGAGTAGCCAACCGGATCCGCCTCAAGCGAGGTCTCGTCGGTGCTGCCATCCGGGTTGAAGAAGCCCATGCAGCTGATCGGCATACCGTCCTGAATACGCAGGTTGGCGCCCAACAGCAGGTCCGACGTGATGGCATAGCTGCCACGCATCTTGATCTGATGACGATGATCGTTAGCCATGTAGCCATACGCATAGCGCATCAGGGCAGGCGAATCCCAATCCTGGGTCTTGGAAATATCAGCCTGACCAAACTCGGACTTCACCTGACCTTCGGTATTGCCGCGGCTCTTGCTGAAGGTGTAATCGATGCGACCTTCCCACTTACCGTCAAACGGATGCGCCAAGTACAGGTCAAGTGCGTTGTAAACGCGCTTGATGCTGCCCTCGAAGCCAAGCTCCTGCGAACTGATTGCAAGGTCCGTGTAGCCCCCTGTCAGATCGGTACCGTTCGCGTTCGGGAAGCTGTAGGTGTTGGTGCCACCGGGGTTGAACATGTAGCAGTACGACACCTGGACCTGCCTGCCATCACCGAACGCGGCCAGGAACTTGCCGTCCTTCATGTCATACGGGGTGAGGCCTGCTGCATCCATCAAGGCGTACGGATCGCAGAAGTCATCAACCGAGGACTTCAGTGAACGGGAGGTCAGCTTGGCGCCTACCGTCCAGCTCTTGCTCAGCTCAGTCTCCATACCCAGGATGAACTCATCCGAGTAGATGTACTTCAGGTCCGCTGGCGCGAAGCTCTTGACGTCCGGCGCGAAGCCGATCTCGCCGTTGGACGAAACCGGGCCCGGAGGCGGCTTGCCGTTGATGCCGCCGATCGGGGTCAGGCCAGTGGGTGCGCCATCGGCATCCACACCCGTGTAGGTGTAGTAGTCGCTGGAGAAGTCAGAAGCAGACGCGCCGCGACGGGCCAGGCTGTTCGGCAGGGACAGGAAGTAACGTCCTGCGTTGCCGAATACCTTGAACGAGGAGTCACCCATCAAGTCCCAGACGAAGCCCAAGCGCGGGGCCCACTGGTTCTGGCCATCGACGAAGGTGGTACCTGCATCGTTCTTGTTGGTGAAGCTGTCGTTACGCACGCCAAGTGAAAGCAGGAAGTTATCCGTCACCTGCCAGCGATCTTCCAGGTAATACGCCTTCTGGTCCAAGGACGATGCATAGGCATCGGTATACCTGTACTTACGGACGTAGTAGCCATTCGCTGCGGCACCGGTCGGGCCGACGCCCAATGCAGTACTGATGTTCGCGGCGCCATTGACGGCCTTACCGTAGATGAACACGGGTGCCACCTGCGCGGTGCCGTCGGACAGTGCCTCGAACTTCATGTTGTCCATACCAGCGGTCAACGTGTGGTTGCCAAGCACCCACTCAAGATCGACGCGCAGACCCTGTGTGGTGCTGTGCGAATCAACGGCGGTGTAATCCGACTGCCGATTCAGAATCGGCGAAGTACCCACGATGGCGGGGTTTTGCTTCGTGGCAGACGAAATGAACGGAACGCCAGCCAGGATCGCCGGGTTGATCTGATCGTTCTTGAAGTCGCTTTGACCGTACTGCGCGCTGAGGGTCAGCGTGTCGGTCAGGTAACCCGTGTACTTGAGGGTGTTGTACCTGGTGAAGCTGTTGTTCGGGGTTGCAACGGTCGGACGCCTTGCACCTTCGGTGCCGGAGGCGAAATCATAGACGTACAGATCACCCTCGCTGTGCGACTCGCTACCCAGGAAGGTGTACTCAAGCAGGTGGTCGTTGTTGATGTTCCAATCCAGCTTGCCGTAAACGTTCGGGTCATGGCGATTGTTATGGCTTGACTGCGAACCACCGAAAACGGGAACGGCCCTGCTGGTGTTCTCGGAATACTCGGCGCCCAAGAAGAAGAACAGGCGATCCTTCAGGATCGGGCCGCCCACATACGCGCTATAGGTGGTCGTGGTGCTCTCATTGCCGCGGCCGCGCGAATACAGGGTACCCGGCTTGGTGGCACTTTCGTATGCGTACTGGTAGGGCAAGCCCGTGGACGCATCGATCGGAATGTTCGGATTTGCATTCGCTTCGTTGAGGAGGCTCAGCAGATTCGGATAGTACTCATCGACACGCAATGAACGCAGGGACTGCGGGGTGTAGGTGATCTGGCCACCAAACTTCCAGTCATTCGTACCGCGTTTGCCGATCTGGTTGATCACGCCGCCGTCTGAACGACCGTACTTGGCGCTGTAACCACCGGTGTAGGTTTCCTGCTGGTCGATCACGCCGTAGGGCAGCGTGTCACCACCAAGGTTGGAAACCGGGTTGCCGGTGAAGAAGCCGTTGACGTAGTAGGCATTTTCCGAAACGCCAGCACCGCCGAACGAAATCAGGCCGCCGAAGTTGGTGGCCGTGCTCTGGATGGCACCCGGGGCCAGCAGCGCGATTGCTTCAGCGTTGCGGCGCATGGGCAGGCGTGCCAGTGCTTCAGAGGTCAGCACGGTGCGGGTATCGACCGATGAGACGTCGATCTGCGCGACATTGGAACCCGTCACGACAACGGCGCCCAACGTCGTGGTGTCACCACCAAAGGAAACGTTGTTGTTCGAGCCCACGGTGACCACGACGTTACGCGTGTCGGTACCGGAGGTGATGGTGTACGTACCGACCTGCAGGTTGCTCAGGTTGTACCGGCCGTTTGCATCAGCCGTCACTGTGCGATTGAAGCCGCTGTTATTGGTAACGACGACGGAGGATCCGGCTGGAACATTGCCGGATACCGTGCCTGTGGTGCTCTGAGCTTGGACGCCGCCGGCGAAGCAGAGGCTGAGCGCGACAGTAAGCGCACTCCGCTTCAGGCCCTTGGCAAAATAATTAGAAGCCATTGTGAAACCCCCATAGGGATAGTTGTGACAAAAAAAATGCTTGTTTTAGGAATACGTCGCGGCGTGAAACGGCCTGACTACCCGACTATAGACCACCCAACAAATCTTTAACAACCCCCTCACCCGCACTTCATGTAGTGAATTACGTATTCAGTCTCATGATTTTGCTATTCATCTTGACCACGAAGGAGAAGTGAGGCCCAGTCCGGGCACTAGGCGTGCAAAAGTGACCAGCTGATCCGTGACTGCTCGCCTTTCAAGGCATCGGGCATTCTGGAGCCGTATTCCTCCAAGTAGTGGCCAATGCTGGCGAACTCCGCCTGCCAACCCGCCTGATCGAAACTGAACAGCTTGTCTCTGGCTTCATCGGAAAGGTCCATCCCATCCAGGTTGAGCTCGCCCTGCACTGGCAGCGAGCCAACCGGGGTGTCCTGCACACCCGCCGTGCCTTCAACGCGCTTGAGCATCCACTCCAACACCCGCAGGTTGTCGCCGAAGCCGGGCCACAGGAACTTGCCGTCGTCGCCCTTGCGGAACCAATTGACGTGGAAGATCTTTGGCAGGCTTGCGCCGGGCTGATCGAAGGACAGCCAATGGGCAAAATAGTCTGCGAAGTTGTAACCGCAGAACGGCTTCATCGCCATCGGATCGCGACGCATCACGCCAACTGCGCCAGTAGCGGCGGCAGTGGTCTCCGAACCCATCGCGGCACCGACCAGCACCCCATGCGTCCAGTCTCGCGCCTCGAACACCAGTGGTACCAGCGATGCGCGCCGACCGCCGAATACGATCGCGGAGATCGGCACACCTTGCGCATCCTCGGCCATCGGCGACCAACTAGGGCATTGCCGGGCGGACACAGTGAAGCGCGCATTGGGGTGCGCAGCGGGACGCTTGGCCGGGTCGTAAGGTTCGCCACGCCAGTCGGTGACCGGCACCTGGCCATTGTCGATGCCTTCCCACCACGGCTGGTTGTCTGCGGTCAAGCCAACATTGGTGAAGATTGTGTCGTGCTGGATGCTGGCCAAGGCATTCGGATTGGATTTCTCTGACGTGCCCGGCGCCACGCCGAAGAACCCGGCCTCCGGATTGATCGCATAGAGGCGGCCATCGGCACCAGGGCGCATCCAGCAGATGTCGTCGCCCACGGTCCAGATCTTCCAGCCATCGCGGCGGTAGCCTTCTGGCGGAATCAGCATCGCTAGGTTGGTCTTGCCGCAGGCAGACGGGAACGCGGCGGCGATGTAGTGGGTCTGGCCCCGTGGATTTTCCAGGCCCAGGATCAGCATGTGTTCCGCCAGCCAGCCTTCCTTGCGCGCCTGATGGCTGGCGATGCGCAGCGCATGGCACTTCTTGCCGAGTAGCGCGTTGCCGCCATAGCCCGACCCAAAGGACTTGATGGCCAGCTCTTCCGGGAAATGCATGATGTAACGGCGGTTGGGATCGAGCTCGCCGATGGAATGCAGCCCCTTCACGAACGAACCCTCGCGCTCGATGCGGGCCAGCGCCGCCGCGCCCATGCGGGTCATGATCCGCATGTTGGCCACTACGTAAGGCGAGTCGGTGATTTCCACACCGCAACGCGACAGTGGGGAGTCAATCGGTCCCATGCAATACGGGATCACGTACATGGTGCGCCCCGCCATGCAGCCGTCGAACAGCGCATCCATCTGCGCATGGCCATCGGCAGGCGACATCCAGTGATTATTGGGGCCGGCGTCATCCTGCTCGGGAGTGCAGACGAAGGTCAGATGTTCGACGCGGGCCACGTCATCGGGATGGGAGCGATGCAACCAGCTCCGCGGGTGGGTGTCCGGGTTGAGCGGCAGCAAGGTGCCATCGGCCTGCATCTGCGCGATGAGCACATCGTTCTCGCTGTCGCTGCCGTCGCACCACTGGATCTGCTCGGGATGGGTCAGGCGGGCTACATCCATCACCCATTGGGTAAGCGCATCCAGGCTGCTGGCCATGGTCATTGCTCCATCAATAAGACTAGAAAGAAGTTGGCGAAAAAGATCGGGTGGTGCAAAAGACGCCTTACGGCGCCGGGATCAGTGTCTGCATGACGTGATCGACATAGGCTTCGAATTCTTCATGCTGCAGCCGCGGCTGATGCAGTTGCAGGCTGAGCTGAAGGAAGCCGACGTAGGCCGCGTAGGCAAGGCGCGCGCGATGTTGAGCGGCGGTGCGGCTCATCCCAGCCTGGCGGAAACTCGCGGTGAGATAGTCCAAGCGTCGCTGCGAAACCCGACCGATGACCGGGCTGACAGCCGGGTGGTCGAGTGCCTTCAGCAGCTCGCTATAAATGATGTGTGACTTGACCTCGTGCGCGACGACCTGGAACAGCGCGCGCAAACGCTCGCGCGGATCGGCCACTTTCTCCAGCCTGCCGAAGACTTCTTCCTGCTCACTGGTCTCCCAACGACCCAGCGCCGCTTGCAACAAAGCGTCACGGGACGGGAAATGCCAGTAGAAGCTGCCCTTCGTCACTCCAAGCCGACGCGCCAACGGTTCCACCGCGACCGAGGCCACGCCTTGCTCGGCGATCTGGTCAAGAGCCTCGCGGGCCCAGTCTTCGGCGCTCAGGCGCCCGCTACGCACAACGGTGTCGGTCATGGGGGCAGTTTAACCGTACGCTGACTGCCATGGCAGTATGGCTGAGTATTTGCTCTTCCATGTTGGTTGACAGCATCAAGATATCCACCGTACTTTTGCGTATGGTAGGCGCCGCTGCAAATCTATGCAACGCCGCCACTTCCATCAATCGCGGTAGCCGGAGTCCTGCATGAGCGTCATCGTACCCATCATTGTCTTCCTTGCCGCCGGTGCATTCGCGGCCTACCACCGGCTGCGGCTAGCGGTCTGGGCAGCACTGACCGCGACCCTGCTGGTGGGCTGCTGGCTACTGGGTGCCAATCTGGCGGCGACCCTTGCCTTGGCGGTGCTGGTGACATTGATCGCAGTGCCGTTGCTGATTCCGCAGATCCGCAAGCCTTTCATTACTGCGCCGCTGCTGGGCTTCTATACCAAGCTCCTGCCACCACTGTCTGACACCGAACGCACTGCGCTGGAGGCCGGCACGGTCGGCTTCGAAGGCGAACTGTTCTCCGGCAAGCCTGACTGGAACCAGTTGCTGGACCTACCCAAGCCCGTGCTGACTGCGGAAGAACAGGCGTTCCTTGATGGTCCGTGCGAAACCCTGTGCCAAATGACCGATGACTGGGACATCACGCATGTCCGTGCTGACCTGTCGCCCGAGCTGTGGGATTACATCAAGGTCAACAAGTTCTTTGGCTTGAACATCCCAACCGAATACGGCGGCCTGGGCTTCTCCGCGCTGATGAACCACAAGGTCATCCAGAAGCTCTCTTCACTGTCGGCAGTGGTGAGCTCGACCGTGGGCGTGCCGAACTCGCTTGGTCCGGCCGAACTGCTGATGCACTACGGCACTGAAGAACAGAAGCAGCAGTACTTGCCGCGCTTGGCCGATGGCCGCGAGGTCCCTTGCTTCGCGCTGACGGGTCCGTTCGCAGGTTCCGATGCGACCTCGATCCCGGATTACGGCATCGTCTGCATGGGCGAGTGGAACGGCATCAACGTGCTCGGCATCCGCCTGACCCTCAACAAGCGATACATCACCCTGGCGCCGGTCGCCACGCTGATTGGCGTCGCATTCCGCATGTACGACCCGGATGCATTGCTTGGCGACAAACGCGACATCGGTATCTCGCTGGCACTGGTGCCGGCAGACACTGCAGGCCTGGAAATTGGCCGCCGCCATTTCCCGCTCAACTCACCATTCCAGAATGGCCCGATCCACGGCAAGGACGTATTCGTGCCGTTGTCGCAGCTGATCGGTGGCGAAGATCATGCCGGCAAGGGCTGGCAGATGCTGATGGAATGCCTGTCGATCGGCCGTTCGATCACCCTGCCCTCCACCGCCAGCGGCGGCTCGAAGATGGGCGCGGTCGCAGTCGGCAGCTATGCGCGCATGCGCAAGCAGTTCGGCCTGTCGATCGGCCGCTTCGAAGGTGTGGAGGAAGCCCTTGCCCGTTTGGCCGGCAATGCTTACGCATGCAGCGCCTTGTCCGAGGCGACCGCCGCAGCCGTACAGCGCGGCGAAAACCCGGCGGTGCCATCCACCATTGCCAAGTACCACTGCACGGAAATGGGCCGCCGCGCATCGATTGATGCGATGGACATCCTTGGTGGCAAGGGCATTATTCTCGGCCCGCGCAACTTCGCCGGCCGCTCATGGCAAGCCGCACCGATCGCGATCACGGTCGAGGGCGCCAACATCATGACCCGCAGCCTGATGATCTTCGGACAGGGCGCAATCCTGTGCCATCCGTGGGTCATGAAAGAAATGAAGTCGGCGCAGCTGGAAGACCCGAAGGCGCGCATCGATGGATTCGACGTGGCGGTGTTCGGACATATTGGTTTTGCGATTTCCAATGCCGTACGCAGCTGGTGGTACGGCCTGACTGGCTCGCACATCGGCGCCGCCCCGGGTGACGCAGACACCCGCCGCTACTTCCGAAAGCTCAACCGCTATTCGGCCGCGCTGGCAGTCATGGCCGACACCTCAATGCTGATGCTGGGCGGAAAACTGAAATTCAAGGAGTCGCTGTCCGGACGACTGGGCGACGTACTTAGCCAGTTATATATCGTCAGTGCCATCCTCAAGCGCCACCAGGACGCAGGTAATCCAGTTGGCGACCAAGCGCTGGTGGCATGGACGATCCATGATGCCGTGAACAAAATCGAGACCGCGCTTTCAGGTGCGTTGCGCAATTTCCCGATCCGTCCGGTCGGCTATTTGCTGTGGATGCTGATCTTCCCGTGGGGACGTCGTGCGCAGGCTCCGAGTGATCGCCTAGGCCACAAGGTTGCCGCCTTGATGATGACGCCCTGCGATGCACGCGAGCGAATGGCTGATGGTATTTACACCACGCCGCTCGCCAACAACCCGGCAGGCCGCATCATCAGTTACCTACCGAAGGTAATCATGGCCGAGCCGGTGGAGCGCAAGTTCCTGAAGGCGCTGAAGAACAGCGACATCGAAGCGCTGGATTTCGATACCCAACTGGACGAAGGTGTACGCGAAGGCTGGATCACTGCCGACGAGCGCGTGCTGCTTGAAGAACTTCGCGTGATGACGCTGGACGCGATCACCGTCGATGATTTCGACCCTGCTGAATTGCGTTCGGCAGGCTACGCGGCAATGCATGGTCGCAACGACGCACGCGCAGCCGCTTAGTGCTTGCTGCGTAACGTCAGCCGTGAGATCTCCGGCGGCACGCCCAACCGCATAGGCAGAATGCTAGTGCCTATGCCGGAACTGACGAACAAGCTGCGTCCATTGCTTGTGTAGGTGCCCTTGAGTTGGTGTGAGTACGGCTTGAACTTAGCCGGAGTAAACAACCCGAACGGATTAATCTGGCCACCGTGGGTGTGGCCGGCAATCGTGAGCGTGGCTTGTGTCGGGATCTTTGGCCAGAGTGCCGGTTCATGAGTGATCGCGATGACCGGCAGGTCTGATGGAATCGTGGCGAAGGTCGCACGCACATCCGGACGTCCCTCCAGAAGGTCACCCAGACCAGCCAGCCAAAAACTGCATCCGCCTGTGTCTATTGGCAGCGCCATGTTGTCGATCATGCGCACGCCTGCGCCGGCGAACGCACGCGACACCTTCGGACCATTTTTCCACCAGTCGTGATTGCCTAGAACTGCATAAACCTGCTTGCGTGCGGTCAACGGCTTGAGGTGGTCGGCAATTGTCTCGGCTGGGATGTACGTGCCGGCCAGCACGCTGAGGATCACGTAGTCACCGGTCATCAACACGATGTCGGCATCGCTGGCGATCAGCTGCGCGACGATGCGATCAAGCTTGTCCAACCCGTTACGCGGTGAGCCGGTGTGGGTGTCGCTGATCACATCCACCCGCAGGCCGTCGCAGGCCAGTGACCAATTCGACAACGGCAGCGTGTAGTCGCGCTCAACCAACCGCGCTGGCTCGACATAGAAGCCATCCACGCAGACTCCCAGGAAACCCGCCAGCACGAACCACGCAAGGCGCTGCCGCCAACCCCATCGTCTCCAACGCAGTTTCAAAGTCCCGCGTGCCCTTCCGATGCCCGCTCATCCGGCAATTTCTTTGCTTCCTGCAGCACCTTCCATGCGCCCAGGGTCATCCCGCCTGCGACCAAAATACCTAAACCAAACACGACGCTGGAACCAAACGCCGACAGTGCCTTGTGGACCCACACGAAGGTGAGGTCGCCACCGCGATAAATGACCGTGTCGATCGCCGCGCCGGCCTTATAGCGCCACTCGCGGCCCACCCGGGTGTAGATGGTTTCACGTGCAGGCTTGGACAGCGAGAACTCGCTGGCACGCGTCACGACTTGCACAACCGCCACCATCAGTGGCAGCGGTGATGCAGCGAGCGCCGCATAGCCCAGCAGGATCGCGCCCGCCGGCACCAGCAGCGCCGGCTTGATCCCGAAGCGCGAGAGCAGCGCGCGAGTCACGAATACCTGCACGAACAACGCCAGTCCGTTTATCGCCAAGTCGATGTTGGCGTAATACGCGGTTGCCAACAGTGCATCCGGATAGAGCCTGCGCACGATCGCGGCTTGTTCGTTGTAGAGCAGCGTACCGACGCCAACACCGAACAAGGTCAACACTGCCAGCCAACGCAGCAAGGGTTCGCGTGAGATCAGTTTCAGGCCGGCCAGCACGCTGCCGCCCATCGGTATTTCGCCGCTGACCAGCTTGCGCTCGGTTTCGCGCTGCACTGCATGCCGGCGCAGGCGCAGCAGGCAAAACACGCAGATCGAGAGGAACCCAGCGGACACCAGCATCAAGTTCGCAATCCCTACCCGTTCCACCAGGATTCGAGTCAACGTTGGGCCAAGCATCGCGCCAAGCGTCCCAGCCGCCCCGATGTAGCCGTAATAGCGCTTCGCCTCGACGTTGTCGAAGACATCGGCCATGAAGCTCCAGAACACTGCCACTGCGAAGAGGTTGAATACGGTCAGCCAAAGGAAAAACGCCATCCCGCGACCGGGCATGTTGCTCTGGAATGCGACGTAAAACAGGAGCAGATTCGCGATAAAGAACCCATATATGACCGGGAGGAAAACCCGCCGCGGATAACGGCTGACCAGCGCGCCATAGACCGGCTGCAACACCAGCATGATCACGAAGGTCATACTGAAAAGTACCTGCAGGCTCAGGTCTTTCAACGACATGCCGCGCGCCGCGAAGAATTCGATCATGGCCGGTGGGAATACGGTGGTCATGTCGCTGGATGCACCCATCGCTTCCCGTACGGGGCGCAGCACGTAGTAGCCGCTGAGCAGGCAGAAGAAGTACAGGAACGACCAGAGCAGCGCAGGCGATTCGCCCAGCGCTGACTTGAAGAGACCAATGCGCCCGGGTGTGGCAGTGGTGTCCGTCATTTTGGCCTGTTCATTGCGCAGCATTACGCGATGTCGGCAAAGGTAACCGTAGCGACCGGCATGCGCCACCGCCGCAGTCTCCCTGAATAATCTTTGTCGTCGCCAATTGCCCGAGCATATGCTCTAGCCATGGCGCATAGCGTCGGAGGGGTCATCGCGATGGGGCGGTAGTACTTTTGGACAACATGTTCGACTACATCATCATCGGCGCGGGTTCCGCCGGCTGCGTTCTTGCAAATCGCCTGAGTGAGGATCCCGACACCAAGGTCCTGTTGCTGGAAGCCGGTGCGCGTGACTGGCACCCTTTCATCCACATGCCCGCGGGGCTGGCCAAGTTGGTCAACCGCAAAGGCGTGAACTGGGATTACAACACCGCGCCCGAGCCGCACCTCAACGGGCGTCGCCTGTGGTGGCCACGCGGCAAGGTGTTGGGCGGATCTAGTTCGATCAATGCGATGTGTTACATCCGCGGCGTGGAAGAAGACTATGACCACTGGGCCCGTAGTGCATCCGGCTGGAATTGGGACACGGTGCTGCCCTACTTCAAGCGAGCGGAAGGAAATAGTCGCGGCGGCGACGATCTGCACGGCGGCAACGGACCGCTGGGCGTCAGCGACCTGCGTCATCACAACGTGTTGTCGCAGGTGTTCATCGATGCCGCCCACCAGGCTGGCATCCCGATCAATCCCGATTTCAATGGTGTCTCGCAGGAAGGCGTTGGTTTGTACCAGGTCACCCAAAGCGATGGGGCGCGCTGCTCATCGGCAGTGGCGTACCTCAACCCCGCGAAAAATCGCCCTAACCTGACCGTGCATACCGGCGCGCTTGCGAGTCGGATCACCTTCGACGCATCGCGGCGTGCCAATGGCGTGGACTACATGCATCGCGGCAAGGCGACGCACCAAGTTGCCACACGCGAAGTGATCCTGTGTGGCGGCACGATCAACTCGCCGCAGTTGTTGATGCTGTCCGGCATCGGTCCGGCGGAGCATCTTCGCGGCCATGGGATCGACATCGCGCATGACGCCGCCGGCGTCGGCGGTAACCTGCAGGACCACCTCGACATCTGCACGCTGCAGCACTCCACAAAACGGATCACGTACGACCACATCAACGAAGCGAAGATGGCATTCGACTACTACCTGCGCGGCCACCGCGGCGCGGGCAGCAGCAATATCGCCGAAGCCGGCGGCTTCTTCCGTTCGCCACTGGCCACTGATGAGCGTAGTGACATCCAGTTCCATTTCGTCCCGGCGATGCTGGATGACCACGGTCGCAACCGCCTATCCGGCGACGGCTACACCCTGCACGCCTGCTTCCTGCGCCCGCGTAGCCGTGGCCGGCTGCTGCTGGCAAGCAACAACGCGAACGACAAGCCAGATATTCAGGCTAACTACCTCAGCGACGAACAAGGCTTTGACCTGAAGATGATGGTCGAATGCGCCAAGATCAGCCGCGAAATTTTCGCGCAGTCAGCATTCGATGCTTATCGCGGCACACCGATCCATCCCACCCGCAACGACTTGTCCGACGCCGAACTGGGCGAGTTCATCCGCGCCAAGGCGGAGTCGGTTTATCACCCGGTTGGCACCTGCCGGATGGGCGATGACGTACAGTCGGTGGTGGATGTGCAGCTGCGCGTGCGCGGCGTGAGCGGGCTGCGTGTAGTCGATGCCTCGGTGATGCCGACGCTGCCGAGTGGCAACACCAATGCACCGACGATCATGATCGCTGAGCGCGCGGCGGATGTGATCAAGCAAGGTTGAACCATTGAATGCGGAGCGGTAGCAGCAACAGCCAGTAGGGAAGAAAAACTAACCGCGCTCCAGCATCGGCGGCAGCGGGCAATGCAGCACGCCACAGATGGTCCGCAGCAGTTCGGCCTCGGCCACGCTGACCCGACCGTCATGGCTGATCGCTGCGGTAATCGCCTCGACCATGACTTGCTTCGCCAACGGATCCAGTGCGTCCAGCGGTTCCCACACGGCATCCAATGACAGCACGCCAGTGGCGGGCGGTGCATAAGGCACGTGGTCACGCGGTAGTACCCGTTGCATGCCGGCCAGATAGGCGCGTTGCGCCGCCGTAGCATCATCCGGACTGCCTGCCTGCGCGACCACCGACAGCAATGTCGAAAATTCCTGCTTCACGTTACCCGGCTTGCGCCGGCCGAAGCGTGCATAGCGGGAAGGATCCAGTGATTCACGCACCTGCACGGTGAGCAGGCGGCCCAGGCAGTATTCGAACAGCGAAACTTCGCCATCAGAATTGACCACGGCGAACACCGCATCCATGAAGCTGTCCAGCTGCGGACGCGGGCGCAGGCGCAATACCGGAAATGCCAGTGAGGCCAGCGGCAAGCGCAGAATCGGGTGCATGTCAGCGGTGAGCTGTTGGTGGATGCGCGTGGCATGGTCGGCGCACGCTTCGCCAAGCCGGCTGCTGATTTCCATGTGCTGGCGCGCGGCAAGATTTTCTTCATCAGCCAGCAACATTGCCAGCAACAACGGCATCACCGTTTCGCGATCCTGGGCCAAGTCACGCAGCGCCTCTGGCATTGCGGTGGCAATGCTGTCGGCACGACTGTAGTCGTCGGCTGCCGGCGTCGCGACCTGTGCGGCCACCATCGGCGGCGTCACGTCCAATTGCTGATACGCGCCTGGAAGTTGCGACCCCAGTCCGCCATCCAGGCCCATGTGGATGTCTTCCTGCAACCCATTGGGTGGCGACGCATGCCAACGCGCCTGCAGGTGCTCGAGTTCTTCGCCACGGAAGCCCGGCTCTAGTGCCTGGATACGCTTGATCAGCGGCGGATGCGTAGCGAACAGGCCAGAGAACCCCACGCCATCGCCGAACAGCATGTGGCTGACTTCCTCGGCATTGGCGCGGTCGTTCAAACGTGCGCCGGCGTCTAATCCACCAATTTTCTTGAGTGCGCCGGCTAACCCTTGCGACTGTCGGGTGAACTGTACCGCGCTGGCATCGGCCAAGGATTCGCGCGTCCGGCTTACACCAGCCTTGATCATGCGACCAAAAAATAGACCGATGTAGCCGACGATCAACGCCACCAATGCTGCTACAAGCATCGCGCCGGCATCCCTGCTGCGCCCGCTGAAACGCCCGTGCCACAAAATCTTGCGGCCAATCAATCCGATCATCATGATGCCGAACAACACACCGATCAGGCGAATATTCAGTCGCATGTCGCCATTCAGAATGTGGCTGAATTCGTGCGCAATCACGCCCTGCAACTCATCGCGGTTGAGTTTGTCCAAGGCGCCACGGGTCACCGCGATCACAGCGTCGGAAGGCGAGTAGCCAGCAGCGAACGCGTTGATCGCAGCCTCGTGCTCAAGTACGTAGATCTTCGGCACCGGCACGCCGGAAGCAATCGCGATCTCCTCGACCACGTTGCGAAGCCTGCGCAGGTTGAGGTCGGTGGTGTTCTCTGGCACGGGCACACCGCCCATCTGCAACGCCACCGGCTCGCCACCGCCACTCAGGCTGGAGATCCGGTACATGGACCCCAACGCGATGACGGCAATCGTGCCGACCGTGGTGAAGGCAAGCATGGACGTCGAACCGCGTGTCGCAATCCAGGTCACAGCGTCCACCGCCAGCACGATGCCGACCACAGCCAGCCCGAACAGGATCACCAGCCGGGAAGACGTACGCCGGGCGGCGGCTTGGTGCTCGAAGAAATTCATGCGTGTCGTCCTGCAACGCCAAGGTGCACGCAGGCGTGCGCCCTGGCAATTCGAATCATCGATCTGATCAGAATTCCACCTTCGGTGCGGCGCGGACTTCGGCCTGCTTCTCGGCCGGAATTTCCAGCAAGGTGGCCGGGGCGAAGTTGAACATGCCGGCAAAGATGCTGTTCGGGAATACTTCGCGCTTGTTGTTGTAGCTCATCACCGAATCGTTGAACGCTTGCCGCGCGAAGGCGACCTTGTTCTCGGTGCTGGTCAGCTCCTCGGTGAGCTGCATCATGTTCTGGTTGGCTTTCAGGTCCGGGTAGGCCTCGGCCACCATCATCAGCCGGCCAAGGCCTGCACTCAGCTGACCTTGCGTCGCGGCAAGTTGCGCCATCGCCTCGGCATCGCCAGGGTTAGCCTTGGCTGCGGCCAGGCCTGCCTGCGCAGCCGAACGTGCGGCGATCACAGCCTCCAGTGTTTCGCTCTCATGCGCCATGTATTTCTTGGCGACTTCCACCAGATTCGGGATCAGGTCGAAGCGACGCTGCAATTGCACGTCAATTTGCGCGAAGGCATTTTTGAATGCGTTGCGCGCAGTGACCAAGCCGTTGTAGATGCCCATGCCCCAGAACACGATTACCACCACAATTACGAGCAGAATCAATAAAGCAATCATCCGTACGTTCTCCTTGTTCATGCAAGCAGGGAAACAGGCGCTAGAATCGACCAGTACTCGAAGCATACGCAGGGGACAACGCCGATGAAAGACAGTCTTACTCGGCAGGCAGGCCGGCTCGGGTTGCTCGCCATGCTGTTACCGCTTGCAGTGGCTGCGGCCGCGCAGGTGAATCTCAAATGGAATACACGCGTTGTGGATCCGGCGCATGTGCCGCAACCAGCAGCGCTGACCGGGGTGCCTGCCAGGCAAGCGGCGCCCACATCGGCGCCACTCGACGTACGTGCTTTTGAGGCCATGGCCGAGGAAATGGTAGCTGACGGCCGGATTCCTGGACTTGCGGTGGCCATCGTGCAGAACGGGCGCGTGCTCAGTGCGCGTGGCTATGGCGTTACTGATTCCCGCAACGGCTTGCCGGTAGATGCGCATACCGTATTCCGCCTGGCTTCTCTATCCAAATCGTTTGCAGGCGCTGTCACCGGGATATTGGTGAACGACGGCGTGCTGCGCTGGGATAGCAAGCTGGTTGACTACGTTCCGGGCTTCCGCTTGTCGCAGCCCGACGCGGCGCAGCAAGTCACCGTTGCTGACCTGCTCAGCCACCGGGTTGGCCTGACCCGCAATGCCTTCGACCGCGATCTTGAAGCCAACACCGATTTCCTGACCCTGACCCACAAGCTTGCAAGTGCACCGATGGCCTGCGCGCCAGGCCAATGTTATGCCTACCAGAACGTCGCATTCAGCCTGATCGGCGACGTGGTATTTGCCACCACCGGTCAGTTCTACAGTGAGACCGTCACGCGTCGCATCTTCAAGCCGCTGGGCATGAACGATGCCAGCTATGGGCTGGACGGCATCGAAGCCAGTGCACGCTGGGCCAAGCCACATGTGCGCGGCGGCAGCGGTTGGGTACCGTTGATGCCGAAGCCGAGCTATTACCGCGTTGCCCCCGCGGCTGGCGTCAACGCCAGCATCAGCGACATGGCGCAATGGTTGATCGCACAGACCGGGCATCGGCCTGACGTATTGCCCGCACCGTTACTGGCAACCATGCACCAACCTCTCATCGACACCCCCCGCGAAATACGCGGCTCAAGCTCAAGCTGGCGCCGCACCCGGTTGAGCTCAGCCGGTTACGCGCTGGGCTGGCGCGCGTTCAGTTATGCGGGACATGAGGTCGCCTTCCACGGCGGTGCTGTACAGGGCTATCGCGGTGCAATGGCATTACTGCCTGACCATGACGTCGGCATCGTGATCCTGTGGAACAGCGAAAGTGCACTGCCCTCTGGGCTGCTACCTACAATCCTGGACAGCGCTTTGGGCATCACCGGTGGCCAATGGCTGGATGAAGACATCACTCTTCCGGCAACCCAATACGTTAATCAGGACGACGAGGCCCCCGGAAGCGATGCATCTGCGGCAAGGACCGCACCGCGCTGATCGGACCTGAGCGCTGGTCCACAGGCGCATCGAATCGCAATTTGCATGTGCGCTGATCAAGCACGCCCGCCACCCGCGCAGGTAGTGCGCCCTTAGTAACCGGCTGGCAAAAAGAAACCCCTCCCGCCTGGGCAACGGGAAGGGTCTGCA